>NZ_JAXCLA010000019.1:0-2186 GCF_034043675.1 Roseateles agri | reverse complement strand
GCCTGATGACCATAGCGATTCGGTCCCACTCCTTCCCATCCCGAACAGGACAGTGAAACGAATCAGCGCCGATGATAGTGCGGATTCCCGTGTGAAAGTAGGTCATCGTCAGGCTATTTACTCCGCATACCCCCATCTCTCCAAAGAGGTGGGGGTTTTGCTTTTATGGGCTCCTGATTACCTATTTGCAATGGAGCGCGGACCCTCCACAATCCCGGCACCTTCACAAGCAAGATGACGGAGACAGCGCTATGAGGAGCACTCGCCGGCAAACCATGTCGATACTGGCCGCGGCGGCCCTGGGAGGAATCACCGGTGCCGCGGGCGCGCAAGGTGACACGGTGAAGATCGGCGTCATCCTGCCGATGACGGGCCCCTCGGCCTCGACCGGCAAGCAGATCGATGCGGCGATCAAGCTGTGGATCGCGCAAAACGGCAACAAGGCCGGCGGCAAGAGGGTCGAGGTCATCGTCAAGGACGATGCCGGCGTGGCCGACACGACGCGCCGCCTTGCGCAGGAGCTGGTCGTCAACGACAAGGTCGTGGCGCTCGCCGGCTTTGGCCTGACGCCGCTGGCTCTGGCCACCGCGCCGATCGCCACGCAGAGCAAGACGCCGATGGTTGTGATGGCCGCGGCCACCTCGTCGATCACCGAGGCCTCGCCCTTCATCACTCGCACCAGCTTCACGCTGCCGCAAGTCACGTTGGGACTCGCCGACTGGGCCGCCAAGAACAAGATCAAGAAAGTCGTCAGCCTCGTCACCGACTACGGTCCCGGTAACGATGCCGAGAAGTACTTCGCCGAGCGTTTCACGCTGGACGGCGGCTCGGTGCTCGAGAAACTGCGCACGCCCTTGCGCGGCGCGGACTTCGCGCCAGTGCTGCAGAAGGTGCGCGACCTGTCACCCGATGCGCTGTTCGTGTTCCTGCCCTCGGGCCAGGGCGCGACCTTCATGAAGCAGTTCGCCGAACGCGGCCTCGACAAAGCCGGCATCAAGCTGATCGCCACCGGTGACGTCACTGACGACGACCAACTCAACGACATGGGCGATGTCGCCCTGGGCATCGTCACCTCGCACCACTATTCCGCCTCGCACGACAGCCCCGCGAACAAGAAGTTCGTTGCCGCCTTCGAGGCTGCCAACAAGTTCCGCCCGAACTTCATGGCCGTGGCCGGCTACGACGGCATGCGCCTGATCTACACAGGCCTGAACGGTTCCAAGGGCCAGGGCGGCGAGGCGCTGATGAATGCGATGAAGGGCCAGATCTTCGAGAGCCCGCGTGGCCCTGTGCTGATCGACGCGCAGACGCGTGAGATCGTGCAGGACATCTACACCCGCAAGGTGGAGCGCGTGAACGGCCAGCTCTACAACGTCGAATTCGACGTCCAGAAAGCAGTGAAGGACCCCGCGAAGAACCGCAAGTAAGCCACATGCTGACCCTTCTCTTCGACGGCATTGCCTACGGCATGCTGCTGTTCGTGCTGTCGCTGGGGCTGGCGGTGACGATGGGCTTGATGAACTTCATCAACCTGGCGCACGGGGCCTTCGCGATGGCCGGCGGCTACGTGATGGTGCTGCTGATGCAAAAGGCCGGCTGGCCCTTCCTCGCCTGCCTGCCCGCCGCCTTCCTCGTCGCCGCACTCGCCGGTGCGGTCCTGGAACCCCTGCTGTACCGCCGCATGTACGGCCGCCCGCACCTCGACCAGGTGCTCTTCTCCATCGGCCTCACCTTCATGGCCGTGGCCGCCGTGGACTTCTTCATCGGCTCCTCCCAGCAGAACATCACCCTGCCGGAGGGGCTGCGTCAGCGCTTCGAGATTGGAATCGGCAGCGGCTCCGGCGCCCTGACCCTCGGCATGGGCGCCTACCGCCTCTTCATCATCGCCTGCTGCGTTGTGCTCGCCCTGGCCCTGCAGGCCGTGCTCACCAAGACCCGCTTCGGCTCCCGCCTGCGCGCGGCCGTCGACGACCCCCGCGTCGCCGCCGGCCTGGGCATCCCCGTCAACCGCGTCTTCCTCCTCACCTTCGCCGTCGGCTCCGGCCTGGCGGGCCTCGGTGGCGCGCTCGGTGCCGACATCTTCGGCCTCGACCCGAACTTCCCCCTCAAGTACATGGTGTTCTTCCTCATCGTCTGCGCCGTCGGCGGCACCAGCTCCATCACCGGCCCCCTCGTCGCCGCCCTGG
>NZ_JAXCLA010000018.1:0-2345 GCF_034043675.1 Roseateles agri | reverse complement strand
CGCTGACGCAGGTCTTCGGGGCGACGGCCTTTGCCAGCATCGAGCAGGATGTGCGCTCCTTCGACTTCGATGCCGCGCTGGAGACCGCCAGGGACGCCGCTGCCGAGAATGGCGTCGTCATCGAGGCCACCGCCTAAGACACACGCGATTGGTACGGAATTCGTTTATAAACAGCCACTAATCGCTACCCGATTCCTCCCCCATGCTCCAAGAGCACGATCCGATGGTCCAGCAGCTGTCGACACGATCCGAGCCGGAGCCGGAATCGCCCGCCCAGATCGTCTGCGCGCGGAGCGGCCGCATCGAGAGCGTCAACGAGGCGTGGTCGAGCCTGCTGGGCTACACCCTCGACCGCAGCCCGTCTTTGTTCGACGCGGCGCTGTATGCGGACGGTGAGGCCGGCGTGCTGAGCCTGTTGGACGCGCTGGAGCACTCGGTCGGCCCCATGGCGTCTCTGGAGATGCGTCTGCGCCACCAGGACGGCTCCGTTGTCATCGCACAGGTCCAGTGCGTCGCGACGGTGCTTGCCGGCACTACATGGTTCACCGCCTGGATCAAACCGGCTGCGCAAGACCCGCTGCTCCACAAGCTGATGGCCGGCGCCGTCATTTTTGGCGATGGCAAGGTGCTGCGTGCCAACGAGACCTTCGCCCATATGCTGGGCTTCGAGGACGCCGGCAGCCTGGCGGGCCACGAGGTCGAGAGCTTATTCGAGGACGACGCCGAGTACGAACGCTTCGGCAAGGAGAGCGCCCGTTCGTTCGAGCACGGAGACACCAGCAGCGTCACCTGGCGCGCGCGCCATCGCGACGGCAGCGCCTTGCAGGTCTACGCACGCGGGCGCAAGGTGCAGATGAGCGGCCTGGACCAGGTCGTCGTCTGGACCATCGACGACGAGAGCGACCTGCGCCGCGCGCAGGAGGCCCGGCAGGACAACGAGACCTACAGCCGCATGCTGCAGGACTCGCACATCGCGATGTCGATCTACGACCCGTTGGCCGATGCCTACACCGACTGCAACGAGGCCGCGCGCAAGCTCTACGGCGTGGCGCGGCGCGAGGACTTGCTGGGGCACAACGTGCTGTCGGTCTCGGCGCCGTTCCAGGAAAACGGAGCCTCGTCAGCGCAGATGCTGGCGGCGGGGCGCAAGCGGCTGCAGAGCCGCGGCGAGGAGATGCCGACCTTTGAATGGCTGCACCGCCGGCCCAACGGCGTCGAGTGGATGGCCGAGGTGCACGGCACGCCCTTCCGCTACCGCGGCCGCACGCTGGTGCAGTTCACCGTCAGCGACATCACCGCGGCGAAGAAGGCACGCCGCGAGGTTGGCGAGATGGCCGTGTTCCTGCAGACCATGATCGACCGCATGCCCAACGCGGTGTTCTACCTGGGCCCGGATTCGCGCTTGCTGGGCTGCAACCATGCGTTCGAGGAAGCCTTCGGCATCCGGCGCGAGGAGCTGGTCGGCAAGCGCGTCGACGAGCACAGCTACCTGACGGAAGCCGAGCGCGCCATGCTGCAGGCCCAGCATGAGCGGGTGATCGCCAACTCGTCGCACGAGCGCCGCGAGACCCGGCTGAAATACGCCGACGGGAAGATGCACCAGGTGCTCCATTCGGTCAGCGGCTTCCGCCGGCCCGACGGCAGCCCGGGCGGCCTGGTGGGCATCACGGTGGACCTGGAGGCGCTCAAGGCCGCCGAGAACGCCCTCGGCGTCGCTCAGCGGGAGCAGGTCGCCATGTTCGAGACGGCCGGCGTGGGCATCGCCTTCGTGCATGACGGCGTGATCCGGCGCTGCAACCGCGAGCTGGAGGCGATGTTCGGCTACGGTGCCGGCGAGCTGCAGGCGCAGGACATGCGCATCTGGTACGGCAGCGAGGTCGACTCCGGGCCCCTGCGCGACGAATTGATCGCCCGCATCGGCATGCCGCGCGACAGCCATCACGACCAGCAGTTCGTGCGCAAGGACGGCGAGCATTTCTGGTGCCGCATCACGGCCCGCTACATCGACACCGACACCACCCAGGGCAGCGTCTGGTTCATGGAAGACGTGACCCAGGAGAGGGCCATCGCGCTCGCCCTGGCCGACGCCAAGCAGGCGGCCGAGGAGTCGGTGCAAGCGAAGTCGATGTTCCTGGCGAACATGAGCCACGAGATCCGCACACCGATGAACGCGATCATCGGTTTGTCGATGCTGGCGCTGAGGACGGAGCTGAACCCGCGCCAGCGCGACTACGTCGCCAAGGTCCACAACGCCGGCACGGCGCTCTTGGGGATCATCAACGACATCCTGGACTTCTCCAAGGTCGAGGCCGGCAAGCTGGACATCGAGGCCACGCCCTTCCGCC
>NZ_JAXCLA010000017.1:0-2549 GCF_034043675.1 Roseateles agri | reverse complement strand
TGTTTAGGTTTGTCCGACACCTGCCCGTCGCGGCAGACAGCTCGCCGCGGTACACCGACCTGAGGGCAGGTGTTGGGTAAACCTCAAGGGAGGAAACCGCGGCGCACGTGGTGGTGCTTGTCGAAGCTGTAGGGACTATGGCGATTCGACGAGGGCGGCGCGCTGGCAAGTGTTCGTGAGCGGCGACGGATCTGAGCCGGGTTGCCGCGGTAGGGGCGCCAGAGCCAGGCTGCGGACGCGGCGACTCGGCATAGGACGATCCGTCTGGTCCGCAGATCGCGCCGTCGCAGCCGAGGGCGCAAAGCGACGTCGCCGAGGCTTGCGCTGCAACTCGGCTGGCGGTTGTGGTCGGCGGGTTCGTGCGGGCACGTTCATGGTCCACGTGCCCTCGGTGGCGGTGCCCGGATGAACGCGCGCTCGCGCGCCACGACCTCGAGCACGATTAATGGCCTGCCGCAGTGCCAACAAGTGAAGATAGTCCGTGGCGTCGCTTGCTCACCAGGGCTTACCTCGACCTTGGCATGCAGCGCATCGCGGGCCAGCGCCAGGCACTCGCGCCGATTGCCATTGGCCAGCAGCCCGTAGTGCCGGATGCGGTGGAAGCCGCCCGGGAGCACGTGAAGGAGGAATCGCCGCATGAACTCCTGCGGCTGCAGCGTCATGGTCTTGTGACGCGTTCGCCCCTTGGCCCGATAGTCCTTCCAGCGGAAAGTGATGCCGTGTTCGTCCATGGCGACGAGGCGGCTGTTGGAGATCGCCACGCGGTGGGTGTATCGCGACAGGTAGGCCAGCACTGCCTGCGGCCCCGCAAACGGCCGCTTGGCATAGACCACCCACTCTTGCCGACGCGTCGGAGCGAGCCAGTCGCGGAAGCACTGAGCGTCCTGCACAGCGGCAAGCTCGCCGAAGAACTGCAGACGTCCGCTGCGGTGCAGGTCCTGCAGCCCTTCGAGGAAGCGCCGCCGGAACAGGCGCGACAGGACGCGCACCGGCAGGAAGAAGCCCGGCCTGCTTGGACTCCAACTGCCATCCGCGGCGAGACCACCGCCCGGCACGATGCCATGCACGTGAGGATGGTGGGTGAGCGCGGAGCCCCAGGTGTGCAGCACCAGGGTGACACCGATGCGTGCGCCCAGGTGCTTGGCATCGGCAGCGATGGTCAGCAAGGTCTCGGCGGCTGCGTCGAACAGCAGGCCGTAAACGGCGGCCTTGTTCTGGTACGCGAGATCGGCGATCGACGCGGGCAGCGTGAAGACCACGTGGAAATACTCGACCGGCAACAGATCCGCCTGCCGAGCATGAAGCCAGCGCTGGGCGGCGTTGCTCTGGCACTTCGGGCAATGCCGGTTGCGACAGGAGTTGTAGCTGACCTGGTCCGTGCCGCAGCCCTCGCAGCGCAAGACATGCCCGCCCAGTGCCGCGCTGCGGCACTGTTCGATGGCCGACATGACCTTGAGCTGGCCCACGCTCAGGTGGCCGCGTTGCGCGGCTCGCCAGGCGGGTCCGTGAGCGCGGAAGACGTCGGCGACCTCCAGGCCGGCGTGCGCCATGACCGGCTATGCCGGCTGCACCTTCTCCAGTGGGCTGACCACCTCGCGCAGGATCTCGGTGGCGACATGCGTGTAGACCGTCGTCGTCTCCAGCTTCTTGTGGCCGAGCATGACCTGGATCACGCGGATATCGACCTTCTGCTCCAGCAGGTGCGTGGCGAACGAATGCCTCAGCGTGTGCATGGAGACCTGCTTGTCGATCTTGGCGGTCTCCGCGGCAGCCTTGATGGCCCGGTTGAGTTGCCTCGCCGTCAGCGGGTCCATCGGGTTCATGCCGGGGAACAGCCAGCCACCGGGCAGCATCTTCCCCTGCGCGTTGGCGACCCGCCACCAGGCACGCAGGCGCTCCAGCAGCACGGGCGAGAGCATGGCGTACCGATCCTTGTTGCCCTTGCCTTGCTCGACCCGCAGCACCATGCGCTGGCTGTCGATATCGGTGACCTTCAGACCGATCACCTCGCTGACGCGCAGTCCCGTGCCGTAGGCGATGGACAGCGCCGTCTGGCTCCTGAGGTTCGGTGCGGAGGCGATCAGGCGAGCGACCTCGTCGCGGCTCAGCACCACCGGCAGCTTCTGCGGCACCCGCACAGGGTGCATCTTGGCCATCAACTCGCTGCGGCCCAGCGTGACGTCGAAGAAGAACCTCAGTCCGACGATGGTGGCGTTGATCGTGATGGCCGAGGTGCCCTGGTCGACCAGATACAGCTGGAAGCGGCGGAGATCTTCCTCAGTGGCCGTGTCGGGCGAGCGCTTGAGGAACGCCGCCAGCTTGCGAACGGCGCGGATGTAGGTGGTGCGCGTCTTCAGTTCGAGCTTGCGCAAGCGCATGTCGTCGATCATGCGTTGGCGAAGCGGCGACACCTTGGCGGACGATGGCTTCATGATCCTGCTCCTGTTGAAGAGCGAGGCGGATTGCCTCGCCGATCAACGGTGGCAGGAATGGCGGATCGAGTTCGGACCAATGCCGCCGGAGCAGCTACCGCGAGAGCGGTTTAGTCC
>NZ_JAXCLA010000016.1:0-5656 GCF_034043675.1 Roseateles agri | reverse complement strand
TGTTCGAAAGAATTTTGAAGAAATGCTTGACGGTGTTTTAAAAAACAGGTCATAATCTCGCTTCTGTGCTGATCACTGATCGGCGCGACAAGAAAGAGTTTAGATCCTTGATTGTTGTTAAGGGTTTGATGTTCTTGATGATCTTTAAAAATTAACAGCCGATAAGCGTGGGCGTTTGAAGGCGAGTTTTGATGCTTGGTGACAAGTATCAAGTCTCTTGGACTTTAAACGCTCACGGAAAATAGACTTTTACTATGTAGATAGTTCAAGTCGATTCCGTTGAGTAAATCAAGATCGAACTGTAGAGTTTGATCCTGGCTCAGATTGAACGCTGGCGGCATGCCTTACACATGCAAGTCGAACGGTAACAGGTTAAGCTGACGAGTGGCGAACGGGTGAGTAATGTATCGGAACGTGCCCAGTCGTGGGGGATAACTGCTCGAAAGAGCAGCTAATACCGCATACGACCTGAGGGTGAAAGCGGGGGACCGTAAGGCCTCGCGCGATTGGAGCGGCCGATATCAGATTAGCTAGTTGGTGGGGTAAAGGCCCACCAAGGCGACGATCTGTAGCTGGTCTGAGAGGACGACCAGCCACACTGGGACTGAGACACGGCCCAGACTCCTACGGGAGGCAGCAGTGGGGAATTTTGGACAATGGGCGCAAGCCTGATCCAGCCATGCCGCGTGCGGGAAGAAGGCCTTCGGGTTGTAAACCGCTTTTGTCAGGGAAGAAAAGGGTGTTTCTAATAAAGACGCCTCATGACGGTACCTGAAGAATAAGCACCGGCTAACTACGTGCCAGCAGCCGCGGTAATACGTAGGGTGCAAGCGTTAATCGGAATTACTGGGCGTAAAGCGTGCGCAGGCGGTGATGCAAGACAGAGGTGAAATCCCCGGGCTCAACCTGGGAACTGCCTTTGTGACTGCATGACTAGAGTACGGTAGAGGGGGATGGAATTCCGCGTGTAGCAGTGAAATGCGTAGATATGCGGAGGAACACCGATGGCGAAGGCAATCCCCTGGACCTGTACTGACGCTCATGCACGAAAGCGTGGGGAGCAAACAGGATTAGATACCCTGGTAGTCCACGCCCTAAACGATGTCAACTGGTTGTTGGGAGGGTTTCTTCTCAGTAACGTAGCTAACGCGTGAAGTTGACCGCCTGGGGAGTACGGCCGCAAGGTTGAAACTCAAAGGAATTGACGGGGACCCGCACAAGCGGTGGATGATGTGGTTTAATTCGATGCAACGCGAAAAACCTTACCTACCCTTGACATGTCTGGAATCCTGAAGAGATTTAGGAGTGCTCGAAAGAGAGCCAGAACACAGGTGCTGCATGGCCGTCGTCAGCTCGTGTCGTGAGATGTTGGGTTAAGTCCCGCAACGAGCGCAACCCTTGTCATTAGTTGCTACGAAAGGGCACTCTAATGAGACTGCCGGTGACAAACCGGAGGAAGGTGGGGATGACGTCAGGTCATCATGGCCCTTATGGGTAGGGCTACACACGTCATACAATGGCCGGTACAGAGGGCTGCCAACCCGCGAGGGGGAGCCAATCCCAGAAAACCGGTCGTAGTCCGGATCGTAGTCTGCAACTCGACTGCGTGAAGTCGGAATCGCTAGTAATCGCGGATCAGCTTGCCGCGGTGAATACGTTCCCGGGTCTTGTACACACCGCCCGTCACACCATGGGAGCGGGTTCTGCCAGAAGTAGTTAGCCTAACCGCAAGGGGGGCGATTACCACGGCAGGGTTCGTGACTGGGGTGAAGTCGTAACAAGGTAGCCGTATCGGAAGGTGCGGCTGGATCACCTCCTTTCTAGAGTAGATCGAGCAACTCTCTCGCTCAAGTAGCGGGAAGCCAGCGAGATCCAAATGACTCAAATTCAAGCGCCCACACTTATCGGCTGTGAACACAACAGTGAGTAAAAGCGTGAGCCTGGCGATGGCCTCAAGAGGCTGATGGACGGGCTGCGCGGAAAAACGCGTGGGTCTGTAGCTCAGTCGGTTAGAGCACCGTCTTGATAAGGCGGGGGTCGCTGGTTCGAATCCAGCCAGACCCACCACGGAACTCAAGGTTCCCGGGGGATTAGCTCAGCTGGGAGAGCACCTGCTTTGCAAGCAGGGGGTCGTCGGTTCGATCCCGTCATCCTCCACCAATTTACTCAGAGCGTTGGCAAATCAAAGCGTCTAAATCGAGAGATTGGATGTTCTGATTTGCCAGCAAGACTTTTAAGTCGGCTGTTGTTCTTTAACAATTTGTAGAGTCGAATCAGCGTTATCGACGGAAAGTTCAACTTCGTAAAGGGGGTTGAGCACCGTGCCGTCGATGACATTTGATTGCGTCAAAACGAACTTCAGAATATGAAGAACGGCGTAACGCGTGAATACTCAAAAAAGCGGTCGGATCGGAGAAATCTGATTGGATCGTGTCCTTGATCGACAGTTCAGCGCTGTCAAAGTTATAGGGTCAAGTGACTAAGTGCATGTGGTGGATGCCTTGGCGATTACAGGCGAAGAAGGACGTGATAGCCTGCGATAAGCTTCGGGGAGCTGGCAAATTAGCTTTGATCCGGAGATTTCCGAATGGGGAAACCCACCCCGCGAGGGGTAACGCATGCTGAATACATAGGCATGACGTGGCGAACCGGGTGAACTGAAACATCTCAGTAGCTCGAGGAAAAGACATCAACCGAGATTCCGAAAGTAGTGGCGAGCGAAATCGGAGTAGCCGTGGCGTTATAGCAGTTGGCATATCAGAACGGAATGGAAAGTCCGGCCATAGCGGGTGATAGCCCCGTATGAGAAATGTTGATTGTGGAACTAAGCGTCAGACAAGTAGGGCGGGGCACGAGAAACCCTGTCTGAACATGGGGGGACCATCCTCCAAGGCTAAATACTCGTAATCGACCGATAGTGAACAAGTACCGTGAGGGAAAGGCGAAAAGAACCCCGGGAGGGGAGTGAAATAGATCCTGAAACCGCATGCATACAAAAAGTAGGAGCCCGCAAGGGTGACTGCGTACCTTTTGTATAATGGGTCAGCGACTTACATTCAGTGGCGAGGTTAACCGAATAGGGTAGCCGTAGAGAAATCGAGTCCGAATAGGGCGAATCAGTCGCTGGGTGTAGACCCGAAACCAAGTGATCTATCCATGGCCAGGATGAAGGTACCGTAACAGGTGCTGGAGGTCCGAACCGACTAGTGTTGCAAAACTAGCGGATGAGCTGTGGATAGGGGTGAAAGGCTAAACAAACTTGGAAATAGCTGGTTCTCTCCGAAAACTATTTAGGTAGTGCCTCAAGTATTACCTGCGGGGGTAGAGCACTGTTATGGCTAGGGGGTCATGGCGACTTACCAAACCATTGCAAACTCCGAATACCGCAGAGTACAGCTTGGGAGACAGAGCACCGGGTGCTAACGTCCGGACTCAAGAGGGAAACAACCCAGACCGCCAGCTAAGGTCCCCAAAATTGGCTAAGTGGGAAACGAAGTGGGAAGGCTAAAACAGTCAGGATGTTGGCTTAGAAGCAGCCATCATTTAAAGAAAGCGTAATAGCTCACTGATCGAGTCGTCCTGCGCGGAAGATGTAACGGGGCTAAGCCAGTTACCGAAGCTGCGGATTTGCAATTTATTGCAAGTGGTAGGAGAGCGTTCTGTAAGCCTGTGAAGGTGGCTTGTGAAGGCTGCTGGAGGTATCAGAAGTGCGAATGCTGACATGAGTAGCGTTAAAGGGGGTGAAAAGCCCCCTCGCCGAAAGCGCAAGGTTTCCTACGCAACGTTCATCGGCGTAGGGTGAGTCGGCCCCTAAGGCGAGGCAGAGATGCGTAGCTGATGGGAAACAGGTCAATATTCCTGTACCGATCAATAGTGCGATGTGGGGACGGAGAAGGTTAGCTCAGCCAACTGTTGGATATGTTGGTTCAAGCGTGTAGTCGTGGCCCTTAGGCAAATCCGGGGGTCTGAGATGAGGCGTGATAACGAGTCTGCTTGCAGACGAAGTGAGTGATACCCTGCTTCCAGGAAAAGCCACTAAGCTTCAGCTATTGACGACCGTACCGCAAACCGACACTGGTGCGCGAGATGAGTATTCTAAGGCGCTTGAGAGAACTCTGGAGAAGGAACTCGGCAAATTGACACCGTAACTTCGGAAGAAGGTGTGCCTTTAGTAGGTGATCCATTTACTTGGTTAGCCCAATGAGGCCGCAGAGAATCGGTGGCTGCAACTGTTTATTAAAAACACAGCACTCTGCAAAGACGAAAGTCGACGTATAGGGTGTGACTCCTGCCCGGTGCTGGAAGATTAAATGATGGGGTGCAAGCTCTTGACTGAAGTCCCAGTAAACGGCGGCCGTAACTATAACGGTCCTAAGGTAGCGAAATTCCTTGTCGGGTAAGTTCCGACCTGCACGAATGGAGTAATGATGGCCACACTGTCTCCTCCAGAGACTCAGCGAAGTTGAAATGTTTGTGATGATGCAATCTCCCCGCGGAAAGACGGAAAGACCCCATGAACCTTTACTGTAGCTTTACATTGGACTTTGAACAGATCTGTGTAGGATAGGTGGGAGGCTTTGAAGTAGGGACGCTAGTTTCTATGGAGCCAACGTTGAAATACCACCCTGGTGTGTTTGAGGTTCTAACCTTGCTCCCTGAATCGGGAGTGGGGACAGTGTATGGTGGGCAGTTTGACTGGGGCGGTCTCCTCCCAAAGTGTAACGGAGGAGTTCGAAGGTACGCTAGTTACGGTCGGAAATCGTGACGATAGTGCATTGGCATAAGCGTGCTTGACTGCGAGACTGACAAGTCGAGCAGGTACGAAAGTAGGACAAAGTGATCCGGTGGTTCTGTATGGAAGGGCCATCGCTCAACGGATAAAAGGTACTCTGGGGATAACAGGCTGATACCGCCCAAGAGTTCATATCGACGGCGGTGTTTGGCACCTCGATGTCGGCTCATCTCATCCTGGGGCTGTAGCCGGTCCCAAGGGTATGGCTGTTCGCCATTTAAAGAGGTACGTGAGCTGGGTTTAAAACGTCGTGAGACAGTTTGGTCCCTATCTTCCGTGGGCGCTGCAAGATTGAGAGAGCCTGCTCCTAGTACGAGAGGACCGGAGTGGACGCACCTCTGGTGTATCGGTTGTCACGCCAGTGGCATCGCCGAGTAGCTAAGTGCGGAAGAGATAACCGCTGAAAGCATCTAAGCGGGAAACTCGTCTCAAGATGAGTCTTGCCGGGGCCTTGAGCCCCCTGAAGGGTCGTTCGAGACCAGGACGTTGATAGGCTGGGTGTGGAAGCGCAGTAATGCGTTAAGCTAACCAGTACTAATTGCCCGTGAGGCTTGACCCTATAACTTTGATTGTGCAGACAGCACGTCAGGGTGGGTAAGCACAAGTTATGTCGTTCTTCCTGAAGTCCAGCGAAGACGCAATCAAATCAAAGCTGATTCACGCAGACCTGATATTCAATATCAGCTGCAGACTCTACGAATTGGATCTCTTGAGCACTGACACTCATGAGATCAACAAGTCAAGCCTGATGACCATAGCGATTCGGTCCCACTCCTTCCCATCCCGAACAGGACAGTGAAACGAATCAGCGCCGATGATAGTGCGGATTCCCGTGTGAAAGTAGGTCATCGTCAGGCTATTTAC
>NZ_JAXCLA010000015.1:0-6219 GCF_034043675.1 Roseateles agri | reverse complement strand
CTTCGACAAGCACCACCACGTGCGCCGCGGTTTCCTCCCTTGAGGTTTACCCAACACCTGCCCTCAGGTCGGTGTACCGCGGCGAGCTGTCTGCCGCGACGGGCAGGTGTCGGACAAACCTAAACAGGAGCGGCGTCTAACGAACGACGGATTTCTCAGGCTGCCTGATCACCTTCGGCCTGTCTCCGCCGAGACGTTGGCGCGGCTTACAGGTCGATGTCCGACAGTGATGTGATCAGGATGCCCGTCAGAGCCTCCGCCCCGACAACGGGTTGGGTCGTCTGCTTGATGGTGTCGGCTGCGCGAATCTGGTCACCGAAGTCGAGACCCGTCCGCTTCTCGATGGTCTTGATGGGCACGCGCCACTGCTTGATGTTGACAGAGGACGGCGACGTCGGCTCGCCAAGATTCACACGCGCTTCGTCGAGCAGCGCACCTTGGTCGACGACCAGGCCCACCGCCTTCAATTTGTCCTGGCCCATCCAGACGACGACTTTGAAGAACGACGAGGGGATCTGGATGTCGTCGGCCCAGCGGTCGATGGTGTCGTCGAAGATGGGTCCCTGGAAGACGCACAGCGCACGCCGAACGTCCTGCGCCAATACACCGGTCTCAAGAACGTAGCGCTCGACACCTTGCCAGAACTTCGCCTTCTGGTTGAAGCGGAAATGCTGGGGCGAGCAGTTGGTGAAATGGAAGGTGTCGGCGTTTGCGCGCTTGGCTTCTTCCTCAGTTCCCCAGGTGGGGTCGGTTCGGCGTGTCAGGTGGCCGCGGTCGAAGTACGTTGACCACGCCGAGTAGAAGTCCTGGTTCAGGGTGAAGCTTTCGCTGACGCGGGGATCCTTGAACCACCGATCCCCCTCGGAGGCTTTGACCTCCCCGGTATCCCGATCGACGGCGAGGTAGGTTTCGCCGTCGATGTTGGTCGCGGTGAAGATAGCGATGCGCTTCGTGCGATGCAGCTTGACGCTGAAGTGTTCATACTTCAGCTCACCCTCGACGGCCTGGGGCTCGGTCGCTCGCAGCGGCGCAACCTGGTTGGACAGGTCGCCGATCAGCGCAGGCAGTCCAATCTCGACGCCTGGCACGAACGTGGTGATGAAGCCCTTGCGGTTGCCGTAATCACTGTCCACCTTGACGGCTTCGGCCGAGCTCGCCAGGGGCTTCGCGGGTGCAAGCGTCACCCCGTTGCGCGACGCTGCTGCGGCAGCGGCACCCGCAGGGGCCGCCTGGGCCGCCACGGCACCGTCCAGCGACACTGAAATGCGCACGGGAATGATGAAATCAACGGTCGCGCTGGGCTTCGGATCAGTCATGGGAGTGGCCTCGCTGAGAGTGTTGAGGTGGATGGCTTCAGCCGGTGTCGCCGGCGGCAACGCGCGCGCTGGCGGCGGGGAAAGGCGAGGTGGACCGAGCCGCGGCCCCTGTATCGTCTTCGCGTTGGCCTGCACGCCCAGCTCAAGCGCCTGGGCAAGCAGGGCGACTGAAGTTACGGGCACCTCGCCGCGACGTTTGATCAGGTCGTCTACCAGTGCGCTGATACGAATGCCTTCGTTGACCGCCGCCGGCACGGGTTTGCCGTCGTCATCGACCTTTCGCAGGAAGGGTTCGCCGTAGTGATGCAGGGCGACCACCTCCCAGTCGTCGTTGAATACGGGCGAACCCGACGATCCGATCTGGGTATCCGTCTCGTACAACAGCGTGGTTTCCGTGCGGACCACCAGCAGGTTGTTGCGGATCGAGATGAGCTTTCGCTGGCCCAGCGGATGCTGGACGATGTTTGTGCTCATGCCAACGACATGCTTGTCAGGAGCGTTCGACAGGGGGCAATAGCCGAATTCTTCCAATGAGCCCGGGCCCGACAGCCGGTTGCCTACGGCAATCACCGCATAGTCGAGTTCGGCTTCGTCGGAAAAGAGGGCGAAGGTGTCGGGATCCAACGTGAAGGACGTGACCGGCCTGGGGCGGCCCGTCTCGTCCAGCTCGCGGTCGAACGTGATGGTGGCGCCAAGCGCGGCTTTCGCATCCGGGATGACGTGCTGGTTCGTGATGAACAGCCTTGGGCTGATCATGAAGCCAGAGCCTGTCGTGCTGACCGTCCCGAATGACGCTTCGACATAGGCCACCGCTCTTCGGACTGTCGCCCCCTCCGGCAGGAAGCTGGCAGGCTGGAAGTCCAGGCTGTCGCCCTGGATGGACTCGGCCCCACTCCTCGTCCGTATCTGGATTCGCTTTGCCGCAAAGCGGCGGAATCGCTCGGTGTCGGGTTCAGCGCGCTTCCACTGGCCATTGGCCACAAGCCTGCGCACGCGGTCCCGCTGTTCGGCAGTGGCCTGAACAAGCTGTTCGACCTTGGTGGTCATGTGCCTCTCCCTTGCTTGGTCGCTCATCGAAGAATCAACAGCGGAGGACACGTTCGCATGCAGCGTTAGCGCAGGCATCCTCAATACCGAGGATGGAGCCGGCAAATGTCATTGCGGTGAACCTCGGCTGCCGTACATCTTCGACATACCAGCGGGCTCGGCGCGTACACGCAACCGTCATCTTCGTCCCTTAGCCTGAGCCTACGCAACTGGCAGGAGACGGCGATGGGCAACCTCAGCGAGCAGTGGTCGGGCAGCAACGGCTGGGCGATCAATCATCTGTTGATCGACGGCCTGGAGCGCCTGATTCGCGACCTCCAGAAGCTCGAGACCACGGGCTTCGGAGAAGAAATCTGTCTCCAGGTTCGTGAAGCCCTGCACAAGCTCTCCACCACTCAGGCGGCACCGACCGGCGCGAGTTTTGCGCCGGAGATCACCAATGAAGGCGGCCGCTTCCACCAGCGCTATATCGAGTGGAACGGCAACCTGCAGAACAAGAGCCTTGAGGCGGTGCATTCGCGAAACAAGTTGATCGGTGAGCTCTATTTCTGGCGGGAACGGATGATCAGCAAGCTGCACTCAGGCAGGCGGCAATTCAAGGTTTTCGCGACCGACGACGATTTTGAGATCGTGGAGGGCGTGTACAAGCAGCTCGGCACAGTCGTCGCTGAACACCCCGACATCTTCTGGCACCTGAAGGTGTCCGTCGCAAAGTTCAACGCCGCAGCAAAGCGACGGCAAAGTCACTGAGGCGGGCCTGCCCCGTGCAACACCTCCGGATCGAGCGCCTTTCGCGAAAGACGCATGCCGGCGTGGTTGAGGCGCTTGAATTTCGGGATGGTTTGAATCTCGTCACGGGGCCGCCGAACGCAGGGAAGACGCAGTGGGTCCGCATGCTCGACTACCTGTTTGGGGATCCCGAGCCGTTCTTCAATCGATTCCCGCGGGAGAACTTCGCTCAGTACGAAAGCATCGCGGCCGAGGTGCGCCTCGGGAGCGAGTCATTTCAGCTGGAGCGGTTCATCGGCCTCGATGGCATGAAGACCAAGGTCGAGATCGACGGCACGTCACATGACCTCAAGGGCTTCCAGCATTGGCTGCTCGGGAAGCTGGACTACCCGCCCGTTCGCTACCCCAAGGGCGTCTCCTCGCTGGAGAGGACCTGGCCCGAATTGAGCTTTCGGACGCTGTACCGGCACATCTATCGGCAGCAGCGGTTCTGGAGCGACCTGGCGGACCGCCAGACGCCCATCGAGACGAGCGCCTGCATCCTGCAGTTCCTCGACCTGGCGGCCGACGTCTACGGCGAAGACCTGCAGAAACTCCGGTCGCTTCGGGAGCGCGCTGACCGCCACGCCGTCGAGATCTACGCGGGTCGCATGGCCCTGTGGCTCATGGCCGGGGGCAGCACGGCGGAACTGCCGGACGCCAAGGCGCTCAACGCCCTGAACCCAAAGAGGATCGTGTCCAAGCTTCAAGAGGAGCTTTCGGCACTGGAAGCGGCGATCCAACTCGGGCCGGAAAGCACTGCGCCTGCGCAAATTCCGGACCGCGCACGCCTGGAACAGTTGGTGGCTGACGCGCGCCGCGCCGGCGAGGGCCATGAGAGGCTGCGGTCCGCCGAGGTCCTCCAAAGCTGGTCGTCCACTTCGGAAGTTCACCTCAAGCAGACCCAACAGGAAATCTGGGAACTGTCGGAGCGCATCCGGCTGGCGGACTTGTCGGATATGCTAAAGAAGCGGACCGACTTCCTCTGCGAGGCCATGAACGAGTACCTGCGCCTCGTGAATCAGCTGAACCCCCAGCTGTGGAGGCACCGCGACGTCAGCATCCGTATCTCCCGCCGGAACGAACTGCAGTTGTGCGTCGGCGACGTCCAGTGGGACCGCGCGCTGGGCGGGTCAGACGGCCTGCTCTTCCTGATGGCGTATCACTACGGGCTGCTTTCCCTGAGCGCGCAAGATGAATTCAGATACCCCGGGATCGTCGTCGTCGACTTCCCCGCTTACTTTCGAGGTCGGGCCATCTCGGAAATCGAGGGTCTGGTGACCAAGCCATTCGCTGATCTGCTGGAACGCGAGGCGTTCTCGACATGCCAGGTGATCTTCGTCGGCGCATCGTTCTCAGGGGAAAACCGCTGCCACCGGATCATGCTTGACTCAGGCTATCTGCATTGATTGGAGGGAGCCCATGCCGGAGCTTTTCAAGATCAAGACAAAAACCGGCTTCGCCTTCCTGGTCATCTCGGCCTTGATAGTCGTCGGCTTCCTCCTCCTGACCGTCCAGTCCGTGAGCCAGGCCAGTTGGCGGTACCTCTTCATCGGCGGGATGACCGCAATCGCAGGCCTCGGCTGCGGCGGGCTGGTCGGCTTGATCTTCGGACTACCCGAGAGCACGCCGGTCGTCGTGAGTCCACAGCCGAAGTCGGACGCCACCGCGGCATCTCCTCCCGCTTCCGAAGACTGGTACCGCGACAGCAGCTCGCTCGAACGAATCGCGACCTGGCTGACTGGGGCCATCATCGCCCTGTCCCTCGCGAACTTCGAGAGCTGGACGGTGCGGTTCGATCGCGCGGCCGTCTCAATTGGCATGGCGATGGAGGGCACTTCCTCCGCCGACCTGGCCGCAGCGTCCATACGTGCGGCCAAAGCGCAGGCCACGCTCGATGCGGTGAAGATCGCGCCAAGCGAGTCCGGTGAAGCCTATGACAAGCGTCGCGCAGCGGCGGCTGAGGCTTTGAAGGATGCGCAGGCTGAAGTCGCGCGAGCGGCGAGCGCCGCTGAAGTCGTTGGAGGCCTGCTTCTCGGGGGATACGCTTTCCTCGGATTCGCCGCCTCCTATCTTTGGACAAGACGCTACCTCCCGGCGGAACTGGCCAAGGCCAGGCGCGACATGCGGCAGGAATCTCGCCTCGACGCCAAGGATGCAGCCGAGCTTGCCGAAGCGCGCGCGAAGAACCTGACGCAGGAGTTCTCCAAACGGACTGGCGATCCCAAGGCGGCTGCAGCGGCCGCCGCTGCAGCCGCGTCGTCCCTGATGACCGAAAAACTTGCAGAGGGCGACGAAGCGCGCGGTGCACGGCCTTTCATCCAGCCAGGTCCCATTCAGAACGATCCGTGGAAGGGCCAATTTGGCGGCTTGCCGTCAACCGAACATGCTGAAGTCGCGGCCACAATCCGGGAAGTGCGTGGGCGCCCCGGCGTCTTCCTGGTCGCCTTGATGATCTGTGCCCGCAATGCGATGGGTCGCAGCACGCTGGCAGGAACCGAAGTCAGGCTCTATCTACACCCGACGTTCCCCGAACCGATCATCCGGCCGTTCACCTTCGACAGCGGCGGCGTCATCGAAGTCAACCTGGCGGCCGTCGGAGCCTTCACGATCGGCGTGCAGTTGATGAGCAGCGGGGCCCTGCTGGAACTGGATCTCGCCGATCTCCGCGATGCCCCTGCCGCTTTCCGCTTGAATTGAAGCTGCGACCCGCCCAACTTGGTTTGCCCGGATGCACCGCGTCGGGGCGATCCTAGGCTGGGGGCAGCAACAACCGGAGGCAGTGCGTATGGCAAACAAGATTTGAGGGTCGGTGCTACTGAGCTTGTTGTGCACCACGCATATCTGATCAGCCGATCCATGCCACTGAGGAGTGGCCTGGCGAGGACGACGCTATGACTGCTGGCAATGTCAGCTATGCGGAAAGGGAACTCGTCCAGGTGACTGTCGTTGAAAGGGCATTGGACTAAACCGCTCTCGCGGTAGCTGCTCCGGCGGCATTGGTCCGAACTCGATCCGCCATTCCTGCCACCGTTGATCGGCGAGGCAATCCGCCTCGCTCTTCAACAGGAGCAGGATCATGAAGCCA
>NZ_JAXCLA010000014.1:0-53715 GCF_034043675.1 Roseateles agri | reverse complement strand
CGCCGGTGAGGTCGTCGAACTTGTTGGCCAGTTCCAGCAGCACGAGGGCGACACCCATGGTGACCATCAGCCGGGTGAGGTCGGTGCCGCGCACGATCATGGGGCTGGTGAGCGCGCCCAGCAGGCCGCCCAGCAGCGTGCCGACGGCCAGGCCCACCAGCGGGTCGGGCATGACGTGCTTGGCGAACAGGGCAGCGCCGTAGGCCCCGAGACCAAAGAAGGCGGCATGGCCCAGCGAGACGATGCCGGCGTAGCCGAGGATGACATCCAGCGAGAGGGCGAACAGGGCCAGGATGGCGATCTCGTTGATCAGGGCGGCGTGCTGGGGCAAGGCGATGGGGGCGGCCCAGATGAGGAGCCAGGCGGCGATCTCCCAGGCGCGCCAGCGGCTGGGGGCGAGCAGGCGTTGCGCGACGGTGGGGGTGGTCGTCGGGGAGTTCATCGGCTGGCCCCGCGGGTGAAGAGGCCTTGGGGGCGCCACAGCAGGATGACGATCATCAGCAGGTAGACGATGAAGCTGCCGAGCTTGGGGACGTAGTACTTGCCGAAGACGTCGGCGATGCCGAGCACCAGGGCGGCGACGAGGGGGCCGGTGATGGAGCTGGTGCCGCCGACGGCGCAGACGATGAGGAAGAACACCATGTACTTGAGGGGGAAGTTCGGGTCGAGGCCGAAGATGTCGGCACCGAGCGCGCCGCCCAGCCCGGCCAGGCCGGAGCCGACGGCGAAGGTGAGGAGGAAGACGCGGTTGACGGGGATGCCGAGGCCCGCGGCGACGCGGGGGTCGTCGACGGCGGCGCGCAGGCGGGAGCCGAAGCGGGTGCGGGTGAGCACGGCTTGCAGGGCCAGGGCGAGCACGACGCAGCAGGCGATGATGAAGAGGCGGTAGGCGCCCATGCCGAGAGTGAGTGCGCCGGTGCCAATCTCGAAGCGCTGGCGCAGCCCCTCCGGCAGGGTGATGTTCTGCTGGGAGGAGCCGATGAAGAAGTCGACGGCGGCCACGGCCATGAAGGTGAGGCCGATGGAGAAGAGGACCTGGTCCAGGTGCGGGCGGCCGTACATGCGGCGGTACAGCAGGGGCTCCAGGACCGCACCGGCGAGTGCGGCGACAAGGAAGGCGGCGGGCAGGCAGGCGAGGAAGGGCCAGCCGGCCTTCTGCATCAGCAGCACCATCACGTAGCCGCCGGCCATCGCGAAGGCGCCGTGCGCCAGGTTGATGAAGTTCATCAAGCCCATCGTCACCGCCAGCCCCAGCGACAGCACGAACAGCAGCATTCCGTAGGCAATGCCGTCGAAGAGAAGGGTCAGCACGGTATCTGGATCCTCTTGCTTTCTTGTTTTCTCGTGGGCCTGCTTACTTGGCCTTGCCCGGATCCTTGACCGCTTTCTGCACGTCGAACTCGACGTTGTAGAGCTGGCCGTTCAACTTCTCGACCTTGCGGATGTAGATGTTCTGCACCATCTCGCGCGTCTGCGGGTCGACCTGGATCGGGCCGCGCGGGCTCTCGAAGCCCTGCGTCTTCAGCGCCGCGAGCAGCGCCTCGCCGCCGGCTCCGTGCGTCGCTTCGAGGGCCTGGTAGAGCATGTGCATGCCGTCGTAGCCGCCCACCGCGTGGAAGTTCGGACGGAACTTGTTCGCGGCCTCGAAGGCGGCGACGAACTTCTTGTTGACCGCGCTGTCGTGCGCCGCCGAGTAATGGTGCGAATTGATCACGCCCAGCGCCGCGTCGCCCATGTCGTTGAGCTGGTCGTCGTCGGTCACGTCGCCGGTGGTGATCAGCTTGATGCCCGCCTTGTCGAGACCGCGCTCGACGTACTGCTTCACGAAGGTGGCGCCCTGCCCCGACGGCAGGAACACGAACAGCGCATCGGGCGCGATGTCGCGCACCTTCTGCAGCACCGGCGCGAAGTCGGCGCCGCGCAGCGGCGTGCGCAGCTTCTCCACGACCTGACCGCCGCCCTGCGTGTAGCGCTCGTTGAAGTACTTCTCGGCGTCGTTGCCGGGGCCGTAGTCGGACACCAGGGTCACGACTTTCTTGATCTTGTTCTGCGCCGCCCACTGCGCGATGCCCACAGTGATCTGCGGCACGGTGAAGCCACTGCGGATGGCAAACGGCGATGCGTCCGTGATCGCCGAGGTCGCCGCGGCCATGATCACCATCGGCGTCTTGCTCTGCGTGGCGATCGGCGCGGTGGCCAGGGCCAGCGGCGTCAGACCGAAGCCGGCGAGCGCGACGACCTTGTCATTGACGACCAGTTCCTGCGCGAGGCGGCGGGTGGTGTCAGCCACGCCCGCGTCGTCCTTGATGATCACCTCGATCTTCTTGCCGCCGGCCTTGTCGCCGTTCTGCGCGACCCACAGCTTGATCGCGGCCTCGACCTGCTTGCCGGTCGAGGCGGACGGCCCAGTCATCGGCAGGATCACGCCGATCTTCACGGTGTCGCCCTGCGCCCAGGCCATGCCGGGGCCCGCGCCGATGAGCGCCGCGGCGGCGATCAGCGAGAGTGCGTGTCTGCGATTCTTCATGGTGGTCGTCTCCATCTGTCTTTGTTGGGTGTTCGTCCGACGAGCCGTCGCGGACGTCGTCCCCGACGTCGCTTGCTCGTCTCTGTCCTGTGGCTTGCTGAACGAGGTTCAGTGTGGCTTCGCGGGTCGCCGCGCGGGCTGAGTTCGCGATGCGCTGGGGTCAAACTTTTTTATGCAGTACCCCGGAAGTTGCCGGCGCCGGCGACGACGCTGCGGATCTCGTCCATCAGCGCACGCGCACCCGGCGAGCAGTAGCTGCCGTCGCGCTGCGTGATGCCGATCTGCCGCTTCGTCATGTCCAGCGGAAAGCCCAGCTCGACCAGGCTGCCGTCGAGGATCTCGTAGCAGAGCTGCTGCGGCGAGATGGCCGTGACCATGTCGCTCTCCATCAGCAGCGCGCGCAGCACGGCGAGGTCGCCGGTCTCCACGGCCGGCGCCGGCGCGGGCAACTGGCAGGCCGCGAAGAACTGCTCGAACAGCTCGCGCGACGGTGCGCCGCGGCGCGACAGCACCCAGCGCGCCTTCAGCAACTGCTGCAGCCCGGTACCCGCGCGCGCCAGCGGATGGCCCGCGCGAACGATCAGCGAGATCTGGTCCTCGAACAGCGGCTCCAGGGTCAGCTCCTTCGTCAAGGCGCAGGAGCGCAGCGCGCCGAGGATGAAGTCCAGGTCGCCGTTGCGCAGCGAGGCCGACAGGGCGTCGTAGTGGCCCTCGTTGGTCGCCACGTGCAGGCCCGGATGCTTGTCCAGCAGTTGTGCGATCGCCAGCGGCAGGATGCGGGTGCGGCCCAGCGGCAGCGCGCCGACGTGGACGCTGCCGGTCAGCACACCTTCGCTGGCCGCGATGTCCGGGCCGATATTGCGCAGCTCGGCCAGCACGCGGCGGAAGTGGAAGACGACGATCTCGCCCGCCGGCGTCGGCGCCAGGCCGCGGGCCGAGCGCTCGAACAGCACGGCGCCAAGCCGCGTCTCCAGGTCCTTCAGCGCGGCGCTGACGGCCGGCTGCGTGATGCCGAACTCGCGCGCGACGGCCGGCATGTTGCGCTTCTCGGCCACGCTGGCCACCACGGCCAATCGACGGCCGTTGAGGATGGACGCGAACAGCGAGTGGGCATCGCAGGTGATCTTGACGCCGCCACGGGCCATCAGCCTGGCGCGCGCCGTCTCGAACTCGGCTTCGATGCGGTGCGCGCGCCGCAGCACCAGCTCGCCATAGGCGTTCAGCACGGTGCCGCGTGCGCGGCGCTCGAACAGCGGACGCCCGAGCGCCGCCTCCAGCTCGGCGATCGAACGCGTCACCGCGGACGAGACGCGGCACAGGCCCTCGGCCGCCGCGGCGATGCTGCCGGAGGCCGCGACGGCGGTCAGCGCGCGCAGGTGCCGCAGGTTGATGTCCAGCGATTCGGTCTGGAGGTCTCGATCGCTCACGTGTTCTTGTCTCCAGGGCCTGCAGCATCGAACGCACTGCGGTCAGACCCTCCCTGATCGTTTGATCGAGTCTAGGCGGCGGGCGCAGCGGCCGGGAGAGTGCGCGATCGGGGGCGCGATAACCAGGCGTTATCGATAAGAAACGCTCACGCCCAAGCAAGGCGAACTCAGCGCTCGCCCCGGTCGCCAGACGAATACTGATTTCAGGCAGCCAGGACCCGTTCGATCGCAACAGCGAATAGCACGAGTCTGCACCACGAGCCGCAACGCGGCCCGACCGACCCCGACGCGCCGGCTGCCCGACGGGCCATCAAGAACGACAGAAGGAGACACGAGTTGAAGACTCTCAAGAAACACGTCACCCAGGCCGCCTGCCTGGCCCTGCTGCTGCAGGGCGTATGGCTACCTGCTTCCGCCGCCGCCATCACCAAGCGCGCCGCCGGCCTGGCGGCCGTGCCGGCCGCGATGGCCTGCACGCTGGAAGCGTTCCAGGGCATGAACCTCAACGGCGTGGCGGATGACAACGGCCAGGTCAGCTTCACGGCCGTCTCCCTGGTGCCCGCCTCGTCGAGCAACCCGTCGGCCTACTGCTCCGTGCGCGGCGTCGTCGGCCCCGGCGTCAACTCGATCGTGATGAAGCTGCCGATGAGCAACTGGACGCAGCGCTACGTGCAGAACGGCTGCGGCGGCGAATGCGGCAGCGACAGCCTCGGCGCGCCGACGCAATCGACCGGCTGCGTGCAGGTGAACAACGGCGAACTCGTGACGGCCACGACCAATATGGGTCACACCGGCGCGTCCACCTGGATCGTCAACAACCCCTGGGCCGGCATCGACTTCGCGTACCGCGGCGTGCACGTGACGGCGCAGGTGGCCAAGGCCGTCATCACGAACTTCTACGGCAAGAGCGCCGCCTACTCGTACTTCGACGGTTGCTCGGACGGCGGCCGCGAGGCGCTGATGTCCGCGCAGCGCTATCCGAACGACTTCAACGGCATCGCCGCCGGCGCGCCCGCCAACAACATGGACGTGCAGAACACGTACCACCACGGCAACCGCGTGCTGACCAACCAGACGACGCCGGGCGTCCTGCCGATCCCGGCGCGCAACACCTACCTGCTGCTGCAAGGCAACCTGGCCTACGTGCACTCCAAGGTCGTCGCGGCCTGCGATGCCATCGACGGTGTGACCGACGGCATCATCGACGACCCGCGCAATTGCAAGTTCAACACCAACACCCTGGTCTGCACGAACAACAACAATGAAGCCGGATGCCTGAGCCAGGCCCAGGCCGACGCGGTTGCGCGGATCCACGACGGCGCCCGCTCCACCACCGACGGCCAGCGCCTGGAGCCCGAGGGCTCCAGTCAATGGGGTTCGGAACTGGACTGGACGCTGTACATGCCGGCGGCCCAGGGCGGCAGCGCTCAGGGCGAGAGCTTCGTCACCAGCTGGCTCTACAAGACCTTCCTGAACAACCCGTACAAGGATGCATCTACGCAGACGCCGCGCACGCTGAATGACCTGGACTTCAGCACCACGGGCTTCATGTCCACCGTGGCCTCGGGAACCATGTACTCGGCCACCAACCCGGACCTGCGGCCCTTCGCCGGCGCCGGCGGCAAGCTGATCCTGTGGCACGGCTGGGCCGACCAGCACATCTCGCCCCAGGGCACCCTGCAGTACTGGGAGACGATGAGCAAGCTGACGAAGACGCCGGACACCTTCGCCCGCTTCTACCTGTTCCCCGGCATGGGCCACTGCGGCGGCGGCCTCGGCCCCAACACCTTCGACCTGCTGACGCCGCTGATGGCCTGGGTGGAATCCGGCACGGCGCCGAATGAACTAGTGGCCAACAACACGTCGACCGGGGTCTCGCGCCCGGTATATCCGTACCCGACGGTGGCCCGCTACGCCGGCAGCGGCAGCACCAATGACGCCTCCAATTTCGTGCCCTACACGCCGACCACCGCGTCGGACGTCAGCACCAGCAGCCTGGGCAACTACCTGTACACGCCGCTGTTCAAGCAGGCGGCCTGCACCGTCAACGGCGGCCAGATCTCCTGCAACTGATGAGCACCTCTCAGACGGCCCCTCACAACAGAAAAGGTAACTCCATGCGTATCGACTTTCCCAAGAATACCCTGATGGCTGGCCTGATCGCCGCCGCAGGCCTGGTCGCCGCCATGCCGGCCTCCGCCCAGAACCTCGTCGCCAACGGCGGCTTCGAGGCCGGCAGCCTGACCGGCTGGTCCGGCTCCATCCTCACCAACCCGTTCAGCGGCGTGTATTGCGGCGGCGCCGGCAGCGCACCGGAAGGCAGTTGCGAAGCCTTCCTCGGCACCTTCGGCACGACCGACACGTTGAGCCAGGTCCTCAGCACCACGGCGGGCCAGGCCTACACGGTGAGCTTCTCCTTCCAGTCCGACGGCAGCACGCCCAGCAGCTTCTCGGTGAGCCTGGGCGGCCAGACCGTGTACGACGTGACGAGCCCCGCCGCCTCCGCCGTGCAGACGCTGAGCTTCACGACGACGGCCACCGCTGCAGCCTCCAACCTGGTCTTCACGTTCAACAACGACCCCGGCTACTTCTACCTGGACGGCGTGTCCGTCACGGCGGTGCCAGAGCCGGCGTCGCTGCTGCTGATGGCCGGTGGCTTGATCGGACTGGTTGTGCGGCGTCGGAGATCTCTTCTGATTTGACGAGCGCAGGGCGGCGGGGTACCCCAAAGCTCCGTGTCCCCCGCCCGCTTCGCGGGCTCCTCCTTTACCTGCGCTTTGGGGCACCCCACCACCCTGCTTCGCCGAGGAACACCGATGGCCGTTTGACTCGGGATGTGGGCGGGGGCGGCCACGGAAATAAAGGAGGAGCCCGCGCAGCGGGCGGGGGACATGGAGTGGACGCCTCCGCCCGCAGCCCGAGGCCCAGCCAAGTCGATGCGAAAGCCCTGTCCACCAATCCGGAATCACTTTTACCGATACCGGCAATCCGAAATGATGATTTCAATTATTTCATCGCAGACGCCAACATGGCGGCATGAACGAAATCATCTGGCCTGAAGGCTATATCCCCGGCATTACCGACAACTTCTGTTCCAACGAGGTGATCGTCGCCGGTCTCACGGTGGCCGAGGTCTGGCCGTATCTGAACATCGCCACCCGCTGGCCCGGCTACTACGAGAACTCGGCGGATGTGCGCTTCTACGACGGCAAGGGCCCCGAACTCGAGGCAGGGCTGCGCTTCCATTTCTCGACCTTCGGCTTCCCCGTCGAGGCGCAGGTGGTCGAGCATGTGGCTCCGGTGCCGGGCCAGCCGGCCCGGGTCGCCTGGCATGGCTGGGCGGGCACGACGGATGAGGACCGCCTGGACGTGCACCACGCCTGGCTTATCGAGGAGCTTTCCGGTGGCCGGCTGCGTATCCTCACCCAGGAGACACAGAAGGGGAAACCGGCGGCGCAGCTCGCCAAGGCCCGACCGAATCCGATGATCAATGGCCACCAGGATTGGCTGGACGGCTTGGTCGAAGCCGCTCACAAGGCCAAGGAAGGCGTTGCCGCATGAGCGCCCTCTTCACGCCGTTTCAACTGAAGGACGTGCAACTGCGCAACCGCATCGCGGTGCCGCCGATGTGCCAGTACAGCGCGCTCGACGGACACACGACCGAATGGCACTCGGTCCACTACGCATCGATCGCGCGGGGCGGCGCCGCGCTGGTGATCGTCGAGGCCACGGGCGTCTCGCCCGAGGGGCGCATCACGCCGAGCTGCACGGGCCTGTGGAGCGACACGCAGACCGAGGGCATGGCGCGCATCGCAGCCGCCATCCGCGCCGCGGGTGCGGTGCCGGGCATCCAGATCGGGCATGCAGGCCGCAAGGCCAGCGCCAATCGCCCCTGGGAAGGCGACGACCACATCCCGGAAACCGACCCGCGCAGCTGGCAGCCGATCGCGCCCTCCCCGCTGGCCTTCGGCGGCGGGCTGCCGCGCGTGCCGCGGGAGATGACATTGGCCGACATCGAGCGAGTGCAGGCCGACTTCGTCGCCGCGGCCCGGCGCGCGCGCGATGCGGGCTTCCAGTGGCTGGAACTGCACTTCGCCCACGGCTACCTGGCGCAGAGCTTCTTCTCGGCGCACAGCAACCAGCGCACCGATGCCTATGGCGGCAGCGCCGAGAACCGCGGCCGCTTCCTCGTCGAGACCGTGGAGGCGGTGCGCGCCGTGTGGCCGGAGCGCCTACCGCTGACGGCGCGCTTCGGCGTGATCGAGTACGACGGCCGCGACGAGGAGACACTGACCGAATCGATCGCCCAGGTCGACCGCATGCGCCGGGCCGGGCTCGATCTGGTGAACGTCAGCGTGAACTTCGTGATCCCGGACGGGCAGGTGCCCTGGCGCGAGCCGGCCTTCCTGGCGCCCGTGGCCGCACGGGTCAAGCGCGAGGCCGGCCTGCCAGTCGCGTCGGGCTGGTGCATGGACGGCGCGTACACGGCGGAGCACGTGATCGCGTCCGGCCAGCTGGATCTGGTGATGATCGGCCGCGCCCACCTCGCGAACCCGCACTATCCGCGCGAACTCGCCCACGCGCTGAAAGTGGAACGACCGGACTGGACCTTGCCCGCGCCCTACGCCCACTGGCTGCAACGCTACGGCGGCCCGGGCGCCGCGTCAGCCCAGTAAGGTCAGCGCTTGGCGGCGCAAACGCGGACCAGCAGCTCCCGCACCCAGCGCTGGCCCACGTCCTCGTGCGTGCGGGCGTGCCAGGCCAGCAGCTTGGTGAAGCCGGGCACGTCCAGCGGCGGTTCGAGCACGCGCAGGCCGGTCGGCTCCTTCAGCAGGCGCTTGGGCACCAGCGCGACGAGATCGCTGCTGCGCACCAGGTCCAGCAGCATCACGAAGCTGGGCACGGAGACGACGACCCGCCGCTCGCGGCCCAGGCGCTTCAGGGCCTCGTCGGTCGCGCCCGAGAAGCCGCCGCCGTCGAGCGAGACGATGCCGTGGTCCAGCTCGCAGAAGCGGTCCAGCGAGAGCTTGCGCTTGCCGGCGACCGGATGGTCCTCGCGCAGCACGCAGACGTAGCGCTCGTCAAACAGGGCCTGGCTGTGCAGGTCGGGCGGCGTCATCTCCGGCGTCAGCAGTGCCATGTCGAGCTGGCCGCGCTCCATGCGCTGGTGGATGGCTCCGGTGCCGGCCTGCACCACGGCCACCTTGATGCCCGGCGCCAGCGGGCGCAGCGCGGTGATGAAGGGCATCACGACGGCACGCAGCGCGTAATCGGTGGCCGCCACGCTGACGGTGAACGCCGCCTCGCCGGGCTCGAAATCGACCGGCCGGAGCACCGCCTCGATCGAGGCCAGGATCTGCTTCACCGGCGCGACCAGTTCCAGCGCTCGGGCGGTGGGCACGACACCGCGCTGGCTGCGCACAAACAGCGGATCGCCGATCAGGTCGCGCAGGCGGTTCAGGGTGCCGCTGACGGCCGGCTGGGTCAGCGCGAGCCGCGCCGCCGCCTTCGTCACGCTGCGCTCGTCCATCAGCGCGTCGAAGGCCTTCAGCAGATTCAAGTCGACATTGCGGAGCTGCATCGATCAGTCGGGCGCGGCCGATGCGCGCCCGTTCAACGGGAAGCGCGCATTCTCGCGCGCACCCCCGCTCAGCGCGGCACGTACTGCGGCGTCGAGTCTTCCCAGAGGCTGTCGGTGATCTGCCGCTGGCCGCTGCCGTCGGCGTTCATCACCCACAGCTGGCCGTAGGGCTGGAAGGTCATGTCGTAGTGCGGCGCCTCGTCGCGGTAGCCGTTGCGCGCGCTGTTGAACAGGATCTGCTTGCCGTCCGGCGTCCACACCGCGTGGCCGTCGCTGGCCGGGTGCGTGGTGAGGCGCTGCAGGTCTGTGCCGTCGGGCTTGATGGTCCAGATGTCGAAGTTCGACCAGATGCTGTTCGGGATCTTCTCGCCGCGGGTGAACATGATGCGGCTGCCGTCCGGCGACCAGATCGGCAGGTTGTCGTAGCCGTGCGTGAGGTCGCGGATCTTGCGCGTCTCCAGGTCGAGGATGCGCAGGCCCATCTTGTCGTAGTCGTGGCCCTCGCCGAACCAGGAGCGGAACACGATCTGCCTGCCATCAGCCGAATAGCTGGGGAAGCCGGCGTTGAAGACCGAGTCGTCCGTCAGCGCCTCGGCGCCTGTGCCATCGCGCTTCACGCGCATCAGCTTCGCGCCGCCCTTGCCGCGCTCGGTGAACCAGCTGCCCAGGCCGAAGACGATCCACTCGCCGTCCGGCGACCAGACCGGGAAGAAGGCGCCGGCAAGGCCGCGCTTCACGAGGCCCATGTCCAGGCCGCCGTCCTTGCTGACGTTGAACACGCGCTTCCGCTCGCTGCCATCGGCCCGCATGATGTCCACCGAGGAGTCGTCGCCCTTGGCGGTCAGCACCATCCAGCCATCCTTCGAGAAGGCGGGCCAGACGTCGCTGTAGCGGTACTCGCGATCGGCATCCCAGCTGAACAGCGGCTGGTTCTGCTTCCAGCCGCGCCAGGTGAACTTCTCGTAGATCACCTGCTTGCCGTCGGGCGACCAGCTCGGCGTGCGCAGGCCGGGGATCTTCACCGGCGCCTTGCCCGGCGCCGTCGAATAGAGCCCCTCGCCCGCCCCGCCCTTGCGGCGGTAGGCGATCTCCTCGGCGCCGACGAACTGCGGGCTGATCTTGAAGCCGGGGCCGCTGGTGTGCTCGATGCGCTCGCCGGTGGCCACATCCACCGAGACGATCTGCGAATCGATCTGCGGCAGCAGGTCCGGCCGCAGCACCCAGTAGGTGTACTCGGACTTGGTCTCGTAGAAGACGATGCGCTTGCCATCGAGCGACCACTTCGGCGAGCCCAGGCAGTAGTCCTTGCGCGTGGCGACCTGGCGGAAGCCGCTGCCGTCGGCGCGGATCACGTAGACCGACAACTCCTGCGTATGCTCCCAGCCGGCGCCGTTGTGGTGGCCCTTCCACTCGGTGTTGCGGTCGGACGAGAAGGCGATCCACTGGCCGTCCGGCGACCACGAGGGGCGGAAGAAGCCGTCGGGCAGCATCGGGTCGCCCTGCACGCCGGCGACACCGGTGAGGTTCTTCAGCGCACCGGTCTTCAGATCCTTGAGCCAGATGTTGGTCTTCAGGCCGTCGCGCGTGCTGACGAAGGCAAGCTTGCTGCCGTCCGGCGAGAGCACGCCGGCGTCGTCCACATTCGGCGAATCGACCAGGCGCTCGGCCTGCGTGCCGTCCGCGCGGGCGCGGTAGATGTTCGCGTTGCCGAGGCCATCGCGCTCGGACGTGAACACGATCCACTGGCCGTCGGCCGAGAAGGAGGCGTTGAAGTCCAACGTGCCGCTGTCGATCAGCTTGCGCTCGTTCGTGCCGTCTGCGTTGGCGATGAAGATCTGCGAGGCCGAGGGGCCGATGCGGTTGAGCAGCAGCGGGCCCTTGGCTTTGGCCACCGGCTCGGCGGCCAGCGCGGCGAGCGGCTTCAGCGTGGTGGCGAGCGCGGCGCCGCCTGCGGCGGCAATGGTGATGAAACGTCTGCGGTCCATGGTCGTCATTGGTCCTGTTGTCTTCTGCTGGCGCGCACGAAGGCCACGCTGACGGGCCCCGGCGACGCCACCGATTGCCCGGTGTCGCTCAGCCGGCCCGTCGCCGGGTCGATCGCGAAAAGGTTCAGCTGGTTGCTGCGGTAGTTCGCCACCAGCAGCCAGTGGCCGCTGGGGTCGATGTCGAAGGCCCAGGGGCCGTCGCCGCCGCTGGGGATGCGTTGTTCGAACGTCAGTTGGCCCGAGGCGGGGTCGGCGCGGTAGACGATCAGCCTGCCCTCGCCCCGGTCGGCGACGTAGATGAAGCGGCCGTCGCGGCTTTGCGCGATCTCGGCCGCGCTCTTCGCGCCGGTGAATCCCTCGCTCGAAACGGCTTGCGTGTGCACCGGGGTCAGGCGGCCGGTCTCTCCATCCCAGGCCAGGATCATCAGCTCGGCGCTGAGTTCGTTCAGCACGTAAACGACACGGCCGGAGGCGCCGAACATCGCGCGGCGCGGGCCGCTGCCCGGCGGCGCGGCGAAGGCACGGGCCACCGCGGCATCATCGTTGACCAACTGGTGCCGCGCACGATCGAAGCCGTAGACGAAGACGCGATCGGCGCCCATGTCGGAGACCAGCGCGAAACGGCCGCTGGGGTCCAAGGTCACGGCATGCGCATGCGGGCCCGCCTGGCGACGGTGCGGGCCGGAGCCGGCGTCCTGGACCGTCGATGCCTTGGCGTCTAGGCTGCCATCCGGCTTCACAGCAATGGACGAGGCCGTGCCGCTGCCGAAGTTCGCCGCCAGCAAGGTCGCGGACGCGGCATCCTGCGACAGAAAGGTCGTGCCGCTGCCGCCGGCCGGAACCGCGTTCAGCGCCTGCAGCGCGCCGCTGCCGCGGTCCATCGAGAAGGCGGCCACGCTGCCCTCCTGCGCACCGCCGTCGATCGCGACGTAGAGCACCGCCTTCGCGGGATTGGCGATCAGCCAGCGCGACTTCGGCACCTCGGCCACCACGCGCGGCGCGGCGAGACGACCGTCCGCTTCCAGCGACAGCACGCGCAACTGAGCGCCATCGCTGCCGACATAGGCCAGCAGCCGCGCCGGCTCAGCCGCCTCGCGGTGCACCGCGCAGCCCATCAGCGTGCCCGCTGCGAGCGCGAGCGCGGCGGCAGGTTTCCACAACGTCGTCATCCAATGTCTCCAGGCTCAATTCTTCTTATTTGACTTCCTGCATCGAGGATAGAGGAGTGCCCCGCGGCGCTCCCTGCACGAATGCCAGATTCACTGGCACTTTTCTTCGATCAGAAATGCACTTCGCCCACGAGCACGGCGGCCGAGCGCTTGGTGCCGGCCGCTTCGCTGGAGGGCGTGCCGAACATGTTGTGCCAGTACTCGTAGCCGGGGCCGATGTAGACCGTGCGCGGGCTGCCCCAGGCCGAGCCGACGTCGAACAGCACCGACATGCGCGTCAGCACCTCGGTCTTCGTGTCCACATGGAAACCATCCTTGCCCTTCGGACCGGTGATCGCAGCGAAGCCCTTGAAGGTCATCGGCACCGGGCCCACGTTGAACGGCGTCATCCAGGCGCTCTCGACGTGCCAGGCGCTGTCGTAGTGGACGTCGGCATGGGTGATGCCGTTGTGGTTGTTCTCGGTGCGCATGCCCAGGGTCAGGTTCCAGAAGCCGCGCGGCACGGCGAACTCCAGGGTCGGGCCCAGGGTCAGCATGCGGGCGCGCGACAGGAAGGCGTCGTTCTTGCTGCTCAGCTCGTAGCCGGTGGTGAAGCCCACGTCGCGCACCGGGCCGAAGGCGACCGGATGGCCCAACATCTTGCCGAAGCTCCACTCGACGTGGCCGACGCTGTAGACCTCCTGCGCGCCGCTGCTGCCATTGGCCTCGGGGTTGTTCATGTCGGACTTCAGGAAGTCCACGTTGAACATGTAGCTGCCGTACTTGAAGCCACCGACGCTGTTCAGGAAGACGATCTTCTGCGCCACCTTCTCGGCGCTGCCGGGGAAGTAGAAATCGCTCGAATAGCGGCCGCCGATCGAGGTGTCGTTCCAGTTCGCTGGCGGGGCGTGCGGCGCGGGCGCTGCATCGTCGGCGGCATGGCTGGTGGCGGCCAGGCCGAGGGCCATCAGAGCGGCCAGGGCGGCCAGGCAGATCTTCGTGGGCTTCATCTTGTCTCTTCCTTCGGTTGCTGTTTTCGATCGAGTTGATGGACAGCGCTCCGCCCGCACGGCCGGTGGACGGCCACGCAGTTGAAGCGCGGTGGGCTTGGGAAATCGGGGCGCAGGCTAGACGCGCGGCGTTGCGGTGTCGGGTGTCATCGGTCTCGTCTCCATCGGCCGCGCATCCCGCGCAGGCTCTTCGTTATGTGCTCGAAGAATAGGAGACAGGCCTCTCGATGCCTCTGCACAAATCGCAGATTCATTGGCACTTTTCGGGTGCCCTCGGGAAAGCTCTCAGGCGTGGCTGGACTGCTCGCGCGCGGCGCTGCGGAACTGGCTCGGCGACTGCCCCACTTCCTTGCGGAAGAAGCGGGTGAAGTAGGCCGTGTCGATGAAGCCCAGGCCGTAGGCGATCTGCTCGATCGACATGTCGCCGAAGATCAGGTTGCGCTTGGCTTCGGTGATCAGCCGCGCATGGATCAGCTTGTTGGGCGACAGGCCCGTGGCGGCCACGCAGGCCGTGCGCAGCTGCGCGGGAGACACGGCCATCTTCGACGCGTAGTCCTGCAGCTTCAGGTTCTCGCGGTAGTGCTGGTGCACCAGCTCGCGGAAACGGTCGGCCAGCTTGATCGCGTTGCGCGTCGCGCCTTCCTTGTCGATCTGGTCGAGCCGCGTGCTGCGCACCAGGCGCAGCAGGATCGAGGTCAGCAGCGACTCGGTGCCGACGATGTGGCCCACCGCCTTGGAGCGCACCTCCTGCTCCAGCCGGCGCACGAGGTTGTAGAAGTGGTTTGGCGCCTCGTCGTCGTAGCCCAGCGAGATCACGCGTGGTTCGGTCCAGAGCTGGATGAACTCGGGCAGCTTCGCGTTGATCTGGTGCAGGAAGGTCTCCTCGATCGTGACGACCCAGCGATCGACGTCGATCTCGTAGTCCAGCCCGTGCACGCATTCATTGGGCAGCAGCAGCGCGCACGGCGCCTCGAAGGGCACGGCGCTGCCCTCCAGGTTCATCACGCCGCAGCCCTGCCGCACGAAGATCACCTGCCCGTAGGCCGGGTGCGCATGCGGCTCGGTGCGGCGCCGGCCGCCCTCGGTGACGTGGCCGACGTTGACGAACCAGGCCTCCTGCTTCTCCTCGGGTTTCTCGACGTAGAGCCGCACCTGCGGCACCGGGGCGGGCGCGGGAACGGCTTCGCGGTGAACCTTGCTCATCCGCGGGACTTTAAGCGAAGGCGCGCCGCGCTCCCAGGACGGGAGCGCGGCGTCAAGGTAACGAGTAAGTTCGACGGTCTTCAGAACTTCTTCAGAACGAATGACCGATGCCGATCTGCAGCGCGTTCTGCGAATCGCCCGGCAGCGGGCCGGTGCCCGACGAGTTGGTGCTGGCCGCCACGGCCAGGGTGCCCTTGTTGGCGACGTACTGCTCGGAGACGTAGACCGTCGTGCGCTTGGAGAACCAGTAGTTCGCACGCAGCGCCAGCACCGAGGCCTTGTTGGCCGAGTCCTTGTACTTGATCTGCGCCAGCATGCCGGTCAGCACCACGGGCTCGCTCAAGTGCGTCTCGCCGGAGATCCAGACCAGGTTGCTCTTCGGCGTCGTCGCGCTGCCTTCGTTGTTGCGGGCCAGCCAGCCCCAGCCGAGCTTGCTGTCCTTGCCGAACTTCACGTAGCCGTTGATGACGGCGCGGCTGTCGGTCAGGTCCGGATTCGTCAGGCCGCCGTAGGTGGTGGAGATGCCGCCGTACATCTTGTCGTAGGAGGCGGCGACGGCCCAGCCGCTGCCCTCGTAGCGCAGCATCGCCGAGTACTCGGAGCACTGCTTGGCGATCGTCGATTCGCCGGCGCAGCCGGCTGCGGCCGGATTGTTGGCGGAGACGGTGTCGCGGCCGAAGCTGTAGTTCACGCCGCCGCTGAAGCCCGCGCCGCCGGGGTTGTAGCGGTACGAGATCGCGTTGTCGGCGCGTGCGTTCGGAATGCCCGCGTCGATCGTGCCCGTGCCCTGCGAGCCGGCGCCGAAGAAGTCGCCGTCGAACATCGCGAAGTAACGCATCATGTACAGGCGCCCCAGGGTCACCTGGCCCCAGTCGCCCTGCAGGCCGACCATCGCCTGGCGGCCCCACATGCGGCTGCCCTGTCCCGAGGTGCCTGTGTCGAGGTTGATGCCGCCTTCCAAGGTGAAGATCGCCTTCAGGCCGCCGCCGAGGTCTTCGCTGCCGCGAAAGCCCAGGCGCGAGGGCACGGAGCCCAGGCCCAGCCGGTACTGCGTGGCGGACGTGCCATTGCCGGCATTCACATGGCTGGCGATCTCGGCGGCCTGGTCGAGGATGCCGAAGATCTGGATATTGCCCGTCTGGGCATGGGCCACTGGCGAGGCGCAGGCGAGCGCCATCGCAGCGAGCCCGCAGGCTGCTGTCGTTTTCATGAGAAGTCTCCTCTCGGGTTGTGGTCTTTTTTGGATCAGTCGATGCGGTCAGTCGAGGCTGACCGTCATGTCGTCGGACGGCTCATCGCTCGGGGTCCCAGTACATGAAGCCCATGCCTTCGCCGGTGCCGGCCGCGGTGCGCCAGCAGGGCACGTAGTCGACCAGCGTCATCTCCGCGCCGGTGTGCTGCAGGGCCTTCATCACGGTGCCGTAGATCTTGATTTCCGAGGTGCCCGACTGGAACCAGCCGTTCGGGATCGCCGACAGGCCCTCGTAGTCGTAGCTCGCAAGTTTCTTCAGGATGTCCTGATCGAACTCCTCGTCGTTGACGAAGTGCGAGAGCCCGCCCGAGGCGATGACCGCCACGCGCACGTCCTCGGGCCAGGCCTCGATCGCATCGCGCAGCACATCGCCGAACTCGATGCAGCGGGCCATCGAGGGCTGCGTCGGCGGGTAGAACAGGTTCATCAGCACCGGCACGTGCGGCGGCGGCTCGTCGCCCATGATCTGGTGGTAGACGAAGCTGTAGGCGTGGGGCACGACGGGGTAGTCGGCCTTCTGCTTCATCTGCCGCTCCATCCACACGTTCTCGGGCCAGGCGAACAGGTCGGTCAGGTCGAAACCGCGCGCCTGGAAGGTCTCCAGCAGATAGCTCGCCAGCTTCGGGTGAGCCTTGTGGACGACGTGGTGGTCCGGCGCGTAGACGCTGCGCTGAGGCGGACCGTTATGCACCTCCTCGCCGCTGTAGATCGCGATCGAGGGCGAGAAGTGCGGAAAGATCTCCTGCTGGTCCTTGCCGAGGATGATCGCCACGTCCACCTTCGCGCGCCGGTAGGCTGCGGCCATCTCGTCCAGCGCGGCGCGGCAGCGCTTGGCGCGGGCCGTGCGCTCCTCGATCGTCAGGTATTGCTCGAAGGCCTTGCCGCGGTGCGCTTCCAACTCGGGATAGGTCCAGGTGCGGTTGCGGAACCAGAGTTCCGGGTTCTTGAAGTCCCGCTCCGCGTTGTTGAGCCAGTCCTCGGGCTTCTGGCCCAGCATGCCGCTATGGGGGACGGCCATGCCGAATACGATCTTTGCCATGTCTTGCTTCTTGTCGGTGTTCGTTCAGGCGGTACGTTCTTGCGGGATCTCTTCGACCGGCGGGCGCGGCGGCGCCTCGGCGACGGTGACCTTGGGCGACCACTCAGGTCGCAGCAGCACGGCCGTCGCGGCCGCGCCGATCACCAGGAACACGAAGATCACCTGCATCGGCAGGTCGTAGTTGCCGCTGACGTGCAGCAGCCAGCCCGAGAGGCTCGCCGCCACGCCGCCGGCCAGGCTGGTGGCCACCTGCTGCACGCCGGTGACCAGGCCGATCGCCTGACGGGGGATCAGGGTCAGCCGCGACAGCGCGAGGTTGTTGGCCGTCGCCAGGCCCAGGAAGGACAACGAGAACACGTTCCAGAACAGCGCCGTCTGCAGCGACTCCGCATAGGCGCCCAGCAGCACCGTGCAGCCGCCGACGAAGCCGGCGATGACGAAGGCCTTGCGCACCTTCACCGCGTTGCGGCCGCCGGCGATCAGGCGGTCCGCCGCCCAGCCCGCCGCGGCCGCCACGATGGCGATGCCGGCGAAGCTGAAGAAGGTGTAGATGCCCGAGTCCTGCAGCGAGAGGCCGCGCTGCTCGACCAGGTAGGCCGGCATCCACGTCATGCAGTAGAACGTGAAGTAGCCGTAGCAGAAGTTGTTGATCATGCCGCCCCACACGACGGGGCTCTTCAGGATGTTGGCCATCGTCACCGTGCCGGCCTTGCGGCGCGAGGCGGCGATCTCGGCGGCAGTCGGGAAGTCGTTGCGCACCAGCGCCAGCCAGGGCGCCAGCCACACGAGGCCGACGATGCCGGTGGCGACGAACATCCACTGCCATGAGTAGTTGACGATGCACCAGGCGGCCACCGGCGCGCCGATCGCCGGGCCGAACTTGTTACCCATCGCGAACAGGCCCACGGCCAGGCCGCTGCGGCTCTCGGGGAAGTTGTTGCGGATCCAGCGGTAGCTGGCCGGGATCACGATGGCCTCGGCCGCGCCGATCAGCAGGCGCAGCAGCACCAGCGCGGTCAGGCCCGTTACCGCGCCCATCAGCGCCGTGGCCAGGCACCAGACGGCAAAGCACAGCGCATAGGGCCACTTGACGCCGTAGCGGTCTGCCACCCAGCCCATCGGCACCTGCACGAGGCCGTAGGACCAGAAGAAGGCGGCATTGAGCCAGCCGCGGTCCACGCTGCTGAGCGAGAACTGGCGGACGAACTCATGGTCCGCCAGGGCCGCCGAGATGCTGGTCCTGTCGACGAACGAGATCAGCACACCCAGCGAGAGCAAGGCCAGGACGACCCAGCGCCCGATGCCCACCGGGTAGTAGCTGCCGGAACTGCTTGTCTCCGTTTTCATTCTTCTTGTCTCGTCAGGCCGGATCAGGATTTGGGGTCGACGAAGAGTTCATTGAGACTCATGCGGCGGGGGGTGAGGCCTTGCTTGAAGGCGGTCTGCTCCAGCGCCTCGATGGTCTTGCGGTTCTCCTCGATGCCGTAGGGCAGCGGGTCGCGGCCGACGATCTGGGTCAGGGCCTGGTACTTCTTGTCGCCGGCGTTGGTGGACGTGGGCAACTTCTCGAGCCAGCGGCGCTTGGCTTCGGCGAAGGCGTCGTAGAGGGTCCTGGCGACTTCGGGGTGCTGGGCCAGCACGGCGTCCTTGACGACGATGGTGCCGTGCATCGGGTAGATGCCGGTACGGGCGTAGTAGGCCGCTTCGACTTCGGCGGCGTTGGGGAACAGGTCGGGGTAGTTGGCCTCGACTTCCTTCCAGCCGCCGGTGGGGTTGCCGGTGCGGCCGATGCCGGCGGCGGCGTCGAAGCCGGCGACCAGTTCGCCGTCGGCCATCATGTCGGCCAGCGGGCGGGTGGCCTGGATGACGTTGGCGGGCAGCTTGAGCTGGGTGACGTGTTCTTCGTCGTCGACGACCCAGGTGACCTGGTCGTTGTCCAGGCCGTATTCGTCGATCAGCACCTGGCGGGTCCACACGCCGGTGGTGACAGAGTAGGCGCGCACGCCGACCTTCTTGCCTTCGAGGTCCTTGGGGACGCGGATGTTGGCATCCGGGCGCACCAGCAGGCCACCGTGGTGGAAGCGGCGCACGACGAAGATCGGCAGCGCGACAAAGGGGGCGCCGTAGGCGCGGGCGATGATGTAGGTGGTGGGGGCGAGTTCGCAGACGTCGAATTCGTGATCCCGCACCATGCGGCGGAAGGCGCCGATCTGCGGCTTCACCGTGATGAACTCGGCATCGATGCCGGGCAGCGGGATCTCGCCGGATTTGATGCCCTCGGTCTGCGGGTGATCGGCGATGGCGATCTTCAGGTGGACTTGGGCCACTGCGTGTCTCCTGGATTCTGTTTATGCCCCGCAGAAGCGGGGTCTTGGCATGGGAAGACTTTAGGCATTCGGCCTTCCCAAGCCTTTAAACAAAACTCAGATTCGCTGGCACTTTTGTGGCGGTTCGCCAAATGACGCGGGCGCTTCCTTCACAGGGAGCGCCCGCGGGTCCGGCTACAGGCGCCGGGCTACATGAAGTAGGGATCCGTCCCGGTTCTCGTTCAAGAACTGGAGGCTGCCCCGGACCTAGAAGTTGTGTGCATATCACCTCCTTGTCTCGTTGCCATGGAAGGCCCAAGCCTACTCGCTTGCGCGCCACGCGTCGACAGCGGAAACGATCAGAAACGATCGATCAGCTAGCGAGGGCACCCTGGCCGGTCCGGAACACGGCCACAGCCTGCACGAGCTGGCGGGCCTGGCCCTTCAGGCTGTCCGCGGCCGCGGCGCTCTGCTCGACCAGCGCGGCGTTCTGCTGGGTCACCTGGTCCATCTGGCTGACGGCGTCGCCCACCTGCGAGATCGCCGAACTCTGCTCGGCGCTGGCCGTGCTGATCTCCGCGACGATGGTGCTGACCCGATGGATGGAGCCGACGATCTCGTCCATCGTCTTGCCCGCGCGATCCACCAGCACCGAGCCCTGCTCGACCTGCGCGATGCTGCGGCCGATCAGGGCCTTGATCTCCTTGGCAGCCTCTGCGCTGCGTCCGGCCAGCGAACGAACCTCGCCGGCCACCACGGCGAAGCCCCTGCCCTGCTCGCCGGCCCGCGCGGCCTCCACGGCCGCATTCAGCGCGAGGATGTTGGTCTGGAAAGCGATGCCGTCGATCACGCCGATGATGTCGCCGATCTGCCGGCTGCTGTCGCTGATGCCCCGCATGGTGGAGACGACATCGCCGACGACCTCGCCGCCCTTGGCCGCCACCGTCGAAGCGCTCTGCGACAGCCCGTCGGCCTGATGCGCGCGATCGGTGTTGCTACGAACGGTAGCGTTCAGCTGTTCCATCGTCGCGGCGGTCTGCTGCAGGGCGCTCGCCTGCTCCTCGGTGCGCTGGCTCAGGTCGTGGTTGCCCTGGGCGATCTCGGCGCTGGCGGTGGAGACGAACTCGGCATTCGAACGAACCGAGCAGACGATGGTGGAGAGCGATCGCTGCATCTCCTGCAGCGATTGCTGGAGGCCTGTGAGCTCGTCGCGCCCGTCCACCCCGATGTCTTCGCTCAGGTCGCCCGCGGCCACGCGGCGCACCGAGCTGATCGACCGCCCGAGCGGCAGCAGGATCGAGCGGATCACGAACCCGAACAGCAGCGCCGTGCACAGCGCGGCCACCACCAGGGTCGTCCAGAGCAGCACGCGGCTGGTTTCGACGACGGCGCCGAAGATGTTGATGGTGTCCTCGGCGAGCTTGCCCGCGACGGACACGGTCTGGTCGACCGCGGCACGGTGGACGCGGAACAGCTTGTCCAGCGGCGGCAGTTGATCCCGCAGGCTGTCGACATCGGCACTGACGGCCTTGTCGACCAGCGCGGTCGCCGCCGCCATCAGCTGCCGCGAAGAGTCGTACTGGCGTTCCAGCACCTGTGGATCCAGGCCGGCGACCGGATGGCCGCGCCAGTAGTCCACGCGCGCGTCGTGTTCCTTGACCAGGCGCGCCACCTGCGTCTTCGCCTCGGCCGGCGTCATCGTCTTCTCGAACATCTGCGAGATGACCAACCGCATCTCGATCAGGAACAGCGGCGGGGGCAGCACGTCGGCGACCACGTCCTTGGTGGCGAACACGTCGCCGCTCAGTGTCGTGAGCCGAGAAGCAGCCCAGAGCCCGACCGAGGACGACACCACCAACGCGACCAGCGAAACGGCGGCCAGACCAACAAGCCGCGAACGAATCGTGAATTGCCGAAGGACCGACATGACCCGTCTCCTGATGCCATGGGACGGGTCAAGTATGGAGCAGCAGCAAGGCTCCGAACTAGTGGTTCACCCCGCAAGTAAATGGTGAGTTAGTAATGAACACGTCAGCTTGGATCACCCCGCGCCAGAACCTAGGGTTACTACGCAATTACGTCCCATGCTCACGAGCCAAATGGCAAAAAAGTACAACTCGTCGGCTGGATAAGTAGTGGCTGCGTCTACACGGTCTGCCTACCATGCGTATCCACGGAAGGCCTGCTGATTGGCAAGCGGCACGACCCCAGACCTGAAGCCAGTTGCCTTGCGGCGCACAAGGAGCGATGACGATGAAGCCAGATCTCGAAGTGGTACAGATCGGACGCGCCGAGTCGTTCAAGGCCTGGGAGCACGGCTACCCGTTCCACACAGTGCGCTGGCACTTCCATCCGGAGTACGAACTGCACCACGTCGTGCACACCAGTGGCCACTACTTCGTCGGGGACTACATCGGCAACTTCGGGCCGGGCAATCTCGTGCTGACGGGTCCCAACCTGCCGCACAACTGGGTGAGCGACCTGGCGCCGGACTCGCGCATCCCGCTGCGCGGGCGCGTGCTGCAGTTCACCGAGAAGTTCGTGCACGACACCACGGCACTGCTGCCCGAGTTGGCCTGCTTCGAACCACTGCTCAAGCTGAGCCAGCGCGGTGCGCTCTTCACGAACGTAACATCCGCCAGGGTCGGGCCGATGCTGGAGGAACTGGTGCATGCCAGCGAGGTGCGCCGCATCGAGTTGTTCATGTCGATCATCGGCACGCTGAGTCGGGCCAGCGGGGTGCAGGCCCTTGCCAGCGAGGCTTACCACCCGGACCCTTCCGGTTTCATGGCCACCGGCATCAACGAGGCCGTTGCCTACATCAGCGCGCACCTGACGGAGGAGTTCGGCGAAACCGATCTCGCTGACATCGCGCAACTGAGCCCCAGCGGCTTCTCGCGCAGCTTCAGGCGCCATACCGGCATGGGCCTGAGCCAGTTCGTCAACCGGCTGCGCATCAACCTCGCCTGCCAACTGATGATGAGCGAGGAGACGATGTCGATCACCGACATCTGCTTCGCCTCCGGCTTCCGCAACGTGTCCAACTTCAACCGCCAGTTCCTGCGCCAGAAGGGCTACAAGCCCTCGCAGTTCAGGTCGCTGCTGGCGGACCCCATGGGCGAGAGGAAGGCGGCATGAACATGTCGCGGCTCCTCATGAGCGGCTAGTCCCCTCGCCCCGAATCCCTCAATCCCGATGCAGGTACCTCGCGACACGCGCGAGGCGCCGGGCCGCGTTCAGCCCGTCAAACCTGCCCGTTGCCGTTTTCCCCCATGCAGCGAAGGCTGCCCATCACAACCAGACTGGAGACAGAAGATGAATACAAGGATGACCCAAATGACCCGCACCGCCGCCGTGGCCGCGGGCCTGATCATGGGCAGTACCGCCTGGGCCGCAACGGCCGGCACGGTCGCATTCCTGATGCCCGACCAGGCCTCCACGCGCTACGAGCAGCACGACTTCCCCGGCTTCAAGGCCGAGATGGCCAAGCTGTGCGCTGACTGCAAGGTGCTCTACCAGAACGCCAACGGCGACGTCGCCCTCCAGCAGCAGCAGTTCAACGCCGTCATCGCCCAGGGTGCCAAGGTGATCGTGCTCGACCCGGTCGATTCCACGGCGGCGGCTTCGCTGGTCAAGATGGCCCAGGGCAAGGGCATCAAGGTCATCGCCTACGACCGCCCGGTGCCGTCAACGCCGGCCGACTACTACGTGTCCTTCGACAACGAGGGCATCGGCAAGGCGATCGCCGAATCGCTGATGCAGCATCTGAAGGACAAGGGCGTGCCCATCGACAAGGGAGGCGTGCTGCAGGTCAACGGCTCGCCGACGGACGCTGCGGCCGGCCTGATCAAGAACGGCATCCACGCCGGCATCAAGGCGAGCGGCTATAAGACCCTGGCCGAGTTCGACACACCGGATTGGGCGCCGCCGAAAGCCCAGCAGTGGGTGAGCGGCCAGATCACCCGCTTCGGCGCGCAGATCGTCGGCGTCGTGGCCGCCAACGACGGCACGGGCGGCGGCACCATCGCTGCGTTCAAGGCGGCTGGTGTCAATCCGGTGCCCCCGGTCAGCGGCAATGACGCCACCACCGCGGCCCTGCAACTGATCATCGCGGGCGATCAGTACAACACCATCTCCAAGCCCAGCGAGATCGTCGCGGCTGCCGCGGCAAAGATTGCCGTCGGCTTCCTGAACGGCCAGAGGCCGAAAGCGGAAACGACGCTCTACAAGACGCCGTCACAGCTCTTCGTGCCGGCCGTGGTGACGGCGAAGAACCTCAAGGCCGAGATCATCGACAAGGGCATCGCCACGGCCGCTGAACTGTGCACCGGCCGCTACAGCGAAGGCTGCAAGAAGCTCGGCATCACGAACTGAGCCGCCGCCGTCGCAGGGAGCCCGGCCTACCGGGCTCCCTCATTCGCCAGGAGACAAGAATGACCCAGGATGCCACCACCCGGCAGCGCGAGCCCGTGCTCAGCCTGCGCGGGATTTCAAAGAACTTCGGCGCCGTCTCGGCGCTGACCGACATCAACCTCGATGTGCACGCCGGCGAAGTCGTCGCGCTCGTCGGCGACAACGGCGCAGGCAAGTCGACGCTGGTCAAGGTGCTCGCCGGCGTGCACCAGCCGAGCTCAGGGGCCATCTCGTTCTGCGGCCGGCCGGTGACACTGACGGACCCGGCATCGGCACTCGACCTCGGCATCGCCACGGTGTTCCAGGACCTCGCGCTCTGCGAGAACCTCGACGTGGTGGCCAACATCTTCCTCGGCCGCGAGTTGAGCCCGCTGCGCCTGGACGAGGTGTCGATGGAGGTCCGCGCCTGGACCCTGCTCAACGAGCTGGCGGCGCGCATCCCGAGCGTTCGCGACGTGGTCGCCTCGCTGTCCGGCGGCCAGCGGCAGACGGTGGCGATCGCGCGCTCGCTGCTCCTCGATCCCAAGCTCATCATGCTCGACGAGCCGACCGCCGCGCTGGGCGTGGCCCAGACCGCCGAGGTGCTCAACCTGATCGAACGCGTCCGCGACCGCGGCCTCGGCGTGATCATGATCAGCCACAACATGGAAGACGTTCGAGCGGTGGCAGATCGCATCGTCGTCCTTCGCCTCGGGCGCAACAACGGGGTCTTCGACCCCGACTCGTCCAACCAGGATCTGGTGGCCGCGATCACCGGCGCCACCGAGAACGCGGTGTCCCGCCGCGCCAGCCGGCGCCATGACGCCAGCCTCGCCTAAGGAACAAACAAGCCATGAAGGACCAAACTGCTTCAGCGCCGCCGCAGGGCGCGCTCCTCGACCGCAGCGACACCCGCGTGAAACACGCAACGGGCATCGGCAGCACCATCTCCGCCTTCTTCGAGCGAGTGCGCTCGGGCGACCTCGGCTCGCTGCCGGTGGTCGTCGGATTGGTGGTGATCTGGACGGTCTTCACCAGCCTCAACCCCGTCTTCCTGTCGGCCGACAACCTGGTCAACCTGCTGTTCGACTGCTCGACGGTCGGTGTGATCTCGCTGGGTATCGTGTGCGTGCTGATGGTCGGCCAGATCGACTTGTCCGTGGGCTCGATGAGCGGTTTCGCATCGGCGCTGGTCGGCATGCTGTGGGTCAACGAAGGGTGGCCGGTACTCGGCGCCATCGCTGCCGCCGTCGCAGCAGGCGCGGCCGTGGGTGCGCTGTATGCGCTGCTGCTGAACCGCCTGGGCATGCCCAGCTTTGTCTCCACGCTGGCCGGCCTGCTGGCCATCCTCGGCATGCAGCTGTACGTGCTCGGCCCCAGCGGATCGATCAACCTGGAATACGGCACCGGCATGGTGGACTTCGGGCAGATGATGGTCATCCCACGCCCGGTCTCGCACCTGCTGGCCCTGATTCCTGGCCTGCTGATGTTCGTCATGGGCCAGCGCATCGCCAGCCGCCGCCGCGCCGCCAAGCTCTCGGCCATGTCGATGCAAGGCCTGGCCCTGCGCGCCGTGGCGATCACCGTGCTGCTCGAGCTGATCGTCGGGTACCTGAACCAGGGCCGAGGCCTGCCCTTGATGTTCGGCCTGTTCCTGGCGCTGGTGGTGGCGATGGACTACGCCCTCACCCGCACCCGCTGGGGCCGCTCGATGCATGCGGTGGGTGGCAATCATGAGGCGGCGCGCCGCGCGGGCATCAACGTCAAGGGCATCTACGCCAGCGCCTTCATGCTGTGCGCCAGCCTGGCCGCTTTGGGCGGCGTGCTGACGGCTGCACGCCTGGCCTCCGCCAGCCAGCAGGCCGGCACCGGCGACGTCAATCTCAACGCCATCGCCGCAGCGGTGATTGGCGGCACCAGCCTGTTCGGCGGACGCGGGAGTGCCTATTCCGCGGTGCTGGGCATCATCGTGATCCAGTCGATCGCGAGCGGCCTGACCTTGCTGAACCTCTCCTCTTCGCTGCGTTTCATGATCACCGGCGCGGTGCTCGCCATCGCGGTGATCGTGGACTCGCTGGCCCGCCAATCGCGCGTGTCGCACGGCCGCGCCTGACTTCCAACTCCACAGAGCCAAAGACATGACGAACCTCTTCACAGGCCGGGTCGCCGCCATCACCGGCGCGGCATCGGGCATCGGGCTGGAATGCGCGCGCGCACTGATCGCGGAAGGCGCCAAGGTCGTCCTCATCGACCGCGCCAAAGACCGGCTGGAGCAACTGTGCGCCGAGATCGGCCCCCAGGCGCTGCCGCTGGCGATCGACCTGCTGCAGCCTGACGACGTGGCGACGATGCTGCCCCGCATCCTCGACCTGGCGGGCGGTCTGCACATCTTCCACGCCAATGCCGGCGCGTACATCGGTGGTGACGTCACCGAAGGAGATCCCGATGCCTGGGATCGCGTGCTGAACCTGAACGTCAATGCCGCGTTCCGTTCGGTCCACGCCGTGCTGCCGCATCTGGTGGCCCAGAAATCGGGCGACATCATCTTCACCAGTTCGATCGCGGGCATCGTCCCGGTGGTCTGGGAGCCCATCTACACCGCCTCCAAGTTCGCCGTGCAGGCCTTCGTGCACACGACGCGGCGCCAATTGGCGAAGCACGGCGTGCGCGTCGGTGCGGTGGCGCCGGGGCCGGTGGTGACGGCCTTGCTGGACGACTGGCCCCAGGCCAAGATGGACGAGGCGCTGGCGTCGGGCAGCCTGATGCAGCCCAAGGAGGTTGCCGATGCGGTGGTGTTCATGCTCTCGCGACCCCGCAACGTGACAATCCGCGACGTGGTCATCCTGCCCAACAGCGTCGACCTTTGACGGGCCCCGCATCAGCCTCGGAAGAATCCATGAGCGCAGCAGCACAGAGTTCCGCAGCCCCGGCCCCGGCAGGCCACGTGATCGGCGTCGACGTGGGCACCGGCAGCGCCCGGGCCGGGGTGTTCGACCTCCAGGGCAACATGATCGCGGCGTCGAAGCGGGACATCCACCTGTTCCAGGCCGCGGGCGCGATCGTGGAGCAGTCGAGCACCGAGATCTGGGAGGCCGTCTGCCTTGCGGTAAAGGAGGCCGTGGCGCAGGCTGGCATCGCGCCTGCGCAGGTGCGCGGCATCGGCTTCGACGCGACCTGCTCGCTGGTCGTGCTCGGCGAGGGGGGCACGCCGCTGCCGGTCGGACCGTCGGAGGATTCCTCGCGCGACATCATCGTCTGGATGGACCACCGGGCCGTGGCGCAGGCCGAGCGCATCAATGCCGGAGGGCACGCGGTGTTGAAGTACGTGGGCGGACGCATTTCGCCCGAGATGGAAACGCCCAAGCTGCTGTGGCTGCACGAGCACCGCCGCGCCGTCTTCGACGCGGCCTGGCAGTTCTTCGATCTCACCGATTTCCTCACCTGGCGCGCCAGCGGCGACCTCGCCCGCTCGACCTGCACCCTCACCTGCAAGTGGACCTACCTGGCGCACGAGAAGCGCTGGGATGCCAGCTACTTCCGCTCAATCGGACTGGGCATGCTGGCCGACGAGGGCTTCGCCCGCATCGGAGCCCAGGTGGTGGAGCCGGGAACGGCCCTGGGTCAGGGGCTCACGGCACGGGCCGCGATCGAACTCGGGCTGCCCGTGGGTACGCCAGTCGCCGCGGGCCTGATCGACGCCCATGCAGGCGGACTGGCCACGGTCGGCGCTGCCGGGGATCCGGTGAAGAGCCTCGGCTACGTCTTCGGCACCTCCTCCTGCACCATGACGACGACGCGCCAGCCCGCCTTCGTGCCAGGCGTCTGGGGCCCGTACTACTCCGCCATGGTGCCCGAAGCCTGGCTCAACGAAGGCGGCCAGTCTGTCGCAGGTGCCGCGATCGAGCGGCTGCTCGCGCAGCACCCGGCGGCCACCGAGGCGCGGCGCCTCGCGGCGGAAGCCGGTGAGCAGTTGCCGGCATGGCTGGCGGGAGCGGCAGCGCGGAACTCTCGGTCGCTGTCGCAAACGGTCGACCTGGCACACGGACTGCACGTGGTGCCGGAATTCCTCGGCAACCGCGCCCCCTTGGCCGATCCGCATGCGCGCGCAACGATCTCCGGCCTCGGCATGGAGGTCGACATCGACAGCCTCGTGGCCCTGTACGTGGCAGGCCTGTGCGGCCTCGGCTACGGATTGCGGCAGATCATCGAGGTGCAGGCCCAGGCCGGCGCGCCGATCGAGCAGGTGGTGATCAGCGGCGGCGCGGGCCGGCTCGACCTGATCCGGCAACTGCTCGCGGACACGACCGGCAAGCCGGTGCTGGCCACACGCGCCGAGGAGCCCGTGCTGCTCGGCGCCGCCATGCTCGGTGCCGTCGCGTCGCGCTGCTTCCCGGACGCGCCTTCGGCGATGTCGGCAATGTCCAGGATCGCACAGACCTACACACCGGCAGGCGGCCCCATCTCCGACCGGCACGACGCCCGCTACCGCGCCTTCGAACGCCTTCAGGCCGTGAACCGAGAGATCCGCGACGCCGAGCGCCAGGCGCAGGCCTGAAGTCGAGCACCCCTCAGGCGTACCCGCCGTCGAAAGCGTCGGCCTGCATGCCGGGGAAGGCCTGGCCCAGCAGGCCCAGCAGTTCCGTCTCGCCGGCACTGCCGCCCTGGGCGGACCAGTAGCGGTAGTCGGGCTCGGGCATGCGGGTCTCGATCAGCGCCATCGCGTGCCGGCAGGCGAGCATCGAGATGGGATCGCGCTCCGTCTCGCTTTGCGCGGCGAAGGCCTCGCCCGCGCCGATCAGTTGGGCGGCCACCTGCACCTCGCCGGCCGCGGCCGCCACCCAGGCGAAGACCTCGCAGCGCGAGCGCAACAGGTTGGCCTGCTGCAGCGCCAGCACCGAATCGCCGACGCTGGCCACCGCCTCCTCGATGCGGCCGGCAGCCACCAGCGCCGCCGTCAAGCCGGACAGCGCGCGGGCGCGCGCAAGACCTTGGCGGATGCTGTCGTCGAAGTGCTGCAGCAGCTCCTGGAAGTCTTCGACGGCGGCCTCGGCCTGGCCCATCTGCAGGTGGGTCCAGGCCATGTCGGCCATCAGCAGCAGCCGGTAGCGGTCCACGTCCTGCGCCAGGGCCAGCGCGAGGGCTGCCTGCTGGTGGCGCAAGGCCTCCTCGTGCTGCTGCCGTGCATCGGCCAGCATCGCCTCGACGCGCAGGCGCCGCATGCGGTCGGCGGCCGATACGCCGGTCTGCTCCAGCTCGCGCGCCGCGGCCAGGTGTTGCTCGGCCCGCTCCGCGCGGCCGGCGCGCAGCTCGGCCTCGGCCAGATGACGCTGGCAGGCATGGCGGTGTCGCCGTTCACCCAGTGCCGCGAACATCGAGTCGGCGGTCAGCAGCGCCTCCACGCACTGGGAGCTGGGCAAGCGGCCCTCGACGCCGAGCCGGCCCAGCCAATGCCAGTAGCGCGCGGCCAGCGGCGCGGGGCAGTCGTCGTCGAGCAGGGGCTGCACGTCGAGCAGGTGGTCCAGCGCCTCGCGGATCGCACCGCCCGCGGCCAGCACGACCGAGATGTAGGTGGCGATGGTCACGGCCAGTTCGCCCTGCCCCGGCGCGGTCAATGCCCAGGCGAGCGCGGCGCGGGCATTGGGCATTTCCTGCCACATCCACGTGCTGTCGCGCTCGCGTGCAGCCAACAGGCACAGCCGGCCCAGCGCCTGCGCGTGGCGGGCCTGCCAGTCGATGCCGTCGCCGCTCTCGGACTCGGCCTGCAGGCAGTCCAGCGCGAAGGTGCGGGTCGTCTCGAGCAGGCGGTAGCGCGGCGGCGTGCCGGGCTGCAAGGTGACCAGCGAGCGATCGACCAGCACGTTCAGGTGCTCGATCAGGTTCTCGCCGTCCTCGGTGCCCTGCTCGCCCAGCAGCAGTTCGGCGCCCACCAGGCTGAAGCCGCCGGGGAACACGGCCAGGCGCTGCAGCACCTCCTGCGCCTGCGGGCTCAGCAGCTGGTGACTCCACTCCAGCGCGGCCTGCACGCTGCGGTGCCGCGAGGGTGCCGTGCGCGGCCCGCGTGCCAGCAGGCGCAGGCGGTCGTAGAGGCGGCTGCGCACGCCCGCCAGGCCCAGCACGGGCACGCGGGCAGCGGCGAATTCCAGCGCCAGCGGCACGCCGTCGAGCTGGCGGCAGATCTCGATCATCTCCACCAGCTCCGGCGCGGAGGGCTCGAAGATCCCGCCCATCGCGGCGCGCACGCGCTCCAGCAGCATGCGCACGGCGCCGTAGGCGGTGGCGTCCTCGTCGTGCGAGGAGGTCGGCACCTCCAGCGGATTGAGGCGCAGGATGCGTTCGCCCGGCACGCGCAGCGGCTCCTGGCTGGTGGCCAGCACGTGCACGCGGCGCGCCCGGCTCAAGAGGCCGTCGACCAGGGTGGCGACGGCATCGATGATGTGCTCGCAGTTGTCCAGCACCAGCAGCAGTTCGCGGTGCTGCAGCTGGGCGATGCACTCGCGCAGCGGATCGCGCTTGCCGTCCAGCTCGATACCCACGACCTCGCTGACCGCCTGCGGCAGCATGGCCGGATCGGTCACGCTGCCCAGCTCCACGCGCCAGGCGCCGTGCGCGTAGCGCCGCTCGGCGGCCAGTTGCACGGCCGCCTGCGTGGCCAGCGTGGTCTTGCCCACGCCGGCCAGGCCGCACAGGGTCACGCAGGACAGCGCGTCGAAGGCGTCCCGCACCTGGATCAGCTCCTGCTCGCGGCCGTACAGCGGCTCCAGCCGCACCGGCAGGTTGCCCGCCGGCGCCGCATCGGCGGCGGCTTCGCCCTCGCCCGAGGCCTGGGCGACGAAGCGGTAGCCACGGCCGGTGACCGTGCTGATCACGTTCGATCCGAGCACGCGGCGCAGCGCCGCGATCTGCACGCTCAGGTTGTTTTCCTCGACGAAGAGGCCGGGCCAGATCTTGGCGAACAGCTCCGCCTTGGGCACGACCCGACCCCGCTGCTCGACCAGCAGCATCAACAGGTCGAAGGCGCGCGCGCCCAAGGTGGCCGGCACGCCGTCCACCCACACCTGGCGGCGCGTCGGATGGATCTGCACGCGCCCGAACTTCAACTCCTCCGACATGCCATTCCTGCTCTACTGATCGTTTCCGTGGGATGAGGGGTTTCCGCGCTGCACCGGCAGCGCCTGCAGCACGCGGAAGTACACATTGTCGAACCAAGCGGGCACGGCGTGCTTGTCGACGAGCTGAAGATCCGGCATCGCCTCGATCATGCGTTCCAGCGCCCGCGGCACGATGATGCCTTGCAAGGCCTTGCCGACGCATTCGTGGATGCCATGGCCCAGCGACAGATTGCCCGCGCCGGGATCGCGGTCATAGATGAACTGCTCGGGGTCGCCGCCGCCGATGCCGGCATCGCGGTTGGCCGAGCCGATCAGCGCGAACACCGGCGCACCGGCCGGCAGCTTCACGCCGCAGAACTCCTGCTCGCGCGTCGAATAGCGGTCGATGATGGTCACCGGCGGCTCGACGCGGCGCGCCTCGTCCAGCGCGAGCTTGAGCTTGGCGTCGAAGGCGGGCTTGTCGTCGCGGCGCAGCGCGGCCAGCGTCTTCCAGGGGTGCCGGTCGTCCCTCAGCAGGTTCAGCGTGGACGTGCCGAGCAGGAAGTGGGCCGACATGCTGGCCAGCACGATCTGCTGCAAGGTGGCCAGCGATTCGCTGAACTTCAGCGGCCGGCTGCCGCCGGGCGAGAACAGCACCGTAGCCTGGGCAACCCCGCCGATCATCGTGCCCTCGTAATGGCGGCCGCCGAAATGGCTCTGCACCCAGGCCTTGCCGAGTTCCATGAACATGAAGGCCATCAGCCGCAGGCCGCCGACCATGAAGGGCAGCTCGGGCTTGCCGTAGTGGGTCATCTGCATCTGGGCCAGCGCATCGCAGGCCTCGATGTCCGTCGGCCTGCGCAGCCCGAAGAGGCGCCAGATGACGTGCCGCGGCACGGTCCAGCCATAGGCGGACATGAAGTCGAACTGCTCCAGACGCGCCTTGCCGTCGCCGGCTTCCAGCTTGGCCAACGCCTCGGCGGCCAGTTCGTCCGTCAAGGCCGGCGCGCGGGCGAGCGCCTTGTTGAAGACATCGTTCAGCACCTCACGCATGACCGTATGGCGCGGTGGGTCCATCGTCAGGATGCCGCGCGGCGTGCCCGGCGCCGCCTGCATGAAGCCCTCGTGGTTCTGCAGCAGCTCCGTGCAGGCCTTGCGGGTCAGCACCCAGTAGGCCTGGAACTCCTTCACCCACACGATCTCACGGCCCGCCGCACGCCAGCCCGCGTAGAGCGGATAGGGCCGGTTGATGAACGCAGGCGCCAGCGTGTCGACGCTGACCTTCAGCGCCTCGTCCTGCGGCTCGAACTGCGCACGCTGCGGCGGCCCCAGGTCCGCCGAATCGGCCTTGCGCAGCAGCCAGCGGGTCAACGCCGAGCGCCAGGACGCCGGCAGGATGGAGAAGACCCACAGCACGAAATTGGCGATGCCCTGGAGCAGCCCCGGCAGGGCGAGACCGGCTCGGGCACGCACCTCGAAGACCGAGCTTTCGCGGCTCGGCTCGGTCTCGCGCGGCGCCGGCGTGGCCTCGGCAGCCAGCCCCTTGAGCATCTTCAGGCCGGGGAAGAACAAATAGACGCCACCGCGTGTTCTCACCAGCGGCGGGATGGAAGCGGTCAGTGGCGGTTGGCGCAGGTGGGGGCAGGTGCTGTGCTGGGTCGGGATGTGGAAGTCTGTCGGGCCCTCGCGCAGGCCGGCGATCGCGTCCTGCGTGCCGCGGATGCCGCTGGCGGCCACGCTGCCCTGCAGCCATTGCTGCTGGATGAACTCGAACTGGCGCTCGATGCTGGCGCCGATGAAGAGACCCATGAAGCCGCGCTTGTTGACGCTGGCGCCCTGCCCGTCCACCTCGGGCCAGGCGGAAGGCATGCCACGCCGGATCAGGCGGCGCGAGTGCGGCTGGCCGATCACGCGGGCCGAGCGCGGGTTGCTGCGGCGGATGTGCGCGCCGGCCGGGCAGCGCAGGCCGTCGAAGTCCTCGTGCACATGCGGGTGCTCCCAGGAGGGCGCGTAGTCGAAGCCGTTGGTCACGCCCGCCTGCTTCGCGTACTCCGGCGCCAGCGACAGCGGCTGGCCCTCCGGCCAGCGGCCCAGCAGCTTGGCCTTGAACAGCTCTGGATCGAGGCCCAGGCGCTGCGACTCCGTCGCCACCGTGGCGTGGAAGGTGTCCACGTCCTGCTCGAACAAGCGCAGCGCGCCGAAGGTGCCGTTACTCGCCAGGTCCGCCGGCAGGTCGCCCAGAGAGCTGCCGCCGTAGACGCTCGCGTAGTCGCGGCCGAGCAGGAACTCGCCGGGGCTGGCGGCGGGCTGGAAGTCCCGCTTGGCGAGCTTGTCCTGCGGGCGCATGCCGGCGATGCGCGGGCCGGACAGGCCGTCGCGGTAGCCGAAGTATTCGTGGCCGTGCTCCAGCGCCTTGGCGGCGTGGCGGTAGACCTGCCGCATGCCGGCCGGCGCGAGCAGGCCCGGCGGCACGGCGCCATCGGGCCAGCCGGCCTTGGCCCAGACGACCAGCACCACGTGGATGTCCTGCTCGGCCCGGCCGAACAGCCAGCCCTCCGGCTTGCTGGGACCGGTATCGCCATTGAGCGCACCGCGCGCGGCGGAGCCTTCGCGGAAGGCCTGCGGGAAGCGCTGCAGATCGTCGCCACGCTCGGGCAGCAGCGCCGCCATGCCAGCATGGGTGAGGCCGACGTTGGTCAGCACCTGGGGCGCGCCATCGGCCCAGGGCGCGGCACTGGCCACATCGAGCCCGGCCAGCCAGCCGCGCGCCGCGGCGGCATCGGTGACGGTGTAGAACAGGTACTCGGCCTCGGCCGCGTTGTAGCCGCGCAGGATGTTGGCCTGCACATCGTGCAGGTCGATGCGGGAGGCGGGATGGTCCAGCGCCGGCGGCGGCAGCGTCGCATGCGGGCCGGCGATGTCGATGGCGGTCTTTTCGGGATAGGCGCTGTACAGCGGCAGTTCCTCCTTGGGCGGGAACAGCAGCTCGTCGCGGCCCTTGTCGCGCGGGAAGACAGGCACGCGGTTCCAGTACTGGACGAAGGCCCAGAACTCGTCCGGGTACTCGCGCACCGGCAACGGCGGCCGTGGCTTGCAGTAGGACAGCAGCAGGTCGAACACGTCGCCCAGCGCGATCACGAAGTCCATTACATAGGGCTCCAGCGGCCCGTCGAACTCGGTCGTCACCATCAACGCCCGCCCATCCCAGGACGGCACGAAGCGCGCGAAATGGACGAAGGACAGCGACTCCAGCGCCTGCTGGGCCACCTTCTCCGACACCGCGATGTCCAGCAGCAATTGCGGCAGGCGCTCGGGATGCTCCAAGGGCAGCGCGAGATTCAGGCCATGACTGACCTGCGCGCTGTTGTCGGGCAGCCAACGCTTCGCCCACTCGGGGATCTTCTCCATTTCCCTCTCCTCGTTGATGTCTGTTGTCGCCGTGCCGCGTCGTTTCTCTGGCGGAAACGCGCTGCCGATCGTTGTCAGTTCATGCGCACGCAGCCCCTCAGCTGCGAATGCGCATCATGCAACAGGCGGAAACAAAGAAAGGCGCCCGAGGCGCCTTTCTTCATCGATCGGAGCAGAGGGCCTGCCCGCGCTACGCCAAGGGGTCGCGAAGGCCCGCCAAAGGGCGCCAATCTAGGCGCGGCACGCCGCCCGCACTCGCGTGCGGGCAAGGGCTGCAACGACGAGTGGCGCCCTTTGGCGTGCCTTCCCGAAGGGTTGTGGCCAGAAAGGCCGCATCCAGCGTTGCAAATCCTCGCCGGGCACGCGCCCGGCTTGCGGTTTGCGCCTTGTCTGCGGCCTTTCTGGTCACAACGCGACCCCTTGGCGTAGCGCGGGCAGGCCCTGAGTTCAGCGCTGGATGTCGCCCAGACAGAGGTACTTGGCCTCGACATAGTCCTCGATGCCCTGGCGACCACCCTCGCGGCCGAGGCCGGATTGCTTGACGCCGCCGAAGGGCACCTCGGCCGTCGAGATCAGGCCGGTGTTGATGCCGACCATGCCGTACTCCAGCGCCTCGCCGACGCGGAAGATGCGGCCGATGTCGCGGCTGTAGAAGTAGCTGGCGAGGCCGAACTCGGTGCTGTTGGCCAGGGCGATGGCGTCGGCCTCGGTCTGGAAGCGGAACACCGGCGCGACTGGGCCGAAGGTTTCCTCCCGCGCGCAGAGCATCTGCTGAGAGGCGTCGGCCAGGATGGTGGGCTCGTAGAACTGCGCGCCCAGGCCCTCGGCGCGCTTGCCGCCCGTCACCAGGCGTGCACCCAGCGCCAGCGCGTCGGCGACGTGGGTCTCGACCTTCTCGACGGCTGCCGGCTCGATCAGCGGGCCGACCGTCACGCCGGCGTCGAAGCCATTGCCCAGCTTGAGCCCCGCGACCTTGGTGGCCAGCTTTTCCAGGAAGGCGTCGTAGACGCCGGCCTGCACATAGATGCGGTTGGCGCAGACGCAGGTCTGGCCGGCGTTGCGGTACTTGCTGATCAGCGCGCCCTCGGCGGCGCTGTCCAGGTCGGCGTCGTCGAAGACGATGAAGGGCGCGTTGCCGCCGAGTTCCAGCGAGAGCTTCTTGATCGTCGGCGCGCACTGCTGCATCAGGATGCGGCCGACTTCGGTGGAGCCGGTGAAGGACAGGTGCCGCACGACATCGCTGGCGCACAGCACCTTGCCGATGGCGATGGACTGCTGCGAATCGGCCGTCAGCACGTTCAGCACGCCAGCCGGCATGCCGGCGCGCTGCGCCAGTTCGGCCACGGCCAGCGCGGACAGCGGCGTGGCCTCGGCCGGCTTGATGACGACCGGGCAGCCGGCGGCGAGCGCGGGCGCGACCTTGCGGGTGATCATCGCGATCGGGAAGTTCCAGGGCGTGATCGCCGCGCAGACGCCGATCGACTGCTTCAGCACCAGGTAGCGCTTGCCGGCATCGGTGGTCGGGATGGTCTCGCCGTAGACGCGCTTGCCTTCCTCGGCGAACCAGTCGATGAAGCTGGCGCCGTAGCTGACCTCGCCCTTGGCCTCGGCCAGCGGCTTGCCCTGCTCGGCCGTCATGATGCGGGCGAGGTCGTCCGCGTGCTTGATCAGCAGTTGCTGCCAGCGCAGCAGGATCGCCGCGCGCTCCTTGGCCGGCTTGCTGCGCCACGGGCCCCAGGCATTGTTGGCGGCGGCGATGGCCGCCTCGGTGTCGGATTCGCCGAGATTGGCGACCTCGGCCAGCAGCGCGCCGGTGGCCGGGTCGTGCACGGCGAAGGTCGACTTGCCGGACACCCATTCGCCGTTGATCAGCGCCTGCGTCTTCAGCAGGCTGGCATCGTTGAGGGCTTGCAGGGGGCTGTCCATGGCATCTCACTCCAGAGGAAAACGGCTTGCGACTCTACCTGCTCGGAGCAATGCGCGTACCCGAGTCGGTGCGGGTGCCGCACCTATAATCGAATGTTCGCAAAATCAAGCGTGAAAGCCCAATTGGCATGAAAGCAGCAGAGATTCGCCAGACTTTCCTGAAGTTCTTTGAATCGAAGGGCCACACGATCGTGGCCTCGAGCCCGGTGGTGCCGGGCGACGACCCGACGCTGCTGTTCACCAATGCGGGCATGAACCAGTTCAAGGACGTGTTCCTGGGCTTCGACAAGCGCCCCTACAGCCGCGCCACGACGAGCCAGAAGTGCATCCGCGCCGGCGGCAAGCACAACGACCTGGACAACGTCGGCTACACCGCCCGCCATCACACCTTCTTTGAGATGCTGGGCAATTTCTCGTTCGGTGACTACTTCAAGCACGACGCGATCAGCTACGCCTGGGAGCTGCTGACGAAGCACTTCAAGCTGCCGGCCGACAAGCTCTGGGTGACCGTCTACGCCGAGGACGACGAGGCCTACGAGATCTGGAACAAGGTGGTGGGCGTGCCCGCCGAGCGCATCGTGCGCATCGGCGACAACAAGGGCGCGCGCTACATGTCCGACAACTTCTGGATGATGGGCGACACCGGTCCCTGCGGCCCCTGCACCGAGATCTTCTACGACCACGGCCCAGACGTCGCCGGCGGCCCGCCGGGATCGCCCAATGAAGACGGCGACCGCTACATCGAGATCTGGAACAACGTCTTCATGCAGTTCAACCGCACCGAAGACGGTGTGATGCACAAGCTGCCCAAGCCTTCGGTGGACACCGGCATGGGCCTGGAGCGCCTGGCCGCGGTGCTGCAGCACGTGCACTCGAACTACGAGATCGACACCTTCGTCACCTTGATCGACGCGGCCAAGAAGGCCGTCGACGGCGCCGCGCCGGCCGCCAACGATTGCGACCGCGAGTCGCCCTCGCTGAAGGTCATCGCCGACCACATCCGCGCCTGCGCCTTCACCGTGGCCGACGGCATCATCCCCGGCAACGAAGGCCGCGGCTACGTGCTGCGTCGCATCGCCCGCCGCGCGATTCGCCACGGCTACAAGCTCGGTGCCCGCACGCCCTTCTTCCACAAGCTGGTCGCCGCGCTGGCCGGCGAGATGGGCGATGCCTATCCCGAGTTGCGCCGCGACGAGGCCCGCATCACCAGCGTGCTGAAGCAGGAAGAAGAACGCTTCTTCCAGACTATCGCCAACGGCATGGAAATCCTGGAAGCGGCCTTGGCCAAGGGTGACAAGGTCATCGACGGCGAGACGGCTTTCAAGCTGCACGACACCTACGGCTTCCCGGTCGACCTGACCGCCGACGTCTGCCGCGAGCGCGGCGTGACGGTGGACCAGGCCGGCTTCGACGCCGCGATGAACCGCCAGCGCGAGCAGGCCCGCGCCGCCGGCAAGTTCAAGATGGCCGCCGGCCTCGAGTACAAGGGCACGCCGACGACCTTCCACGGCTATGACGAACTGAGCCACGAAGGCGCGAAGGTCACGGCCGTCTACGTGGACGGCGCGCTGGTCGACGAGGCCAAGGCCGGCGACGACGCCGTCGTCGTGCTCGATCACACGCCCTTCTACGCCGAGAGCGGCGGCCAGGTCGGCGACAGCGGCGAACTGCGCAACAACACGAGCCGCTTCGCCGTCGAGGACACGGTCAAGATCCAGGCCGATGTGTTCGGCCACCACGGCCGCGTGCTGGAAGGCGCGGTCAAGGCCGGCGACGTTTTCGCGGCCAAGGTGAACACCGAAGCCCGCGCCAAGACCGTGCGCAACCACAGCGCCACCCACCTGATGCACAAGGCCCTGCGCGAAGTGCTGGGCGCCCACGTGCAGCAGAAGGGCTCGCTGGTCAACGCCGAGCGCACCCGCTTCGACTTCGCCCACAACGCGCCGATGACGGCCGAGCAGATCGCCAAGGTCGAGGCCATCGTCAACGCCGAAGTGCTGGCCAACGCCAGTGCCAAGGCCGAGGTGATGGCGCTGGACGACGCGCAGAAGAGCGGCGCGATGATGCTGTTCGGCGAGAAGTACGGCGACACGGTCCGCGTGCTGTCCATCGGCAGCTCGAAGGAGCTGTGCGGCGGCACGCACGTGAAGGCGACCGGCGACATCGGCCTGTTCAAGATCGTCGGCGAAGGCGGTGTCGCCGCTGGCGTGCGCCGCGTCGAGGCGGTCACCGGCGACAACGCCCTGGCCTACCTGCAGTCGCTGGAGAACACCGTGCACGGCCTGGCCGGCACGCTGAAGGCCGCGCCCGCCGAGCTGGAAACCCGCGTCCACGCGGTGCTGGACCAGGTCAAGGCGCTGGAGAAGGAACTGGCCGCGGCCAAGAGCAAGCTGGCCTCCGCGCAGGGCGACGAGCTGATGGCACAGGCTGTCGACGTCAAGGGCATCAAGGTGCTGGCGGCCACGCTGGCCGGTGCCGATGCGAAGACGCTGCGCGAGACGATGGACAAGCTGAAGGACAAGCTGAAGAGCGCGGCCATCGTGCTGGCCGCCGTCGACGGCGACAAGGTCCAGCTGGCGGCCGGTGTCACGGCCGACAGCATGGCCAAGGTCAAGGCCGGCGAGCTGGTGAACTTCGTCGCGCAGCAGGTCGGCGGCAAGGGCGGCGGCAAGCCGGACCTGGCGATGGCCGGCGGCAGCAACCCGGCCGCGCTGCCGGGCGCGCTGGCGAGCGTGCAGGGCTGGGTGGCTGAACGTGTCTGAGCCCATGATCGAAGACATCGACCACGAGAACGCCGAGCGCCTGACCGCGCTGCTCCAGATCGTCGCCGCGGCAGACGAGGAGCCGCTGCCGATCGACACACTGGACGGCTACATGACCGCCCTGGTCTGCGGCCCGGTGACGAGCTCGCCGCTGCAGGCGATGGACGGCCTGTTCGGCGATGACTGGGCCGCCGCGCTCGACGCACAGGACGCCACCGAGGAGTTCATGGACCGGCTGCACCTGCGCTGGAACGAGATCGCCGCGACCTTGGACCCGGCCGCTCTGCTGGCCGACCAGGAACAGATGCAGCTGATGCCGCTGATCACCGAGTTCGACGAGTCGATGAAGGCCGACCTGCTCGCGCAGGGCGTGCTGACGGCCGCGCAGCTCGACAGCCTGCCCGGTGCCGGCGTGATGTGGGTGGACGGCTTCATGCGCGCGGTGCACGAGCACGAGGCGGCCTGGTACGTCAACGAGGCCGACAGCGAACAGGGCCAGATGCTCGACGCGATGCTGATGGCGCTGGCCGCCGTGGCGATGCCGCAGGGCGAGCAGCGCGATGCCTACATCGCCGAGTCCTACGAAGCTGAAGACACGGTCGACCAGAACGTGTTGCTCGACGATGCGCTGTTCTCGGTGCAGGACCTGCGCCTGTTCTGGCTGCAGCCGAGCGCCAGCGACGACGCGGTGCACTGAGGGCCAAACTGCATCAAAGGCGCCCGGCGCAGTTCGGTGCGCCGCAGCGGCAAGTCAGCCGCCCCTCGTGGTGGCTCTCGCCGTAATCGCAGGTCAGTTCCTCGCCGGGCGCGATGTCTCGCAGCGCGTAGAACTCGACCCGGCCCTGCTTGATCCGCAGCTGCGCGTTCGGCGCGCAGCCGTGGTTGATGTTGCGCAGCGCGTCCTGCGATGCGGTGGCATCGACCGCGCGGGTTTCCGACACCTCAACGATATGGATCCGCTCGCGCCCCTTGGCGCGGCGCCGCGCCTCGCGCACCGAGATCGCCTCGCCGCGCAACTCGCCGATCTTGCGGCGCTCGGGGATCGCTTCGACGGCGAACACGCCCAGCCCGTCGATCGGGCTCGGCCCCACCTTAAGCGCGAAACGCTCGGCGGGCAGCGGCTCGCCGCGGGGGCGGACCGGCGACTCAAGTGGGGACGCAACTTGCGTCGGAAGCGTGGCGAGACGGGGCATGATGCGGTCATTGTCGACCCAATCCCAAGCCCCTCAGGAGGACCTCTCGATGACGCAGCAGCCGGCCGACCCGACCCGCATCACGATCCGCCGCGGCATTCCTGCCGACGCCGCCGCGATGGCCGCGCACATGGGCGAGGCCGAGATCTATGCCGGCCTGCTGCAACTGCCCTACCCCAGCGAGGACATGTGGCGCCAGCGCATCCAGGAGATGGGCAGCCAGCCGGGCAAGGATCTGTTCCTGGTCGCCGAGCACGGCGGCGAAATGGTGGGCAACGCCGGCCTGCATCCGGCCGGCAATTCGCTGCGCCGCCGCCACGCGATGATGCTGGGCATCTCGGTGAGCCCGCAGGCGCAGGGCAGCGGCGTCGGCAGCGCGCTGATGGCGGCACTGCTGGACTATGCGGACAACTGGGGCCAGGTCTTGCGGATCGAGCTCACGGTGTACAGCGACAACGAGCGGGCGATCCGCCTGTACCGGCGCTTCGGCTTCGAGCCGGAGGGAACGATGAGGGCCTATGCGCTGCGCGCGGGGCGCTATGTGGACGTGCTGGCGATGGCCCGGCTGCATCCGGCGCCGCCGCAGCTGCCCTGAGGCTAGGCCGCGCTCAGAAGAAGCTCAGCACGCCGCGCGACGGCGTGGCGATATTGCGGATCTGCGTGTCCTGGCCCGAGGCGGTCGACGCGACGGAAGCCGTCTGCGTCGGCGCCGAGTGGGTCTGCGGTGCGGTCTGCGCGGTCGTGGTCGGTGACTCGCTGCGCCGCATCGCGACCGGCTCCAGGCGCTCCGGGCTCAGACGCTTGCCGGTGATCACGAGACGGGCAAGCTTGACGACCTCGCTGGCGTCGGCGGCGGGCTGGGTGCCCAGGCTCAGGGTGAACCCGAGGACGGCGGTGACAACGAGATGGATACGTCGCATGTTCACAGTATCCGCAAGCCGCGTGCCCGACTCCAGCACAAGGCGACGAATTGCGGATTGGTGCGACGAATTGGGTCTGCGGAGCGCCCACTCGTCGCCTTCGGTTCCTATTTACGGCAATCATCAGGGATTACCCGGGTCAGAATCCGGCCCATGACCGCTGCCGCGCAACTCCTCAGCCCGCGCCTGCTGCTGCAGGCCCCCTCCCTGGCGCTCGCCCCGGCCGTCCTGGACTACCAGCTGCGCAACCGCACGTACTTCGCGCGCTGGGATCCGAGCTATCCGCCCGACTACTTCGAGCCCGCGCGTGCCGCCGAACGACTGATCGAGGGCGAACAGGCCTTCACGGCCGGCAGCGCCTACCGATACTGGTTCAGCCTGCAGGAAGCGCCTGCCACGCCGATCGGCCAGGTGCACATCTCGCAGCTGACGCGCGGCGCCTTCCAGAGCGCCGTGCTGGGCTACAGCCTGGACGCCCAGCACCAGGGCCGCGGCCTGATGCACGAGGCGCTGCAGGCGCTGATCGCGGAGATGTTCGGCCCGCGGGTGCGCCTGCACCGGATCCAGGCTGCCGTCCGCCCCGAGAACTTGCGCAGCCGCCAGGTGCTGCTGCGGCTGGGCTTCGAGCGCGAGGGCCTGTCCCGGCGCTACCTACACATCGACGGTGCCTGGCGCGACCACGAGGTGTTCGCGCGGATCAACGAGGCCTGGCAGCCGCCGACCCCTGCTTGACCCCTGCTTGATTGCCTACTTGACCGCGAGGCGCGCCCAGCGCAGCGCCAGCACCGAGTTCGGCCACTGCACCAGTTCCACGCCGGGCCGCGCCACCCAGATCTGCTGGACGCGGTACAGCGGCAGCACCGGTAACTCGCGCCCCATCAGGCGCACGGCCTCGGCCACCTTTTCGCGGCGCCGCGCCAGATCGGGCTCGACGCGGATCGCATCGATCAGCGCATCGAGCTTCGCGTCGCTGTAGCGGCCGGCGTTGAACACGCCGCTGTTCCGCCCGTCCGTGGTGTGGACCAGTGATTGCAGGACGATCCAGGGATCGGGGGTGGGCGACCAGCCGAACTCGGCCATGCTGATCGTGGCCTGCGTGAGCTTCGGGAAGAACAGCGCGCTGGGTGCGACCTGCAGCGTGGCGCGGATGCCCACGCGCTCCAGCATCGCCGCCATCGCCTGGCAGACCGCCTGCCGGAAGCCGGTGTTGAGGCAGTCGAAGGGCAGACTGAAGCCGTTCGGATAGCCGGCCTCCTTCAGCAGCGCGCGCGCCGCGGCCGGATCGTAGGGCGGGCGCGTCTCGAACTCGGGCAGGTAGCCGTCCATCTGCGCGGACAAGGGCGAGCCGGTCGCCTGCGCCTGGCCGCGCAGCACCTGGCGCACGATCAGCGGCATGTCCAGCGCCTGGTAGATCGCGCGCCGCACCCGCACGTCCTTCAGCGGATTGGGGCGGCCGGGGTTGCCGGGCAATTCGGCCGAGTGCTGGTCCAGGGCCAGGTATTGCGTACCGATGTCGCCGGTCTCCAGGATCTTGAGCCCGCCGGCGGCGCGCAGCCGGGCCACGTCCTGGAACGGCGGGTCCAGCACCACGTCCACCTGGCCGGAATTGAGCGCGGCCAGCCGCGTGGCGTCGGACTGGATCACGAGGAACTGCGCCTCGTCGAGATTGCCGGGGTGCGTCGCCCGGCCCCACCACGAGGGGAAAGCGGCCAGGGTCGTGCGCACGTCGGACTCGTAGCGCTTGAGCATGAACGGGCCGGTGCCCATCGCGTTGCGCACCGCGAAGGTCTCCTGCTTGCCGTTGTAATCCTGCGGCAGCACCACCTGATGCTGTTCGCACCAGGCGCGGCTCATCATGTCCACGAGGAAGAGCCTCTCCGGCAGCAGCGCGTCGGGGCTGTCGAGCAGGATATCGATCGTCAGCGGATCGATCTTGCGCACGCCGGTGATGCCGTGCATCTGCAGCGCGCGCTGCGAGCTGGGCTTGAGCGCACGCTCGATCGAGAACACGGCGTCGTCCGCCGTGAAGGCGCTGCCGTCGTGGAACTTCACGCCCGGACGCAGCTTGAAGCGCCAGGTCTTGGCATCCACCGCGGACCAGGACAGCGCCAGCGAGGGCTGGAGGCGGAACTTCTCATCGCGGTCCACCAGGCCTTCGTAGATCTGCTGCACGACGCGCGACTGGTACAGCAGCGCCACCGCATGCGGGTCCATCGTCTGCGGATCGTTGGCGCTGGCGATGCGCAGGACACGCGGTTGCGCAGCGCAGGCCCCCGCGACGAGCAACAGCGCCGCAGCGGCGGCCGCACAGAGCCATGAAGTCCGCATCATTCCGACGGTCTCCCTCTTCCATTTGCTCAAAGGCGGCGCCGAGTATGCACCGCAGAGATAACGCGTTATGTCAGCGTCAACCCATGGTACTTGGCACCGGTATTGCCCTAGACTCGATGCAAAGCATGGCCAAGGGAGGTCAGCATGTGGTTTGCAGAGTCGGCCAAGCACGCCCTGATCTGCCGCATCGGCACACGCCTGTGTGCCCTGCCGCTGCGGCATGTCGTGGAGACACTCCGGCCCTTGCCGGTGGCGCCGCTGGCCGGCGCACCGGAGCACGTGCTGGGCGTGGCCCTGATCCGCGGCCTGGGCCAGCCGGTCGTCGACGTGGCCCGGCTGCTGGGCGAGTGCGATGCCGAGGTCACGCGCTACGTCACCCTACGGCTGGGCGAGCGGCGTGTGGCGCTCGCGGTCGGGCAGGTTCTCGGCACACGCGAGTTGGCCCTCGATGAGCTGCAGGATCTGCCGCCCTTGCTGCGCCATGCCGGCCAGGACAGCGTCACGGCCCTGGGCCAGATCGATGCCGAACTGCTGCTGGTGCTGAACAGCGCGCGGCTGATCCCACCGGCCGAGGTGATGCAGGCAGCGGCCGATGCGGAGGGCCTGGCCGCATGATGGCGACGGCCACGCCCGCCGTCGCGCTACGCGCGGAAGCCGTGGCCCGCTTCCGCGCTATCGTGCTGGCCCGGCTGGGGCTCGAGTTCCCCGATCGACAGTCAAACATGCTGGCAGCGCTGCTGCAGCACCGCCTCGCCTGGCACAGGCTGGACGCGGAAAGCTACCTGAACTCGCTGCAGTCGAACCTGCTGCCGGGCGAGTTCGAGGCGCTGGCGCCGGAGCTGACGACGCCGGAGACCTATTTCTTCCGCAACATCGAGCAGTTCAACGCGCTGCGCGAGCGGGTGCTGCCGGCGCTGCTGCAGGCCCGCCGCTACACGCGCAGCCTGCGCATCCTCTCGGCCGGCTGTGCCACCGGCGAGGAGCTCTACACGCTGGCGATGGTGATGCAAGACCTGACCCCGGGACCGGACTGGGACATCACGCTGCTCGGCATCGACCTGAACCCCGAGGTGCTGCGCAAGGCGCGGGCCGCCCACTACACGAGCTGGAGCCTGCGCGAGACGCCGGAGGCCGCGCGCCTGCGCTGGTTCCAGCCCGCGGGCGATGGCTTCGTGCTGCAGCCGGCGCTGCGCGAGGCGGTGAAATTCGAGCTGATCAACCTGAACGAGGCGGCGCCGAACTTCTGGCGCCCTGGCGCCTTCGACCTGATCTTCGCCCGCAACGTGCTGATGTACCTGGGCCGCACGGCGCTGCAGGGCGCGTTGGCGCGGATGACGCAGTCTCTGGCGCCGGACGGCTACCTGTTCCTGGGCCACTCCGAGAGCCTGCGCGAGCTGAGCGAGGCCTACACGCTGTGCCACACGCACGGCACCTTCTACTACCGGCGCCGCAGCACCGACGAGCCCGCGGCCATGCAGGCGCCCACGACCGCGCCGGTGACGACGACAGCAGCTGCCGCTCCAGCCAAGCCGGACGCAGCGGACACGATCGAGACCGCCTTGACGCTGTTCGAGCAGGAGCGCTTCGACGACGCTGCGGCGCGGCTGACGGCGCTGGATGCCGACGCGCAGCGGCAGCCCGACGCTCTGGTGCTGCAGGCGATGCTGCGACTGCACGAGGGCCGCCACGCGCTGGCCGAGAACCTGGCCCACGAACTGCTCACACGCGACGCGCGCCATGCGGCCGCGCACTACGTGATCGCGCTGTGCCGCGAGAGCACCGGCGACCTGGCCGCCGCGCGCATCCGCTACGAGCAGGCCGGCAAGCTGGACGAGAGCTTCGCCCTGCCTCATCTGCATCTGGCTCGGCTGGCACGCGAACGCGGCGATGCCGGCGCGCACCGCCACGAGCTGGCGCGCACGCTGGCCCTGCTTGAACACGAGAGCCCGCAACGCCTGCGGCTGTTCGGCGGCGGCTTCGATCGCATCGCGCTGCAGAACATGTGTCGCACGGAACTGCGCCGGGCGATTGAGGGGAAGCGGCCATGAAGCGAGACGATGAGCCGGATGACGCACAGACGCGGGCACTGGCGTGGCGCGAGGCCTTCGACCAGTCCTTCGTGCGCGCGCCGGATGACAGGAAGGTCGAGCGGCACGACTTCCTGGCGATCCAGGCCGGCGGCGGCCGCTACGCGCTGCGCCTGAGCGAAGTGACCGGTCTGCAGGCCCTCAAGAGCCTGACGCCCTGCCCCAGCCGGCGTGCCGAGCTGCTGGGCCTGAGCAGCTTTCGCGGCCAGGTGCTGCCCGTCTACGACCTGCGGGTACTGCTGGGCAGCGGCACGGCGCGGGAACGGCCGGCCTGGTGGGTGGCCGCCCGGGACGGCCCGCTGGGCCTGGCGTTCGATGTGTTCGAGTGCCACCTGCGCCTGCCCGGCGACGCGATCGCGCGCGCCGGCGCGGCCGACTCGCGCCTGTTCACCGGCGAGACGCTGCGCAGCGGGGAGCAGTTGCGCCCGATCGTCTCCATTCCGTCGATCCTGCAGCGCATCCGCGAAGTCGTGCAGCAACAGCGGCCCCAGCACCTGACTGAGAAGAACTGAGGAAGAGCAGCCATGTGGACCTTCGGCAAGAAAATCGCGATGGGCTTCGCCCTCGCCTTCGTCCTGATGCTGTTCGTCGGCGGCATGGCCTATCGCAGCATCGAGAGCTTGACGCGTACCAGCTATGCCGTGTCGCACACCGGCAGGGTGCTGGACCAGTTGGCACTGCTGATGCGCATCGTCAACGACACGGAAAGCCAGCAGCGCGGCTACATGCTGACCGGCGACGAGACCTACCTGCCGCAGATGCAGGCGTCGCGCGAAGCCTTCCCTAAACCGATCAAGGAGTTGCGCGAGGACCTGGCCGACAGCCCGGCCGAACTGCAGATGCTGGCGGCGGTGGTCGAGGCCGCCCAGGCGAAGATGGACTACTGCGCCAGGGCCGTCGAGGTCTATCGCTCATCCGGCCGGGATACGGGGCTCAAGCTCGTGCAGACGGGCGACGGCAAGGCGCTGATGGACGACCTGGTGGCCAAGGCCTCGGTACTGGAAGGCTCGCAGCGCCGCCTCGTCAGGCAGCGGGCCGACGAGGTCGAGGCCGCCGCCTCGACGGCCAACCGTGCCATCGGCTACGGCACGCTGCTGTGCCTGGTCGTGATCACCGGGGCCGGCTTCATCCTGACGCGCGCGCTGACGCAGCAGATCGGCTCGGCGGTGCAGCATGTGCAGCGCTCGTCCAACGAGCTGCAGTCGGCGGCCACGCAGCAGGCGGCCGGCGCGCGCGAGTCGTCGACCGCGATGACCGAGATCACGACGACGATCACCGAACTGCTGGCCGCATCGCGCCAGATCGCCGAGAGCGCGCAGCGCGTGGCCGCGGTGGCCGAGCAGACCGTGGACGCCGCGCGCACCGGCGACGGCACGGTGCAACTGGCCAAGGACTCGATCACCGGCATCCGACAGCAGGTGGACATGGTGGTGGACCACATGCTGGACCTCGGCCGCAAGTCGCAGCAGATCGGCGCGGTGCTGGACATCGTCTCCGAGCTCGCGGAACAGACCAACATCCTGGCGATCAACGCGACGATCGAGGCCACCGGCGCCGGCGAGATGGGCCGGCGCTTCGGCGTGGTGGCCGACGAGATCCGCAAGCTGGCGGACCGGGTGGCCGGCTCGACCAAGGAGATCCGCAACCTGATCGACGACGTTCGCAGTGCGGTCAACACGACGGTGATGGCCACCGAGACCGGCTCGAAGGCGGTGGACCTGGGCGCGCGCCAGTTCAGCGAGGTGGCCACCGCATTCACGAAGATCGCCGGACTGGTGGCCACGACGACCGACGCCGCACGCGAGATCGAGCTGTCGACGAAGCAGCAGACCACGGCGGTCGAGCAGGTCAACGTGGCGATCTCGAACACCGCGCAGTCGACCCGCGAGACCGAGGCCAGTTCGGCGCAGACCTTCCAGACGGCGCGCCAGCTGTCCAGCCTGTCGCGGGAACTGCTGCGCATGGTCCAGCCCCAGGAGCTGGCCGCGCATCCCGAGAGCGTCGCTGCCTGACAGCGCGGGCAAGCCATGGCCACGAGCAGCAAGGACCCCTACCGATTCTTCCGCATCGAGGCGGCGGAGCTGCAGGACCAACTCGGCGCCGGCATCCTGGCGCTGGAGAAAGGCGACGACGCCGGCACGCTGCCGCTGTTGCTGCGCCTGGCACACACGCTCAAGGGCGCCGCACGCGTCGTGCGCCTGCAGGAGATCGCCGAGCACGCACATGCGCTGGAGGACATCCTGGCGCCGCTGCGGGACAGTGGCGCCAAGGCGGACCGCACCCAGATCAACCGGCTGCTGGCGCTGCACGACAAGATCGGCGCGGCCGTGGCGGCGCTGGGCGCAACCCCGGTGGCGATGCCGGCGAAGGCCGCTGCTGCGCCAATCGTCGCGCCTGTCGTGACCGGCGCCGACGATGGCGACATGGTGCGGCTGCTCGACGCCGTCAGCCAGGCGCATCAGCAGTTGGCACTGCTGCGGCGCAGCCTCGCACAGACCTCAGCCACGCGATCCGCGCAGAACCTGGAAGCGGCGCTCGACCAGATGGAGCGGGAGCTGGCGCAGGTGCACGACAGCGCCGAACGCCTACGGCTCACGCCCGCGGCGCGGCTATTCGTGCCGCTGCGGCGCGCCGCGCGGGACGCGGCCCAGATGGTGGGCAAGGAGGTGGAGTTCGAAGACATCGGCGGCGACGTGCGCCTGGATGGCGAGGTACTGAACCTGGTGCAGGGGGCGCTGATGCAACTGGTCCGCAATGCTGTGGCCCACGGCATCGAGCCGGCCGCGGCTCGGCGGCTGGCGGGCAAGCCGGCGCAGGGTAGCGTCAGCGTGCATGTGTTGCGACAGGGGCGGCGCGTGGCCTTCGAGTGCCGCGATGACGGCGCCGGCCTGAACCTGGCAGCCTTGCGTGACAAGGCCCGCGCCAAGGGCTGGACGCTCCCCGGCGCGGGCGAGCCGGACACGCAGGCGCTGCTGCAGTTCCTGCTGCGCGGCGGCATCAGCACGGCCGAGTCCGTCAACGAGCTCGCGGGCCGCGGCGTGGGCCTGGACGTGGTGCGCGATGCGGCCGAGCGGCTGGGCGGCGAAGTCAGGCTGCAGACCGAGCCGGGCCGCGGCACGACGCTGAGCCTGATCGTGCCGTTGCGGCTCGCGGCGCTGGAGACGCTGCAGGTCGAGGCCGGCGGTGTGATCCATGCGCTGCCGCTGGACGCGGTGAAGCAGACCCTGCGCCTGCTGCCGCAGGACATCGCAATCGGCGCGCAGGGTTGCTCGGTCGCCTACCAGGGCCAGTCCGTGCCCTATGCGAGGCTGGCCGATGCGCTGCGGGACGGCATGGAAGAGGGAGCGACCGACGCGCAGCGCTCATCGGCCGTGATCGTGCAGGGACAGGCGGACGGTGCTCTGCCGACGCTGGCAGCACTGGCGGTGGACCGGATCGTCGGTACGGCCTACGTGACGCTGCGCGACCCACCGGAGCTGATGCCGGCGCATGAACTGCTGGCCGGAGTGGCAGTGGACGCCGAGGGGCGGCCGCAGTTGGTGCTGGATCCGGACGGCCTGTGTGCTTTCGCGCGCGCGACGCTGCCGAAGGTACGCCTGGCCGAGGCACCGAAATTGCCCGTTCTGGTGATCGACGACTCGCTGACGACCCGCATGCTGGAGCAGAGCATCCTCGAATCGGCCGGCTACGCGGTGCACGCCGCGGTGTCGGCCGAGGAAGGCCTGGAGAAGGCCCGGCAGCAGCGCTATGCACTGTTCCTCGTGGACGTGGAAATGCCCGGCATGGACGGCTTCACCTTCGTCGAGCGCACGCGTGCCGATCCGCTGCTGAGCCAGGTGCCGGCGATGCTGATCACCTCGCTGAACTCGCCGGCGGACAAGCAGCGCGGCATCGATGTCGGCGCGAGCGGGTACATCGTCAAAGGTGAGTTCGCCCAGTCCGACTTCCTGCAGAAAGTGCACCAACTGGTGCAGAACCATGGGTAGCAAGCGATGAAGCAATTGCGTGTGCTGGTGGTCGAAGACTCGCTGACCGTGCGCAAGCGCCTCTGCGAAATCCTGGAGGATGAGCGGGACATCGTCGTCGTGGGAGAGGCTGCCGACGGCAAGCAGGCGATCGAGCTGTGCGAGGCGCTGAGGCCCGACGTGATCTCGATGGACATGATGCTGCCGATCATGACGGGCCTCGCGGCGACCGAATACATCATGGCGCACTGCCCGACGCCGATCCTCGTCGTCTCGGCATCGCTGAACCGCGGCGAGCTGTTCCGCACCTACGACGCCGTGGCCGCCGGCGCCGTGGACATGATGGAGAAGCCGGGCGTGACCGATGCGCAGGGCGACTGGGACGCGCGCTATCTCTCGACGCTGCGCCTGGTGGCACGCGTGCCGGTGATCACGCACCTGCGTGCGCGCAGCGCATTGCGCGCGGCGGGGCCGCCGCCGGCGCACAAGCCCACGAGACCGCAGCCTCCGGTGGACGGCCGGGCGCGCAGCTCGCTGATCGCGCTGGGCGCCTCGACGGGCGGCCCCGGCGCGCTGGTCGATGTGCTGGGCGCGCTGCCGAGACGGCTGCAGGTGCCGGTGCTGGTCGTGATGCACATCAACGAGCCCTTTGCCATCGCGTTCTCCGACTGGCTCGATGCGCAGACGCCGCACCGCGTGTCGTACGCGAAGGACGGCGAGCCACTGGCGTCCTGCGCGGGCCGCGTGCTGCTGGCGCCAGCCGACCGGCACATGGTCGTCGGCGGCGGCCAGGTGCGCCTGGATTCGGGGCCGGCGAGGCATTCATGCCGGCCTTCGGTGGACACCTTGTTCGAGTCGATCGCCGTCGAGGCCGGTTCGCGCGCCTGCGCGGCCCTGCTGACCGGCATGGGCCGCGACGGCGCGACCGGCTTGCTGGCGATCCGCCGCGCCGGCGGCGCGACGATCGCGCAGGACGAGGCCAGTTCGGTGATCTACGGCATGCCGCGCGAGGCGGCGCTGCTCGGTGCCGCCGAGCGCGTGCTACCGCTGGACCAGATCGGAACGGCGCTCGCAACGCTCTGCGGCGTGCCGTCCGACAGCATGTTCGGAGCCCTGCGATGAGCGATCTGATCCTGATCGTCGATGACAGCCTGACCGTCCGCATGGACCTGGAGGAAGCCTTCGACGAGGCCGGCTTCACCTGCCACAGCTGCGCCGACCTGGCCTCGGCCCGCGCCTTCCTCGCCCAGCAGCGGCCCGCCGTCGTGGTGCTGGACGTGCTGCTGCCGGATGGCAGCGGTGTGGATCTACTACGCGAGCTGCGCGCCCTGCCCGACGGGGGCGACGCGATCGTGCTGATGCTTTCCAGCGAGGCGGATGTGAAGGACCGCCTGATCGGCCTGGGCACCGGCGCGGACGAGTACGTGGGCAAGCCCTACGACCGCGGCTACATCACTGCGCGGACACGCGAGCTGCTTCGCACGCGCCGCAGCCCCGCCGCGCAGCGAGCGCCAACAGTGCTCGTCATCGACGACAGCCTCAGCTACCGCGAGGCGATGCGCGAGCAGTTGCAGCAGGCCGGCTACGAGGTGCTGCTGGCCGGTTCCGGCGAAGACGGGCTGCGCATCGCGGCCGCCGCGCGCCCCGATGCGCTGCTGATCGACAAGCAGCTGCCCGGCATCGACGGCGCGGCCGTGATCCGGCGGCTGCGGCTCGACGCAGCACTGCGCAGCACGCCCTGCATCCTGTTCACAGCCGGCGACGAGCGCGATACCGAACTGCAGGCCCTGGATGCAGGAGCCGATGCCTTCGTTCGCAAGCAGGACGATCCTGCGCTGCTGCTGGCGCGCCTGGCGGCGGTGCTGCGGAGCGCGGCCACCACGGTGCCCGCCGAGGGCGCAAGCGAGCTGGGGCCCAAGCGCATCCTGGCCGTCGACGACAGCCCCACCTTCCTCGCCGCCTTGGGCGACCTGCTGCGCGACGAGGGTTACGACGTCGTCGCCGCCGAGTCGGGTCAGGCGGCATTGGATCTGCTGGCGCTGCAGCAGGTCGACATCATCCTGATGGATCTGCGGATGCCGGGCATGGACGGCCGCGAGACCTGTAGGCGGATCAAGGCCGCGCCGATGCTGCGCGATGTACCGCTGGTGATCCTGACCGGACAGGAGGATCGCGCCTCGATGCTCGATGCCTTGGAAATCGGTGCGGATGATTTCATCCAGAAGTCGGCCGATTTCGAAGTGCTGAAGGCACGCGTGCGCGCCCAGTTGCGCCGCAAGCAGTTCGAGGACGAGAACCGGCGCATTCGCCTCGACCTGCTCAATATGGAGATGGAGGCTGCCGAGGCACGTGCTGCCAACGAGCTGGCGGCCAGCCGCGCCGAGCTGCTGGCGCAGCTGGAGCAGAAGAACACGGCGCTGGAGGAGGCGATTGCGCGCATCGCCCAGGCGAACCAGGCCAAGACCGACTTCATGTCGACGATGTCGCACGAGCTGCGCACGCCACTGAACGCGATCATCGGCTTCTCAGAGATCCTGAAAGACGGTCTGGTCGGCCAGCTGCAGCCGCGCCAGGTCGAGTTCTCGCGCCATATCCACGACAGCGGTATGCACCTGCTCGCGCTGATCAACGACATCCTGGATCTGGCAAAGATCGAGGCGGGCAAGGTCGACATCGAGCCGGAAGACATCGAGCTCGACGCGATGCTCGACGACGCGGCGACGCTGGTGCGCGAGCGTGCGCAAGCGCGGCGGATCCGGCTCGAGGTCAGCCATGCGGCGCTCGGCAGCGGACTGCGGGCCGACAAGCGGCGGCTGAAGCAGATCCTGTTGAACCTGCTGTCGAACGCGGTGAAGTTCAGCCGCGACGACGGTACGGTCTCGCTGCGGGCGCATCTGGTCGATCGCGTACGCGCCGCTTCCGGCCTGCCCGGTTCAGAGCCGGCGCCGGGCTTGCGGACACCGCTGCCGGAGAGCCGGTTCCGCCGCTTTGTCGAATTCAGCGTGGAGGATCACGGGATCGGCATGTCCGAGGGTGATCTGGAAATGCTGTTCAAGCCCTTCGGTCAGATCCGCAACGACGTCACGCGCGAGGTGGAAGGCACGGGCCTGGGTCTGGTGACGGTGGCGCGGCTCGTCGACCTGCATGGCGGCGCGGTTGCGGTCACGAGTCGCGTGGACCACGGCAGCTGCTTCAGCTTCTGGCTGCCGTGGCGTGCCGGCGCGGAGGTGGATCCGCCCATGGCTTCGCCGCAGCGGAGCGGCCCCGCGGATCCGGTCGGCATGCCGGTGGCCTTGGTCGTCGAGGACGATGAAGCCGGGGCGGAACTGATGCGGGTGCAGCTGGAGGCAGGGGGCTTTCTTGTCCGCCATGCCAGTTCAGCCGAAGCCGCGTTGCAAATGGCGTCATCGTTCACGCCTGCATTGATCACCCTGGACATCCACCTTCCGGGCATGGATGGCTGGGAGTTCCTCTGCCGGATTCAGGAACTGCCCGGGTGGATGGATGTACCGGTCGTCGTCGTCTCGCTGGACGCGGCGCATGAGGTCGGCCTTTCGCTCGGCGCCGCCGCGGTATTGCAGAAGCCGGTCCGCCGCGACGATTTCACTCGCGAATTGGCGACGCTGGGCTTCAAGCCGACGGATTCGAAGGCGCTCCGGGTCTTGGTGATCGACGATGCCGTCGAGCCCGAGGCATCGAATATGGATTTCAACGAGCCGGGCTATGCGCTGATGCGCGCTTTTGGCGGCCGGCAAGGCATCGAGCTGACGCGCCGCCATCTGCCGGACCTGGTCATCCTCGATCTGCTGGTGAGCGATATGGGCGGTATCGAGGTCGTCGAGGCGCTGAAGACGGACGTCCGCACGGCGGATATTCCGGTCATCATGCTGGCGGCGAAGCATTTCAGCGCGGCGGATCGCCAGCGGCTCAATACTCATGTCCAGGCGCTGCTCGATCGCGGAGGATTGCAGCGTGGTCGTTTTCTCGGAGACGTGATGCGGGCATTCGGCAGAAGTACGCGCCCGCACTGATCATTGCAAATAGGTAATCAGGAGCCCGCCCGCAAAAAGCAAAACCCCCACCTCTTTGGAGAGATGGGGGTATGCGGGGTAAATAGCCTGACGATGACCTACTTTCACACGGGAATCCGCACTATCATCGGCGC
>NZ_JAXCLA010000013.1:0-142826 GCF_034043675.1 Roseateles agri | reverse complement strand
AGCGTGAGAGGAAAGTCCGCGCACTCGCAACTGGACTACGTGAAACCACGCCACTGGGCCCTAGAAGCGCGACGCAGCGGAGTGCCGGATATGTTGCGCGCGATGGTCTGGCTTGCAACCACGGTACCGGACGCAATCCAACAGGTGGAAAGGGAGCTTCCAGAAGACTTCCCGATGCATATCTGGGACTCGATCACCACCGGCTTTCACAAGGCCGCGGAGGCCTTCCTCAACGGCATCCAGAACGAAGAGGACTAGAACCCCAGGCGGGACGAGGAAAAACACAGATCCTCGATGCCCGCGAGTCACTTCAATGCACTTTCGGTCGGTCGAGCCAGCCGATCTCTCGGACCTGCCCGTCAGCCGGCATGCGGCGTGCTGAGCAGCGCCAACGCGCAGTCATCGGCCGACCTCTTGGTGAAGTTCTGGGCCATGTTGTCCGCCAAAATGCTCGCAATCACCGATCGCCTCTTGTCGCGGGTCCATCCCAGCAACTTGCTCACAGCAGCGCCCGGTGTACCGGCACGCTTGTCGTAGAGACTTTCGGCGCAGCCGTCGCTCATCAGCGCAAAACCCGCCAGACGCGGCGGCTCGGTCCCGTGGTACAGCCGGATCTTGCTTTGGGCAGTCGAGTCGGTGACGAAGTACGTCGTGTTCGCGTACTCGCCGTTGTCAGGGTGGGACAGGATGTGCGCGACGCCATCGTTTTCGACGCGAACTATGACCCCGTCCCCAAGATGGACTGCCACATAACTGTCGCCCTTGTGCGCCACGCACAGCAGCGTCGACGCCAGTGCGTCCAGCCCGCATTCGAGGCGGTTGGCCTGTCGCTTGAGGGCTCGCATGAGCTTCTCGTGAATGAATGCGCGCGCGGCCTCGGGGTCCCTCGCACAGAGTTCATACAGTTCGTCGAAATCACCAGTCAACATGCGCAGCGCCGCCCGAACCACTGCTTCGGCCCCGAACTGGGACTGCGCACGCGACCCAGCACCGTCAGCCACGGCAACGGCCGCCATGTCCCGCTTGCGGACGAAACCCACGGCATCCTGACAGGGAATCTGTGCAGCGATGTGGGACCGGCCGGTCGCACAGGCTCCGGCGACCTTGTAGGTAAACAGACTCATCGGCGGGGATTTAGACTTGCCCCCAAGCGGCGATTCCTGCCGTGTCGAGCGCCACGTTTTCACCTGGCGTGGACTGCGAGACGCGGGACACGCTGCGGCTCAGCCACTCGAAGAATTGCTTGAAGTTCAGGCCGCGCAAACGCAGCGGTGGGCGCGTGGGCGAGAGTTCAGCCAGCTTACTCATGTTGGCGCTGTCACCAATGCCGATCGGGAAGACCGTGAGCTTCTTGGCCGCTACCAGATCTCGGATGCGCGCGGCCGCCCCCGAGATGCTGTCCGTCGGCTCGCCATCGGTCATAACCACCAGCCAGGGCTGGAAGTAGTCGACCCCGGCGCGTTGGTAGTCCTGCTTGCGCGTCTCGAGCAGGTCCAGTCCCATGATGACGCCTTCGCCCATCGGCGTCGTGCCGTTGGCCTGTAAATTCGGCACGTTCTGTCGGTCGATGGCCATGAAGTCGACCACCTTCTCCACGTTCGCGCCAAAAGTGACGACAGCGATCTCAGCCGCGAACTGCGCAACGTCGTCCGCGCGGATGGCGTTAAAGAACATCTGGACGCCCTCGTTGAGCTCAGAGATCGGTGAGCCGTTCATCGAAGAGCTCACGTCAAGCACCAAGCAGATCGGCACGCGGGCGGTCGGGTTTTCGACCAGGTCTTCTTGTCGCAGGATGTATTGTTCGTCCATGGTGGTTCTCCTCGATTGAGCGATAGATGAGCGCCGAAGCGCCTACTTGAACAGTTGGCTGAGCAGCCGGCCGACGACATCGATGAATGTCGGCCCAGGGGTGGGCGCCGGGCGGTACGACCCGGAGCGCGTTGGCGGTGACGGGGGCGGTAGTGCGGCCGGCCGGTGAGGAACCGGCTGCGGCGCTGTGGACCGCCAGGCAGGAGCCGTTGAGGCCGGCTTGGCACGGGGCGCCGGTGCGCCGACGGCCTCCTGAGCGGCCTTGTGGCTATCCCGTGCCAGCCGCACCAGGCGCATCCGGTGCTGGCAATCCGGGCACCAGGGCGATTTTCCTGCGGCCGAGAGTTTGTCGACGTAGCGCTTCGAGTTCGTGAACGGCTGCTCGCACTTCCCGCAGGGCACCTCCACCGGATCGTGAATCGGGAAATGCAGCGGGAACATCTCGTTCGAGATGGACTGACGCTGCAAGCGATCGCGATAGTTCAGCAGCAGGTCAGTCCATTGGCCCACGCTAGTCCGCCGGTTCTCCCTGAAGGTTGCGTAGAAGGCTTGACGCAGCGGATTCGGCAAATGAGCCCAGATGTACTGCCACGATCCCTGGGGAGCGTCTTCACCGGACACGTCGGCCGCCGTCGAGCCTCCTTGCGTGAAATAGCGGTAGGGGAAGTTCCTGGACTTGATGTTCTCGCCCGGCGAGCCGCCCCCCTGCTGCGAGTAGGGCGCTTTGCCAGGAAACAGGATCATGAAGATCATGGTGGCCACGGCGAACAGCTCGTGGTCGAGGGTACGTAGGAATTCGGGGTAGTTCCTCCCCTGGATTTCCGGCGCAGTGAAGTTCACGGTGCCCACTGGGCAGGGGAAGGACTCGATCTGGAAACTGTCGGTGTCGACCATCCATACAGCCGTGCTGTCGGCGGTGACCAGCAGGTTCATCGGATTGATGTCACCGATGAGGACGTTGTGCCGGTGCAGGAACTCGACGTGGTCAATGAACGTGCCGGCGACATTGACCAGATCCAACCGCGTCCAGTCGGGAAAGACCTTCGAAAGGCGGGGCGGGACGCACACTGTTGACTGCATGGTCTGCCCCGTGGCGCGCGGCATCACATAACCGACGAACTCGCCGGCTGCATTGCTCACGGTATGCGTCGGCCAGCAGACGCCGGGACGCTCGATGCGCCGGCTCACCATCAGCTCGATCTTGCGCTGCTTAAGGTGGGTCAGCTTCTCGCGGTGGTAGACCTTGCAGACTTGCGTACCGCCAAGCACCTCATAGATGATGCCCTCGCCTCCGGCGCTGATCTGTCGGCCCAGGGCTACCGCGGTGCCACTCGCGAACCGGACCACATCGCCAGCGACGGGCAACTGCGAGACCTTAACCTGTGTCTCGACTTCGCGGATCGGCTCGCGGCAGACGGCGAAAGGCTTGACGGCCGCCGCCGTGGCAAGCCGCGGTCCAGGCGGTACCGCCGGCGCGCCCTGCGCTGATGTTCTAGGCGGCCCGGTCCACATGACGGCCTGGGCACCGGCGGCCCGGGCGGATTTCCACAGTTGATCGTCGCGAGTCAGCAGGACCATGTCGTAGTCCCGAGCCACTTCGATCAGATCAGCGCCACCCCCAGGGGGCGAGCGGAACATGGGTCGCTCCAGCACGTGGATCGGCACATCGCCACAAGAGCGACGCACCAGCACGTCCTGCCCCTGCAGCAGCCCCCCAGCCGGGAAGCTCTGCAGCCGCACCGCCGGCGCGCTGCGCAACTGCTGCGTCAATGCCTGGGCTGAGGCCTGAAGGGCCCCACCTCTCTTGGCGATTCCGTCGATCTGCGCCAGCACTGCGCTGGTGACAATCACCAGACCCGGCCGCTTATGGATGCGCCGCATCACGTCCGGATCGGTCAAGAGCACAGTGCCATCGACCAGCACCCGCTCGGCCGGTTTTCCTCTCTGATCCATCACTGTCGTTGTTCTGCGTCCCTGTTATTCCAGAATTTTTAACACCTCTATAAGTGTCGAACTCCGACATGAACGGCTGCGAAGCGCCAAACCCGGTAACAGGTCACAAATTGCGGGAACTGGCGTGGTAGGTGCAGCACCGCAATATCGATCGCGTATCGCCGCGTTGTTGCTCGGCTATGCCTGCAAGGCGCATGCGGACCTGCCCTGGATCTGAAGTCGGCGAGGATGCGGTCCAAGTCGAGTCGCCCTTCTTCGCAGATGAGCTGCCTTTCTGATCACGGAACCGTTCGCCGGGTGCGACATCTGCAGCTGAACTATCCTCTGGACGTCCGTCACTAAAGAGATTCGATGAAGACCGTTTCTCGCCAGCCGCATTGGCTGTTCTTGGCCGCTTTTGCCTTGTGCCTCAGCGCCGTCGTCGGCGGATCGGCCCTCGGGGCTTACCTGAAAGACGGCGGGGTGATCGTCCTGACGTGCTTCGCTGCCGGCGGCGTCGTCGCCCTATCGCTCTGGTGGTGGACGATGGACGAAGCCGGGAAAGGCGCGGTACACACGCTGGTGCGCCTATCATTGGCCATCATCGGCGGCCTGGCCTTCTACGCCAATCTGACCTACGGGCTCTGGGCTGCGAAGGTGCCGCTCAAGCTGCGCATCATCGACGAGGGTCGGATGGCCGAACACTTCTGGCTCGGGCCGGCAACGCTCGTGTACGCCGTGTTCTGCTGGCTCGTCCTTCGATACAGAGCGCGCGACGGCAAGTAGACGAGGCTCGTCGCCGCGCGATCCCCAGCGACCATCCGCACGCCCGCATCGACGAACCACGGCGACGGTGCGCCGTGCAAGATTTGAGTCGAATTTCATCGCGATCTCAACGCGTTCGCTGGATAGAGTGGACCCACAGGAGGATCCTCCCATGCAAGCCCAGCCGTACCCCAGCACAGACGTGGAGCCAGCACCCGACGACATCCTGCGCTTGCCCGCCGTCCGCCGCACGACGAGTCTGGGCAGATCGACCATCTACCGCCTGATCGCGCTGAAGATGTTCCCTGGCCAGGTTCGTCTCGGCCCGCGAGCTGTTGGATGGAGGCGCTCCGACGTCGACTTCTGGAAAGCCTCTCGGCCCAAGGCTCATTGATCGGCACAGGACATCGCCGTCACGATGACGCCAATGCAACCGCCAACGGTTCAACGACGCTCGGCCGCACCGGACGGAGTCGCAGCACTGCGTCGAAGCGCCGCGACTTCCTCCGCGATGCGCTGCGGTGCGGCACGCAGGATCAGGCGATCGGCAGGGTGGGCTTTGCAGCGCGTCATCCGCTCGCTGAGCGTCGCCTTGGCCTTGCCGAAGTAGCGCGCCACCGTCGCAGCCGAACAAAGACGATGCGCGACCGCAAGACCTGCCACCAATGCGCGCCCTCTTGCGGCCAGGGCGTCGTTGCCGACATGAAGGTCGATCTCTTCGGACGGACTGATCTTCGTCGATACCCACTTCGCGAGCAGCGCGAGAGCGCCCTCGACTCCATAGCCACCTCCGGCCGCAATGAGCAGCGCTGCGGCCGCCTCGACCTTTCTCGCCGCTGCCTGCCCCGAGCCGTCATCGCCGATCGCAAGCTTCAGGCCCTTGGCCATTTCCCAAGCGCGCCATGTCTCCACCGAGGGTGGCTTCGCGAGCCACTTGGTCAGCGATTTGCGGCCGGCCTTCGTTGCATCGCCGAAGTAGCTCAACATTGGCTCTGTCTCGAAATCCCTGGACGGCTTCAGCCCCAACACGTAGCGCAGGGCGGCGTTCGGGTAGTAATTCCGCTTCGGGCTGGCACCAGTGAAGACGGGCCGCCAGGCGAACATTCGTATCTCCTGGCGCACCGCATCGTCGGAGTCCAATCGCTGCGCGCTGTAGGGTCCGGCAAGCACAGGACTACGCAGAGGCTGGACACGCCTCACCCAGCGGGACACCACGGTGCCGAACGACCGGGCAACTCCCGCGACAGAGTCGCCAACGCGCAACTGGGAAATGGCGTGAATCTCCGCGGGCAGCACGATGAAGTCAATCAGCACCCGCCCCCGTCGCTCATGCGCGGCGATCAGACGCGTCTGTATTCGCTGGACGATTGCCGGATGGCAAAACAGATCGCGGCCCACCGCTGCTTGCCAGCATAGGCTCCACGTCTCCGTCTCTTTCGCATCCCTGGTGACGGCAATTTGATTGCTCATTCAATTAAGACGCTCCAGCCGCAGAAAACCTCAGCCGGTGGCATGTAACAGCGCCGCGACTGTTCGACCCTCGCACAAACGCAGATATCGGCGGTCACAAGGGGCATCGGCCGAACGAAGCAAGCCGCTCTCGAAATTTCTGCAGTCCGGCGGAGGCAAGACGCTCTCTCTGCCGCGGCCGCGCTGTCGACCGAACGCCTTCACATCGCTCTCCAAAAGCCTCGACGTCAGGTAGAAGTCGGCAGTACCGTGGCCGAGCCCGAAAGCAATTCCGCTCAGGGCAATCCAACGTCAACTGAAGGAGATCGTGATGAACGAGACCACTCGTACCGACCTGGAACAGGATGTCGTCGACCTGGGCGACGCCAAGGAGATGACCCTGGGCGTGCCGGGCACGCCCAACCTCGAAGAGCACGCCGGCATTCCGTGGAACTACGAATGACGACGTGATCGTGGCGCGCACCCCGCTGGCGTCGTGCGCGCCATTCAAGCCGTCTCGCTGCAATACCAAGCCACCATGATGCATCGACGCCCAGAAGCTGACGTGCCGTAGATCAAGACATTGCGCCGGAGAAGTCATGCAGCCCGCCATCACGTCATCACCCCTCTATCTCGCATCGCACGTTCGAGCTCGGGAATGCGGAAGGCAGGTTGTTCTGCTGGACCTGCGGAAGAATCGATATGTCGGCGTTGGCCCGGCAGTTTCCTCAGCGTTGTCCCGATGCGTCCACGGCTGGCCATCAGTTACCGCGCTCGCAGGCGTGAATGTGTCGTCGACGGTGCCGATGGATATCAGGTCGACGATCCGCCGATTCGAGTCCGAAGGCTTGCTCAGCCCCACATCGCCTCAGTGTGCCCTCATTGATTCGACCGCGATCGCCATCGGGGACGCGCAAGCGTCACTGGACTTCGAGGACCTTTCTACCGAGGTCGAGGCAAGCGCGCGCCGCGTCATGCATTTCTTGCGGGGTTCCGCATTGACCGCATGGAAGCTACGTTATCAGTCGCTGGAGACCATCGCCCGCGCAGTGTCCGAACGTCGGCGGCGGATCGGTGCTCACGACAGCTCACCGCTCCCCAAATCTGCAGCCCCGACCGCTGCGATTCGCTCCGGCGCCATCGCCTACGAGCGGCTGCGCCCCTACCTGCTCACCGCTCGCGAGCGATGCCTGTTCGACTCCATGTCCATGCTTGAGTTCCTCGCCGCCGAAGGCCTGTTCCCGCACCTGATCATCGGCGTCAAAACGGCACCATTTGGTGCGCACGCGTGGGTGCAATGCGGCCCGATGGTCCTCAACGACCAACACGCACGCGTTCGCCAGTTCAGACCGATTCTGGTCGCATAGCGCCAGCGTGTGCGCGATCTCAACCCGCTGGCCAGACCATGTTCAGATACGTCGCCTTCGCCTGGGACGCCTCGAGACCCGAAGTCTCGGCGTTCGCCGAGCAACTCGGCCGCACCTTGCAACAGCAGGCCGGCTGGAGCGCCACGTTACAACGCGCCGGCCTTCTGGTTCTCGTCCACGGTGAGACGCCTGGCGTCAACCAAGCCTATGCGCTGCAGGGCGGCCAAGGCGTCGTGCTGGGCAAAGTATTCAGGCGACGAGACCTGGTCGCTTCACCATCGGCCGACCAGCAAAGCGACTCCATCACGAGCAGGGAGGCGAACCGCATTCTCGCCGCCGGTGGGCAGGTCCTCGTGGACGAATTCTGGGGACGATATGTCGCGTTCCTCCAAGCAGCCGACGGATCTACGGACGTGGTCCGCGATCCCAGCGGAACCCTCCCATGCCACTTGCTCCGACACGAAGGCCTGGCGATCGTCTTCTCGTGGCTCGAGGACGTCCTTCAGCTCCTCAACGACAGAGCGCCATGGAGGTGGACCCCGAGGGTAGACCAGGATGCAATTGCCAATCAGCTTCGGGAGGGCGCGATCACTGGCAGGCAGGCGTGCCTGGAAGGCCTTACCCATCTGATCGCCGGCGAACGCCTCAACCTGCACTCGGGAGCAAGGGCAACCCTTTGGGACGGCACGGCCTTCGCCCGCTCTCCGCTGAAATGCGACATCCAGGAGGCCGCAGACCGATTGCGAGACTTGGTGCGGGCCTGCACTGCTACGTGGGCAAGATGTTGCGCAACGATACTGATGCGGCTCTCGGGCGGTGTCGATTCTTCGATCCTGCTAACCTGCCTCGCGCCGACGCGAGTCGCTGCAGACGTGATCGGACTCAACTACTTCTCGGAAGGGTCCAACAGCGACGAGCGCCACTATGCCCGTCTGGTCGCCATGAAGGTGGGGCGGGACCTGCTGGAGCAGCAACGCGACCCAGGCTTTCGAATCGAACGTGTGCTTCAGGTGGCGCGCATGCCGGATCCCATGCCTTACATCGGTTCGATGAACGCAGGAACCGATGCAAGGCTCGCCGCCAGCTACGGCGCCCGCAGCATGTTCACCGGCGGCGGCGGCGACTCGCTGTTCTATGAGTTCCCCGCGTGGTGGCCGGCCGCGGACTATTTCCACAATGAAGGCCTGAATGCAGGATTCGTCTCAGCGGCGACGGATGCCGCGCGCCTCGGGAGACTGTCAGTATGGCGAACCATTGCTTTGGCGTTGACCCGGACCCGGGGGCCCAACATCGGCGAGAAGACCACCACGGCCCACACGGCGCTGCTCGCGCCCGATCTTCGCAACAAAGCCGCTGTACCTCAGCGCCTGCTCCATCCCGCCGTGCAGCAGGCCGCAGGGCTGCCGCTGGGCAAGTACATGCAGACGATCGCGCTCCTACACCCGATCGGCTACTACGATCCCTTCGAACAGGCCAACGCGCCCGAGACCGTCAACCCCCTGCTGTCGCAACCGCTGGTCGAGTATTGCCTTCAGCTGCCGACCTATCAATTGATCCAAGGCGGTCGCGGACGAGCGCTTGCTCGCCGCGCATTTGCTAAGGATCTGCCACAACAGATCGTCAATCGGCGTTCCAAAGGCGGCATGGAAGACCACGCCAAGGCCGTGCTTGAGTCCAATCTCGACCTCATTCGCGAACTGCTACTGGATGGACAGCTTGCCGCCCGCGGTCTGATCGATCGCCCCAAAGTTGGAGAACTACTGTCGGGTCGGCCCACAACGCTCCCCAGTGCGACCAGCCAGATTCACTCCCTGGTGGCCATCGAGGCATGGCTGACCCGTTGGGTTTGACGCCAAGACTTCCCTCAACCCCCTTCGATGGGCCATGCAGCAGCAGTCGAGCCACCCACGCGCAGCCCAGCTGATGCTCGATTGCATCGATGGACCGATCGCCAGGCGACTGATCGCCACGAACCTGTTGGCCATTGCCGGGGGTCTGATCGCCGGCGTTGCCCCCGTTGGCCTCAAGGGACTGATCGACGCGGCCAAAGACGAAGCCAATACGTCAAGGACCACCTCGATGGCGGTATACGCGGTGGCCTATCTGGCCAGCCTCGCACTTGGCCGCTTCCTGGGCGAGGTTCGCCCGATGCTCGCAAGTGCGACGGAACAACGCTTGTATGGACGTCTGCGACAGCGCTTCTTCCATCACACCTTGCACTTGCCGTTCGGATTCCATTTGAACGAACGTGCTGGGGCCACCGTTCACGCCCTCAACCAAGGCATCACCGGCTGCCAGATCATTGTCTACAGTGTCCTCAACAGCATCGTTCCAGTCGTGATCGAGGTTGTGACGGTGACGGCCGTGCTTCTGTCGCTCGATCAGCCGCTGCTCACGTCGATTTTTGCTGCGACGGCCGTCGCCTACGTGGCTGTCGCGACTACCCGAACTCGGGCCTTGACCCAGGCAGCACAGCGTGTGTCCGCCGCCAGCGCCGACGTCAGCAGCGCGATCGCCGAAGGCCTGACCAACATTGAGCCCGTCAAATGTTTCGGCGTTGAATCACGTCTTGTCGACGAACTCGCCGGGTCCACATCCTTGCTTGAGCAGCGTTGGTCGACGCTATATCGGCGACGTCTGCGCAGCGGCTTCGCGCTCCTCACCGTCTTCGTGGCTTCGATGTGCGCTTCTCTCGTCACGGCGATCTACGGCTTGCGAGAGGGGTCGCTCACGATCGGCGGCTTTGTCCTCGCGAACATGTATATGGTGCAGCTGCTGCGCCCGCTTGACATGCTCGCAGCTGCGACACGTGACGTGTCACAAGCCTTGGCGTTCATCGGCCCGATGCTGGCGATCCTACAGACCCCGCAGGAAGTGTTCTGTGTGAAGTCTGCGGATGCGATCAAGAGCGGCGACGAGGCCGTACCGACGCGAGCGCCGGCCGCTAGTGATTTCGCGAGCTCCGCGGATTCGTCCCTTCCGCCGTCGCCGCAGAGGTCCAAGGCGCCGCGGATCCAGTTCTGCGACGTCCGGATCGCGCTCGGCAACAGCGACGCCGTACTCTCCGAGCTGAACCTGGACATCCCCGCGGGACGAACCGTCGCCATCGTCGGCGCCAGCGGCTGCGGAAAGTCGACGATGGCGCGACTGCTGCTGCGGCTGTGGAAGCCAGAGCGCGGCACCATCTTCTGGAACGATCAGCCGATCGAGGACTTGCCACTGGCAACGCTCCGAGAGATGGTCGCCATCGTGCCGCAGGACACGGTGCTCTTCAACGCCACGATCGCGATGAACATTGCTATTGGCCGGCCGGGGGCAACGTCCCAGCAAATTGAGCGCGCAGCGCGACTGGCACAACTGCACGACCTCGTGAGCACGCTCCCCCGCGGGTACGCCACGGTCGTCGGGGAACGCGGCATGAAGCTCTCAGGCGGCCAGCGACAACGCATCGCCATCGCCAGGGCGGTCCTCCGAGATCCCTTGGTCTTCGTGTTCGACGAGGCCACATCCATGCTTGACAGTCCGACCGAGCAGGAAATCCTGCACGACCTCCGCAAAATCGCGACGGGGCGAACCACGATCATGATTGCGCATCGGCTGTCGACGTTACGGCACGCTGACAAGATCGTCGTGCTGGCAGGCGGGGGAGTTGCTGAACAGGGCGACCATGACACACTGCTGACTCGCGACGGCCTGTATGCCTCGATGTGGCGGGCACAGCGGCTGGAGACGATCACATGACGACGGAGAAGGACCTGGCCCGCTACCTCACGTCCTGCAAGAGCCATTGCCCTGCCCTGTCTTGCCCAAGCTCGCCCGGCCGACTGCCTGCCCACCGCCGTCAGATCAGGGGTGGCCAGCGGCGACAGCGCAGCGCGGCTTGGCATCGTCCACACGCTTCATTTCCTTCATTTCTTCCCAACGGACGTACTGTTCCTTCAGACTCGCTTCTGTTTCTGCGGGGATCACCACCTCGCTGCGCTTTTCGCCCTTCAGCCAGAATCGGTGCCAGTCCGTCCCGCCCAAGGTCGGCGGCTTAGTGAGGGGGTCGCGGTGGGACGACCGGCGCACGGGCTGCATCCTCTTCGGCGCCCAGCGTCGCAGCCGATGTGCCAGCTCGCCTGGCGCAGCTGCTGCAGCGACAAGCGCCGCAGGGCCACTCGCGGCGGCGGCTCCGCGATCGGCGTGCCAGGCAAGCGCAGCGGCTGGCGCGATGGTCGAGCCGCCACGAGCACGACACGGGGCCGGCTGTTGGCCTGCAGGCCCGGTGTTCAGCGGCCCGGCTCCGGGCATGGCGGGCGAGTGGGATGGCGATCTGGCCAGCACCGCGCGCAGCGCAGCGATCCAGCTGGGCAGTTCGCCAAGCGGCCCCGCATGCGCAGCATGGAGAACGAGGGCCGCGCTTCCCGGAAGCGGGAGGGCCGCCACCGCGAAAGGGATCGACAGGGCGGAGGGGTACTCCCCGCCAAGTCCCCTTCAGGGGAGGAGCGCACAGCGACCCCGCAAGAGCCCGGTCGGGCCCTCAGGGCCCGATTCGCCCGCACTCGTCCGCACTCGTCCGCATCGACCCGCAGCGTGCGTCGCGCAGGCAGCGACGCGCCGGTCAGCCCCCCGCCCCTTCCCGGAAGCCAGCCGGAAAGCTCAGTTCAGTGTGGGAGCGACCTCACAGGAACGCCAGGCTCGATGGCCCCGCTCAGTCCACACCCAGGTCCACGGGCGCCGCTCCATCCCGCATCGCCGCGACCAGGGTGTCCTCGAAACACGCATGCTGCTCGCCACGAAGCCGCAGATTCATCGAGTTCTCACAGGACATCATCCGAAGGCGCAAGGGAATGTTGTTGCCACGCCCGAGCTGGTGGCTCAACCATCCGACGCAGTGGGCGTCGTCGGTCTCATGGCAGGCCATAGCCTGCAAGGGCTGCCCGACCTGGCTCAGATCACCGGGCTTGGCGATCGTGCGCGCCAGCTCCTGATGCTTCGCAACGTTGTAGCCGTTCGGGATGTCGTGCGGATCGACATCGACCCGCCAGGGGCACTTCTTGCATTGCGCCGTGCGCTTCAGCTTCCAGGTTGAGGACAAGGGAACTCCAGACCAGTCGAAATCGCCCCGACGAAACCGCGATCAAGCGACCGGCTCTCCCGTGGGGACGCAGGGCCGGCAATCATAAAGTTCGGCCGCGCTCACCCAGCGGTCGTGCCACCCGCCGCGAGCCACCCGGCGCCGAACCTCGGCACGATAGGTGTCGGCAGACGGCGGCCATCGGCGCGCATGCCGCGTCCGGTTGCAACGCCAGCACGCGGCGACCACGTTGCTGGCGACGTCCGTGCCGCCATCGCACCTGGCGATGAGGTGCTCGGCGGTGCACTGCAAGAAGGCCGCGGCGCGGCGGGATGGAACGGGCAGCTCGTGGGGCGACGTCCGCCACATGCGGACACGGCAGTACCAGCAGCAGCCGCCCTGCTGGACAAAGGCGCGATGGCGCTTCGATCGAAGAGAAGACATGAGAACCTCCAAGGTGTTGGAAGTCCTCGCACTGCATCAAGATCAACCGCACAAGGACTTCCGGTGATGGAAAGTCCCCGCTTCTGAGAGCCAGCGATTGCGGGCGCCGTCCTTTATCGGTATCGGCGGTGCCGGCCTAGAGCGGACACGGCGGGCATGGACTCCCGCCCATGCGCGAGACGATTCTGCGACAGCCTGGACGATCGATCAAGCTGGCAACGCGAGTCGACGAAGGCCTGCGGCTCGCCTGCTGTGGCAGGCGCTTGACGGATTGCTAATCGGCGCGTCACTCAACGCGGCGTCCAGCAGCGCCATGGCGCCGCATCGCCACTGAGCGCGTAAGCCGTGCATCGTCCGAACCGGAGCCTTCGGTTTCTTCTTTCGCTGAACTTGTAACCCAGCCGTCGCCCTGGCACTCTAGACTGCGGCCTCTTCCTGCGCGCTTCTCCTTCGTGCCCTGAAGCGCATGCACATCGTCCGCAGGCCAGATCGACTTGGCCGCGCGATTGCCACTGCGGTCGTGTTACCGCTTAGAGAAAGCCGAGCCCGTGCCTAGATCGGCGGCGGCCGCCGCCGTGCCGGCACCGACGCGCTGGTCGGCCAGGCCCGCGCCGTGTCCGTCCGCCCCGACCAGTACGCATCGAACTCGGGCGTGCCAGGCGACAGTTGCTTCTTGAAATCCTGGCGCGCCACGAAGCCCGGATCGGCCAGGGCCAGATCCCTCCACGCCCACAAGGAGCGCTTCGCCAATTCGTCGGCATCCAAGGCGCCACCCGCCTTCAGCGCCGCGCGGGCATACGCCGCGCGCCACGCAAGCTCCGTCCGGTGCTCGGAGCCCGCCGGTGGCATCACCTCCACGTAGACCGCGCTCCAGTGCTCGCTGTCCGCCTTCACCGGCACCTGATCATGAGCGGCCCAGAAGGCAGCGCTCATCGCCTCGTACCAATGGTTCTCCGCATCGCTGAACACCGCGCCGGGCGGCACCCAGTGATGATGCCCGCCGGCTGCCTCGAAGGCCAGGCGCGCCTCCAGCACCTTGGCCGGGCCACCGAAGAACTCGTCGAACGTGTGTTTCACGACCTCGATCGCGAGGGCTAGTTTGCGACCCCGCCAGGGCGACGCATGAATGGTGACGAAGTAATCCTCCAACATGGCGATCACTGTAAAGCTCGCAGCCAACCTCCGCATCGACAGACGAGATACCCCCTCGCGGGCGCTCCGACCGCCCCTGCCCGGCGCACCCAACGCCAACAGATTCTGCGGCCCGGCATCGGGCGTGGCGTAGGTCGGAGAGGCGGTATGGGCATGCGAACGCACGCCCGCCGCAGCTGGCGCAAGCGCAGCGACGCGGCCGGCGATCTCCGGCCAGGGAACGGGCCGTCACATGCACAGGCGCCCGCACGGGCACGTGCCCTCGCGCATCAATGTGCCATTTCAGCGGCTCAGCTGGCAGGCGACTGCGCCGCCGGCGCGAAGCGCGAGCCGACCCGCCTCAGCAGGCCGGCCCGGACATCACGGCTTCGCCACCGGATCCTGCTTCTCCTCCAACTCGTCCGCGATCCGCGCGGCAGAGGCGCCCAGGTTCAGCGTCCCGCGGGCCAGCTGCATCAACGTGGCGTCGTCCAGCACGCCCAGCAGTCGCGCCTGCCGGCGACGCAGCGCGCCCAGCGCCGCCGCCCGCCAGTCGTAGCCCCGCAGCGCCCTCAGCGCGGCCGGATTGCCCCGGCTGTAGCCCTCCAGATAGGGCCGCAGCGCGCCCTCGCGGCAGGCCCCAGCCCCAGCTCCAACTCCCGCCTCGCACGAATGTTCGTTGTTCATCGCCATCTCCTCAGCGTGCGGTGGCGACCGACATGCCGCGCGGCTCGCGCGCCGCGGAGCGGCCAAGCGAAGCGCGAGGAGCAGGTACGGCGGAAGACCGCGGGCCCTGCACTCGCGGATCGAACTCTTCTCCCAGCAGGGACCACAGCATCGCGTCCCGGTACCCCTGCAGGCGGCGCTCGGCCACCGCGTGCATCGCCGGGTCGATCTCCATGCCAACGAAGTACCGGCCGACCGACTGCGCGGCGACCAACGAGGACCCGGAGCCGGTGAACGGATCCAACACCAGCCCGCCCAAGCGGCAGAAGGTCTGGATCAACGGCGTCAGCACGCTCAGCGGCTTCTGCGTCGGGTGCAGCTTGTTGCCCGAGTAGGTCCAGTCGATCACGTCCCCGATCGGCTCGGCCGGTGCGGGCGGCTCACCCTTGGCTAGCAGGTAGGCGCTCTCATGCTGATAACGCATCAGCCGCGTCGTGCTGGTGTAGCGCTTCGGAAAGGTGATGTGCCCGGCCACCCGCAGACCCACGCGCCGCCAGGCGCGAAAGAACAGGTCCGTGCGCGACCAGCCGTAGAAGGAAACGCACAACGTGTCCGGCCGCATCACGCGGAACACCTCGGCGAAGGCCGGCTCCAGCCAGTCCGCCTCGCGATCGCCCGCGAGGCTGCGCCCCGACCGGTCCCGGTAGTTCACCAGATAGGGCGGATCGGTCAACACGAAGTCCACGCAGTCCGGCGGAAGCTCCGCCAGCAGACGGCAGCAATCGCCCAGCAACACACGATTCAAGGGAAGGGACATGACAGTCTCCCAGTAGCGCCGCAAGCGGCGCTCACCCCCGTGGCGAGCGGCCGGCGCTCCCCCAGCGGCGGGAGAAGAGCGCACGGCGGAGCGGGCGTCGCAAGGGCGGCGATGGCGGGGACCGTGGAATAAATAGCGCAGCGGCTTTATGCCGCGAAAGCCCCGGCCAAGGACGGGCAAGGCTGACCAGCCGGGACGCCCGGGGCAAGCTCACCAGCGCCCCAGGGCGGCACGGCGCAGGCAACCGGCTCAAGACCAGAGACAGGCCGCAGGCCCCAACCACCCGTTCGCCGCACTGCGGCGCAAGATGCGCCGTGGGCTCTTCCGGTGGCGCAAGACCTGACCCCTAACCTCCAAGGACTCGCGACGTCCAACGTCGCGCCGGCCGGTAGCCTGCGCGCCAGCGCACTGGCGACGCGCCCAGAAAATCACGCCGCCGTGCCGCAGCCGAAGAGATCGTGCCAGCAGCGCCCTGCCCCCCGCGCTTTCTGGAGACCAGGGACGGGCCGCTGCCGGATGTTGATCAGGTGCCGCAGCGCATCGGCGAGTCACCGGATGCAAGGCCCGCCAGACGGCGCGTCCTCGCACCCGGAATCACTGGATCAGCGCTGCAGGATGGCCGGCAGCCAGCCCTTGTCCTGCAGCAGGCTCTCGGCCTTGCCGACGGCCTCGACCTTCTTCAGCTTCGCCAGGGCCTGGGCTTCGCCCGCCATGCCAGCCTGGGCCACCGCGTCAGCGATCTGCTGCTTCGAAACCTTGGACAGGAAGCCCGCACCGGTTGGCGTCCACCATTGCCGCATGTCCAGCTCCACGGCCTGGGCCAGGACGTCCGAGCAGTGCGGCTTGCCGTTGCTGCTGATGGCGTCGAGCGACAACACCGCGCACAGCGTGAGCAGCCCTTGCAAGGTGTCGCCGTCCATTGCCAATAGGCAGGGCAGCAGGTCAGCGGCCTCGGCGGGCAGCAGCTTGCGCGCCTGCTCCAGCGCCTGGGTCACCACGCCTTCGGCGCGGCTGCCCTCCAGGTCAGGAGCCCAGGTGTGCAGAGGCCCCTCGCAGTCGTCCGCCCGCAGGTGCAGCGGGCTGCGGCTCTCGTAGTAGGAGCCATGCCCATACACCAGGGCCGCCAGCAGCGGATGCAGGAGCGCCGCCGTGGCCTCGTGAGGACGGCCGAGCAGCACGGCCTGCAGCGCACGGGTCCGGTGCGAGGTCAGTTGCCTGCACAGGCGCTCGGACAAGCCCGAGGCCTTCGATTCGCCCGTGCCATCCTGCGCCGCCTCGCCGCCCTCGCCGCCATCATCTCCATGTGCAGCCTGCGCCTTGCTCGCTGCTCGACGTGCGGCGGCGAGATCGTCCTTGCGCAGTTTCCGCACCTGGACCGGCTTGCCCCGCTCGTCCACGTAGATCACAACACCGACCAGTGACCGGATCTCTGCCGGAACCTCCCGGCGGCTGTCGAGCAACTCGTTGCGTTGCGCGGTCAGCGCGGAACAGCGGGCCTCCAGCACCTGGATCTCGCCACCTCCGTCTGACTCGCGGTCCTCGCCGTCGTCCTCAGCTTCCTCGACGTCGGAGTCGTAGCACGCGTCCAACTGTTCCTGCGCCGACGACAGTTCCACATCGAGCTGCCGAAGCGCCTCGGCCTCGTCCACGGTCGGAACACGCAGCGCCGTCGGGGCCTCGGCGAAGCGTTCGCGCTCCAGGTAGCCGAAGACCGTGAATGTCTCGACCCAAGGCGCGCCCTTGCTCCTGGCCTTGGCGGCCAGCGCTTCCAGCTTCTCGCCGGCCAGCCGCATCATCAGCGTGGGATCCTGGACGTACTCCGGCTGGTTGCCAACTTCGGCGAACAGGTCCTGCAGCACCACGCCGCCCGCCGCCTGGTACGCCTTCATCCCGACGAACTTGACGACGGCGACGGAGATGCCCGCGCCGCCGATCAACGCGCGGAGGGCCCGGGGCGATCGGTTGTGCGCGGGCGTGCCTTTCCATGCGGCCTCCTGCACGGCGTGGTCATCCGTCAGCGCCAGCGCCATCAGCTGATCGAGCGTGATCCCCTCCTGGCGGAACAGGTCGAAGAGAACCGGCGACACACCGGCCAGCTTCAGGCGCCGCTGGACCGTCAGCGGAGACAGATGGAAGCAGACCGCCAACTCCTCGACGCCTGCACCGTCCCGCACCATGTCCGCGAACGCCTGGATCGTGTCGGCCGCACTCATCGCCCGGCGTCCCGAGTTCTCGGCCGCACTGACCGCCGTCGCCCGTTCGGCAGGGAAGACTGAGCAGAGGATTTCCTCGTCCAGCGAGATGCGCCCGCGCACGACCAGCCGCAACAGCGCGCGAAGCCTGCGCCCGCCAGCGATCACGCCGTGGGTGTACACCTGACCCTTGTCGCGGCTCCGGCTCTTGCCCTTGCCGCGCGTTTTCGGCTGAGCCTCGTAGATCAGCTTGTCGTAGGCGACGACCGACAGGTTCTGCAGCAGGCCCTGGGCATCGATCAGATCGGCCAGTTCCTCGATCTCTTCCTCGCTCGGCGGATCGTGCCGCACATTGCGCTCGTCGAGCCGCAGCGCGCCCAGCCGGATGTACTGCGGCACGCCCTCGCCTTCCTGCGCCCGCAGGGCAACCATTGCTCTTTGGTGAGGCTCGGGGGGGGGCGGGGGGAACGCCCGCCTTGCGGCTGCTGGCTTGTGAATGAAGTGTCCTTGCGCTCATGATGACCCCTTTCGTGGGTGGTGGTGGAAATTGCTCTCTGGAGCCGGCTCGGCGCCGGAAGAGCGCAAGGACGAAGCAGCGCAAGGGATCGCGCACAGGCCGCAGCCCGGCGCGCAGCGCAGGGACCGGGCGCGCACGAAGGCATCGCCGGCCCTTGCGCTGGGGCGGCCATGCGCTAGGTGTCGAAGAGAGCCGGAACCAGCGAGCGGTTTCCACCCCCGAAAGAGGGGCGCAAGGACGGGGTTTTCAGGAACGGGCCAGCAGCGGGCGGCCCCGCCCCACGGGCCGCCGCTCACGCCGCGCAGCGGCGCCGATCGGGTGTTGGGCCGGCAGGCCTGCCGGCCGCGGTCAGGATGCGGAGGGCTGCACCGCAGTCCTCGCGCAGCGAGGATGAGCGCTCCCGCGCGAACCCGCAGAACCCTGGTGCGAATGCGGAGCAGGAGCCGCCGCACAAAGGGAATTTGGATACTTGGTGAATCGCGGGTGAGCAAGAGCGAACAACCGAGTGCACCAGCGCACAGCTCTGTCGCCACCGTTCGATCGACCGCACCAGGCTCCGCGACAATGCCCCATGACCGAGATCATCTTGACTACCGCAGAGAGGGCCAGCCTCTACTTCATCCCACCCACAGTCGGCGGAAAAATCGTTCCCGAGGAGGTCCAGCAACGCCTGCAGGACAACGGCCTGATCACAGCCCCGCATGCCGACGGCCGGCGCCGACTAACGCAGTTGGGCGACAAGGTCCGGCTCGGATCCATCGAGGTGACCATCACGGACTGATCGAGAAGCGACGGACAGCACAACAGCCGCCAGCGTCAGTCGCGCACGAACGCAAGATGCCGCGACCCGATCCCCACGGCCCCAGAGCGCACCGCCGCGCCGCGGGCAGTGGCGGCCGCGCCTAGGATGGCGCGATGACCTACCCACAAGCACTCTTGATGAAAGCTTTCCGCCGCAAGCCATCCGGCCTCCCACATCGGGCGGCCGTCGCCGCCATGACCGCACTGGGTCTCCTGGCCAGCGCTTCGAACGCCCTGGCCTGGGGAGCAGACGGCCACCGACTGGTCGCCGAGATCGCCGAGTCGCTCCTGACCCCGCAGGCGCGCGCCGAAATCGATCGCCTGCTGAAGCTCGAAGAAGGCGCAACGCTCGTTTCGATCTCCACGTGGCCAGACGAAGTCCGTTCGCCGACGACGGCATCGTGGCACTACGTGAACTTCCCCCGAGATGGCAACTGCAGCTACGACGCATCCCGCGATTGCGCGAACGGCGCTTGCGTCGTGGGCGCCATCGAACGCCAGACCGCCATCCTCAAGTCGGACGCGGCCGACGAAAAGAGGCTTCTCGCGCTGAAGTACGTGACCCACTTCGTGGGCGACGTGCATCAACCCCTGCACGCAGGGTATGCCGACGACAAGGGCGGCAACACCTACCAGGTGCAATTCGCCGGGCGCGGCACGAACCTGCATTCGGTCTGGGACTCCGGCCTGATCCGGAACTGGCCGGGCGGACTCGAGGCGCTGCGGGCGGCGGTGCGAGCCAAAACAGGCGACCCGAAGGACGCGTTCGCACCGGACCGATGGGCAGAACAGTCCTGCCGCGTCGTCGCGGCGCCGGAGTTCTATCCCGAAGGGCACGTGCTCGACGGGGCCTATGCGACCCGTTGGGACCCGCTGGTCGTGGATCAGCTCGCCGCGGCCTCGCGCCGCTTGGCGACCGTCCTCAACACGCTGCCCGGCAGAAACTAGCGGTCAAGCCTCAACATTCACGGCGCCCCGGATCGACGCATCATTGAGCACCTGGATCGCGTCAGCGACATCGACCGATGCGATTGACCTTGCTGCGGCGGGTCGCTGATCAGGGAGAAAAGTCCATGGGCCATGCGATCGACCAACAGGTGGACGTGCCCGCGCCGGGCACAAGCGACACGGGTTGGTCCCGTCACCCCGTGAGGCTGGTAGCTGTCGCTGCGATCGCGACCCTTACCCTCCTCGTCGTCGGCGAGTCCGAGTGGTGGAACAAGGCACCGAAGAGCAGCTCTCCGGCCTTCCTCGTGTCGGCTGCGCCGAGCGGTGCCAAGAACCTGGTGGACCTGCGAGACGCGTGCGGCAATTCGATCCAAGTGGCCCCGGCGACCAACAGCGAAGCGCTCGTCCGGTGCGGCGCCTGGTGGCCGGCACGCACCGTCTGGCGCGTGCCGAGTTACTACGTGACGCCGACGCTTCCGGGCTAGGCGTCTGCCTTGATCGCCACCAACACGACTACTTCGACGCTGGCGTCGGGAAACTCGTTGAACAGGATCGGCCTGTTCGCCAGGCGAATCGTCGCGCGCAGCGCGGCGAAGTGAGCGAGCCTTCCGCGGGCACCAGAACGGACGTCTTGACGATTCGAGAAGGGCAAGACCACCCGAAACGAGGGGAGCCGATGCGCCTGAACAGCTCATTCCCCCTAGACTGCAAGTGCCCTGAGGGGCCCTGCTTTTCCTCCCTGAGCAGGAGTCTCAACGTGATGACAGCGTCGAGACTTTGTGCGGCTCAGCCTCTCGGCTGGGCCGCTTTTTTAATGAAGCTCCGGCTGTTCAGACCGCCTCCGCGCTACGGGATTCGTCAACCGCACGAAGGCATACCGCAGCTCGTTCGAGCTCCGATTCAGGATTTGGAGCGCGCCGCCAACGAATCCATCGGACTGCGCAAGCCGTCGCCGCCTACCTTTGGCACATGGGTGTGGGTCATGATCGTGGCGACATCGGCATAGACGAGCAAGTCCTGCGCCGTACGGATGCGCGACCGACGCAATGGATACCTTGTGATCTTGTAGGCGTTGAGGCCACCGCCGCAACTTACGGCCTGTCGACGTTCTATGCAGTTCGTCGGATTGCCTGCGCGACCGATCGCAAGCTGCTGGCGCATCGGGGGTGTCAGGCCCGAAAGTGCCGCCACCGTCAGACCTCTGCCACGAAAGTGCCCCGTGACAAAAGCAACCACCTTCCGCCTCGCCTCCTGCGCCGCCACCACGGCAGTCACCGCAAGCCTGCCGGTAGGTGTGGCCGCCCTCTCCCACGCCAGCGCCCGTTCCGCCACCATACCCGCACCGGCCGGGGTTGCTGCTCAGGCGTGAAGCGGCCGTCAACCGCGCACGCCGCTTTGGGTGCCGTTCGAGCTCGACCTCGCCCATTCGCCACTGCACTACATACCAAGTTGATTGACCTGGAGGAGAAGACATGCGCGAGTGGGTCTGCGCGGCTCTGAGTGCCGTCCTGTTCTATTTCTCGCAAGGCTTAGCCGACGCCTGGCTGCTCACCTGGATTGCACCCGCTCCTCTGTTGTGGCTGGCCTTCGGCAACACGCCGGCTTGGCGTTTGGCCCTGGCGAGTTTCGTCGCCTATCTCGCGGGCCAGATCTACATCCCGCAGTGCTACGGCGATGCACCACCCTTGGCGATTGCGATCATTTTTGGTCTGCGCCCGATCCTGTTCCCTTTCGCCATCCTGTTCGCCCGTCTCGTGCAGCGAGGCTGCGGCTCCTTCGCCGCCCTCCTCGCGTTCCCTGCCTGCTGGACCGCCGCGGACTACGTCGTGAGCCTGCTGTCGCGGCACGGTACCTATGGATCGATCGCCTACAGCGAGATGTCAGCGCCCCTGGTCCTCCAGAGCGCGTCCCTGTTCGGGATGTACAGCGTCACCTTCATCCTCTGCTTGTTTGCCAGCGCGCTGGCGCTTGCTGCACGGGGCGGCCGGACCGCATTCGCGGCGGCGGGCGCAGGGGTTGCGCTGTGCGCCGTTGATATTACGTTCGGAGCCGCAAGGCTGCTCGAACCGCAGTCGAGCGTCGTTCGCGTCGCCGCCCTGGCCGAGACGCGTTTCGCCGACCAGGATGATGTCTTGGGTCTGAACGTGGATGCATCCACTGCGTTGGCTTCGGCTGCCCGGGAGCTCGGCGGGCGCGGCGCCAAGCTGTTGGTGGCGCCGGAGGAGAGCTTGGCGACCAGACGCGCATGGCGCCAGGAGGTCTTCGCACCCCTGCAGACGACATCGGCACAGACGGGGGCCAAGATCGTGGCAGGATTCCACGAGCGTGCACCGTTCGGCGATATCGCCACGGCTTTCTCGCCCGATGGAAGCTGGCGCGTTTACGCCAAGCGTCACCTGCTGCAGCCGATAGAGTCTCAATTCACTCCGGGGGACGCACCCGGCGTCCTGGGTGGAGGTATGGCCATGGAGATCTGCAAAGACATGGATTTCCCGGAGACGATCCGTCAGGACGCGCGGACCGGACTAACGCTGGTGGCGGTTCCCGCCTGGGATTTCGGCACGGACGCCTGGCTGCACGCCCGGCCTGCGATCATGCGCGGCGTCGAGAACGGCTTCGCCGTGGTGCGCGCGGCCAATAATGGCCTCTTGACCGCTAGCGATGCTCAGGGGCGGCTGATCGCGAGGAAGGCCGTAGACACTGATCAATTGGTCTGGATCCAAGCCGATCTTTCCCTCGGACCGGGTCCCACGCTCTACACCCGGATAGGCGATGTCTTTCCCTGGACGTGCCTAGCCCTGACGTTCGTGCTGGCCGCGGCCTGTCGCGTCGGACTGAAGTCTCGGTCCGCGAAGGCGAAGATATGAAACTGGCAAACTCAGCTGCGTTCGTCCCGGGTCTGATCGCTTGCACGTTAAACGCATGGGACTGTGCAACGGACATTGCAGCGGTCCGGCACCGAGATTGCATTGCATCGTATGCGGCTGGCCAGCCTCGTCGGAACGAGGGTCCGCTACTTCTGTCTGGGATTCAGGTCTGATACGGGCCTGCCTCAGCCGCCTCGTTGTGCTGCGGGCCGCGGTTCGCGCCAATGCCTGCGATTCGAACCACACTTCCTATCGGGAAGCTTGGGCAGAAGCTTCCTGTCGGATCGTCTCGGTGCCGTGCATTCATCCCGAGGATCACGTGCTCGGCGAGGTCAACGCCACGCGCATGGATTCTCCGGTCGTGGTCCAACTGACAGTCACGGCGCGCGATTTGTCCACCGTGCTCAACACGTCGCTTCGTGGCAACTAGCCAGCGGCGCATGTGAGGCGTCGGTCGCGACAGCAACGCGGCGACCGGTGACGCGTTTACCGCGCCTTCGGCGCCGATTCGGCAGCGCGGAAGGAACATTCTTCCCTTGCGAGCGAACTCTCCCTCGCAATCTAGCCGTCCGCCCTCTACATTGCCGACTACGCTCCACGCCCTCGGTGAGGATGATGAAGGCCCCCATGCAGCTGCTTGTTCTATCCCTCGGCATCGTCCTGATGTTCTCATCGAGAACCGCTCTCGCGGGCGACACGGCGGCGGACTGTTCCGCGACACAGGGCTTGCAAGCCCTCGTGTGCGGCGATCCGGAGCTCGCAGACGACGAACGCATGCTTGTCGACGCCTTCGCCAGCGCCCAGCGGAAGGCAGGCGAGGGATTGGCTGCCCTGAAAAGCGAACAGCGTACCTGGAGCGCCACACGCGAGCGCTGCCTATCCGATGCCCTGCCGTGGGAATGCGTACGCGACCACACCGTCAGGCGCACCGCGGCACTGCAGGCACGCTTTCGGCTCGTCGATGCATCCGGCCAGGCGACATTCGTCTGCGATTCAGCGACCCGTGATCTGCTAAAACTGGAGTTCTTCCCCACGGGGTCCTTCACCGAAACCGCAATCGCAAGGCGCGGTGGCATGGACGTCGTGTTGTGGCTCGCGCCCAGTGCAAGCGGCTCGCGCTACGTCGCCCCCGGGATCCAGGTCTGGCTGGCGCATGGCGAGGCGCTGGTTCGCTGGGGAAAGGGTTCGGCCCAGCGCGTTTGTCGGACCCCATAAGCCGCCAGCGGACGGAACTCTGCGTTGGCTGGCCTTTCAGCCTCTTGGCCGCATGAGCTGAGCACCGTATGCCACCGATGACGCGCGTGTCGCGTCGAACGATCATGACCTTGCAGAGCGATCCACCCACGCTACAGCCCAAGTCACTCCAAGTTCCCACGCTGCCTTCACCTACTCGATGAGAGTCCTTGACACAACAGCGGCGAGGCAAGTGGCTCCACGAAGCTTCGTCAAATTGGCATCCCAGCTCGCCTGAGCGCGGACTAAATTATTGGCACCGGCTGCGTCGCAGCAGCGATTCATAACCAACGCCGTAGATTTCAATTTGCAAACCCGTCTCGACTTTCGCGAAGCCTCACCCGAAGCCGTCAAGGCGCTCATCGCGCTTGAGGTGGCCAGTTCCAGCCTGGGCCTCGACGCTGACCTACTGAATCTCATCAAGCTGCGGGCATCGCAGGTGAATGGCTGTGCATTCTGTATCGATCTTCACAGCGCCGACCTGCGCAAGAGTAGCGAAGGCGAACGCCGCATCGCCGGCACGGTTGCATGGCGGGAGACGCCATTCTTCAGCGACCGCGAGCGCGCCGCACTGGCGTGGACGGAAGCCGTGACGCTGGTCGCCAGCACGCACGTCCCTGACGACGTCTATCTCGAGGTCTCCAAGCACTTCGAACCGGCCGAATTGGTGGAACTCACTTTGGCGATTTCAACCATCAATGCGTGGAATCGGATGGCCGTGAGCTTCCGCAAGATGCCCGCGGCGTGACCCCTCGCCGGCGGCAAGGCTCGCAGACACAATGCAGGCGCAGACCTGAACCGTTGCCCGACGGAAAGATCGGGATGAGAGCTCCCCCGATCCGGCCATCGGCTCGCGCGACTGGCGAAAGTCCCTGAGCGGCCCATCACCCGATAGCGGTACCGCACGGAGAGGTCTTTGGCCCAGGCTTCTTTCGATGCGGAGCGGCGCACCGGCATGGACGGGCAAACAAGGAAGGACAAAAGACGGTGGAGGAGACAAACACCGACCGTCACTATTTGTCTCGCCGCAGGAGCCGCGGCAGTACGTCGGAACAGCTACTTGCGACCTTCGGCTCCCACTCTATGTTCCCTCCTTCATGGGAGTCGAATTCGCCCGGCCCTACGCTGGGCATTTTTTTTATCGGTCTTGCGGCTCCAGGAGCGGCCAGTAAATTGCTGCATCGCGGCATTCCGACGGATCAGGATCTGTCCTCGCAACCCGACAAGGCAACTCCCGTCATGAAGGACGCCTCCTGGATCAGAAGCTGTGGCGGACGCCAGCGACGAACTCTGCCAAACTGCGGTTGCCCGTATCGGTCAGGTCCTTTGAGACGGCGCCCGCTGCGCGGTCCAGGGGGCTAGCTCAATGCGGCGGGCCGCTCAGCAATGTCGCGTCGTGTCGGGCCAAATGGGAAAGGCGCTCGCGCAGCAGGAACTCCTGTGCCATCACAGCAGGAACGGGGCGACCGTAAAGGTAGCCCTGGATGGCGTCACATCCGAGTTGCACAAGCTGATGCATCTGCTCTTCGGTCTCGACACCCTCGGCGATGACACGCAAGTTCAACTGATGGCCAAGCGTGATCATCGCTCGTACGATGTTTTCGGCATTGCGTTTGGCCGCCGCATCGTCGCCACGCGACAGTTCGCGAACGAATGACTGGTCGATCTTGAGCTTGTCTAGCGGAAAGCGCTGCAGATAGGCCAGGCTGGAATAGCCGGTGCCGAAGTCGTCGATCGCCAGTGCCAGGCCCATGCCACGCAGGCGCTGCAAGAGCTGCAGCACCTGGTCGGGGTTGTGCATGGCTGCACTTTCGGTGAGTTCGAGCTCGATGTGCGTGGGGTTAACCTCAGATCTGCGCAGGGACTGCTCGATGGACTCGATGAACTGAGTCTTGCGGAACTGCCGCATCGACAGATTCACGGCCACCGTCACGGGCAGTCCCTGGTGCATGTTCGGCTCGTTCCATCGCCGGGCCTGGCGACAAGCCTCTTCCAAGATCCAATCGCCGATCGGGATGATCAGTCCGCTTTCCTCGGCAATAGGGATGAAGTCGGCCGGCGAGACCAGCCGGCCCGACCGCCGCCAGCGAACGAGCGCCTCGAAGCCCGAAAGTCGCCCGGTCGGAAGATCGAGCTGAGGCTGGTAGAACAGCTCGAGTTCCTCCCGCTCGAGGGCGTGCCGGAGATCGGTTTCCATATCCAGCCGCGCAAGCGACAGCGTCTGCAGCATCGACGAATACCCGACCACACTGCCGCCGCCGATGCGCATCGCCGACTGCAACGCCGCTCCGGCACGTCGTAGCAAGGGCTCGCCTTGCGCCTCGCCGCTGTCCTCGCAGGCATAGCCCAGGGTCAGGTCGATGAAAACCTCATGGCCATCGAGTATGAACGCCTCGGCCATCTGCCGCCGGAGCTGCTCGACCGCATAGTCGGCGCAACTCTCCAGCGAATCCCGCTCGAAGAGCAAGGCCACCGTCGGACCATCCAGGCTAAAGGCCTGACCCTCGAAATCCGCAGCGACCTTGATCAGTCGCTGAGCCAGTGCCTGCAATAGTTCGTCGCCGCGCGCATGCCCCAGCCCGCCGACGATGCGATCAAAGCGGTCGACCAGTCCGAGCACCAGTACCTTGCCGCTGCTGCCGCGGGCGCCGAGCCGGTGCTCCAGAGCGCGTCGGTGAGCAAGGCCGGTCAGCGGATCGTGCGCGGCCTGGAACGCGAGTCGCCCCTCGGAATTGAAGCGGGCGCGAGCGTGGTAAAGCATGAAACCCGAGGTGAGCACGGTCAGGCCAGCGAAGCCGAAGATGAGCAGAGTTATCTTGTCGATAGCGGCAACGGTGCGGTCACTTCCCCTGTACAGGTTGGTCTCGAGCTCGCGCCTTGTGACGGACAACTCCTCCTGCAGCGCCTTCACCACGGCGTTGAGTTGCATCAGGATCTCGCGCGGGTGCGCCGTCCGCCGCAAGGCCTCACGGTCCACCCGCTTGAACTCATCGGCGAGCTGCGCCAGCTCGACGACGTTGCCATTAACAGGTGCCAGTTGGCCGGTGGCATTCAGCGGCACCACCAGTTGCTCGAAGAGGCGGATGAGCTGTAGGCGTGCCTGCATCTCTCCAACGAGAAAGTCATCGCGGTCGATGGATCCGGCAAAGTAGTTGTTGAGAATGAGCTGATGCCTCAGCAAAGCGGCTTCCAGGTCGGCGAGTTGGCGCAGCTCCGGCACCTGTTCTCGCAGCAGCGGTGTCGCGCTGCGCCGGATGTCTGCGCTGGACCAAGCCATCACCAAGGAAAGGATGATGCCGATCGTGATCAGCGAGCCGAGCAGCGAGTACACCAGCCGCCGATAGCGGCGACTTACCACCGGCAGCGTGCCGTGGGAGCCAATCGGATCCGCTGCGTGCGGGATCGCGACAGACCGAATCGGTTGCACGTTCAGCCCTTCATGCGGGAACCTGCCGGCGTCGTCCGGAAAACCGACACGGCCTGGCTGAGACTTCGGGCCTGACCGAGCAATTCAACAGCTGTCGTGGAACCTTGCACCACAAGCGACGCATTCTGCTGGGTCGCATCGTCCAACTGCGCAACGACCTCACCGACCTGCTGGATGCTATCGGACTGCAAGGCACTCGCCGTGCTGATCTCCCTGAGCAAATGATGCACATGCCGAACTTCGGCAACGATGCGGTCCATGGTCTGGCCCGCTTGTAGCACGGCGGATTCGCCGGACTCGACAACGGCGGCCTCATGCGCGACCAGGCGGCGGATCTGCCCCGCAGCGTCGGCACTGCGCTTGGCGAGGACGCGGACCTCCGCCGCTACGACGGCGAAGCCACGTCCGAGCTGTCCCGCTCGCGCCGCCTCTACCGAGGCGTTGAGCGCCAGCAGATTGGTCTGAAAGGCCAGCGCATCGATGGAGCCCAGGATGTCGTTGATGCGGCTGGCTCCGGTGGAGATCTCACCCATCTCAACGACCACGCGCTGCATGGCAGAACCACCAGCCTCCGCCACCGATGAGGCAGAGGCGGCCAGTTGAGCGGCCTGACCTGCGGCGAGCGCATTGCGCTGGACCATCGACGTCAGTTGCTCCATCGTAGCGGCCGTCTCCTGAAGGTTGACGGCCTGACGCTCAGTGCGTTCGCTGAGGTGTGCATTCCCGTCTGCCAGTTGCTCGGATTGCGTCGCGATGGCCTCCGAGCTGCTGCGCACGGCCTGCACCAGATCCTGCAGCTCGTCCGTCATCGTCTGGAGCGCGAGCAACAGACGGCCGGTCTCGTCCGATTGGGTCTCGATCTCGAGCCGCCTGAGATCTCCACGTGCGACCTGCTCGGCAATGCCCACCGCGCGCTCGATCGGTCGGGTAATCGACAGGCTGATCAGCGATGCAAGCACCAGCGATGCCACGACCGCGACAAGCAGCAGCACATAGAACAGCCACCGGGTTGCGCTGTGGATTCGCTCGCCCTCCTCGACCACCTCATGCAGATACTTGAACTGAGTGACCTTCAGTGCTTCCAGCGAGGTCATGTAGCGCAGTTGGGCATCCCGCACCGGACCGATCAGGTACTCCGTCGCGGCAACACGGCGGTCCTTGTCCCGCACCATTTCTGCAAGGCGCGCATGCAGGGGCAGATAGGCGTCAAAGCCCTGTCGCAGCGCTACGAGGCTGCGCTTGGCTTCAGCGGAGTTGTCCTTGGCGGACTCCAGCTGCGCCAGCGTGCCCTCGAACTCGCGGCGCTGTTGATCGGCCTCTCCGAGCACCTCGCCCACTTTGGCTTCGTCCGTAAACAGTAGCGCGTTGCGCAGATCCCGTGCCACGAGGTTGGCGCGCTCGTCCAGAACGGAGATCCGTGTGAGGGTCGGCAAGACCGAGGCGTCTACCCGACTCAGACTTGTGTTGATTGCCTCCAGTCGCTGTAGGGCGATCACGATGCAACAGGCCGTAATCCCTGTCAGTATGAAGAACGCGGAGTTCAGACGAGATCGGATGGACATTCGGCCGAGCATGGTCATGGCAGATGCACCGAGGTGAATTGCGAGTGGGTCGAAGTATGGAAAGCGGCTTCGTGGACGACTTGAAGGAAGGAACCGCGAATGGACGGAATGTGGCGCGATCTCGCATTTGACCCACGAGGTCGTAGCTCGCGTCACCAGGCCAGAAATCCCTGCGGATTCTTGGTGATAGCCACCGAGGCCATCCACGCGACCGTGACCAGGGCACCTGCGAAGGCTCCTTTGCGCAGCATTCTGGGCAATCCCCGCCGCAAGGTGATGCCGCCCAGTCCGATGTATGCCAGCAGAGCCAGCAACTTCACCAGCAGCCAAGTCTCGCGCAGCTGCTCGCCATCACGCAGCCCTATCAGCACCAGGGCGGATGCGAAAAGAACGGTGTCGATGAGGTGGGGCAAGGAGCGCGCGATGCGACCATGTACCCAGGCCGCCCCGCTCAGCGACGCTGCGCCACGGACCGCGAACCCCGCCACCGACACCAGGACCGCGCTCTGATGGACCAGCCTGACGGTCTCGTAGTCCATTCATCGGCCCCTGTTCACACGGTCGAACAATTGCATCACGCGTCTCTTCGCCAGGGCTGACACATTGTCCGCAGCGCCGATGCATCGGCGATTGCGTCAATCGCATGCGCATCGTCCCGCACCAGATGAATGAGCCCGCCCGGTCCGATCAGGTGAGTACCGTCGTGAGTGTGAACCACTAGGATTTCCTCGATACGCAGGCTCGTCATCTCGCCATCCACCCGGCGCTCAGGGAGCCGTTGTTCCGCGCACGCCACCAAGCGGATCAGCCCCAGCTGCTTTGCCTGAAGAATCACGTACGTCTTCGTTATGGCGATCCGGTCGCCACGCCGGTTGACTAGGATCGGATTTCAAGTGGGTGTGGGAGCAATGGCACAAACAGCCTCTGTGCAATGTCTAGGCGAGAGCTGTTGATGACGGCGTCCGCGTGGACACGCCTCTACCTCGGAATTGCGGAGAACGCGGCACATGCTTCGCTCATTCGCCGAGATGCTTGCCCCTTGCCGCCTGCACGACAGCATTCGAATCGTGCGATATGCGACGCGCCGGAGAGTCATATTCCAGCACCGCATTCGGCATCACGAACCATTCCAGGATTGCCCAATCGTCGAGCGTCCCCTCGAACTGGGCACGAACTTCCCTCATCGCTGAAATGGGCTCAAGGCTGGGCCGCTCGAACTGGAACAGCGGCACCATGATCTCGGTGCACCAGTTCACGCTCAGCACGCGCCGATGGACGATCCAATGTGCCAGAAGCGGCACGGGCTGCCCGAACCGGGTCAGAAGCAGCTTGCTGAATGCCTCTGCACGCAGCAGCCCGCCGACGGGCACCGTGGCGTCCACCACAGCCTGTCGGCGCTCGGCCAGTTCCCGTCGCGACGCCACGCCAGCTGGTGGACTCGAGTAAGCGTGTAGGACCGAGGTGGACAAGCCAGCAAAGCCGGCGCCCTGCTCTTGATCGACGGAAGAGAGCTTCATGGCGACTCAGCGTACCAAGGTAGCCTTCCCGGCGCTTGCAACGAATCGCCTCGACTGGCTCGGTCTTGATACTGAATGATGATCTCAGGTAGTAAAAATAGCTCTCATTGCCATCACTTCCACCTTCATCTATCCCATGACTGCCCGCAAGTCAGCCGCAGTGGGAACGCGAAAGTCTCACTACAGACAGATGCCAGCGATCCCGACGAATCGCATCCTGACGTGCCAACTGCTCGCACGTCCAGATGAAAGTCCGATACATATCCCAACTCCTGCACATGACCATCTGCGCGGCGTTCGGCCTCACGTCGCCTCTGGCTTGCGCCGAACAACCCTCACAACGGATTGAGGGCGCATTTCTGCAGGTCGGCGAAGCCTCTCACACCCTGTCGGTCACCGCAGGGATCTACTGGAAGTTATCGTGGCATACCGACTGGCATGGAACGTCTCTTGAAACCTATGTGGAGACATCGCTCGGACGATGGCATATTCGCGAGGACGGCGCGACGCACAGCCCCTGGATCAGCCAGGTAGGCGTCACGCCGGTGCTGCGCGTCAACTTCGGTGGCGAGAGCCAAGCATGGTTTTCCGAGTTGGGCATAGGCGCCAATGTCCTCGCCCCGCTATTCAGAGAAAACGATCGACGCTTCAGCACGACTTTCAACTTCGGTGATCACGTTGCCATAGGACGACATCTCGACGAGGAGAACGATCTGGTCCTCAGGCTACAGCACTATTCAAACGGCGGCATCAAGCATCCGAATCCTGGAGTGAACTTCCTCCAGCTCCGCTGGATGCGCCGCTTTTAGCAAACTGGCAAGATCAGTCTACCGGTCGGCGCTGGCGCAGCAAGGCGACTGCTCGCACCACCATGTCGAAAGCGGAGCGCAGTAGCAGTGAGCCGACCACCAGATTGGCAAAGCCAAAAGTCAGAAGGCCCACGGTACGTGCCGGATCGCTCCCGAGCAATATCAGTTTGCAGCCGCAGACGGCAGATGACGCCACGCCGAATGTGTAGGACCAATAGGCAGATGAATAGCTCTCGGCGAGTAGCCAGCGATACAGCCGCAGGCCGACCATCATCTGGAACAGCGAATAGCCCCACAGCATCAGAATGATGGCCGGAGGGATGTCGGGCTTCAGGAGCAGGAGAGCAGTCCCGCCCACCACGGGTGGGGCGAACTGAATCCCTACGGTTGGCATTGCGGACCGTGAATGAGCTGCGTGCCAAATGCGCTGTAGAACCAAAGACTCCATGCTCAGCCAGGCGAATACCCCCGCACCAAAGAACAGCCAGCCCCAGTCCGGGAGGCCATAGCTACCCAGGAAGCCGGCACCGGTGAAATTCCCAGCCACGGACGGCAGGTACAAGGTCGGCGCGATGTCGCCGGACTGGAGGCCACCGCGCCACATGGTGCCCGTGTGCCAGAGCGAGAAACAAAGATGCCAAGCCAAGCCCGCAACTCCGATCCAGGCGCCGACATGCGGCGCGTCGGCACGAGCTGAGATTGCAATCAGGAGCGTCGAGATACCTACCAATGCCGGTGTCCCGCCAGTGATCGGATGCCTCAGTTCCTCGAGCACGGCTGGCCAATCCCGGAGTGCCTGAAACCCATACTGTAGAAGCAGGCCAACCCATGTGGTCACCGCCAGCACCAGCAGGGCCGTGCCGATCTCGAATGGCAACAGCCAGATCCTTGCGGCGAGCCTCCATGCCATTCCCAGGCCGCAGATGCCCAGTACGCTCCCGAACAGAGAGGCCGCAGCATATCGACCAGTTGCGCGTCTGCCGGCGTCAGATATTTTGTTCATAGGATTTCGACGATGCCCTTCGACACGCCGCACAGTCCGGTGAGCAACAGAGGTCTTGCCGCGCCAGCGAGTCTCATCACGCGCAGCAATCACGGCTCTCTGGTGAGGCTAGCGGTCCAAGGACTCGCAACCATCCGCACCAAGTCGCAGCTTCAGCTGGCACCTTTGACAGAGGCACATCCGTGAGGGCGCGGCTCCCTCAGTCCACTGGCCACACTGCACACTACTTTGGATAGAGGTCGCCAGTTCAAGAGCCAGGCACCATGACGGAACCTCCGCATCCCGTCCTGTAGTTCCAGATGTGCCCTTCGGCCTCGAGCGAAATCTGTCAAGAACGAAAACCCAGGACTTCCCCACGCGGGAATTTGCGCTGCTAGTTCTTGCCGGGTCAGCCACAGAGGACAAGGTTCGCGCATAGCAGTTCACCAAGCATGAGTCCCAAATCTGCAAAGCCAGGGCTGCGCAAGGTCTATCTCGGACCCGCAGCGGTCCGCTGTGAAGTCTGTGGCACCAGCCTGAGCAGGGAGTCGGCCATCGCACCGGAGGCTACGAGCGATAGGGTCTTTCTCTGTGGTACTAGCTGTTATGAGACTTGGCGGACCACAACCTCGGTGTCCCGTCGCCTGGCAGCGGATGGCGACGACCTTGAGTTCAAGGAATGCTAGCGCCGCTCTCTGCTCAGCTCGCTCGACTCCGCGCGATTCATACCCGATGCGCAGCAAATTCCCGAGCAAGACTTATGCGGTCTGCTCATCGTCAACCCTCGCTGTGCTCGGTGGAATCGCCAACTACATGCCTGCGGAACATACCTCCTAAGAGATAGAAATCCTGCGTCATCAGGCGCACGCATCGAAAGTCGCTCCTGCCTATAGTCTCTCCGTCGGCGCCCTCTCCCCGCCTGTCCCGCCCTCCCTCGGGCGCCGAATTGACCCGGCCGCGTGCCGGGTCCTTTTTCTCGGCGGCGTGGCGCCGAATCGTGTCGCACGTGCACGGCAGGCTACCTGCGGGAATTGCGCAGATGCGTCGTGCAATGGAAAGCACGGGCACAACGTTGACTCCGCAGGGCTCGAACTCGAGCACGCCGGCGTAGAAGGGCAGATTCATGGACAAACTGGGAGCGATGGAGGCATTCGTGCGAGTCGTGAAGGCAGGCAACTTCAGTCGGGCCGCGGACTCGATGGGCATCGCCAAGGCATCGCTGACCCGACAGGTCCAGATGCTTGAGGCAGAGGTACGCACCCCTCTCCTGAATCGCACGTCGCGCCGCATGTCGATGACCGAAGCCGGGGTCGCCTACTACGAGCGGGCGGTCCAGATCCTCGCGGACGTCGAGGAACTGGAGGGCAACATCCTCGACGATGTCAAGGCGTCGTCCAGAGGACGGCTGCGTGTCGATGTCGGAGCCACGGTGGGGCACTTCATGATCATCCCGGCACTGCCCAAGTTCCATCGCAGGTACCCTGATATCGTTATCGACCTGGGTGTTTCCGATCGACCGATCGATCTGATTGGCGACAACGTCGACTGCGTCATCCGCGGCGGCGAAGTCACCGACCAATCTGCCGTCGCCCGTGCACTTGGCCAGCTCAGCATGATGGTCGCCGTGTCACCCGACTACGCCAGGGATCACGGTCTGCCGACCGACCCTGGTGATCTCGAACAGAACCATCGAGTGGTCAACTATTTCTCCCATCGCACCGGCAGAACGAGCGCATGGCGGCTCATTCGTGACGGCGTCACCACAGAACTGAGCGCGAAGCACGTTCTGGCCGTCAACGACTCGACATCGAACATCCTTGCCGGGCTGAACGGCCTAGGAGTGATCAGGACAACGACGGTCGCTGCAAGGAACTACCTCCGCGCGGGGCGGTTGCTACGAATCATGCCTGAGTGGACCGTCCCACCGCTGCCGCTGCACATCATGTACCCGCCGAACCGACGGCACGGCGCGCGGCTGAGAGTCTTCATCGACTGGGTGATCGACTTGTTCCACCGGAACGAAGAAGCGCTCATACCGTCTGCAATGTCTTCGGCAGACGGCAGAGACGCGGTGGACGCCAAGACGTTGGGCTGACATCGATCGAAGCAGTCTCCGTCGTCAATCATCTGAAGCGAATGTGTCCTGCTCTATTTCAGAATCAGGAACGATGCTTCCCATACGGGCCAGTGTTTTCCCGGAGATTGAACCTCTACAGTACGACTAACGGACATGGCAACCAACAAGACCTGATGACACGAACCAATCGGCCCAGGTCCTATCGGAAGGATGTCATCATGAACAAGACGTCTATCGTTTTCGCTGTAGCCCTTCTTTCCGCCGGCATCATGATCGGCTGCACTGCACTTGCTGCCGACCGCGGCGCCAAGACCGGTCCGCAAATGCAAGTGAGACCTGTCCAGGCGCAAGAGAGCGGCGAAATGGCGGTGCTGAACAGCGAGGCCCCCCAAGCCTTCCAGCGCTTCGCAGCTAGTCGTGCCGGTCACAAGACGGAGGCTATGGGGGAGTAGGCCTAAACCGAACCGACGTCGAAACGCCAGCCAAGCGTTACGGCGGCAATGCCGAGAAGGCATTGCCTCGACCGCTGCGTCGCAATTCTCTGCACTAGTTCATTTCACTCGTCCTCATGCCGTCTCGGGCAAGAAACCGGTTGACAGCCTGCCGTACTAGCGAGACGCGCAATCGGCGAGTGACTCATCAGCGCAAGCACCCAGGCTCCCTGCATGCCCGCCCAGAAGGTCACTCAAAGCGGCGCAAGGCATCGGACGGCTCCCAGCAAACGCCCACTTTGACGCCGCGCCAGCTTCGTTTTCGCGTTCATGGTTAAGGTCATGAGCCCCACCGATCGGCGAGGAGCGAGCATTGCCTTCGTCGGGCTAGGATCAGACTGACGCAGGCATGCTGCCTTATCCACGCGCGATGCCAATGCCGAAACCGCGACGCCCTCTCAAGCTAGACGCGGCTGTCATGGATCTGTCGGGGGCCTCTTCTTCGTCAGGCTCAAAGTAGTGGCCGGAGCGGGGGCTGTAGCCCTCTCACTCCGGCCATCTCCCCGAGCAAACGACCTGCGCCATCTGTTGCCTCCCAGTGCAGTTCTCTCAGGCCTGCACGGGGTGCGGTACTCAACGGGATGAACAAGCGCAGAGAATTCCGTCCTCAATAGCCTGGCTCGTCGATTCCTAATTCAAGAATCAGGCTTGGTCGGGGTACACGCGACTACCCCTGCTGATATCGCTCAATACGAACATCCGATAAATTCAGCTCCGCCAAGGTTCATTTCGTGACATGACTGCGAACCGGCCATTGAGGAGCGCCTCACAACGTACGATATTGCCAAGTAAGGTTATGCGCGAGCAACTCGCGAAAGCCCCAATCGATATGAATTAGGAACGACGTTAAACCGCTTTCCGTCAACGCCGGACAGAAATACCAAGGAAAGCATAAATCGCTATAAATTTCAGATGACAACGAGCCATCCGTCAATCAATATTTCAATGAAAGCCGCGGACAGGCTTAAGCCTTCACCACCTTGATAGGTAAACCGGATTTGCTCGCACAATGCAATCAGTACCGACAATCTAGATGGTCAATGGTCACTCAAGGTTGCCAATTGAGGAAAATTTTGTGGAGCCACTTTGCTCGAACGAGGCCTTGCAAGCAGATGGGCCAAGCGCTGAATGCACATAACGGGTATCACTTCCCTTTTGAAGCATCAGATGCAACGCTCGTAAAGGGCATTGGTTCAGCTCCCCTGACTTCCGAAAAAGGGGGCCTGTCCGATCGAACGGCTACCAATTGACAGCGAGGATGAGCACGATGCCGGGGTGCCCCTTGTTCGCCCAACCGTCTCTCGCGAGGTCCGGTCTCAAAGTCAGACTCGCCGAAGACGAGCGTGATGAGGCGGCGGCCTGCTGGATGTTCGTACAGCCAATGGGCATGCGCTGGATCGCGCAGGACAATACCCAGGATCCCGCAGCGCTCTTCCGCGGCGGCCTCGAGCAACGCGGCAGCGCGGTCGTATTCACCGATGGCAGCAAGTGGAGCCGCATACAGGGCTCGCTGGCCCGTATCCATCGATGAACAGAGCAGAACGGTTTCGACGATGTCCAGAGTCGCCTCTCTTCTGCCGAGCCGCGACTGTACGAAGGCCAGCACGGACCAAGCGAACGGCGGCGCATCCGTCCCCTCGGTCATTCGCCTCGCGATGGTCTCAAGTTCGGGTCTCGGCTCTGCCATTGCCTCGATTGCCAAGGCGAAGGCCTGCAAGACCGGAGTAGAAGGATGATCTGACTGCGCCGCGCGGACCTCGGCGACCGCGTCACCAGGGCGCCCGCCCTGAATCAGAGCCCTCGCGAGGTTCATACGAGCGTGTAGGGTGTGCGGCGATAGGTTTAGCACCCTGCGCAGCACCTGCACGGCCTCTTCGCACCGATCCATGCACAGCAAGTGCCGGCCGAATGCCAGGAGGACATCGACGCTCTCGGGCTCGCGAGCCAATGCACGATTGAAGTGCACCTCAGCCTCGCGAAACCTCCATGCCAGGTCGAGCAAAACACCTCGGCATGCATGGGCACCTGGAAAGTCGCTCAGCCCGTCAACGCACATGTCCAGGATCTGCATGCCTTCGGCAACGGCTGGCCTCGTCTGGACCTGGCCCCAGAGAATGGCCACCGCCAAGGCCTCAACCAGCACCACCCTCGCGTCCAGGAGACGCGGCGACTGCGCGCATAGCGTCCGGGTCAATTCAATGCAGCGAGAGATCGTGGCCGGCGTGCGCTGAATCAGGAGTTGACGGGCGTGTGCCAGCGCATCCGTGTCTTGGCGCGACGGCCGCCTCGCTTGCGCTGCGGCTCCGGACATAACGAGGCGATAGCCTGTCCCGTACTCGGAGGCTACCTTGGCCCCATGCGGCGATAACACCTTTCGAATGCGGCTAATACTGCGAGCCAAGCCCTCGTCAGTCATCTCGCCGCCACTCCATGCCGTCGCGGCGAAGTCGGACTTGCTGACGACCTTTTCTCCGCTTTGTAAAAGCTGCGCCAAAACCGCTCTCTCTTTCGGGGCAAGTTTTAAATAGCGCCCATCCTGCAACCTGGGAAAACCCGACTCATCCAGCTCCAACATTTGGGACACGACTTTCTAGTTTCTTTTGACAGTCAAGATTCGATCAAGATTCGTTTCGATCGACAACCTAGCATCGACCCTCCTCATATTCGATCTCACATGGAGTATTGATGCGCGCCCGGTCTTCGACAGTTCTCGCCATAGGTCTGCTATTCGCACTTGGTTCACAAGCCTCCGATCACAACTCGATCGTTGATTTCTCTTCCGGCACCCAGGGTTGGGAGGGGTCATGGGATGGCATCTACTCCAATATCGATGCCTCAATGGGCAATGCCGCCCCGGCTTACCACACTCATTTTTCGACGTATGGCCTCACCTACGTCAACAGCAGCAATCCCGACTTCATCGGCGACTTCACGAGGTCCAATTCAATAACCTTCAGCCTCGACATCAACGTCCTGTCGATGGCTCAATCCGACTCGGAATTCGGCGGAAACGCCGACCGCGATCTGGTCATTGAGCTCCGCGACCACAACGCGGCCTTGCCAGGCTGGTCCTTTTCATCGGTCTGGATCGATCTGGGCAAGCTCAATGCTGGCAGCGGATGGCAGCACATGCAGGCCACGATCTCCGACACGCATTCCAAGACCTACATCGACGGATGGTCTGGCAACGGCAGCGTGGACGCCTCCGGCAATCCGACTCTCCCTCCCGGAGTCACCTTTGCAGACATTCTGAAAAGCGTGGATCAGATCGCCATCACTACGTTCGTGCCTGGCTACGGCTACACCCCGGTCGACTTTGACGCTGCTATCGACAACGTCGCTGTTTCCGCCTCGGCCGTGCCCGAGCCGGACAGCGTTCTTCTCCACGTTTGTGGACTTGCTGTGCTGGCAGGTGCTGCAGTGCGGCCGCGCAAGGCTCCGCCAAACGCGACAGCCTAGTCTGCCGGACACCGCGCGCTATGTCCGGCAACAAGCGCGCCCGATTCAGACGCGATTCAGCCGAACGCCAAGGCGAGGCGCTCCAGGGGCCGCCTCGTCCATCTCACTTACGCCCCAACTCCCATCTCAATCGCTGCCGCGGGCGCCAATCCGTCGTCGTTGCTGCAGCTCTTCATGAAAGGAAACGAGCCGTGCCTCTCCCATTCTCGAACTTCACAATTGGACTTGCGCTGGCATTCGCAAGCAGCCTGGCGCTGGCCACCTCTACTGGGGCCGGTGCCGTCACCGCCGTCAGCTACACGCTGATCGATCTGGACCCCAACGACGGCGTCGCGCCATCGATCAGCTTTGCCGCTTCCACCAGCGCCTATGCCGGTCCCTACGTCTACGGCTACGTACGCGCCGCGACAGCCGAAGAGGACACCTATCGCGAATTCACCCACGTGGGCGCCACGCCCTCCGGGAACGTCAGCGGCAGCGTCACGACTGACGTGTCGAGCGCGAGCAGCTCAGCGACCGGAGCCACCGGCATCGGCTTCTCCGCGCTGGCTGTCAGCGGTTCGGCGATGAGCGGCATCGACTTCAGCGGCGTGTACTACGCCACGACCAATGCGCCCACCGCGCTGTTCACCTTGTCCGCGAACACCGAGGTGATCTTCACCGTCACCGGCTGGCTGACCGGCAAGACGACACAAGGCGGTGACCCCGACATCGGCAACGTCGAGAACGGTGGCGCCGTACTGCAGCTGGAGACCAGCGGCCCGACATCGACAGGCAGCACGGCCTTTGACCGTGAGTCCGCCGCGGCTGTTGCCTGGTACTCCATAGGTGCTGACGGGAGCGCGAGCGGCGAATCGCAGTCGTGGCAGGGCCAATTGGTGAGCAGTTACAGCAACAGCAGCACTCTCGAAGCTGACGGCCGCTTCACCGCCGTCCTGTCCGTCGGCGGCACCTCGATCCCCGTGGCCGCCGTTCCGGAGCCTGCCAGCGGTGCGCTGATCCTGACCGGCCTTGCCGCCGTCGGCGGAGCCGTACGCCGCCGTCGCCTCCTCTAAATCAAGGAACCTCATGAAGACACTCCGCTACACAGCAGCGCTTGCCCTGAGCCTGACCGTAGTCGCTGGCCCTTGCCGCGCTGATAGCTCGGCCTCGGGTACTCTCGGCAACGTCCATATCACGCTGACCGACCTCGACCCCAATGACGGCATCAACCCCTCTCTCACGATCAACTTCGGCAGCCAGCCCTTCCTCAACAGCGCCATTGGCAGCTACGGTCCCGACTTCGAGCAGGATGCCTTCTCGCACCTGGGAAAGAACGCATCGAGCACTGTTAATGACAGCCTCCAAGCCCCTCTCTCCACGTCGAGCGCCACGATGGTCGGCGCCAATACAGTAGCTGGGATCACCTCGATGCTCGTGTCAGGTTCGGCCAGCAGCAACAGTCTCGGCTACGGCGAGTTTGGGGCGCTGGCCGCCAACTACACGTCCACGAACTTCACGCTGTCGCCGCACACAGCAATCACCATTACCGTGGACGCTACACTGAATGTGCAGACCACAATCGGGTACGACCCGGTGAGCGGCACTGGCGAATTCGCATCGAGCCACGCCCTTCTGGTGCTCGACGGTCATGACATCGACGGCATCTTGATTCGCTCCCAGGCCTACCAGCCCCTATACGTGGATGCGGCGATGGACGCCTACGGCAATTTCACTGGTGCGCAACAGAGCTGGGCCGGTACCTTGAGCGTCACCTACAGCAACACGTCTTCGCAGGATTTGCTTGGCGCGTTCTACGGCGAACTGGACGCCGGTGGCAGTTCCATCGCAACGCCGGTGCCGGAACCGGACAGCTATGCGTTGCTAGCCGCTGGACTGGGCGTCATGGTCTGGATGACCCGCCGGCGGAAGGCTCAATCCTTGAAGCGGAACGCCTGAGCGTCGCGCGGCTTCATCGCCTGCTCGCCCTCTACATCAGCATCCGCCTGCGCTGGCATAGCGGGGCGGGTGCGCCGAAACATTGATCAGGGCGCAGCCGCACTCGCACAGAGCAGCCTCAGGCCGACGTGCCGTCCAACTGTCGGAGCACTTGTCCGACTCGCGAGAGAGCCGGGGCAATATCGGCAGTTGCGATGGCGCCGAAGCCGAACATCAGACCTTGTCTCGGCCGTCCTGCCATGTAGAAGACATCCAATGGGTAGATGCCAACTTCAACGCGCCGGGCCCAGTGAATAAGCTTGGCGACGTCGAGGGCGCGCTTGGCCAAGGCTGCCATATGAAAGCCCGCCTGAATGGGGATCAATTCAAAGGCGGATGAAAGTTCCCGGTTGACGCTCGCGATGAGTTCCTGGCGCCGCTGAGCGTAGACATTGTGAGCGCGCCGAAGATGCCGCTGAAGGTCCCCGTCGTTCATGAATTTTGCGAGAGCCCATTGAACAGACGGCGCCGTATGCCAGTCAGTCAAGTGCTTGGCGTTTCCCAGCGCCTCGACGATCCGCCCAGGAGCAACGACGAAACCGAGGCGAAGCTCCGGACTCAACGCCTTCGAAAAAGTCCCCACAAAGGCAACGAGTCCGCTGCCGTCCATGCCTTGAAGCGAATCGGTAGGACTGCCCTCGAATCGGAACTCGCTGTCGTAGTCGTCTTCAATGATGATGGCGCCGAGTTCAGTGGCCCGCGAGATCAGCGCTTTGCGTCTGGCAACGCTCATTGGCATGCCGAGGGGAAACTGATGCGATGGCGTGGTGTAAATGAGTCGGGTCTGCTCTGGAATCAGGTCGACACGAATTCCCTCGCTATCCACTTCGATGCCAACGACATTCGCGCCTTGCGCTTCGAACAGATGCCGGGCCGGCGGGTACCCGGGCTCCTCGACGGCAATGACATCCCCTGGGCGAACAAGCACGCGAGCAATCAAGTCAAGCGCCTGCTGCGCTCCATTTGTGATGATGACATCGCTCGCTGAACAACGGACGCCCCGTGCAACCGCAACGTGGCGGGCCACAGCTTCACGCAGTTCCGGCAATCCTTCGGCCTGGCCATACAGCGCCCTGCCCCTGGCGCCCTGACGGCAGGCGTGCATGACGCAGCGCCGCCAGACCTCATGTGGAAAAAGGGAGTTGTCAGGTGCACCGCCGATGAACTCGTATCGCGAACCACCGGCGGGAAGTGGATGACGTAGAGGGAGAAGCAGATTTCGCCAACGATCTGCGACCGGCGCACCCGCTAGCTTGGGAGCGATCGGCCTGGCGATAGGCTGAACCGGCTGCTGGCGAACGTATGAGCCGGAGCCGTGTCGTGCTTCTACCAGGTCATCGTGCGACAGACGTTGATAGGCCTCGCTGACGGTCTTGCGTGAGACGCCCAGACTTTCCGCGAGCACTCTCGAAGGCGGCAATTGGGTTCCAGCGGTGAGGTCTCCCTGGCGGATGAGCTTGCGCAGGCACCTCTCTATCTGTCCGGTGAGATCCTTTCTTCCTTCGAGAACGATGTTTATTTCCATTGATTGGGGCTGTGTGCTTGTTGCGAGAGATTTTGATTCGAGCTCTGGCTTGTCTATGAACGCCAGAGTCACGCATTCCAAACTGCGATCAGCATCGAGGGGCCAGTCTGAACCCCTCGTGGTCACAGGTCGGCAAGTGCGACGTACCGCGATGTCCGATGTTGGCTGGATCCAGGCTCCCACTCAGCGTCTCGGTCCACTCTTCCCCGGGGACCTTGAATCGCTGAGCCAGAGAATACTTTGCCTCGCCACAGCGCAGCAAGCTCGCGCAGATCTCGTGGCGCCCTCACGCCATGGCTGTCGGCACGTGCACAGCGAGATGGTCTATCAGCGCCCGCACCGACGGCAGCATCCCGCGGCGACTGACAAAGACCAGATGGATGGCCTGATCAGGCGTAGCCCATTCCTTCGCAACACGCAACAACGCCCCGTTTTCCAGCCCTCGCCATGCGATTCGCAATGGCAACAGTGCGATGCCGACGCCGCCGACTGCAGCTTCGTACTGGACGGTGAAATCGGAGCAAAGCAGGCGCGGACGGTGCGCCTGCTTGACGCTGTGGCCATTAGACGAATTGCCCAGGGTCCAGATCTGCTCGCGGCCATCCTCCTCTGCACCGATCGTGTCGTGCCCTGCAAGATCTGCCGGCGTACGGATCGGCGGCCGGGCGGCGACATAGCTCGGACTGGCAACCAGAACCATATGCCCGGAGGCAATACGTCGGGCAACAAGGGCTGGATCTTCAAGACCGCTGTCGAACACGCGAAGCGCCACGTCGATGCGCTCCTCGATCAGGTTCACGACGCGGTCGGTCGATTGGATCTCGACCCGCACCTTCGGATGCTGGCGCATGAAATCAGCCACGACGCGTGCGAGATAGAACTGAGCGATGGCCACCGGGCAGGTCATGCGCACGGTGCCGGCGGGCGAAGCACGCAATTGCTCCAATGCCTGCGTGGCGGCCTCCGCCTCGACCATCATCGCGGCACAGTGCTCATAGAAGGCCTGCCCAGCCTCAGTTAGCGAGAGCCGGCGCGTGCTCCGCTGGAACAGCCGCACGCCCATCCGCTCCTCCAGCAAGGAGATGCGGCGGCTGAGCTTCGATTTGGTGATGTGGGTGATGCGCTCGGCGGCACTGAAACCGCCATGCTCGACGATCAGGGCGAAATAGCGCAGGTCGTTCAGGTCCATGTTCATTGTCCTAAATTTAGAACAATTCATCGCAACATTGGAGGCTTATCAATGATTGGCGACGAAATTATCGTTACTCCTGTCCGAAACAAGCTCCGAATCCGGAGCGCCTCACAGGAGTCAACGTCATGGAACCTCGTCTCAATTTCTACAAGGCCAGCCCCGATGCGATGAAGGCGCTGGGCACGCTGGAGCAGCACATCGCCAAATGCGGTCTGGAGAAGCAACTGGTCGAACTGGTCCGGCTGCGCGCATCACAGATCAACGGTTGTGCGTACTGCGTGGACCTGCACGCCGCCGACGCGCTGAAGGCTGACGAAGCGCCGCGCCGACTGGCGACCCTGTCGGTCTGGCAAGAGACCCCCTTCTTCAACGACCGAGAGCGCGCCGCCCTTGCATGGACCGAGGCCGTGACCCTGGTCTCGGAAACCCATGTGCCAGACGCCGTGTGGGAACAGATCCGCCCGCACTTCACGCCCGAAGAGATCGTCGACCTGACCTTGCTGGTCTCGACCATCAACGCCTGGAACCGTTTCGCCATCGCCTTCCGCAAGCTGCCGGCTTGATGGGCCATCGCCGGAGACCGCCAATCATGAAGCTCAATGCATTGATTCTTGCCTTCGGTACCGGCCTGCTGACGGCCTGTGCGAGCACCGGCGGTCTCTCGACCCACGGCAAGCTGATGGACGTCCAGCAATTGGCCTCGGCACAAAGCCTCTCGGTCGTGGCACTATCCCCCGCAGCGTGGCCCACCGAGCAGTGGTGGGAGGTGTTCGGCGATCCTCAGCTCGACCAGCTGATCCGTCAGGCGCTGAAGGAACAGCCCAGCCTGCGCATTGCCGCGGCGCGCGTGCGCCAAGCGCATGCGGTCACCGGCATCATCGGCGCTTCGCTGTCACCGCAGGCCAATGCCAGCCTCAAGAGCACCGAACAGCACTTCAGCGCAACCAGCATCTATCCGAAGACGCTGGCGGGCCAGGTCAACTCAATCAACGACGCCTCGCTGGGCGTCAGTTACGAACTGGACTTCTGGGGTCGTAATCATGCTGCCCTCGATGCAGCTCTGGACCGGGCTCATGCCACCGAAGTCGACGCCCAGGCAGCCCGCCTGGTGCTGACCACGAGCCTCGCCCGTGCGTATCTGCGCCTGGACACCGCCTACGCACAGCGCGACCTGGCTGAACGGACCTTGCACCAGCGTGAACAGATCCTGGACCTGGTACGCAAACGCGTAGCCGCCAAGCTGGATTCAAGTCTCGAACTGACCCAGGCCGAGGGCGCGCTACCGGTTGCGCGCGAACAGATCGCAGCGATCGCCGAAAGCATTGCCCTGACCAACAACCAGATCGCCGCACTGGCGGGCCAAGGGCCCGATGCTGGCCTCTCGATCACCCGCCCCCACCTGTCGCCCAGTCCTGCACTGGCCCTGCCCACGAATGTACCGGCCGAGTTGCTAGGCCGCCGCCCCGATCTGGTGGCCGAACGCTGGCGGGTCGAGGCGACGACCCAGGACATCAAGGTCGCCCGCGCTGGTTTCTATCCGAACATCACCCTCAGCGCCTTTGCCGGCGTCCAGAGCATCGGCCTCGGCGACTTCCTCACGGCTGGCAGCCGCATGCTAGGCGTCGGCCCGGCGATCTCGCTGCCGGTTTTCGACGGCGGCCGCCTTCGCGCCAACCTGGACCTCCGGCAAGGCGACTATGACGTCGCAGTCGAGACCTACAACGCCACGCTGATCGCTGCCTTGCACGACGTTGTGACCCAACTCGTCTCGATGAAATGGCTGGCCGACGAACGCAGGGAACAAGACCAGGGCCTGGCCCTGGCCGAGCAGTCCTATCAGCTTGCGCGCAACCGCTTCCAGAACGGCCTCGCCAACTATCTGCAGGTCCTGTCGGCCGAGGCCATGGTGCTGAACCAGCAGCACCAGCAGATCGAGTCGGAAGGCCGCCAGCGAGAGCTGCAACTCAACCTGATCCGCGCGCTCGGTGGCGGTTACGCACCGTCCGCATCCTGAACCCTGAAAGCCCAAGGAGACCGACATGACCCCATCCATGATTTCCCGGAATGTGATGTTGGCTACCGGCGTGCTGGCCCTCGCCGGCGCCGCGTATACCTGCATCAACTATGACGTAGCTGGCAGCGAATCGACCGAGGACGCGTTTGTCAACGGCAACGTCGTCGCCGTAACCGCGCAGGTCGGCGGCGTCGTCACCTCGCTCGCGGCCGACACAACCGACCATGTGTCGGCCGGCATGCCACTCGTCGTACTAGACGACGTCGACGCCAGGCTGGCGCTCGATCGTGCAAAGGCGCAACTGGCCAAGAGCGTTCGACTGGCGCGCGCCCAGGTGGCAGCAGCCGGTCAGAACGGCGCCAACGTCGATCTTCGACGCGTCGATCTGAGTCGCGCCAAGGCAGACCTCTCGCGCCGACGCGAGTTGCTCGCCAGCGGCGCCATCTCGGGCGAAGAGGTGCAGCACGCCGAAGAAGCAGCACGCGTGGCCGAGGCCGCCCTCGACGCTGCACGCCAGCAGTGGGCCGGCAGTCAGGCGCTGGTCGACCGCATCTCGCTCGACAAGAACCCCGAGGTGATGACCGCCGCCGCCCAGGTGCGCGACGCCTATATCGCGGCCTATCGCACCTCGGTACCCGCACCCGTGAGCGGTGTGGTCACCAAGCGCAATGTGCAACTCGGCCAGAAGATCACCCCGGGCGCGGCTCTGATGTCGGTCGTGCCGCTCGATCACTTGTGGGTCGACGCGAACTTCAAGGAATCGCAGCTGGCCCATATTCGCCCCGGTCAGCCGGTCAAGCTCAGCGCCGATCTTTATGGCCGCAGCGTCAGTTACTCGGGCATCGTGGTGGGACAAGACGCCGGCACGGGCAGCGCCTTCGCCTTGCTGCCAGCGCAGAACGCGACCGGCAACTGGATCAAGGTCGTGCAGCGCGTGCCGATCCGTGTTGCGCTGGATCCCAAGCAGCTCGCCGAACATCCGCTGCAACTGGGGCTCTCGATGCGGGTCAGCGTCGATACGCGCCGACAAGAGGCGCCCCGCCTCGCCTCGCACCAATCGGAGCATCACGGCGACCAGACCGATGTGCTCGCCACACCGCTCGCCGGCGCCGATGCAATCGTCAACGACGTCATTGCAGCGAACCGTTGAATCTCGGGATCGGGAGTCAAGCCATGAACAGCAGCAGCACACCGTCGACCCCGCAGCCGAATCCCTTGCTCTACGGCATCATCTTCCTGTTGTCGCTGGTCGAGTTCCTGCAGTCCGGCATGACCGCCTTCGCTGCCGCGCCCATCATGGGCGAGGTGAGCATCGGCCCAGAGGAGTTCAGCCTCATCGCGGCCGTGTACGCCAGCTTCGCGGTGTTCTCAATTTCGATGCAGCGCTGGTTCGTCGAGCGCATCGGCGGGCGCAGCTTCATTCAGCTCTCGGCGCTCGTGTCGGTAGCCGGTTCGCTGACCAGTGCGTGCAGTCATGACTTCGTCGGCTTGCTGATCGGGCGCGCACTCATGGCCTTGGGTGGCGGCTCCTTCTTCACAGCCTCCCGCATGATCATCCATCACACACTCGCGGGGCCGAAGCGGTTTGTCGGCATCCGCAGCCTGGCCATGGGTGTGGCACTGGGTGTCGCGGCGGCGCCATGGCTAGCGTCGGTTGCCGTGTCGAACGACAGCTGGGCGGCGATGTACGTCCTGACGGCAACGCTCTCTGGCGCGATTTTCCTGATGGCCAGCTTCTGCCTCCCCAAAGCGCCCATCAACAGATCGCCGAGCAATTCCGATCTGAGTCCCTGGCATCAAGTGCTACTGCTGGCATCCATCTTCATGGTGCTCTATGCCTTGCAGCGCTTCTACTATGACTTCTATGGAAACGTGATCCTGTGCGGCCTCGTGTTCATCGGCGGACTCACCGGCGTGTGGATCTATCTCCATCGCCAGCATGTCCACGCGAAGCCACTGCTGCGTATCCGCGGCACACTGCGGCCGCGCTTTCTCTTCGGACTCGGCCTGTTCCTCTTCGCCTACCTGATGCTCGGCGCCAACAACTATGAGATTCCCTCGATGCTGCAAGGCACTCTGGGCTATGGCTGGGCCACCGTCGGCCGAATCGAAGCGCTGGGCTTTTTCGTGACAATGCTGACCTGGTGGGTGATGGAGCGCGTGCTGCCACGACATCCGGCACCTCGCAAATTCCTCGTCGTCGGATTCGCTGCGCTGGCAGCTTTTGGCGGCCTGCTGATGCGGATCACGCCGAATGCAAACCTGTGGATCGACGTCCTGCCGGCATTGGCCTGCAACAGCATTTTTCTGCTGACCGTGCTGCCCGTCAACGCCATGCAAGCCTTTCGCGAGATGGAGCATGACGAAGCTGTGCTCTCGAACGCCCAGCAACTGAAGAACATGATGGCTCAGGTCGGCATCGCGCTCGGAGTCGCGCTGGCCACCATCGGCCAACAGTGGCGGGTGGCCGTGCACTACTCGGTCTTGTCCCAACAGCTCGCGGTCCACAACCCCGCCTATGTCGAGACGATTCAACGCCTGCAGGACTACCTGTCCTCGATGCTGGCGCCCAGCGAAGCCGGCAAGCTCGCCGTCGCCCAGGCATCGCAAATGCTTGCTCAACAGTCAGCGATGCTGGCCAACCTTGACCATTTCAGCGTGATTGCTGGCCTGGGCCTGCTGGGCATCGCGGTGGTCATGACACAGCGTGTCTTTCGCTGAAACCTGAGATGCCTATCGTGAACTCTGACCTCTCAACTCCAGATGCTGTCATGTCCAAGCGTCATTGCCCCGACGACGACGCCAGCGTCCAGGCCGGCGCGGGCCGCCCCCATCTTGCATACGCCGTTCTGTTGCAGAAGGCGCTGCATGAGGTATCCGTCACATACAACCAGTTTCTGGTCATGGCGAGCCTCTACGAGCGCGCGGGTTACCGGGGAACACCGTCGGAACTGTCGCTCGATGTCGGCCGGACGCGAAGCAATGTCACCTTGATCTGCAATCAACTCGAAGATTGCGGTTGGGTCGTTCGCCGACACGGCTTAGTGAATCGTCGCCGTGTGGACATCACGCTGACGGAAGCGGGCAGCAGCATCATCCGGGATCTATTGTTCAAGCTAAGGCCGGACGCGGTACCCGCCACCGACTCCGCGCTGGAAAACGGCAACGCCTAAGGCACAGGATGGGTACAACAGGATCCGATGAAGTGCGTCGCGTAGATTCTGCGCAGGCGAACTCGCCCGACTGGCTTGTCGACACACGACCTCCGCAGACACAATTCGAGCCATGAATGGAAGCACCCGCCGCAAGCTTTCCCTGTACCTCAATCTCATCCGCCTCGATCGTCCGATTGGGTGGTTGCTGCTGATCTGGCCGACCCTTGCCTCACTCTGGATGGCGGCCGAAGGTTGGCCGGGCTGGCACCTGCTGACCGTGTTCGCCTTGGGTACCGTGCTCATGCGCAGTGCCGGCTGCTGCATCAATGATGTTGCCGATCGTAATTTCGACCGATACGTGAAGCGAACGGCCGGCCGGCCAGTCACCACGGGCGCGCTCGCGGTAAGGGAGGCATTGCTCGTCGGTGCCTTGCTCGCACTGATGGCATTCCTTCTGGTCCTGACCACAAACGAGTTGACCGTACAACTCGCCATCGCTGCCCTAGCCATCGCGCTGGTCTATCCGTTCTCCAAGCGCTTCATCTCGGTTCCGCAAGCCGTATTGGGCATTGCGTTCAGCTTCGGAATTCCAATGGCCTTTGCTGCAACGCTCGATCGCGAGACACAACATGTGCGCATGACCTTGGCAGCGATCCCGGACGTCGCATGGGTGCTGATGGCCTCGAATCTGTTCTACGTTCTCGCCTATGACACCGTCTATGCGATGGTCGATCGCGATGATGACATCCATGTCGGCATCCAGACGTCCGCGCTCACACTGGGTCGCTTCGACGTGCAGAGCGTGATGGCCTTCTACGGAATCTATCTGCTGGGCTGGACCTTGATCGGCCTGCACCTGGGTATGGGCAACTACTTTCGCCTGGGAGCCGCCATCGCCGCGTTGCAGATCGCGTGGCAAAACCTCCTGGTGAGAACGCGCACGCGGGAGGACTGTTTCAAGGCGTTCCGGATGAGCCACTGGATCGGCTTCTCGGTATTTCTCGGCACCGCCGTGGATCTAGCATTGCGATAGATCGCAGCGACGTTCTGGAATCGCACGGCTGCGGCGCGGGTAAGTGTGTCAGTTGACATCCGGAGCTGTCACGACGCCCAACCCGGATGCCAAGCGCTTTGCTTCAATTGAGGGCTGTCGAGATCGGAGATCCGTGACCCAAGCCCAGTTCACCGCGACCGGCCATCTCTTGAGCGAAGATAGCCAGCTTGCCGTCTGGCGCAAACCGCCTAGCCGGGATCGGAAGGCCCACTTGCTCGTCGTCGCCGCCGCTCCGTCGGGCCGCGGAGATTCGACGCCTGCTGCTGGCCGAATACCAGCAGCGAGAGCGGATCGATCCGGCCTGGGGCTGCCAAGCTCTGGCCATCGACCTCGGCGCCGATCGAGCCACGCTGACACTGCAAGATCCGGGAGGTGATCTGCTTAAGCAAGCTCTGAGCAAGCGGCTAGGCATCGAGGAAGGCCTGCGCCTGGCAATCGGACTGGCCGTCGCCCTGCGCGGACTGCACTCCAAAGGCCTGATTCACCAGTGGCTTCGCCCGGATCGGATACTCATCGATTCGTTGAGCGGTCAAGCCTGGTTCATCACTTGCGCCCTCGTAGCGCCGTCGTCCGAATCAACATGCGACCTGCCGGGCGCGGCCCATACGACATGGTCCTACCTCGCGCCCGAGCAATGTGGCGGCGCCGGAACGGTAGATGGGCGCAGCGATCTCTACGGTCTTGGGGTCATCCTTTATCGCCTATTGACCGGCAAGCTGCCCTTCCCTGCCGACAGCCTGCAGCAACCGCTCCACGCCCAATGGGCTCGCCTGCCGCCTGCTCCCGCGGACATGCGGCCCCAGCTGCCGCGAGTGCTCTCGCGCCTTGTGATGACGATGCTGGCGAAGGCGCCCGGCGATCGCTACCAGAGCGCTGCCGCGGTCGAAGGCGATCTACGCCGGTGCCTGGCGGCATGGCAGGATAGCGGAGAAATCGTAGATTTCGAGCTGTGTGTCGAAGACGCGGGTAGCAGGCTTCGGCCTGTCCAAGCCTTTCATGGCCGAGAGAGCGAATTGAGTGCCCTGCGCAGCGCGCATCGGCGGGTGGCGCAAGGGGGCGGCTGCGAACTGGTCCTGCTCCGCGGTAGGCGATGTGCGCTCCCCGCAATTCATCGTCACCGAGCGCGGTGTCGGGTACGCATTCAAGGCCGCGGTCGAGGCGGTGTACACCTGACTGGGTACTGCCGAACAGGAAGGAACGCTCTTTCCTTCGATGGAGGCGCTGTCTGCAAACACGGCCTACATTGCACGCATGGTCACCGGCATGACTCGAAGTGGATCCGACGTCGATGGACAGACGGGCTAAGGAACAGCAGCAGGGCTCACATGAGCACGGCGCAGGATCACAAGCCTCGGTAGACGCGATTCTTGCCGTTGCACGCGGCTTGCGCGTGTGTCAGATCCAGATGGTGGCGGTCTTGAATGCCGTTCTTCGGCATTCGGACATCACCATCATGCAGTTCTTGGTCCTCAGCAGCCTCAAGGACAGACCGCTCTGCCAAGCTACCCCTTCCGAGCTGGCGCGGGAAAATGGCGAGACGGCCAGCAACATGACTCGCATCTGCAACACCCTGGTCGCGAAAGATTGGGCGAAACGTGTTCGCAGCTCCGCGGACCGCCGGGAGGTGAATGTTTCATTGACCGACGCTGGGATACACGCTGTCGAGGAGCTCGCGGTCCGCGCTTGCTCGAGGGGCTTGTGCCTACCCACAACGATTGACATCAAAGAAGTTGCCGAGATCTCCCAGGCCCTGGTGCGCCTGGAGGTCGTGTTGACTCAGGACAGCGCGAAGCTCGTTGCCACCGGCTGACTACCGCCCGCTCGGGCCCGAGGCACCTGCAAACGCAGGCACCATGCTAGCCGCAGTCAACACACCCGGCGCGGCGCGGACATCTCACTGATATCGGCATCGGTCATAGCTTCGGCAAGCAGATCGTCAGCAACGCAGAAGCGTCTTCGACCGCCGACAAGGCATGCGGCTCGTTACAGGCGAGATGCACAATATCCCCGGCTTCGAGGCTCAGATGGGTGGTGGACGTCTCGAAGTCGATGCGGCCCTCCAGGCAGAGGACTGTGATTTCACCGGCGACCTGGTGCATCGGCAGGCCCTTGCCAGCGTGCAGCACGATGCGCACAAGCTCAAGCTGCTCGGCCTTGATCAAGGCTGTCGTTCTCGCGTCGCCGAGCCCTTTTCCCAACGGCTTGACGACGAAACGTTCGCCGGACTTGTGGTGGGCTTGCGCCATTGAAACTCCTTCACAGGGCCTCGAACAGGCCGGCCCTTCTGGCCTTGAGCGTATGTCTGCGGATGGGCCAGTCGCTTACACCTGCTTCCGCGGGCTTGCCCGTACCTGCAGACGCATGAGCGGGCTCGCGCGGTCAGGTCGTCTTGAGCGGCTCCATCGGTCCGAAGAACTCGTAGCGGAGTTGATGGGTGGGGATTCCCAGCGCCAAGCCGCTGGCATAGACCGATTGCATGAATGGCTTGGGGCCAAGAAAATAGAGGTCGACGTCCCGATCCTCCGGCAAATGCTGAGCCAGCAGGGCTTCAGTGACAAAGCCTGTCGTGTGTGGCTCGTCATCGGTGCGCGGCGTGTCGTAGACAAAGATGGGCTGCACATTGGAATGTGTGGCTGCAAGTCGCTGAACACGTTCGCGGAAAGCATGCACCCCCCCGTGTCGCGCCGCGTGGATGAAGTGCACCGGCCGGCCGGTAGGCGCGGCAACCTCCAGCATGCTCATCGCCGGCGTGATCCCGACACCGCCTGTGACCAGCACCAGTGGCCGCGGCGCCTCTTGGTCCAGCACGAAGTCGCCACTGGGCGCATTGGCCTTCAGCGCAGTACCGACGACCGCTTGGTCGTGCAGCCAGTTCGATGCCCGGCCGCCCGTCTCTCGCTTGACGCTGATGCGGTACCAGGGCTTGCCCGGCGCGTCGGAGAGCGAATAGTGGCGCCGCATTTCCCGCCCCTCGATCTCAAGCACGAGGGTCAGATACTGCCCCGGGCTGAAACGTTGCAGCGGCAGCCCATCGATCGGCTCCAGGTAGAAAGACGTGATCAGTTCGCTCTCGCGGTCCTTGCGCGCGACACGCAGTGGCCGCGAGCCGCGCCAGCCACCGTCCGATGCCGCATTCGCTGACTGAACCTGTTCCTCGGCATCGATCAGCAGCTTCGCAAGTCCTGCGTAGGCTTCGCCCCATGCCGCGATGATCTCGTCGGTGGCGGCAGTGCCCAGCACTTCACGGATCGCCTGCAGCAAGCAACGGCCCACCACCGGATAGTGCTCGGGCTGTACGCCCAGGGCCACGTGCTTCTGCACGATACGCGGCAGAGCTGGCGCCAAGGCGTCGAGTTGGTCGATATGGCTGGCATAGGCCAGCACCGCGCCCGCTAGCGCCCGGGCCTGATTTCCACTGGCCTGGTGGGCTTCGTTGAAAAATGCCTTTAGCTCAGGGTAGTCGCACAGCATCAGCGCGTAGAAGTGCGACGTGATCGTTTCGCCCCGCTCTTTGAGCACGGGAACGGTGGCCTTGACGAGGGCGATGGTTGTGGCTGAAAACACGTAGGGTCCTTTGGTCGAGTGAAGTGTTTGTGCTTTGCACCTTCTGTTTTCAACATCCGTGCCAGCACCCAGCTCGGCGCAAGTGCTTGATTCCTAACGGCCCCATTCGAAGCGTTGTCTTGTTGAGGACAGAGAACACGCTGTCGTCACGACAACTAAAGTGTCCAAATGACTACCGCGGCGCTTGAATCCTCCATCGATCACCTTCCCATCGCCGAGGACCACTTTCACGCGATGCTCGCTGCCGTGCGCAAACTGCTGGCGTGCGACGCCGCGGTGCTGCTGCGGCTGGATGACACCGCACTGGTGCCGGTTGCGGTCGATGGCCTGAGCGATGAAGCGATGGGCCGACGCTTTGTGATCGAGGCTCATCCTCGTCTTGCTCGCTTGATGGCCAGCCCGCAGGGCCTGCGCTTCGAAGCCGACTGCGGCTTGCCCGACCCGTACGATGGGCTGGTGGCTGACCAGCGCGAACTGCTCGCCGTCCATGACTGCATGGGCGCGCCTCTGCATCATCACGGGCGCATATGGGGTCTTATCACCTTCGATGCCCTGAGCCCGCATGCCTTCGATATCGTGACCGAGTCTCAGAAGCACGCGGTCGTCGGCCTGCTCGAAGCGAGCATTGCCGCAGCCGAGGCGATGCGCGCCATGGAAGAACGCGCGAGCCGCGAGCAGGTTTTGGCCCGCGAGCTGCGTGAGGGTCATCGCCCGCGAGAATTGCTGAGCAAGAGCGTGGCGATGCAGGCAATGATCCAGGACATCGACACCGTCGCCCCGTCCGACCTTACCGTGCTGATCCTCGGAGAGACGGGCGTCGGCAAGGAACTCGTCGCGCAGCGCGTGCATGCGAGTTCGGCCAGGCGCGACGCAGCCCTCGTGCAGATCAACTGCGCGGCGCTCCCGGAGACGCTGGCGGACAGTGAGCTCTTCGGGCACCGGCGCGGCGCCTTCACCGGAGCGGTGCAGGACCGCGTTGGAAAATTCGAACTGGCGGACGGCGGCACCCTCTTCCTCGACGAGGTCGGCGAGTTGCCCTTGTCGGTACAAGCCAAGCTGCTGCGGGTACTTCAAAGCGGCGAACTGCAGCGGCCAGGCAGCGACCGCCTGTTGCATGTGGACGTGCGAGTGCTCGCCGCGACCAATCGTGACCTGCGGCGCGAAGTCGCCGAAGGTCGCTTTCGGGCCGACCTTTATCACCGCCTGTCCGTCTTCCCCTTGCATGTGCCGCCGTTGCGCGAACGCGAACGGGACGTGTTGGTGCTCGCCGGCGGCTTTCTGGAGAAAAACCAGCATCGACTCGGCGTGCGCAATCTTCGTCTGTCGCCAGCCGCAAGCGCAGCGCTGCTCGCGCACGACTGGCCCGGCAATGTGCGCGAGCTCGAGCACCTCGTCAGTCGCGCGGCCCTGCGCGCCATACAGGGTCCCGGTCGCTCCGCGCGCTGGGTCGCCATCGAACCCATGCACCTGGGGCTCGAGGGCCCCACTGCAGTCGCTGCAACAGTCACAGGCATGCCCGATGCGACGCAGGCCGAGTTTCGGGCGCAGAGCGGCCTCAATCTCCGCGACGCCACCGCGGCGTTCCAGCGCGACTGGATAGCCGCAGCCTTGGTGCGCCACCAGGGCTCGATGCCGCAGACAGCGAAAGCGGCAGGAATGGATCGCAGCAATTTCCACAGATTGGCGCGCAGGCTCGGAGTGGGTACGCCGTCGAAGTAGCGGACCGGTTCGCAATACTCAGAGGCGTTCGGCTAGCGGATAGAGTTCGCGGTTCTCCTGCTGCATGCGCCGATGGATCCGATCGAGGATTGCGACCGCTTCCATGCGCATCGTGATGACATCGGCACTGACGCGCTGTTCGGTGTTCCACCGGCGAGCGAAGGTCGCGAAGTCCGCTGCGATCGGACCCATCTCCTGCTGGAAGCGGGTCGCCGTCTGCGCTACCTGGACCGATGAACTCCTCTTCAATGCGGGATAGAGCACCTGATCCTCGATGGCTAGGTGGAGCTTGATCGTCGAGCTGATCGCAACGATCTTCTGCGCAATGGCGCCGGGCTGCGTCTTGACGTCGCCCAGCACCATCTGCTTGAGATCCGTGACGAGACGCATGATCTCGACGTGGTCGGTCTTGTACTTGTCGATGTTCATGTCAAGGGGCGCAGGCAGGGGCATCCGAATCGCCTCGGACGGGGGGCCGGGCGCCAGGCCCGGGGGCGAACTCGCTGATTTGCAGGCCAGTCATTCCAGTTGCCGTTGATTGATCACCGTGCGGTGTTCGCGTAGCCCGGATGGCTGCGCATGGACGCGAACCACGTCGATCGAGTAGCGGCCGATCCGTGCGTCGCGCTCGACAGACCGGCCCAGTTTGCGCAGCAGATCGCGCCATTCCACGTCGTGCCCGTGGCCCGCTTTCGTCGCGATCGACGAATTTCGCGTGCGAGCGACCTGCGTCCTGATGCAACTCGTGCCAAGACACGGGACAGGGTCGGGCACCTTGACTTCAGCCCAGATCGTCGTACGGCCCTTGGCACACTCCGCCACCCAGCGCCCCTCGAAGTCGAGCCGTGCAGCGTCCGAGTCTTCGCAGGTAGCTAAGTCTTCACGCAGCAGAAACGAAAACCGCGCCTCAATCCGGCCTTCATCAGCATCGAAGCGCTTCAGCATCCGGGTCAAGGCGACGTTGAGCGCCGCGGCGTTGTGCAGGCCCGGCAGTTCGTCGAGCCAGTCGATGAACCGCAACATGGCGCGGACTTCGTCTGGAGCGGGCATGGCGGAGTTCACAGTGGCTTGCATTGACGATTCGTCGGCGACAGAACGCAGGACATAACGCGTGGCGCCCCGTAGGCCCAACCCATCAGGGTGCGTGCAAGGAAGTAGTTGTTGCGCGCCGGTTCGCTGAGCGAGTCCAGCGCGACGCACCCTTTGGCGTCGCATGGGAAGGAAAGAGAACGCCCCGCAGCTCGCAAGGTGGGAAAGAAGAGCTCGAAGAACAACTGGTCGGCCACGGACGATGTGTCGTGCATGATGATCCGCTCCATTCGTGATAACTCGCCTCGCTTCGGCCCGGTTCGCGGTCCGCCGCACCCGGCTTCGGACAGCGTGGTTTAGTCACCGCCAGCGATGAACGAGTCGGCACGTGCCGCGTCGTGAACTCCGCGCGCGTCCAGGCTGACGCAAGCTGCCGGGCTTTTGCCACGCAGCCAAACATTCGGCTCGCCGAACCAGCGGGCAATCTCCCAATCGTCATAGACAGGTGCCAGCGTTGCCAGCACGCTCTGCATGCCCTCACGCAGGGCCATGTCCTCCGGCCGAAACTGGAACATCGGTACCATCACCTGCGACCGCCACATGATGTGGACGATCTCTCGTCTGACGATCGCCCGGGCAAGCCAGGAGAGTGGCTGGTCCCGGTAGTCGCGCAGCAGCAGGACGACACCATCCCCTGTGAGCACGCCGCCACTGGCACGCAGACTCATCAGCAGTACTGTGAAGCTGGCCTCGCTCACGTAGGGTCGCGGACCGCGGAACAGCTGTGGCACGGACCGGACCTCCCTGGCTGCGGCATTGGTCATCGACGCTGCTGAGGCCTGCATCTCAGAACCCTCCAAACAGCCAGAGCAGGCGTCGCAGATGGCGTGACATGGTCGTCGTCGGGATCACCGTCGGCCTGCCGTGATCTCGCTTCTGGCGTGACGCTGTAGCCTTGCTTGACGGGGTCGCCAGGCGCGGCCGAGCATTTTTCGAGGTAGCTTCGAGCAGCCGCATGGCGGCCTCCTTGGTCGATGGTGCTTCGATGAACAGCGCTCAGTCTTGCGCCGTCGCGGGCCCGCCGCGCCAGTAGTTGTTGGCCGCAGCGATGGTGGCGAACTCGGTCGCAGTGACCAGGCTGATCTGGATCAGCAGGCTCGCGTCTTTCGCATACACCGCGCGCAGCTGCTCGCGGACTTCCGCGTCCGGCTGCGTGGCCTTGACCACCAGTCGAGCCATCTTCATCGCCAGCTGGCGGCCTTCTTCAACAGTCGCGGTGATGAGGGTGTTGTCGGGAACCAAGATGGACACGGGGTTCTCCTTGAAGTGGGCTGATTCAAGCTTAGGAAAACGCACGCATAACGACTTGGAGGGAATTGCCGCGAATCGCCCGTACCGCGCATTTGCCGCGATCGCCAAACGCATGGTGCCGGCGCCGAGGGGCCATCGCGCCAATATGGCAAATCGCAGGCGCAAACCATTCGGCGCAGATTGATGCAAGCGTGTCTCGGGCGCTGCGCAGAGGATGGATCTGCGTCATTCCAGATGCCATGTCTATCTATCCAGGAGCCTCCATGAATCCAGCAACGCTCACGCGTCGATCGAAGATCTTTCGCCTTGGCCTGAGTTCGGTCCTGCTGCTCGGCCTGGCCGCCTCCCCGCCTGCGCGTGCGCAGGACGCAGCGGCCCCGCAGACCACGCCGACCGAACTCGTCGATGCGATGAACCAACTGTTCGGCAAGCAGACCTACGGGCGTGCAATCCATGCCAAGGGCATCGTCCTGTCCGGCAGCTTCACGCCCAGCAGCGACGCCCGCAAGCTCAGCAAGGCCACGCACCTGCAGGGCGGCAAAGTTCCCGTGCTGGTCCGCTTCTCGAGCTTCGCAGGCATCCCGATGATCTCTGACGTGGACAAGCTCGCGTCGCCGCGCGGCATGGCCATCAAATTCCAACTGCTCGACGGTTCGGAGACGGACATCGTGAGCCATTCGTTCAACGGATTCCCGAGCCCAACCGCTGCGGAGTTCACCCAGTTGCTGCAGGCGCTGGGCACCAGTCCTCCGGGCGCTCCGTCGCCCACGCCGGCCGAGAAGTTTCTCTCCACCCATCCTGTGGCCGTGGCCTTCCTCACCACGCAGGCGCCGCCTCCGGTCAGCTTCGCGACGATGCGCTATTTCGGCGTCAATAGCTTCAAGTTCACGAACGCGGCTGGCAAGACCCGCTTCGGCCGCTACCAGATCGTGCCGGCGGCCGGCGAGCAAGCCTTGTCCAATGACGCGCTTGCCAAGGCTGACAAAGACTATCTGGAACAGGAGATCGTCCCCCGCGTCGCCTCGGCACCGGTTCGGTTTACGCTTCAGGTCCAGCTCGCCGAGGGTGAGGACAAGATCGACGATCCGTCCATTGCCTGGCCGCCGACGCGCGAAGTGATCAAGCTCGGCGAGATCACGATTTCCAAGGCCGTGGCCGACAGCGATGCGGACTCCCGTCGTCTGATGTTCACGCCATCGGCTCTGCTCCCCGGCATCGAGGCCGCCGACCCGATGATCGCGATGCGGGGCGCCTCCTATGGCGTCTCCTACGGGCGGCGCCACACCCCCTGAGCCTTTTCGGCGGCGTGGGCCGCAGATCGGATAAAAGAGGCCGGCCATCGAGGCTGGCCTCTCTTTTTTCAGCCTGCCAGGCGGCGGGCATCAGCTCAGGCGGTCTGCCGTTCCAGCTTCGCCAAGGCATGCGCCGGATAGCGCCGCACCGGGTAGGCGCTGAGTGTCTTCAGCAGGATGACCCGGCGCTCGGCCGACAACAGTTCGGGCAAGGCCGCTTCAAGCGGCTGGCGGTAGGCACGCGTCAAGCGATGCTCGACGAAATCCTCGTGACTGCACTCCCAGGTCTCGTAGTTGACGATCATGTTGGGGTCATTCAGATCCTCATGAATCCAGGCATGCACGAAGTCCGGTTCCACCGTCATCGCGCGGTACAGCTCGAACATCATTTGCCGCGTACGCTCGCGCTGCTCCGGCCGGATGGGCAGGTAGACGATGAAGGACACGCCGCTGCGGGGCGAGGCATCGGCCGTTGCAGCAAGGGCCTCTGGAAGCGAAGGCGCGGCAAGGGCGGCGCCGATGGCGACGCGGGCAAGTCCGCGGCGCGACAGATGTTGGGACAGGGTCATGGCGGGAATCCTCGGAGTGGGTGGAAGCGTGCCTGGCTGTCGATTGGCGTTCTGCGCAGGGACGGAAGTGATGGTCCGTTCTGCGAGCCTGGCGGTCTTTCACGAAACCCTCGCCGCTGGGCCGAAGCACTCATCGCTGCTGCAGGACTTCCCGTGGCGATGCTCGCCGAGCTGTCAGCGCTACAGTCCCGAGAGCCACGGCCCAGAACATCAAGCCGGCCCCGGTCCAGCTCTGCTCGTCGTAGCGGTAGCTCACGCACAGCCGCACTTCAGTCTCACGATAAAGCAGCCCCGCAGTCGCCAACATCCAGGCCGTGTTGCCGAGAAAGAAGGCTCTCAGCTCGACCGTCAACCGGGGCCAACTGCGCGCGAGCGCCAGGCCAGCACTCCACCAGCTGGAATATTTCAGCGCCGCCATCAAGGGATCCAGCAATGCCAGGTCCAGCGCGATCGGCAACATCCAAAAAATCGTCACGGCGCCTACCCACGCAGCGCCCGTCAAGCCCATTTCGTCGACGAGAGCCTGGGTGCGCTCGCCCGGCAGCCACAGGCTGGCCGCCCAGCCGGCCGCCAGCAGCAGAGGGAACTGCAAGAGCATGTGCAGGCTCATGCGGCTCTCCACCAGCGCACGCGGCCATGGCAGCAGGAACAGCAGGGGCGCGGCTGCCACCCAAACGCGCATGGCGTCTGCAGCCCGCCTCATCCCGGCTCCTTCTTCGCCAGCGCCTGGGCCGCGGCAAGAGCTCGCGGCCACTGCGAATAATCGAACACGCGCCGCAACCGGCCGCGGCGGTCGATCAGCTGGATCGCGCCGTTGTGCAGTACACCGCCCAGTCCGTCATCGATGGCCACGATGCCCAGCCGCTCCTGCAGCCACTGACCAGCCGCTGGATCGACCGGCGCGGCAATGGTCCAGAGGGACGCATCGGCTCGGTGAAGCCGACCATACGCCTTGAGCTCGTCTGTGCCATCGTGGACGGGATCGATGGAGATCGACAACAGGCGCACCGAAGACGAAGTGGCTCGGAGAGCCTCCTGCATCTGCGTGTATTCGGAGCCCAATGCTGTGCAGACAGACGGACAACTGGTGTAGATGAAGTCGACCAGGTACACCGAGCTGCGCGGCGACGCCGCGGCTGGATCGAACATCGCCCATTGCCGACCCTGCCCATCGCGCAGCGACAGGGCTGGTGCGGTGATCAAGCCTTCGGCGGCACGCAAACGCCGGAGATCCTCGTAGGTCCAGACCTCGAGGCCGCGCGTAAGGCGCGCGATCGCCCACGATAGGCCACCCAGGATCAGCATGCACAGTGCCAGTGTCGGCCAGAAGGCGTGGCCACGTCGCATGGACTGCGCTTCAGTCATGAGGCGGAAGATCCTTGTCGCCAGCAAACGGCGTCGTGCGCGCCTTGTTCGTCTCGCGAGCCTGCCCCACCGTCTGCTCGGTCACCGGGGGCGCGTCATTGCCCCACTGCGATCGAATGTGGCTCAGCACCGCCGCAATTTGTGCGTCGCTCAGTTGGTCCTTGAAGGTAGGCATCGAGCCGTTGTAGACCGTGCCCTTAACGGTGATACTGCCCGTGATGCCATGGAGGACGATGGCGGCCACGGTGCTGTCCTTTCCCTTGACCCACTCCGAGCCCGCGAGCGGCGGAAACACGCCGGGCAGGCCCTGCCCGCTGGCCTGATGACAGGCGACGCATAGCGAGGCGAACAGGGCTCCGCCATCGACCTTGGCTGCACCCGATTTCTTCGGGCCGCTCAGTTCGGACTGCTGGCGGCCATCGCCCCAGCGCGCCGGCGTCTCGATGTCCGCATCGACGATGTAGACGATGCCGATGGACATCATCAGCACGACCAGGGCCAGCACCCACCAGGGCACGGGATTCGATTGCTCGACCGGCTCCGGATTCTCCCGGCCCTGCTGCGGCAGGATGTCGATAGGGGTCATGGCTGCTCCTGCGGGGTCAAGACGGGGTAGTCGCGCTTCAGGGACTTGAGGTAAGCCACCAGATCAAGCACCTCATGGCTGGCGATCACGACCTTCCCCAGCGGCGCACGCCCAGGTGGCAGGGCCACTTCGACATCTTCGGTCTCCGCCTTCTCCTTCACTTCGAACAGGAAGGGGTAGCTCGGCATGATGCTGCCCGGCACGTACGCGCGCGGCTGATAGAGGTGTCCCAGGTGCCAGGCCTCACTGGGCTGGCGGACGCCGATATTCAGGAGATCAGGCCCTGTGCGCATCGTTCCCAGCAGGTGCGGCGCATCGTAGGCATAGTCGCCTGCCACGCTGGCGCGGCCCCAGCCGCGCTGGCTGTCGGGTGCGAAGCCCTTGGCACGCGGCTGCTGCGAATGACAGTAGACGCAGCCGTTCTCGATGTAGTGCTGGCGCCCTCGCAGTTCCTGCGTCGTATAGGGCTTGAGCCCTTCGATCGGCTGGACGTCGCGCACCGTCATATAGGGCACCACCACCAGCGCGCTGGTCGCGATGCTCAGCATCACCATGCCGCCGGCAAGCAACTTTGCTTCGTCGTGCATCAGATGGCCCTCAGCAAGGTAGCAGAATCGCGGCCCTGCGATTTCCCGGCCAGCAGCAGCAGGAAGTGCCACACGAAGACCAGATGGCCGAGAGCCATCAGCCCACCGCCGATGCTGCGTGCCTTCAGGTAGGGCGCAGTGAGGGCGACCGATTCCATGAAGGGCCGCGAGGCATCGAGCATCGCTTCGCCCTGCAGCCAACCGCCGATGCTCAGCGCGGTGAAGTAAGTTGTTATGCCGATGGCAGCCAGCCAGAAGTGCGTGCTGATCAGCCGAGGCGACGGCCACTCGCGTCCCGAGACGCGCGGCACGATGAAGTAGATCCCGCCGAAGAACACCATCGTGACGAAGCCGTAGAGCCCCAGGTGCGCATGCGCCACCGTGTAGTGCGTGAAGTGGGTGACGACGTTGATGCTGCGCAGCGCCTCGAAGGAGCCCTGGACCGAACTGGCCGTGTACATCAGACCACCGAAGCCGATGAAGCGAAGGGTCGGCGAAAAGATCAGTGCCTTCAGGTGTCCTTGCAGTGTCTGGTACTGGTTCACCGTGAAGGCCACCACGGGAATCACCATCATCATGCTCTGCACGATCGACAGCGTTACGACCCAGCCTGGCACCGGCCCACCGATCAGGTGGTGCCCCCCGACCTGCCCGTAGAAGAAGGCTAGCCCCCAGAAGCCGAGCAACGACAGGTTGTAGCTCTTCACCGGTCGGCCGATGATCTTGGGCAGGAAGTAGTAGACCGTGCCCAGTGCCAACGGCGTGTAGAAGAGGCCCAGCACGTTGTGACCGAACCACCAGTTCATCGCGGCCTGCTGCACACCTTTGTGCAGGCCCGGAAACTTGGCTACGAAGAACAGCACCGGGAACCAGAAGAGAGCGCAACCCATATACCAGACCGACACGTAGAGGTGGTGCACGCGCCGCGACAGCAACGTCAGCACCAGGGGAACGCCGATCAGTGCGCCACCGGCGATCAACAGGATGTCGACCTGCCAGGGAATCTCCAGCCACTCCAGGCCGTCGCTTGCTCCGAGTGCGATGGCGCCCAGTCCGGCGATCAATCCAGCGTTCCAGAGAGCCGCGCCAATGAAGGCATAGCGCGCACCGACCAACTCGGTCTTCAGGAGCCGCGGGATCACGAACAGCGCGATGCCGAGGCCCGCCATGGGCGCCCAGCCATAGGCCACGGCGTTCAGATGGATGGTGCGGATGCGGCCGAAGGTGAGCCAGGCCTGCTGCGTCATCCAATCGGGCTCATGCAGCTTGATCGAGGCTGTCAGGCCAGCGGCCGAAGCCACCAGTAGCCAAGTGAACGCACAGCAGAGGAAGAAGAACACGAGCGGCGCCGTCGAGGCGTCGGCGCGAGCTCGACGCTGCAGTTCATCGCGCGCAGCCGCGTCGTCACGGGCGCCGTTGCCCAGCTCGGCCTGCAGCCGCTGCCGCGCTTGGAGCGTACTGGCCGGATCCTCGATACGGCCGATCTCTCCCGGCGCAAAGATCACCTCCGCGCCACGCGCGCCGCCGTCAAGCAGCCCGCGCCGCTGGGTCCAGATGAACACCAGCAGTGCGATTACGGAAAGGACGAAGGCGGACAGGAGAGTGGCGACAGTGCTCACGGTGGGGTGCCCTCAGTCATTGCGGCCATCGGCGCGGGGCGCCATCAGCCATTTCGAATAGGTGAAAAGGAAGACGCAGAACGCCGCCGCCCACAGCAGGCCCGCGGTGACCAGCCCACCAGCGTAGAAGCGGGCCGGCAGAAGCAGAGGCGTTCCGACCCGCAGCACCGCCGCCAGCAGCACCAGGCTGTAGGCCAGCACGTCGCTGTGGCCCGCGACCAGCGGACGCCCGGTGTGGCCGCGGGCGGTTCGGGTCATGATGGCCATGACGAGGCCACCGCTCGCGCCCACCGTCAACGCATGCAGAGCGGGCGATGCCGGCGTGCCTGCGGCCGTATCCCATGCCAGTAGCGCCAGGCCAAGCGGGATCCACGCATATGCCACATGCAGCACCCAGAGCATGGGCAGTCGTCTGGCGGCCCACGGCTGCCAGAGCCACAGGCGCCACGCCTGCAGCAGGGCGGCCAGGATCAGCAGTCCCGCAGCGAGTCCTGCCGCCGGCTCACCGAGCAGCCATAGCGAGAGGCCGAGCGCCGTGGCCGTAACGACGCCCGCATCGAGCCCCGGCGGCAATTGGATGCGCGCGCCCGTGGCATTCCCCGTGAACAGCGGGATCACACGGCCACCGATCATCGTCTCCATCATGACGATCAGCGTCAGGCCCGCGTGCAGCATGCGTCTTGGATCGACCGAGATCACGCCGCGCTGCGCCAGATGAAAGCCCAGGTTCGCACAGGCCAGCAGCCCCAGCACAGCAGCAATGCCGGCATTGCGCTGGCTGCGGGCGCGCCACAGCAGATCGGCGAACAAGGCGGCCGTCCAGGGCAGGAACATGATGTCCAGCACGAAGAACCAGCTGTAGGGCAGCAGCACCGCGGCCAATCGCCCGGCCAACCATAGCAGCGCTAGGAAGGCCAATTGACCGCCAGCCGGCGGTGGCAGCCCGGTCCAGTTACGTCCGGCGGTCAGCAGGAATCCGACGATGGCCGCCGCCAGCATGCCGAATAGCATCTCGTGTGCATGCCATAGCACGGGCGCGAGGCCGGTGCGCGGCACCAGACGGCCCTCGAAGACCCATGGCCACAGGCCGATCAGCAGCACGGCGGCGAGCGCGCAAGCGAGATAGAAAGGTCGGAAGCCGAGGCTCAGGAACGGTCGCCCGCGCAGTACGGCTTGCGACGCAGATTGCGAATGCGGGCCGGGCTTCTTCATGCCAGTTCCAGGCAAGCAGCCAGATAGGCGTGGATCTGTGCCACGACAGCCGCACCCTCGCCGATGGCGCCACCCACACGTTTGACCGAGCCGGCTCGGACGTCGCCGATCGCGAACACGCCACGCCGGCTGGTTTCAAGACCCGCGCGAGACGGCGAAGCCGCCCCGGCCGCAGCACCTGTCAGCACGAAACCGTGTCCGTCCATCTCGATCTGGCAGGACTTCAGCCATGCCGTCTCCGGGTCCGCGCCAATGAACAGGAACACGTGGCCCAGCTCATGGCGCTGGTCCGTCTGGCTTCGGCTGTCGCGCCAGCAAACGGCGCGAAGGCCATCGGCCGGGTCACCTTCCAGAGCGCTCAGTTCGGAGAAGGGGTGGAGCTCGATGTTGTCGGCTGCGCCGATGCGCTCGATCAGGTAGCTGGACATGGATGTACCGAGCCCGGCGCCGCGGACCAGCATATGGACCCGCCGGGCATGCTGTGACAGGAAGACGGCAGCCTGACCGGCGGAGTTGCCGCCACCCACGATGACCACATCGCCGCCCCTGCACAACTGCGCCTCTAGCGCCGAGGCCCAGAACCAGACGCCACGACCCTCGAAGCGCTCCAGATCCGCGATGGTGGGGCGGCGATACCGGGCGCCACTGGCGACGATCACCGCGCGCGCGCAAAGCTGGCGCCCGTCGCGTAGATGGAGTCCGAAAAGCCCCTCTGCTCCAAGCGATTCGCAGTCGAGCGAGACGACTTCCGATGGAATCATGACGCGTGCGCCGAACTTACGCGCCTGGGCGCAAGCCTGCTCCACGAGCGCCTGGCCGGTGATACCCGCCGGGAAGCCGAAGTAGTTCTCGATGCGCATGCTCGCACCTGCCTGACCGCCAAAAGCCCGACATTCGGCGACGACGACGCGCAAGCCTTCGGAGGCCGCATAGACCGCGCATGAAAGCCCAGCGGGCCCGGCGCCGACAATAGCGATGTCGAACACCTCGCTGCAATCGGCGTCACCCGCCATACCCAGTGCCTGGGCTAGTTCTTCGTTGCCCGGATTCACCTGGACGAAGCCGTTCGGGCACACAGCCAGCACATCGCCGCTGCCGACCAGGTGTCTTTCAACCAGATCGGAAGCGCGTTCGTTCTGTGCCACATCGACCTGGTGATAGGGCTGCGCATTGCGGCGCAGGAAGTTCTGTAGCCTGTGCATCGCGGCCGACGCGCCACCGATCAGCACAACGCCGCTCTGCCCGCTGTCGATCAGACCGGCCCGGCGCAGCACGAGCGCGCGCATCAATCGCTCGCCCAGCTCCGCCTCGGCCACGATCAGGGCACGCAGGCGCGGCGCATCGAGAACAAGAGTCTGCACAGGTCCATCCGCCCGAGCGTCAACCATCGCGGGACCGCCTGATAGCTGCCCCACCTCGCCAAGGAAGTTCCCGACCTCCATGGTGACGATCGGTGTGACCAGGCCCAGGCCGTCGCGCTGTTCGACCACGACGCGACCGCTCCTAATGACATGAACTCCGCGAGTCGGATGACCTGCCCTCACGACCAATTCGTCAGCGCGGTGCCACAGCGGCGTACCGTAGTGGGCCACACGGCTCATCTCGCGCACGGTCAGCACCGGGAACATCTGCCGGTAGCGGACGATCTCTTCCGCGGAATCGGGCTCGTTCATCGGCCGCTCAAGCCTCGGCCATGACCAGATAGGCCATCGCAAACAGCGAAAGGGCGAGCGTCATGCCGAAGAGCACCTCGGCAGTTTCCCGTGTGATGAGCGAAGCGACCCGCATATCGATCTCCGTCGAAGCGGCCCACCAGAGCTGGCGGCCGTGATCCAGTGTGTGAGTGGAGGACTTCAGCGGCTTGGATGAATCCGGCATGGCTGGGCGGATCCAGTCACTGATAAACGGCCGGAGATCCCATGCAGCGCCAGCAGGGCAAGCTGCATCTCGATCAGTTGCAGCGCCCGCGCCCCACCCTCGTTCTCGATCACGCTTGTCAGCGCCTGCAGCCATTCGTTTCCCTGCAGAGGATCAGGTACGCCGAAGGAATGGTCATCGGGCCATAGCGCCAGCACTTGCTTGATCCTGTCCATCGTCAAGTCCCAGGATTGATTGGCTGCGGTGCCGAATCGGATGCGATCAGCGCGTCGAACTCCGGGCGGAAGTGCCGCAACATCGCTCGCACCGGAATGGCCGCCGAATCCCCGAGCGCGCAGATCGTGCGCCCCTGGATGTTCTCGGCCACGGACTTCAGCAGTTCGAGGTCCGAGGCGCGGCCTCGGCCGCCCTGTAGCCGTTCCAGCTGGCGCCAGAGCCAGCCCGTGCCCTCACGGCAGGGTGTGCACTGGCCACACGATTCGTGCATGTAGAAGTAGGACAGGCGCTTGAGCGAACTGACCATGCAGCGGCTGTCGTCCAGCACGATCACCGCAGCCGAGCCCAGCATCGAGCCGGCCTTGGCGATCGCGTCATAGTCCATCGTCAAGGCCATCGCCTGCTCGGCAGGCAGCACCGGCGACGACGCACCACCAGGGATCACGGCCTTCAGTTTCCGGCCGGCCCGCACGCCGCCGGCCAGCGCCAGCAGTTCGACAAAGGACGTGCCCAACGGTACCTCGTAGTTGCCCGGCAGTTCAACATCACCGCTGATCGAGAAGATCTTTGTACCGCCGTTGTTGGGCTTGCCGCATTCCAGATAGGCTTGGCCGCCCTCGCGGATGATCCAGGGCACGGCGGCGAAGGTCTCGGTGTTATTGACCGTGGTCGGCCGGCCGTACAAGCCATAGCTGGCGGGGAACGGCGGCTTGAAGCGTGGTTGGCCCTTCTTGCCTTCCAGCGATTCGAGCAGGCCTGTTTCCTCTCCGCAGATATAGGCGCCGAAGCCATGATGTGCATGCAACTCGAAGCCGAAGCTGCTGCCCATGATCTGCGGGCCGATAAAGCCGGCGGCGCGTGCCTCGTCCAGCGCCTCCTCGAAGCGCTGGTAGGCGTGGAATATTTCTCCGTGGATGTAGTTGTAGCCCGTGCCGATGCCCATGGCGTAAGCGGCGATGGCCATGCCTTCGATGACGATGTGCGGGTTGTAGAGCAGGATGTCGCGGTCCTTAAACGTACCCGGCTCGCCTTCGTCCGAGTTGCAGACGAGGTACTTCGGCCCGGGCAGCTGGCGCGGCAGGAAACTCCACTTGAGGCCGGTGGGAAAGCCGGCACCACCGCGACCGCGTAAGGCTGAGACCTTCACTTCTGCGATCACCTGCTCCGGCGTCATGCCCTGTGTCAGGATCTTGCGCAAGGCTTGGTAGCCGCCGCGTTGCACGTAGTCGGCCAGGCGCCAGTTGCGGCCGTCAAGGCCGGCCAGGATCTGAGGTTCGACGTGGCGGCCGTGAAAGCAGGTTTCTGCGCCCGTGGCCTTGAAGCGCGCGAGCTCCGGCATTGCCGGGTCGTACCTGTTCATCAACGGGCGCATCCGCGCTTCGCATCAGACATGGATCAAGCCCAGGTTGCCCGCCTTCAGCAAAGTGTCCATGCGAGAGCTGGCGGCGAGCTTGCACATGATCGCCCGCAGGTGGGTCTTGACCGTTCCGACGGTCACGTCGAGTTCGCGCGCCAGCGTCTTGTTGCAGCAGCCCTTGGAGAGCATGCGCAGCACTTCCATTTCGCGCTGGGTCAAGGTGTCGTAGGTCATGGCCAGCGAAAGCTGCTCGGCCATAGAGCGGGACAGATAGCGTCGGCCGCGGGACACCGCTATCAGCGCGTCGCGGATCTCGAACAGGTCGTCCCTGCTGCACAGAACGCCCAGTGCGCCCCCCTCGACACCGGCCCGAACGACGGCTGGCAGGGCCAGGTCTGTCACTAACACCACCCGCAGTCGCGGTGCCGCATTCCTAATGGCCGCCATGAAGGCCGAGACGCCGAGCTGGCCCAGCATCGGATCGACCAGCGCGACGCCATCGCCGCAGGCCTCGCAACCTGCGATGAGGTCCTCCAGCGAGCGCGTCAGGCCGGCAACGCGAAAGGCGCTGTGACCGGCAACGATAGCTTCCATACCGTGCAGCGACAGCGCCGATACCTGACCGATCAGGACGCCGGTCGGGGCAGTCGCCGCGACGCGGTTAGACAGGCCCGACTGCCCGGGCGCCGACTGCCACGCAGCGGCCTCCACGACAAGACCAGACGATTCCAACGAGCTGAGACATTCCGCCATGTCGATACCTCCGCGACGATGGATCAACCTTATCGGCGCACCTGGCCCTTCGGCTTGCGCAAGCCTGCTGCCGCTGGCCCAAAACAGGCGCAATCCTTTCGACGCCCGACTGCCTCCATCGAAAGTAAGGCGCGACCCTCGCGCGCAGGGAACTTGGCCCCTGGCAGGTGCCGGCGGAGACTGGCTGCCGCTTCCATGGAGGTGGGCGCAGATGAATCGGAGATCGCTCTGCGGGGCAATGACACAGCAGCGGGTAGCAGGCCTGCTTGCGGCCGTCTTGCTGAGCGCCTGCGCCACGCCAGGGCACCTTTCTCCGCCGCAGGAAACCCTGAAAGGCGCCGCAATCGGCCTGTCTGCGGATAACGCTGCGAAGGAGCCCGCCCTTGCCGAACGCTGGTGGGAGGTCTTCGGCGATGCCGCGCTGGATCAACTGATCGACAAGGCCTTGCAGGACAACCCCTCGCTGGCCGCGGCGGGCGCGCGCCTGCGCCGGGCCGCCGCCGCGGTCGCTCGCGTGGAGAGTAACGACACAGCCCAAGTCGCTGCCCGCTTCGACGCCACCAGCCAACGCTTTCCCGAGCACGCCCTCTATCCGCCGAACATCGCGGGCACTCACCAAGAGATCGGCAGCCTGCAGGCTGGCCTGAGCTGGGAGCTGGATTTCTTCGGCCGCAACAAGGCTGCGCTGGAAGCCGCGCTGGGCAGCGTGCACGCAGCCCAGGCCGATGCCCAGGGTGCGCGGCTGCTGCTGGCCTCATCGGTCACGCGCAACTACCTGCAGTTGGCGCGCCTGCTGGAACAACGCCGCATCGCGCTGCGGACGTTTGAGCAGCGCAGCGAGGTGCTGGCACTAACCCGTCGGCGCGTGCAGGCGGGCCTGGACACCGCCATTGAACTCAGGCAGGGCGAAGGCGCCTTGCCCGACACGCGCCAAGCCATCGAGGCGCTGGACGAGCAGATCGTGTTGCGCCGCCATGCCCTTGCGGCATTGGCCGTCCAGCCGCCGACGGCAATGGACGGGCTGGCACCACAACTGCTTGCTTTGCACGGCGCCCAACTGCCCGAGCGGCTGCCGGCCGACCTGTTGGGGCGCCGTGCCGACATCGACGCCGCCCGGCTACGTGTGGAGGCCGCGACCCAGGAACTGAAGGCGGCACGAGCCGACTTCTATCCCAGCATCAATCTGATCGCCTTCGCCGGCTACAACGCGATCGGCTTGAATCGCCTACTCGAAGCCGGCAGCGAGCAGTACGGAGCCGGCCCGGCGCTGCGCCTCCCGCTGTTCGACGGGGGGCGGTTGCGTTCGGCCTTGCAGGGCCGCGCCGCCGAACTGGACCTGGCCATCGCGGCCTACAACGGCGCGCTGCTGGAAGCCGTGCGCGAGACCTCGGACCAGATCGCGTCGCTTCAGTCCATCGCGCGCCAGCAAGAGCAGCAAGACCTGGCGCAGCTGTCGGCCGAAAGCGCCTATGCACTGGCGGTCCGCCGCTACGAAGCCGGGCTGGGCAGCTATCTGATCGTGCTGAGCACCGAATCGGCGGTCTTGATACAGCGACGAAGCCACGCCGACCTGCTAGCCCGGGCGTTGGACAGCCAGGTCGAACTGATGCGTGCACTGGGCGGTGGCTACGTCGCCGATGCACTAGCCGATCCGCTGCATGCTCGCCGCTGATCAACCTCGCCCTCATTCAATGGAACCCGTCAATGAGCACTGCTGCGCCGTCAGCAAGACCAGCCACAAGTTCGGCACTGGACTCGTCGCGGCGCAGCAATCTATGGACGATGGCCGCGCTAGTGCTGATTGCCGTTACGCCGCTTGTTCTGCCGGAGCCTTCGATGAATAGCGCCATGCCTCCCGGGCCATCCGCCCCTGCCCCTGCCCCTGCCCCTCCACCGACACGGGGAGGGTCGCGGCGATTCTGGTGGTGGGCCTTGGTCCTGATAGCGCTGGGCTGTTTGGCCGTCGGCGTATATCAGATGCCCGGGCACGGCGACGACGTCGAGACCGACAATGCTTACGTCCAAGGCAATGCAGTCCAGATCACTCCCCAGATCGCGGGCACCGTGCTGATGATTGGTGCCGACGACACCGATTTCGTCCGCGCCGGCCAGACCCTGCTGCGTCTCGATCCTGCCGACACACAAGTCGCACTGGAACAGGCCGAGGCACAGCTGGCACAGACCGTGCGCGAGGTGCGCCAACTGTTTGCCAACAACGGGACCCTGTCCGCCCAACTGTCACTCCGCCAGGCCGAGTTGACGCGACTGCAAAGCGAGGCCGCGCGTGCGCGAGATGACGTGCGACGTCGCTCAGCGCTGATCGCGGACGGCGCCATCGGACGCGAGGAGTTCGAGCATGCGAAAACGCAGCTGGCCACGGCCGAAAGCGCGATCACCGCAGCCCGCGCCGCCGTGGAGGCCGCCCGTGCGCAACTCGGCAGCAATCGCTCCCTGACCGACCGCACGCGCGTCGAGACGCATCCCAATGTGCTGCGCGCCGCGCTTCGCGTCCATGAAGCCTGGTTGGCACGGCACCGGGTTGATCTGCCAGCGCCCGTCGATGGCTACGTCGCTCGGCGTAGCGCACAACTGGGTCAGCGGGTGCAGGCTGGAGCGCCTTTGATGTCGGTAATCCCGCTGAACACCTTGTGGGTCGATGCGAACTTCAAAGAAAGCCAACTCGGTCGGCTACGGATCGGGCAGCGGGCAAGCCTGAGCGCCGACGTCTACGGCACGCGAGTCCGCTACCATGGACGCGTGCTCGGGCTAGGCGCGGGCACGGGCGCAGCATTCGCCCTGCTGCCTCAGCAGAACGCCACCGGCAATTGGATCAAGATCGTCCAGCGGGTGCCGGTGCGTATCGCGCTCTTGCCTGACGAACTGGCGGCCCACCCCCTGAGGCTTGGCTTGTCCATGGTCGTCAGCGTTGATGTCGGCGACAGCAGCGGGAGCGCGCTGGCCGAGGCCCCGCGTCCGCTCGCCAGCACGGCCGTGTTCGATACCGGCGAACGCGAGGCCGAGGCAACCGTGCGCCAGATCATTGCGGACAACAGCAGCAGCGCGCCGGGCGAGATGGCCACAGGGCGCCACGCGACCGGGCCGGCACAAGGTCACCCACATCAATAGCAAGTTCGAGCCAGGCTCGTCAGCCCTGTTCTAGCTGACGCAACAGGCAGCGCCGAAGCTGCATATCTTCCAAGCACAGGAGAGCCCGATGAATAAGCCCTTTCGACTCACCGCCGTCACCGTGACGATGATGGCCGCCGCCGCCCTGCTGTCGCCGCGCGCGGGCGCCCATGACGCGGGGGAAGAGACCGTGACGCCAGTTCAGCGCAAGCCGCTGCCGGACATGCCCGGCAAGCAATTGATACTGGCCGTCGTGGCCTACGCGCCGGGTCAGGCCTCGGCTGCGCACTTCCATCCGGGTTCAGTGTTCGCCTATGTGCTGGAAGGCGAGGTCGTCAGCCAGCTGGAGGGAGAGCCCGAGCGCGTATACAAGACGGGCGAATCTTGGTACGAGCCCCCGCGCAAGCCGCACCTGGTCTCTCGCAATGCCAGCACCACGAAGCCGGCGCGCCTGCTGGCCGTTCTGCTGGGCGACGAAGGCGGGCCCGTGAAGGTGCCCCTGGAGAAATGAGCGGCGCGCAATGGCCCCCAGCCCGAGGCTCCGGCATGCGCTGCGCTACGCGCTGATTGCAGCCCTGCCCTTCAGTGACTTCCTCCAGAGTGGCGTGGTGGCCTTCAATGGCGCCCCGATCATGGGCGACATCTCAGCCGGCCCGGAGGAATACAGCCTGGTAGCAACGCTCTATGCCCTGGTGGCCATCGCGGTCATCGCCAGCCATCGGTGGCTGCTCGAACGGATGGGCTGGCGCATCTTGATCCATTGCTCGGCCGCGCTCTTCGCTGCGGGTGCCGTGGGCTGCGCCCGCAGCGAATCCCTGGTGACCTTCGCGCTCAGCCGGATGATGATGGCCGGCGGCTGCGCGAACTTCCTGACTGCTGGGCGACTGCTAGTGAACCAGTCCCCGCCTTCGCCGCAGCGCTTCACAGGCATCCGCCTGCTGGCTTCGGGCATTGCCTGGGGCGGTGTGGCTGGGCCCCTGCTCGCCTCCATGTCCTTGGTCGCTGGGGACTGGCGAAACGCCTTCTATGCGATGTTGTTGCCCGCCGGGCTGCTCTCGCTGTTAGGCGAACTGGCGCTGCCTCGTGAGCGGCTCGAGCAACTGACCGACTTCGACCCGCGCTGGACACTGTTGCTCCTGGGGGGCAGCCTGTTGCTGCTGCTGGCCTCGCAACGCTCAGGCTTCGACTTCTTCGCTGATCCATGGCCCTTGCTGCTGTATGTCGCAGCGGGTGTGGCGGTACTGGCAGGCATTGCCTTGACCGGAGCCCGGCGTTCTCGGCCACTGTTGCGGCTGCGCCAGATGACGCAGCCGCGCCTGCTGTTCGGCCTCGCTATTTTCGGTCTCTGCTACACCGTCCTGGGAGCGGACAACGCCATGCTCCCGCTGCTGATGCTGCGCGGCATGAACCTACCCCAGCAGGTGGTCGGTGTCTACATGGCCATCGGCGCGCTAGGCGGGGTCCTGGGCTGGATCGCGCTCGCCCGCCTCCTGCCACGCCATCCGGGCCCCTCTCGCTACTATCTGCTGTCCCTCGGACTGCTGCTGGCCTGCGCGCTTCAACTGGGCACTCTCAGCGAAACGGCCCACCCGACACGAAGCGTCCTACCCGCCCTGCTATGTCACGGCGCCTTTGTGATCACGGTGCTTTCGATCACGGCGATGCAGGCCTTCCAAACCTTCCAGCAGGACGAGACCAACTTCTCGAACGCCAACCAGGTGAAGAACATCCTGTCGCAGTTGGGTGTTGCCGCCGGCGTGGCAATCGCCACGCTTGGCCTGCAGTGGCGCAGCACCCTTCACTATGTGCGGCTTGGAGAATCGCTGCCAGCGTCGAGCCAGCAGTTGACTGACGTGCTGGACCCGCTGAGCCGATTCCTCGGCAGTACGCACGACCCGACTACGGCGGCGCACCTGGCGCTTGCCGAAGTAGGCACGATGATGGCGCAGGAAGCAACGCTGCTGGGCGCGTTGGACTATTTCGTGGCACTCGGCTGGTTCGCTGGGGGCTGCATCTGCGTTGTGCTTGCCGAGCGCCTGATTCGCGGACTCAGGCAGGTTGCATCGGACCGCCGGCCCCGGGTAGCCCTCACTCCAAAGTCGTAGTTGCGACTGCACCCCCTGCAGCGCCCTTCGCTTGCGCTTTCGCGAGATGACCTCGAGCTTCACATGGCTTGCAATGATCGGCATCACCATCTGCTAGAGCCTGCGATGAATGTCTCTTTCCTTCAAGGTGCGGATTGCATGCCACTGATTGCAGAGCCCACGGGTCAAGTCCTCGAACTGACCGGAAGGCTCCTTCGCCCGGGCCGCCTGCTGATGCTCGACGAATGCAGCACCGAGAGCACAACCGAATCCTGTCGCAGGCCGTTCCTTGAACTACCAGTCGGGCTGCAGAGCCTGGAATGCCTGGTGATCCTTGGACCGACGCATTCAATCGCCAACGGGGGCAGCGGCCTCTCGCTGACCTATGTGCATCGTCACTCACCGGCCGGCCTCCATTGGCGCAATAGCGATGGCGTGGCGGTCGACCTCCAGCCAGGTGCGCTCTTCATCAGCCAGACGCGTCGCGACGTCTTGCTGGAGCTGAGTCCGTCCGAATTCGGAGAGTCTTGCGACTACGTGCAGTGGCTGCTGAACACGACGACCTCTGCAGAAATCGCGGCGTGCGTGAGAGACGAAGACGTTGCCTTCTGGAACAGCCCGGAAGCCTGCGTGCGCGTTCTTGTCGGCGAGCATGAGCTGCAGGGAGGTGCGCATGTATCGCTGCCACCGATGAACCTGTTCGACATCGACCTGGCCCCGCTCGCGGAATTCGATCTCCTGCTTGAGGAGGATCGCGAGGTCATTGCCTTGGTGTCGACCGGTTCCCTGCAGCTGCACGGCGTCCAGATCGACGCACCATGCGCCCTGGCATTTCTCGGGAACGGACCGCTAGTGCGACTGAGCACTCGCACCGGCGCCTCCGTGCTCTGGCTGGAATGGTCGAGGTCGGACGACAAGGCCGAAACGCCTGTTCAGCCGAGTTGACCTCTATCGATCCATGCCTCGCAAGGAATGGTCATGTTCGGATTGGCGAATCTCGGCGTGATACACACCATCTTCAGCATGATCGCCTTGATGGCGGGGACCGTCTGCGTGCTGCTGGACAGGGAGATCGATCCCGGCACGCCGGCGGGCCGCACCTTCATCCGAACAACAGCGCTCACCTGCGTCACGGCCCTGGGCGCTTTCCGGCACGGCAGTTTCGGCAAGTCGCACGTGCTGGCCTTGGCGACTTTGTGCGTGCTCGGTATCGCGAGCCTGGCAGGGAACAAGCGAATGTTCGGCAAGGCAGCGCCATATGTGGCGGCCGTCAGCTATTCGCTGAGCTTCTTCCTGCATCTCGTCCCCAGACTTGCGGAGACGTTCACGTGCATTCCGATCGGGGCCCCGCTTTTTGCCAGCGCCGAGGATCCACTGCTCCGGAAGACCGTCGGCGCCCTCTTCGTGCTGTTTCTTGTCTGCGTTGCCATGCAGTTGCGTCGCCTGCACTTCGAGTTGCACTAGAAGGCCGAATGCTGATGAGGCCCTGGCCCGCACAGACTACCTGGCCAGCCGCGCCGCGATCGTGGCGACATACTTCCCCTGCGCACGCGCCATGCCAAGCTCCTGCTCACTGGGTTGGCGCTCGCCCTGGCCGCCGGCGATCGTGGAGGCACCATAAGGGCTGCCGCCCTTGATCTCGTCCAGGCCCATCTGGCGCTGCTCGCTGTAAGGGAGGCCCACGACGACCATTCCCAGGTGAAACAGGGTGGGATGGAAGGTCAGGATCGTGCTCTCCTGCCCGCCGTGCTGAGTCGCGCTGCTGGTGAAGACACTGGCGACCTTGCCGATCAGTGCCCCGCTCATCCACAGGGTCCCGGTCTGGTCCAGGAAGGTGCGCATCTGCCCGCTCATATTGCCGTAGCGTGTGGGCGTACCGAAGATGATCGCATCGTAGTCGCCCAACTCGGCAGGCGTTGCCACCGCGGCGCCTTGGCCGAGCTTGCCACCAGCTCTCTGGACTGCGTCGTCGGGCATCGTCTCCGGCACCCGCTTGATGACCACGTCGGTGCCGCCGTCTTCCGCGGCGCCTTCCGCTTCGGCCTGCGCCATCCGCTCGATATGACCGTAGAAGCTGTGATACAGGACCAATATTTTCGTCATGGAGAACCTCGTGAATGAGAAGGAAGATTGAAAGTGCCGGTAGGGCTGTCGATGCGAATCGACTCGGGCGCATGAACCTGGAGTGAGGATCACGCATGGAAGGACCGCTGCCTGACCCGTACGCCCATCGACGGCGCGCGTCATTCCGCGGCGAATGCCTGTTACGCGCTGGAGGCCGCGCCCAGCTCGATCTCCAAGGCCTTGGCTACACCCGCCCCATAGGCAGGGTCGGCAAGGCCGCAATTCCGGATGTGACGTCGGTGGATCTCCGGCGGCGCACCGGAAATGGATCGCGCCGTGTTGTCGAACAGCCTCTGTTGCTGATCGAGCGTCATCAAACGGAACAAGGCACCGGGCTGCGAGAAGTAGTCGGTGTCTTCGCGATGATCCCAGTGATCCGCGACACCGATCTCGCCCAGCCCGGGCTCGCGGAACTCCGGCTGCTCCGCCCATTCGCCCTGGATGTTGGGCTGGTAGCCCACCGTGCCGCCGTGGTTGTTGTCCACCCGCATGGCTCCGTCCCGGTGGTAGCTGTTTACCGGGCAGAGCGCCGCATTGACGGGGATCAGATGGTGGTTGACGCCCAGCCTGTAGCGCTGGGCGTCGCCATAGGAAAACAGGCGGCCCTGCAGCATCTTGTCCGGCGAGAAGCCGACGCCGGGGACGACATTGGCCGGATTGAAGGCAGCCTGCTCAACCTCGGCAAAGAAGTTCTGTGGATTGAAGCTCAGCGTCATGACGCCCACCTCGATCAGCGGGTAGTCGCGGTGCAGCCACACCTTGGTCAGGTCGAAGGGATTGAATGCGACCTTGGTCGCCTCGCGCTCAGGCATCAACTGCACCTTGAGCGTCCAGCTCGGAAACTCGCGCCGCTCGATCGCCTCGAACAGGTCTCGCTGGTGGCTCTCACGATCCTGCCCGATCAGCGCCGCGGCTTGGGCATCGTCCAGGTTCCGAATACCTTGATTGCAGATCCAATGGAACTTGACCCAGTGCCGTTCGCCACGTCCATTGATTAGGCTAAATGTGTGGCTACCGAATCCGTGCATGTGCCGGTAGGAGGCCGGGATTCCGCGATCACTCATGACGATCGTCACCTGGTGCAGAGCTTCAGGCAACGAGGTCCAAAAGTCCCAACTGTTGCGAGCGCTGCGCAGGTTGCTGCGCGGATCCCGCTTGACCGCGTGATTGAGGTCCGGAAACTTCAGCGGATCCCGCAGAAAGAAGACCGGAGTGTTGTTGCCGACGAGGTCCCAGTTGCCCTCTTCGGTGTAGAACTTGACGGCAAAGCCACGAATGTCTCGCTCGGCATCGGCAGCACCGCGCTCGCCAGCGACCGTCGTGAAGCGCGCAAACAGCGGCGTATCCTTTCCGACGGCGGAGAAAAGCTTCGCGCGGGTGTACGCCGTGATGTCGTTGGTGACCGTGAAGATGCCAAATGCGCCGCTGCCCTTGGCGTGCATGCGCCGTTCAGGAATCACCTCCCGGTCGAAATGCGCCAGCTTCTCCAGAAACCAGACGTCTTGCAGGAGCTGTGGTCCTCGTGGGCCAGCGGTCAACACGTTCTGGTTGTCAACGACGGGACAGCCCGCGTTGGTGGTGAGCTTCTTCGTCATCTCGGGCTCCGATGGGATGGGACGCTACGCTCCAGCTTAGGCATCTGCCGAGTTCAGCTCTTGGACGAACCGCGCGTCGATGGACTGATCCGGTCCTTCTTCGAGCTACAGCGATCAAATGGCCAGGCCGTCGCGCACGCCGATGAGGCTCGGCGTTATGCTCCCTGCTTCCGAAGCGTCGGCTTCGCCATGGCAACTTGGACCATGACTGCATGTTCCGCTCGGCCGTCCTTGCGTCGCCTGCTCGCTGGAGCGAGCATTTCGGCGTTCCTGCACCTGGCGGTTCTCGCGGTGCTTGCCTACCCGGGCATGCTGGGCCGTCGGTCGATCGCCGCATCTGCCCGACCAATCCTGGTCGAACTCAAGATGCTTGCTGAGAAGGGCGTTACCGAAACGGGCGAGCCATCGGCTCCCCGCCCGGCGCTGCCTGGCCGGGAAAAGGCGAGGGACATCCGCGCGTCGGGGACCCATCGCCCATTGCCGTTTGAGCTTAGGGTCGCAAACGTCGATTCAAGCGCGTCAGATGCGCCCGCCCCCCTTGAACAATCCATCGACCGAGCGCCGCCAGCAGAGTCCGTTGCGGCGGCAGTTGCCGACACTGCGCGACCCAGCTCCGACGGCGCCTCCGATCCGCCAAGCATGACGGACGAATCGTCGTGGGAAGCCCGGCTGATCGGGCACCTCGGCAGGTTCAAGCACTACCCCTACTTGGCGCAGCGGACCGGACAGCAGGACGTCGTGTATGCCACCGTCGTCATGGATCGCCTCGGACGCGTATTGGCCTGCGAAATAGCCCGCAGTCGGGGCTTCGAGGCCCTGGATCGCGAGGTTCATTCATTGTTCGCACGCGCCTTCCCGCTGCCGGCTCCGCCCAGCGAGGTGCCGGGCGACAAGATCGCCCGGACCATTCCCATCAAGTTCCTCGTGCGGCCGTCCTGACTCGGCAGGATGTGCACCCCGCACAGACGCACTCGCACTTTTCAGCCCTTCTTCATGGACGCTTGCCATGGTAATTGCCCGCGCCCGTGAGTTATTGTTCCGACAATCAAAGCGGGGAGCCCGTCTCGCCGGCACGAGTGGCGGTCTTGCACGGGCGATTGCCTTCATCGCTCATGCGAGCGTATTGATGCTCACTGGGCTCGCCAGCCCGAACGTGCGGGCGCCGAGGTAGAACTGAGCCACCGTGCCGATTGAACTTTGAGCCAGGGTGGAAACCAGTGCGGGAAGCACGGGCTGTGGATGAGTCTAGGGTTTTCTCGGGTAATTGAACTCCTGGTCGTTGTCCTGGGCGTGCGTGGCAAGGTGCGAAGGGCGTAGCTCGCAGCGTCTTGCTACGCACGCTGGCCCTCATTCGGCGGCGGTAGCCGAGTCGGGCTTATCTCCTGCCTTGCGAGCCTGCTCCCGGGCCTTGATGCGCTTCTTGGCCGTGGCGCTGCTGTGCAGGAAGCGATGGCTCTCATTGCCGGTCGGCGCCGACACACCAGTCAGCTTGACTTGGATTGACGCCCGGACTTGGGTGGCGCTGTCCCGAACACGCGATCCCAAAGCGTGAAGGTGACGCCATAGCAAAGTCCATTCGAGGCACGATGATGGATGGCGTGCCAGCGCTTGCGCTCCTTGAGCCACTCGCCCCGCGAACGCCAATGGTGGGTCGAATGATGGCAAACCGCATAGCCGAAGTAGCCAATCACAACGCCGAGCGTCAGGGCCGAGGCCCTCCAGAATGTCGTCGTAGCCGCCGCCGGTGCGAATACCAGCACGGCAATCAAAGTGGCACTCAGCGCCGTCGGTGAACTGATCAGTGCGGTCGGCCGATCATGATGGTGCAGGTGCCAGGTCCTGAACGGTTCCATGCCGTGCAGGATGAAGCGATGCACCAGATATTCGATGAGTGGCCAGGCAGCCAGGCCCAGCGCCGCGGAACCGGCCATTTGCATCCACTGCGCGCGTGGCCCGAGCATGGGCAGGCTTATTGCCGTGCCACCAATGGCCAGCGCATAGATGGCGAAGTCGGCCCAATACGCGGCCTTGCTGTGTTCCAGCGCGAACATGTTCTCTCCTTCGACGAGCGGGGCTCATCAGCTTCAGTTGATTTTGGGCGCCGTAGGCAATCGCGCGAATCTGCCGGTGGTGCCCGTCATTCCTAGTCTTTTGTCATGGTGGACCCATGGCACTTTGGTCATAGAGCGTCGTCCCCAACGCCACGGGAACGGCCTACACTCGACCTAGGCGAGATGCATGAGCAAGCGCCACCGAGTCGCATCGTTCACCTCAAGATTCGGCAAGAGAAATAGCCCAAACCATCGCCTACCATCTTCGTATGACCTCGTTCGATCGGCCATCTTCAGAGGACATCGCTATGCAAACACGGTTGGCGGAGACTACCCGTGACGACGGACACGCCTGAGCTGGCGACCTGGTCGACCGACGAGGTGGATGATGTACAGCGGGTGGCGTACTACGCTGCTGCGCTCGAATCGTCCATCGATCCGATGCGAATTTCGGCCATTGGCACCGGGCCGTTCTCGGCCCACATCAGCTCTGCGGCGCTGGATAGGATCTCTTCCATTCGCATCGTCGGGGATGCTCATTCACTCAAGCGCGGCCGACAGGAACTGGCCCGCAGCGGCGAGCCGCATTTCCGACTCATCGTCAATTTGAAGTCGTCCTGGCACCTGGAGCAGCACGGCTCATTCGCCTTGCGCCCCCGCGATGTTGTACTGATCGACTCGCGATATGGCCACGCCACCGAATTACCGAGTTCCTTCGAAGTTCTCCACCTGAAACTCTCCGCGTCTTGGGTCGAGCAGTGGCTCCCCAATGCAGAGCATCTGGCGGGAAAGCCCATTCGTCACGACAGTGGATGGGGCGGCGCCCTGAGCAGCTTCGTCGCGCAGTTGTCTCCAGACTTCGCGGCCAAGTCCCCGCTGCCCTTGCGCCTGGTCAACGATCACCTGGGCGTATTGCTTTCGCTGGCCTCGAACCCCATCTCCGATCAGACGGTAGCGGCGCCCCTCAGCACGCTCGCCGCGCGCATTCGCGAGCGCACGACAGAGCGCAGCCCGGAACTCTTCCTTACCGCGGCAGAAGTGGCTCGCTCGTTGGACATTTCGGTGCGTACGCTGCACCGCAGCCTCGCCGCTTGCGGCCAGAGCTTTGGCTCGCTATTGATCGATGCACGATCGACACAGGCCTTGCGCATGCTCGAATCTCCCATTTTTTCGACCGAGAACATCGCGGAGATCGGCCGCCGTTGCGGCTTCGCGGACGCCTCTCACTTCACCCGGGTGATACGCCGTCGGACCGGCCGTTCTCCATTGCAAATCCAGAGAGATTGCGTGCCTGGTACTCGGAATCACTGAAGCCCGAATGGTTTCGAAATGCGCTGGCCATACGCCTGCCGTCCCTGAATCCGGCGCGTTGCGCAAGATCGTCCGCACCCAGCCGCCAGCCTTTGCAAGACTGACCCAGTAGCTTGACCCGGTCGAGTCGCAGCCGGGTCAGCAAAGCGGCGAAAGTCCGGCCGTGTGCGGCCAGGGCAAGATGGACCGTGCGCTCCGGGAGATTCAAGGACTCGGCGATCCGGGATGCGGTCAGGTCCGCTTCGCCAAGTCTTTCTCTCATTTGTTTGACGATCGGAACATTCAGGACGGCCTCTGAAGCGGTCGCTGTCGAGCTTTGCGACCCCAGCGCGCCTGCGGCCAACATCAGCAGGACTCCAAGCTGTTGCGTCATGACTTCAGTCGGCAAAGGGCAATGGCTTGTTGCGAACTGCGGTGTCAGCTGTGATGCGAATGCAGCGAGCGTGGAACTCCACCGGCCGTCGTGAGCCAGGCGCCGAGACGTAAATAGCCTTGGGTCGGGCACCCATTGCTCGACGAAACTTGCAGACATCGTGATGTTGATCAACTCGTAGGTCCCGACAGCGAGTTCGTGCGGCAGGTTCGAATCCATCAGGATTGCATCGCCGGGTCGCAATTGAATGCGCCCCTGCTGAACCACGCGCCAAGGCGCCAGACGGTTGACCACGAGATGGAACAGCCGCCTCTCGCTACGGGCAAGCTCGGTTTCACCTCGACTGACGCGATGGGCGCTTCCGAACAGGCGAAACAGCTCGAGCGGCCCCAGCGAAGCCATCTCCATCGAGGCATGAAAGTTGGATCTTGAGCCGCAACCCACGCTCATCGGCACCAGGGCATCGCCGACGGCCGAGGCATAGTAGTCAAGTGAATCGACGGCGTCCACATCGGCTGTCGACCAGCGACGGACAGCCAGGAGTTGCTGATCTTGCATTCAAGTCATCCGTTTGTTCGTATCGCAATCCGACCGAAGGGCTGGCGCAACTAGTCTAGGCTTCCACGCGCTGGACAACCGTTCCCTGCGCGACGCCGACCCGCGCGTTTTGGCCTCTGCGTGCCAGCACTTTTTGAGCTTTGAATTCGGGCCAAATGACTTGATACTGTTCCGTCGCGGCACAACTCCGCGGAGTCGGTTGGAGGGCCACGTGTCTGCTTCTGTCAGCGACTGTAGCGAGATCAGATCTTGGTCGACCGCCGATGTGCCCGAGCCTAAGCGGCTCGACTACTTCGCGGCCGCTGTCAGCGAGGCCATCCTGCCGTTGGCCATAGATCGAGCCAATCCGAGGGAGTTCTACGCCGAACTCAAAATGGCTCGCCTGGCCGATGTCGGCGTAACAAGCGTCAGCGGCAATGCGCATTCTGTATTTCGAGGGCGCGCTGAGATCGCAAGAAACGGCGAACCTTGTTTCAACCTGATGATGTCCCTGCATACGGCTTGGACTGCCGAACATCGGGGGCAGATGGTCCTGGCGCCGCGTGACATCCTCGTGATGGATTCTCGATACCCCATCCGCGCAACTGTCAGCAAAGAATTTCGAGCAGTCAATATCTCGGTGCGCGAGGCCTGGCTTCGGCGCTGGCTACCCGATCCCAATGTTCTTGCCACGCGACACATACCGGGAGGCTCTCTATGGGGTCTCGCCCTCTCCTCTTATCTGAGTTCTATGACACCGGAACTCGCTGCGAACCCTCCTCTGCCTCTGGCTCTGATGGCGGACCAAATCGGGTCACTCCTGGCATTGACGGCATCGGGCATCCCGGGAGCCTGGCCGCAGCGCAGCAAGGCGGCGATATCCATCAGGGAGCGGATCGTCAGTCAAATCCACCAGAGATGCCGCGAGCAGGGACTGACTGCTGCCGATGTCGCGCTCGGCCTGGGCATATCGCTGCGAACGCTTCACCGGGCACTGGCCAGCGAGCAACAGACCTTCGGCGGCCTGCTCCTGGATGCACGCGCCGGGCACGGCATGCGCATGCTTCAATCCACGCTCTTCAAGCTCTTGACGATCGAGGAGATCGGCTACCGCGCCGGCTTCCAGAACCCGTCCCATTTCTCGAGGATCATTCGTTCCCGATCTGGCCGGACACCGAAGCAGCTACGGGTATCCAGCGGGCACAAGACGGACTGAGGAACTCTGTATCCACCGCCAGCGTCGATCTGGCGGAGAACACCTCGACCCGGCTCGGCGCCGGCATCTGGCTTGTGGCGCGTCAGGAATTTTCAGCGGCGAGCCCGTCGGCGAGACGAAGATCACGAGCAGAGAGGCGGGCTCGCTCGCACTGATGTTCTCCGTCAGTCGATGGTGAGCGCCTGGCTTCTCGAACCAGGCATCCCCCACGTGATAGACCTTGGCCGGTTCGTCATCGAGCTAGGACATAGGCATAGACGAATGCCTTCCCGTGCGTGTGCGGCGCGGCGCGCACGCCAGGGCCGAAGTCGACAATCGCCGACGTGAACGTGTTGCCAGGGAGGTACTGCAGGTTCTCTTGCAGGAGCGGCCTGATGGTTTCGCTCGCATCATCGCCATAAGCCCAGGCGCCACTCATTATCGCGATGAGGGCGCAGCCGGCGAGACCGCGCGCAACGGTGCCAATGATCGGAAGAGGATGACGCCAGCGCTTCGCACGGTGAAGACGCAAAGGGAACGCCAACTCAGGCAGCACTTGAGGTCGAGCGCGGAGCGCCCCCGCCCCCCCCCCTGGTGCTCAAGAAAATCCTAACTTGGCACTCTCAGGCCAGCATTTGTGCATGTCCTGGCACAGCGTCGCAGAATGAAACAGGCAGCAATAGGGACACTGAAGCATCAAACCCGACCAGATCCGGAGTACCACGTGCCTCAAGCCAGAGCAGACTTGTTCGAGTGCTCGAGCGTGAGCAGTTCCGTTTGCAATGAATCTCTGTCCATGGGTTCGGAAGCCTCGGCGGCGCTTTTCCGGATGCCCGCTCCATCGGACTACGGAATCCCGTTCGAGCCGGGCACGTTCTCCTCCTCCCCTGCCGCCGATCCAGAATTCGAGGCAGGTCCAGTTGCATCCTCCCGCGCTTGAAGCTGCGCGAAATGCAAATCGCCTGTTCGGCCATGCACTGCCCATCCCTCCAAATCACCGCTACCGCATTGAAAATCCCAGAAGCGCTCAAGAGCCCCGTGAGGGCGAATAAAAGGGAAGCGTCGGAATGTGGATCGCATTCCGGGTCGCATTCCGGGGAAATGCTGGACCTGGCCACGATCGTCCAGGTATCCGAAGCGATCTCCCGCGAGATCAATCTCGAGCGATTGATCGAAGTCCTGCTGACCCTCTCGCTTGAACAGACGGGTGCCGAGCGAGCCTCACTTTTCCTGAACGGCGATAAAGGCTTGCAGCTCGTCGCCAGTGCCGAGCTTTCAGCGAAGAGAGCCATCTTGTCGAGAGCAGAAAGGACATGTCTGGATGCGGCACTGCCAGCGCCTGTGATTGAACTCCTTGAACGAAGCCAGCACGCTGAATTGGCTGCAGAAGGCACCGAAGGCCGAACGGGTTCGACTCTCTGTGTGCCCCTGATCAGGCAGGCACGCCTGGCTGGGATCATCTATCTTGAGACTGAAAGTATCGCTGGCGTGTTCACAGGCCAGAGCGCGGCGGTTCTCAAGTTCATCGCCTCCCAGGCGTCCATTGCACTGGAAAATTCGCGGCTCTATCTCGACCTCGTTCGAGAAAAAAATGAGCGCAAGACGGCGGAGGAAACAATCCAGTGCACCGCTCAAACGCTCGCTGAGAGCGAGGAGAGATTTCGGGCGATGGCAAACTCCACATCGGATGTCATCTGGATCTCCGAGGCAAATCCGGAGCGATTGCTGTACGTGAATCCGAGTTTCGAAAAGGTCTGGGGAATCAGCGTCGCTGCACTCCACGAGAACGTCCACTTACGGATCGAAGGCATACACCCCGAGGACCGGCAGCGAGTCTTGCAGGCCTTCATCAAATGGACGAGTTCGGATGAATCCGACGCCTGGGAGATGGAGTTCAGAGTGCTCCAGCCGAGTGGCGCCGTCCGATGGATGCATGAACGGGGCGTGTTCCTCAGTGGCAAGAACGAGAACCCTCGCCGCATCGGCGGCATTGCAACCGACATCACCGAGCAGCGCGAAGCGATATGGGCTTTGCGGCAGTCAGAACAGAGATACACACTGGCGATGGAAGCTGCTCGCGATGGCCACTGGGATTGGATCGCCGCGACCGACACCTTCTATGCCTCGCCGCGATTGCTGGAGATCTACGGCTTCCCTCCCGAGACCCGCTTTAAGGGCAGGCAAGACTTTCTTGATCGCTTTCCATTCCACCCGGACGACAAGGCGCACTGGCTTTCCGAAATCAAGAGGTTCTTTGACAGCCAGGAGACGCGAATCGAGATCGGTCTGAGATTGATCAGGCAGGGCGAAGTCAGAAGCATTCACACGAACGGCCTGCTGAGTCGCGACAGCCAAGGAAGGCCGATTCGCTACACCGGCTCGGTGAGTGACATCACAGAACGCAGGGCGGCCGAGGACGCACTGCGCGAGTCAGAGCAACGCTTCTCCCTGGCCACGGAAGGCTCCAGCGACGGGATCTATGACTGGGACCTGATCTCCAATGCGATGTTCATTTCGCACCGATGCCAGGAGCTGTTTGGTCTCACGCCTTGCGGGGAAATTCGGCAGCGGCAGGACTGGATTTCCGAGGTCTCCCTCCACCCCGATGACGTAGCACCACAGCGGAAGATGTTCAGGGATCTACTCGACGGCAAGATTCCCACCTACGACAAGGAATGGCGCGTACTGCACCCCGACGGCACCTACCGCTGGGTTCGCGTCCGGGGCGTGTGCAAACGCGATCTTACCAATCGCGCCATACGATTCGCTGGCTCGGTGACCGACGTTGATGCAAGGCGTCGCACCGAAGCTGCCATGCAGCAGATGCAACGGCTTGAAGCAGTGGGCACGCTCGCGGGCGGGGTCGCGCACGACTTCAACAACATCCTCGCAGTCATACTGGGTTTCGGAGAGGCCTCGATGAGACACACCCGCCGCGGGAGCCGGATGAGGCGGGATCTTGAGCGGATCCTCTCCGCCGGAGAGAGAGGGCGGGCCCTGGTTGAACGCATCCTTGCATTCAGCCGGAGCAGCGTGGGCGCGCGGGTCGTCGTGGACGTGCAAGGCGTAGTTGCGGAGTCATTGGCAATGGTAGAGGCCACCTGCCCGCCCTATGTCAGACTGGTTGCCAAGCTGAACTCGTGTGGCACGACGATTGTCGGCGACCCCACGCAGATCCATCAGCTGGTGATGAACCTCGCGACAAATGGCGTTCAGGCCATGACCTCCGCGGGCACTCTCAAGACAGAGCTGCATGATGTTTCCATTTCCAAAAACCAGATGACAACAACGGGCCCCCTGCCGGAGGGCGAGTATGTGGTGCTTTCAGTGCGTGACAGTGGTTCCGGCATTGATCCCGCGATCCGCGAGAAGATTTTCGATCCCTTCTTCACCACCAAGGACGTCGGCACAGGGACGGGCCTGGGACTTTCATTGGTCCACGGCATCGTCGCCGACCTTGGCGGTGCGATAGAGCTCACCACCGAGGTCGGCGCCGGCAGCTGCTTTTCGGTCTACCTGCCCCAGGGCGGGTCCGCGGCCCGGGAGCGCGAAGAGGAAGCCCAGCCTCCCATTGCGAGGGGACGAGAGGAGCGGATTCTTCTTGTCGACGACGAGGAGGCCTTGGTTCGTCTCGCCAGCGACATGCTGACCGAGCTTGGATATCAAGCTGCCGGCTTCACTTCCTCAGCCAGGGCCCTCGAGGCCTTTGACCGCGATCCGGGTGCTTTCGCCGCCGTCATCACCGACTCACGCATGCCCCATATGTCGGGTGTGCGTCTCATCAGGGCCTTGCGTGAGAGAAGGTCGGATACCCCCATCGTTCTGGCAAGCGGATTCCTTTCCACGGCCGGGCTCGCCGAGGCTCGGGCGGCGGGCGCGAACGTCATCCTGAACAAGCCAGTATCGAGAAGAGCCCTGGCCCAAGCGCTCTCCGAGGCACTCAAAAGTTCCGCGCAACTGAGAGCCTCGGCGGATTGAAGGGAGAACCCCATGCAGTCTCCATCGACCTTCACCCCACCCCACGTGCTTGCCGTTGACGACGATCCTGACGTGCTTTCACTGATCAGCAGCTACCTGACCGATCATGACCTGCGAGTCACGACCTCAAGCAACGAACTTGAGATGACCGAAGTGATGGCTCGCGACGCAGCCGACATCGTGGTGTTGGATCTCAGGCTCGCTCGAGAAGACGGCATCCAGATCGCACGACGCCTGCGCGAACGCTCCGTCGTCCCCATCATCATCCTGACCGGTCGACTGGAAGAAGCAGACCGCGTGATGGGACTTGAGATGGGAGCCGATGACTATGTGACCAAGCCCTTCTCGCCGCGGGAACTGCTGGCCCGCGTTCGAGCCCTGTTGCGCCGAACGCGCATGCACACCACGTCAGCGGGATCGTCCGCGAACGTCCGATGCTATCGGTTCGTCGGATGGGAGCTCAATATCGGGTTGCGACGACTCACCTCGCCTTCGAAGAGCGTTGTGGCCTTGAGCAATAGCGAATTCAGTCTTTTGCTGGCCTTTCTTTCAGCCCCTCAGAGGGTGCTAGGACGCGAGCAACTTCTCGCAGCCTCACGTCTTCACAACGCAGAGGTCTTCGACCGGGCCATTGACGTCCAAGTCGGACGGCTGCGTCGGAAAATAGAGGCCAATCCGAAGTCGCCCACGCTGATCGTCACCGAGCGCGGGCAAGGCTATAGCTTCTCCGCGGACGTGGACGCGATTCGTGGCTGAGCAGCCATAGGCACGAGCTCATCGCCTTAGCCCCGCCGCGAAAGCGCTTGAGATACGGCTGCAAGCAGTTGACGCTTGGTAAAGGGCTTTGGCAACACGCCTTGCACACCCAGCTCATTGGCAAGCTCGATGGATCCCTCCTGGCCTTTGCGAAATCTTGCTGAGATCAGCAAAATTGCAATCTTCGCTTGGGGCGTGGCCAAACTATCCAGCAGAGACTGGGCAGCGCGCGGAATGGATACATCGGCAATGACGAGGTCAAAGTCGCGGATCTGTTCCATGGATACGTCGATTTCCACCAGGTGACCCGCATCGCCCAGCCAGCGGCGAACCAACTCTGCCACCGCATCATCGTCTTCAAATACTGCGATTCGTCGCCCTGTTTTCATTTGGATAATGGCTATGACATCTCCATGTATTGAACCCGAGATTGTGTTTGCCGCGCGTGTGCGCGGGACTGTCCCACGTGTCAATCGACACATTGGCAAGGTTTCGGACGGAGATCAAAGTTCTCAACGGTGAATTTGTGTCAACTGATGATTTCAGAGTGGGTTTTGGTCATCCTCCTACCGAGGAATTTCGGCAAGCTTGAGGCGTGTCTTCAATACAAGAATCGAGAGCACATATGAATACGGTCATCGACAGCTCGCCGGGCTTGAAATCATCAGCTTTCAACTTTTCGTCCGGCTCCATCGATTCCAGACAAACCGACCAGGTGCGTTGTTCAATCCGACGCAACCGCAGTCACCCGACACCTTCGGGAATCGGTGAGGGTGCAATATCGATGGCTACCCGCTTTCGCGACGCCGACATGCTTATTGCCGACATCGCGAACCTTGCGAAGTCCTATATGGATCGAAATGAGCCGACGGGCCCAACGGCTTCGACATCGTCCAAATTCGATGTGGCAAGTGAAGGGAACTGCCCGAAGAATGATGAAGGCCGTGAATCCGCGGAATCCGACAAGCCCCATGACTTCGGGCTCGAGGTCGCGAACATGAACGCCGGCGCAGTGGGCAGAGATCGGGAAGAACTCCTGGACGCCGTACTCAGCTTGCTCGGACTGGCTTTGCAACAGATGCGAAATTCCCCTTCACCAGAGACGGGGACGGGGACGGGGACGGGGACGCACTCAGTTGGCGACTTGAAGATACTGTCTCGCCCACGGGGTGGAATTGCACCGTCCGCGCTTCGTCGGGTGCGGGAATATATCGACAAGAATCTCAGCGACCCTATCGAAGTCAATGTTTTGGCAAGCCTGACGGGCTTGTCACTCTGTCACTTTTCTCGCGCCTTCAAGCAAAGCATGGGCATGCCACCTCATCGATATCTGATTTGCAGAAGGATCAAGGAAGCCGCCCGATTGATCGAATGTACGGAAATGCCCATGTATGAGATCGCTCTGGAGGTGGGATTCTCTGACCAGAGCCATTTCACCCGTGTATTCAGCGCACAACTGGGAGAGTCACCAAGCAGATTCCGGCATCAACGTCGCTGATCCGAGTCATTCCGGGCACGTTTCTTCAAGACGGCCGGCCGGAATATGTCAACTGCAATGTGGCCGAAGTGCGTGCGTCCCCCGGTTAGGTTGAAAGCCGACGAACGGAAAATCTGGAAAGATTGCACGCGGCATGTTGTGTGAGATTTTTAATACGGCTCACCGTCCACGGACCCGCCCTCGCCGCGCGCCCGCAACTGACGCGGTGTCATTCCGTGTTGCAGACGGATGACGCGCACAAAATGCGATCCGCTGACGAAACCCGCTCGGCGACCGATCTCGCCCGTCGTGACGCGCTTGAAAAGCGGGGACGTCAACATCCGCACGGCGGTCCGTGATCGCGCATCGATCAGAAGCCTGCCGAAGGTCTCGCTGACCGCTGCCAGCGTCCGGTGCATTGTTCGGACAGAGACACCGAGCGAGGTGGCGACGTCGGAAGCCGTCAGCTCTGGCTCCGTGCATCGTTCGGCAATGCACTCCCTGATGCGCGCATGCAGCGTCTTCGTGCCGGGAGAGACCGTTGGCGTGGCAGACTGCATCGCACTGACCGTCAGCGCCAGCAGCGAGCCAACCTGGTCAGCCATGACGGACAAGGGTAGCGGCGGCGCCGCGGCAAGCTCCGGGGACATTTCTCCGAGGTAGGACGATAGCGCCAGTCCCCACATGGAATTCCCAGGAATCCGCCGGGCAACAAGGAGGCTGGGATCCGGCACCCAACGCCGCAGCCAAGCTTCCGTGACGACCAGGTTGACCAGCGAGAAGTCCTGCCTGACTTCGGCCTTGAGCGGGAAGCTCGAATCGAGGATCAGGACGTCACGCGGCATCATGCGCAGGGAGCCGCGATGCTCCGCATTCCAGGGCGCCTTCAGCGTCGTCATCAGATTGAAGACGTGCACCGAATTGCGCGCCAATTCCTTCTTGCCGCGAGAACTGCGATGAGGTGCGCCAACCGACTGCGACACGCCGATTGCACCCAGCTGGGCAAAGCTCACCTTGCCATGAAAGGTCTCGGCATCAACACTGTCAATGGTCAGCGGGGTCACCGCTTCGCTGACCGCGGCTGCAAAGTAGTCGAGGCGCCTCGACGGTGCCACGTCTTCAGTTGACCAGCGTTGGATGAGCTCAGTGCCGACGGATGCCACGTGTGTTCCCCGATAAGAAACGCAAAGTTATTTTGTCCGCTCCTCTGGCTCGGAGTATGCGGACGGGCCATGCCGCGCACAAGGCGCTTTCCCGAGTACGGCACTATCAAACGGAAATCCCGCCACGAATGGCACGCACAGAACAGAAACAAGGCGGGCTGCCAGCTAGACTTTTGGCGCTTGACGTCGCAAAAGCGTTGTTCCGCGCGATCGCGCCTCATTCCAATCCAGGGAGACTGTCGATGGCAACAGGCGAGACCTTGCAGAAATTCTCGACGCGAGCCATTCCGCAAGCGCATCGCTTCGACTACTGGATGAGTGTTCTCAGCGATTCACTCTGGCAGGTCACCGAGTGGAGCGATATTCCTGCGGACTTCAATGTCGAGCTGAGGTCGGCAAAGCTCGGCAGCCTCACGACCTTGAGCGAATGCATCAGCCCGCATCGCTCCCGCCGCACGCACACGGATCTCGGCCGGAGCGAGGAACGCAGCTACCACCTCTTCGTCAGCACGGCGCCCGCGTGGGGGTTTGAACATCGCGGTATCCATGGTCGCTTGAAGAATGGTGACGTCCTGATGCTTGCCGAGGGCGAGCATGAAACGATCTGCCCGGATGGCTTCACCGGAATCATCCTCAAATGCCCGGAGGACTGGATGCGCACGTGGCTGCCGCACCCCGAACTGCTGGCCGGGCAAACGCTGGCCCATGATTCGAAGTGGGGTCGGGTTCTATCACCGATCATTCGCCAGATGACGCCCGAATTCGCCCTGGCTCCGCCGCTGCCGCAGCAGGTCTTGGTCGACCAATTGGGCGCAATCCTGGGGCTCTTTGCCGGCGACGCACACGGCCAGCTCATGCCGGACCTGACCGAAAGAATCCGTGAATGCATACGCGAACGTTGTGGCGACCCCGGCCTGACCGCCGAAGACATTGCGCGAGCACTTGACGTGCCGCCACGAGTGCTGCATCACGCGCTGTCCACCGCCTCCTCCTGCTTTGCTGCGGAGCTCATCTCGGCAAGGGTTGCCGTCGCGGTCTCTCTGCTCACCTCGCGCCTGTGCAAGCAGATGACGCTCCCGGAAATCGCAGTCCAATCCGGATTCTCAAGCCAGGCGCACTTCTCAAGAGCCTTGAAGAAACGTACCGGACACGGTCCGCTCGAGCTTCGACGCGCGCTGTGGTGAGGGGTCTTGCGGTGAGGGCTCTGCGCTCCCCTCGCCCCGGCTCTATCCGCACCTGGCATCCGCGAATCGGGGTATATGTATTCCGGCTTGCGTTGACCCTGGCATCGACGGCCACACCCGCTGCTCATGCAGAAGCCGACTCGGATATCGTCACGCTCCAGACCGTCACGGTGACAGCACGCAAGCGCTCCGAGGACCTCCAGGACATCCCGATCTCCATCATTGCCTACAGCCAGGACGAACTCCGTGCCCGCTCCGTGCAGCGGCTCTCCGATCTGGGCCAGCTCACGCCCAATTTCTTGTACGGACAGAAGATCCAGTCCGGCAGCAGCGCAGGCCAGGTCTACATCAGAGGCATCGGCCAACAGGACACCAATGTCGCATTCAGCCCAGGGGTCGGCATCTATGTCGACGGCGTGTACCTCGGGCGGGCACAGGCCAACGACGCCGACCTTCCTGACCTGGAACGCGTTGAGGTGCTGTTCGGACCGCAAGGGACACTGTTCGGCAAGAACACGAATGGCGGCGTGGTCAATATCGTGACCAAACGACCCGACGCGTCGGCAGCCGGCCCCAGTGGAACGGCAGAGTTGCAGGCTGGCGACTTTCGCCGCCGGGACGCCAGCGTCTACCTGAACGTGCCGCTGCAGACAAATACCGCCGCACTCGGGCTGAGTGCTGCGACCTATCACGCCGACGGCTACAGCAAGCGTGCCGATGGTGAAGATCAGGCGGACCGCAATCGTGGCGCCATCCGCTTGCAGCTCTTGCTGACTCCCGATGACGACGTGGAGGCGCTGGTAAGGGTCGATCGGACCTCGTTCAACGAGCATTCCGCCGCCTACAAATTGATTCAGGTTCGCACGAGCTCGCCCATTCCCATGCTCTACGCGGCACAGACACCCTATCGCTACGACGATCGTTGGGTGACGGCGAGCGACTACACCTATGACGGGGCGGGCCCCAACCGAAATGCTGGGAGCGTCTGGGGCAGTTCGCTCACCGTTCAATGGAACAGGCCCTGGGGCACGCTCAAGTCCATCTCGGCCTACCGTCATTTATCGGTGGATAGCCAGTTTGATCCCGATGGTTCCCCTTTGAGCGTGCTCGACGTCTTCAATACCGTCCAGCAGCATCAGATCTCGCAGGAGTTGCAGGCCACAGGGTCTTCAATGGCCGGCAAGCTCGATTGGGTGGCGGGGCTCTACTATTTCAAGGAGTCCGCCCAGGACGATCAGCCGGCAATAGTCGCCGCGGAGTTGTTCAACGGCGCTGCAAATTTCAACCCACAGCTTCATGTCGTTAATCAGAACTACGCCATCTACGGTCAAGCCAATTTTCGTGCTTCCTCGGCCCTGACCCTGACGGCCGGCCTGCGTGCAGGAGTGGACAACACTCAGGCCGGGCTGCTTCAAGTAGGCTTTCCAACGCCCGTGGTGCAAACGCCTTTCGTTGAGCGCTCGGCCCAATGGTCCTCGCTTCTTCCCAGACTGAGTGCTTCTTACCAATGGAGCCTTGGGCTGATGACATTCGCTTCCGTGGCCGAAGGGTCCAAGACCGGCGGATTCAATGGTCGCGCGGCCTCGGCCAATGAATTCACACGCTTCGAGCCCGAGCGGGTTTGGTCCTATGAGGCTGGCATCCGGTCCGATTGGGCCGACAAGCGGTTGCGGGTCAATGCGACGGTGTTCTACAACAGCTATCTGGATTTCCAGTTGCAGTTGAATCGCTCTGTCACCGATCCCAACACCGGCAAGCCTGTCGCGTTCAGCTTTGTAGGAAACATTCCGAAGGCGCGTGTCCAAGGGGGCGAGTTCTCGGTGGAGCTCTTGCCATTCACCAGACTCCGATTGATGGCGGGCCTGGGCATCACCGACGGCAAATACCTGCAAGTCCTGCCAGGCGCGCCCGTGACGACCGCTAGCGATTTCGTCAACGCGCCCAGATACACCTTCACCAGCTCAGCGGAATATTCGACCGAGGCTGGTGCCATGGGCTACCTGACAGCACGAATCGACTATGTGCACAAGAGTCGGATCGAATATGACTACAGCAATTCACCACTGGTTGCGCAAGCGCCGTATGGCCTGCTCAATGCCCGACTGACCTGGCACCCGGCCGACAAGCGATTCTCCTTATTCGCCTTCGGCACCAACCTCACCGGCACTCACTACGCCACCGGAGGCATCGACGACGGCGCGGGAGGGTCGCTCGGTGAGGTCGTGAAGCTCATGGGTGCACCTCGCGAATGGGGTCTCGGCGCGAGTTATCGCTTTTAGGCGCATCGGTCGGCAGGCCGACAGGTCCATCGCGATTTAGTCCTGCCAATCCTCACCCACCCTGCTCTTCGGAGGTAGACCACCTTGCTACCAAGTACCATGGCTGCCCTGCCTCGCAGCGCCTAATCTGAATAGGCGAGGCGAACGATCGAGGACAAGTCATCATGGAACATGCGGTTGCTCCGAATCAGACCCAGACAGGACCGTGGCATCGGGCAATCTGACGACCGCCATCGACTCGTCAGACGCCGACGAGGCCGGTCAGCTCCCAAGAACGCTCAAGCTGATGAACGACAAGCTGGCGACCATCGCGGGCAGGTGCGCCATTCGTCCGATTCGATTGCGACCGGCTCTTCACAGATCGCCGTGGGCAAGGCGGACCTCAGTCAGCGCACCGAAGAGCAGGCCAGCAATCTGCAGCAGACGGCCGCTTCGATGGAGGAATTGACGGCAACGGTGAAGCACAACGCCGAAACCGCGAGCGCTGCGACGCAGATCACCAGCAACGCCTCTCAGGCCGCCGCGGAAGGTGCGCGCGTGGTCGACCAAGTCGTGATCACCATGGAGCAGATTTCCGCGGCGTCCAAAAAGGTCGCCGATATCGCCGGCGTGATCGACGGCATCGCATTCCAGACCAACATCCTGGCCCTGAACGCCGCCGTCGAGGCTGCTCGGGCCGGCGAACAGGGCCGAGGCTTCGCCGTCGTCGCCCCCGAAGTACGTTCACTGGCTCAACGTTCCAGCCAGGCCGCGCGCGAGATCAAGCAGCTCATCACCGCCAGCTCGGAAAAGGTCGACGCAGGCTCCCGCCTCGTCGGAACCGCGGGCCAATCCATGACCAATATCGTGTCCCAGGTCTCTCGCGCGCCAACGACCTCATCGGCGAGACTGGCAGCTCCAGCAGCGAGCAAAGCAAAGGTATCTCCCAGGTTGCCGACGCAGTGAGCCAACTGGACCAGGTCATGCAGCTAAATGCGGCCCTCGTGGAAGAGAGTGCAGCCGTCGCTGAAAGCCTCAAGGTGCAAGCCGCCAAGTTGGCGGAGATCGTTTCCGTCTTCACCTTGGCCGGGAAGGCTTGAGTCAAACTCGGGCCGCCTCGCTCTGCAAGCTCCTCAGGCGTCCAGTTCCCGAAAGACATCGCGGAGGAGCCCGCGTCGGCGGGTCGCGGCCGACGAGGATGATGCCGGACTTGCGCCCGTAGAGTTCCGTCGGCGTTGCGTGCGATGCACATCCTGACCTTGCAGCGTGGGTGGCCGGCGCCCTCGGTTGAACTAGTTCATCGCTTCGTCACTGACAGGCGGAATTCGCGTTGGCGATGGCACTTGCAGAGCAAAAGCGTTCGGGTTCGGGCGCTAAAGTTTTGTCATCAATGTTCCGTGCCTGGCTGAAAAAATCCTTCTGAGCCGCGGGGTCGGGGAACTGGGTCGAATCGCTGAATGGCGGAAGAATCATGCCTCTTGAATCTGCCAAGTGGAGAGCATCTCGAACAGCGCGGAGCCGCCGCTTCAGATTGTCGAGACTGATGTCGAAACCGAGAACCTGCCGCCACGTGATCGCGCGGGAGCAGCGTGCGTGACGTCGCTGCAGGAGATTACAAGACGCTTGTTGCGCTCGGGGCATCTCGCTGCCTCTGTCGCATGGCTGTTGCTCCTCGTGGCGATGCCCTCCATGGCGCTGGACGCCAATACACCTCTGAAGCAGCTCAGTCACACGGTATGGCTCGCCAAGGACGGATTGCCCACCGAGGCCCTTTCCGCCATCGAGCAGACTCGCGACGGACATCTCTGGATCGGTACCTTTGGCGGGCTCTATCAGTTCGACGGTTTGCGTTTTGAACGCGAAATCCTCCCGCGTGATCCAAAGCTCGGATCCTCAAGCATCTACACCCTGTACGCCGCGCGCAAAGGCGGCCTGTGGATCGGCTTCACGTTCGGCGGCGTGGGCTTTCTCCGGGATGGAAAGCTGCGCATATACGACGCCCAAGATGGCCTTCCACCTGGAACGATCAGGTTCATGACGGAGGACGCCTCGGGCGTTCCATGGGTCGCAACTAGGTCCGCCATTGCGCACCTGGACACGACGGGTCGATGGCGTCGTATTGACGTTCCCCCCTCTGTTTTGTCCATTCAGACCATTTACTTTGATGCGGACGACTCGCTTTGGGCCTCGGGATCGGGGGGGGTGTTTCGGCGAGAAGCGGGCGCAACCACCTTTTCGACATATCAGGTCGAACCCAAAAAACTGGATGTCATCAAAACCGTCATCCCGGCCTGGGATGGATCGACCTGGATCGTCGATGGGCTGTCCGCGCGCCGCGTGGCGCGTTCTTCCAAGCGACTCGACCCGTTCGCAGGTCACAGCAATGTCGCGAATATCGATGCTGAAGGTGCGCTGTGGATGGTCGATGGCAACTCTGTCGTTCGGGCAAGTCCATCGCCGGCGAACGACACCCTCGATATAGCCGCTCAACGAGACAGAGTCGGGCTTTCAGACGGCATGGTGGGAACAAGCTTCGCCGGTGTCACTCGCTTTCTGACAACGCACGACGGTCAGATGTGGTTCATGACCTCCACCAGCCTTGAACGGTTCTCGATGCGCGCGGCGACGCCTCTCGACATCTCGTTCCTCGCATCAGAATTGGCCGCGAACATGGCCGTTGCTGCGCTCGACGACGGCGCATTGCTGCTAATGCCCGCTGCGGGCCCACTGCAGTTGGTGAACCACGGCAAAGCCAGCGCAGTTCCGGGCTTGGAAGATGTCTTTGCCATCGCCCGGCTGGCTGATGGCACCACCATGGCAGGTGGAGAGGGCAATCTCTGGCACCTCCATGCAGGCGCTTGGCGTGCGGTTCCGCCCCCCCCTGGGATTGATCACTCGGAAATTCAGGCGATTGCGGGAAAGGACCTCGCACACGTTTGGGTATCGATCGTGAGAAAAGGTGTTTTCCAGTACCAGGCAGGCGTCTGGCAGGCAAACGGCGGTCTGCCTGGATTGCCATCAGAACCCGCAGTCACTCTGGCTTGGGATGCAAACGAGAACCTGTGGCTGGGATACGCGGACGGGAGAATCGCCCGGGTAAGGGGTTCGGACGTCCATATGTTCGGGGAAGCTGAAGGCGCAGACTTCGGCGTTGTCACTGCGCTCACCGCGCATGGCCAAAACGTCTGGGCCGGCGGCGAATTGGGATTGCGCCGATGGAACGGGCGGACGTTCACGCGCTTGCGGGCTGATCGCGAACGCGCCTTCGACTTTGTGACCGGCATCGTCGAGACGGCATCCGGGGACGTGTGGCTGAACTCGGCAGCAGGCATCGTACACATTCCTGCCTCTGACCTGGCGCAAGCCGATGGCGCGCCGCACTCCGCCATCGTCATCGATGTCTTTGACCGACTGGACGGATATCTGGGCTCAAGTGCTCGTGTGCGACCGCTACCCACTGCGGCGGAAGGGAAGGACGGCACCTTGTGGTTCTCCAGCACGGCGGGCATCTTCTCGATCGATCCGAAGACCGCAGTCAAGCTCCGAGCCCCGCCGCGCCCCCTTGTCAAGACGCTGCTTGCGAACGGCAAACGGTACGAGCCCAGCGAGCCCATCGTCCTCGCCAAGGGGACGGACAATCTGCGGATCGACTTCGTCGGTCTTGAGCTGGAAGTGCCGGAACGGGTGCGTTATCGATTCAAGCTCGACGGGGTCGACGCCGACTGGCGAGATGCAGGCATGCGGCGAGAAGCTTTCTACACCAATCTTCGCGCGGGCAACTACCGCTTCCATGTCCTTGCTTCCATCGATGGCAGGATCTGGAGCCCGGAAGAAGGTTCGCTCAGCTTTCGCATCGAACCCACCTTTTCCGAGACCGTATGGTTCTTGGCCTTATGCGTCGTCGCAGCCGTTGGCTTTATCACGTTGACGATAAAGTGGCGACTGCGTCGGATAGCGCAGCATCTGCGCCAGAAGTTGGACACCCAGCTCGCCGAACGCGACCGGATTGCGCGTGAACTTCACGACACCTTGCTGCAGAGTACGCAGGGCTTGATTCTGCGCTTTCAGGCGATCACCAATCGAATGCCTGCCGACGACGTCAACCGTGAGCAAATTGAGACCGCCCTTGAACGCGCAGACGAAGTGCTCACCGAAGGGCGAGATCGGGTGCGCGGCCTTCGCCGTGCCGCCAGTCATCGCGACAGCCTGGCGCAAGTACTGCGGACAATCGGCGACGAGCTTGCGGCAGAAGCGCAGCTGATCTTTCGCTTCGAGTCCTCAGGCGAAGATCCGCGGCTGTCGCTGGAAGAGGCCGATGAGATCCAGCGAATCGTTGGCGAGTCGTTGACCAATGCCTGCAGGCACGGAAGGGCGACAACCATCGGGCTCAGCATCAGCAACGCCTCTCAGAAGCTGCTCATATCGGTTGAAGACGACGGCGTCGGCATTGACGCCGAGATGGCCAAATCAGGTTCACGTCCTGGCCATTGGGGTTTGCAGGGCATGCGTGAGCGCAGCGAGCGTATCGGTGCCGCCCTGACAATCGAGCCGCGCGAGAGCGGGGGCACTAGGGTTGAACTTGCTCTCGCGATCAATCCATCGGGGAGATGGTCGTGATCAAGGTGATGATCGTCGACGACCACCCCTTGCTTCGCGAGGGCATCGCTGCAGTGGTCGACGGCGAGAGTGATATGAGGGTCATTGCCGAAGCCGGCAATGGCGTGGAGGCGATCGATCGATTCCGCGAACATCGTCCCGACGTGACGCTCATGGATTTGGCGATGCCGCAGATGGATGGCGTGGCAGCGACTGTCGCGATTCGCGCCGAATGGCCGCAAGCGCGTATTGTGATTCTGACGACGTACAACGGAGACGTGGCAGCCATGCGTGCCCTGAAAGCCGGCGCCTGCGGCTATCTGTTGAAGAGTCTGATCCGGACCGACCTGCTGACCGCAATTCGTTCGGTGCACGCTGGCCACCGTCGTATTCCGCGAGAGGTGGCAGACGAGCTCGCTGAGCACATAGGAGACGAAGTGCTCACCGAACGGGAATTGGGCGTGCTGCGAGAAGTGGCCGCTGGAAACTCGAACCGGAGTGTCGCCATGAAGCTGGGCATCTCCGAAGAGACGGTGAAGGTTCACATGAAGAACATCCTAGGCAAGCTCGCGGCAAATGACCGTACCCATGCCGTCACGATCGCACTGAAGCGCGGCGTCATCGATGTGTGATGCATCGAGGACGAAGAGTGGCTGGCCCGAGGGAGGGCAGAATCCGACGGCCTACATGCCCTGCTTTCTTAACCAGTCCAGACAGGCCGTTGCCACATCGCGCCAGCCATGATCGATAACCAGCGAATGACCTTTGCCGGCAAACTGCTTGAGGTCGGTCACCGCGCTTGAATTGCGATATTGCCTATGGGTGGCGCGGGAGGTGACGTCAGGCACGGTGTGGTCTGAACAGCCCGAGGTCACGAGCAATGGACCCCGCCGGAAGTTCGCCGTGTTGACGGCCGAAGCCGCGCGCGGATTGAAGTTCGCAAATGCGACTTCAAACAGACCGCGAGCCGGCGATGGGATGGTCCATTTCTCGAACAGCTCGTTCGACTCATCCTCCTGCAAGGCATTTCCGAATCCATAGCGGAACTGCTTGGCCGTAAGTGCGACGGACCTGCTCTTGTTGAACGGATTTCCGAGCGCAGGCAGTCCCGCACGCAGTTGTGAAAAGGGCAAAGGCAGTACCCCCTTGATCTGCGCCGGGTTGATCGCGATTGCGGCCCGTGCTATGCCCTCTCCGAGCAGCTTCTGCGCAATCAGTCCGCCAAAGGAATGGCCGATCAGGATGGGCGATGTCGGTTGGGCATTCGCGATCTGCCTGAAATGAGAACTCAGGTCCTCGATGCCCCGGTTCGCGACAAGCTCGGGCGCCGCCCGAGCGGAGGCCATGTCCTCGGGCTCGCCAGGCCAACCCGGGGCCACGGGCTTGTAGCCTTCGGTCTCGAAGAACTTCACCCAGGGCTGCCAGCTGCTGGCGTGAAGCCACATGCCGTGAATGAACACGATGGGCGTTCCCCTGTATCGAGTCGTCATGACTTTGACCTCCGCTTTGCACAAACATGAGCCACTTTGACTGGTATCGAATGGCTGATCGCCTGCCAAAGGATTGAAGAACAAGGGGCGTCCAGTCGCATGCGTGCGTATGCCTTTCGGACAGCGCGGCTGTGCACGCACGTGAGAAATCGCAGCTAGCCATCCTTGCCGTCCGTTCGAGCGGAAAGGCGCCAGGGTCCAAAGAGTGCGAGGTAGATGCCGAATGCCGGTGCAAAGGAGGTGCCGGCCAAGATCAGCGCGACGGGATGCACGCCGGGCCAAAGCAAAGCGTGCGAGATGAGCAGAATTGCTGCGGCGGCCATGAGTACGTAGGAGCAGGTCTCCGCGCGCGAAGCAAGCAATGGGCGACCCGTGTGTCCCCCGGCTGTTCGCGTCATCATGGCGATCAGCAATCCTCCGGTCGCGCCGACTGCGAACGCATGCAAGGCAGGCGACGGGCTCGACCCGCCAAATGCGGACCAAGCGAGCGAGCAAGAGCAGTCCGATGGGTATCCATGCGTAGGCCAGGTGCAGCGACCAGAGAATGGGCTTTTGAATCGTCCGCGCCGGTGCCCAAGTCCACAGGCGCCAGGCGTGCAAGGCGGCGGAGCCCGATAGCAGCGCTGCCGTCAACGTTCCCGCGATGCCCGCGACCCAGCCCAGGAGCGCCAGTACCGTCACGCCGTCAAGCAGCCGGTTCCGCCAGGCCGGGACCGCATTCTGCAATCCCGGCGTGACGCTTCAGGTGAAGAAAGGGATCACACGACCGCCTATCGTGGATTCGATGAGCACGATTGTTGGCGCCGACCGGAAACTGAGCCAGTTCTGTAGGTAGTGCCGAAGTAAAAGTGAGCCAGGTGTTCAACCCACCCTACTGCCTTTCTGAGCAGCGGGGTTCCAGGAGTGATCACCAGGGACATGATTGGCAGAATCCGGCGGCTGCACACGAGGGACAAGCTGTCGGAGCGCGAGATCGCGCGCAAGACGGGCCTGTCACGCAACACCATCTCGAAGTGGCTTCACGCGCCGGTACCCGAGCCAGGGCCACGAGATGCTGTTCGATGCGCACACGCGCTCGTTTGCGCGCTGGGCGGCGTGGCCCGGCGCGGCATCTACGACAACATGCGCACGGCCGTGGACAAGGTGCACAAGGGCAAGGGGCGCACCGTCAACGCGCGCTTCGCGGTGATGTGCGCGCACTACCTGTACGACCCCGACTTCTGCCACGTCGCGTCCGGTTGGGAGAAGGGGCGCGTGGAGAAGAACGTCCAGGACAGCCGCCGTCGCATCTGGATCGACGCGACCAAGCAGCGCTTCGGCTCCTTCGCCGACCTCAATGCCTGGCTGAGCGAGCGCTGCCGCGCGCTGTGGAGCGAAGTCAGACACCCCGAGCACGGCCAGTTCAGTGTGGCCGAGATGCTTGAGCACGAGCGGCCGCACCTGATGCCGATGCCGGCGCCGTTCGATGGTTATGTGGAGACACCCGCCCGGGGTGTCCAGCACCTGCCTGGTGTCGGTGGCGCGCAATCGCTACTCCGTGCCCTGCGAGCCGGCCGGACAGATGGTCAGCACACGTCCGTACCCGGGCAACGTCGAGGTCGTGGCCGACGACGCCGTCGTGGCCCGTCATGAACGGCTCAGTGATGCTGGCGGCACCCGCTACGACCGGCAGCACTACATCCCGCTAGTGCAACGCAAGCCCGGCGCGCTGAGGAACGGCGCGCCCTTCGCCGACATGCCCCAGGTGTTGCAGCGCCTGCGTCGCAGCCTGCTGCGGCAGGCCGGAGGAGACCGCGTGATGGCCCCGGTCCTGGCCATCGCAACGATGGCCGGGCTGGACGCCGTGATCATGCCGGCGGAACTTGCGACGGAGAGCGCGCCATCGTCGTGACGCGTCAGCGTGGAGCACGTCATCAACGTGCTGGCAAGGCTGAACGCGCCGGCGGCGCCCCCGAGCGCCGAGACGGCCCTGCAGGTCGAGACCCAATCGCTCAGTTCTACTTCGGCGCGCACACGCCAAGGCCCATATCACCGTGCCCATCCCGGTCACCAGCACCATCTCGACACAGTCCCGGCGCGGTCCCCAGATCGCCAGAGCCGATGCAAGGCCGCCGATCACAGTTGCGTAGAGCAGGTAGTCTGCCCAGTATCCAGCCTTGCTATGTTCCAGTGAGAACATGCTTCCTCCGCTGCCGTCTCAATATCAATCGTTGGGCCGTGCGAGCACAGCTTCGAGAATGACGGCAGCAACCGCCTCCGGATGCGAAAGCATGACGACGTGGCTGGACCGGACAGGCACCACCCGGGCTTTCATTCGCGAGGACATGGCCCGCTGCAACTCGGGCGGAATCATTTGGTCGTTCTCGGCCAGCACATACCACGAAGGCTTCACGTGCCACGCGGCTTGACTCACCGGTTGCAGGAGCGTCTCGCCAAAGGTCGCACCCTGCTCAGCGGCGAGGACACGTGCCTGATGTGCGGGAAGATCGGGCGCGAAGTAGGTCATGTAGCCCGCTTCCGACAGACTCAGATTTCCCGAGTCATCCCGCTGCAAGGTCGCTGTCCACGGCGCCGGTGGAAAGCCGGAGATGAGGTTCTCGACCGACATGCCCTGATCGGGCGCAAATGCGGCGACGAATACCAAAGAGGACACCTTCGGGTTGACACCGGCCTGCGTGATTACCGCTCCACCCCAAGAGTGGCCCACAAGCACGACCTGACCCTGCTGCGCATCGATCACGCGTCGGGTGGCCTCGGCGTCGCCAGCCAGCGAGGCCAGTGGATTCTCCACGGCCACCACCCTGACACCGATCTTCTGAAGGATGCGGATCACGTCACTCCAGCATCCCGCATCGGCGAAGAATCCGTGCACAAGCACGACGGTACGGTTTCGCAAAGGCGAGCCGGAAGCGGACTCCTGCTGTGTCTCATGGGCCGTGGCCAGGCCGCTCAGGAGCAGGATGATGAAGAACGAGACCAGTGCACGCATTGCATGCGGTTTCAAGGAGATCATGACGGTCCTTTCAGTAGGAGGGATAGCCGGTTTTGCTGCTCCTGAATCCTTCAGGAAACTTCTGCAGCCGACATGCACATGAAGGTATGTGGCGAGCTCCATCTCTCGACGGAGAGGAGCACCACCACGTCCCTTGGCGCAGCGCCAACCCCGACGAATCGGCCGCGAAGCGGTACGCGTTCGCCCATCCAAAGACAGATTCAGCGATGGGTTCCAGCCAGCAGACTGGGTGTCCAGCATCCGAAGTGCGCGCCTGACTTGCATCTGAATTGCGGGACCGGCGCCGATTGACTCCTGTTGAAAGGCAAGAACATCCGATGGCTCCACTCACTTTCATCCGCTGCGCCGCGTGCACGCTCTGCTGTGCCGCGGGTGCCGCATCGGCCCTCGAAGGCGGTGTCGACACCTACGGCTTGGGCGCGGAGGGGACGCTGGCCGGCGCACTGCCGCCCACAGGGCTCTATGGCATCGTCTACCAGAATCACTATCAGGCTCGCCGCTTAGCCGATGACTCGGGACACTCCGCGATTCCGGGCTTCCGGCTCTACGCCGATTCGGTGACGCCTCGCCTGATCCTGATGACCGACACGACGCTGGCCGGAGGCCAGCTCGGTTACTACGCACTGATGCCTCTTGTGGACCTGCGGGTCAGCGTGCCTGGGAAAAGCGATTCCCGGACCGGCAAGGGCGACCTCCTGATGGCCCCGCTGCTGGCCTATCACAGCGGGATGTTCCACTGGGGCTACGCGCTGGAATTCGTGATGCCGGTGGGTGACTACGATCGGAATCGCCTCGCCAACATCGGACGAAACTACTTCTCGCTGAGACCGATCTTCGGTTGGTCCTTCCACGATCCCGAAGGCTGGGACGCATCCACAAAGATGAGCCTGACCTTCAACAGGCGCAACGGTGACACCGACTATCGATCCGGCAGCTACTTCGCCGGCGACTACAACATCGGCTACCGCGTCCGCCCGCATTTGCGGATCGGGCTGGAGGGCTATTTCCTCTCGCAGTTCAGCGACGACAAGCTGAACGGCGCCGTCGTCAGCAACGACGGCAATCGCGCTCAGGTGTTCGGTGTCGGCGGAGGCGTGCAGTACGAGGCGCCCAGCGGCTGGTCCGTCGAGGGAAAGGTCGTCAAGGACACAAGCGTGCGCAATCGCGCCGACGGCACAAGCCTGTGGATCCGCGCCGCCTGGAGGTTCTGAGGCGCCGTCTCTTCAAAGGGCGCGCCGACCCACGGGTCGGCGCATCGCTTTCAGCTGAAGCAAAGCTCGAACTCATGGACACCCGTTGAGGGGCAGCGAATGGAAATGCCGGCCTCGCCGGCCACCACATAAGGAGAATCGCTGCTCTGCACCGTATACCCGCTCCCGCGAGCCATCACGCGCCCATCGCAGACGAGCACCCAAGCGCCGCGCCCGTTCAGCCGTCCGACCACGACCTCGTCGTCGCGCTGCCCGCGTAGCGACATCCTGAAGCGCAGCGCCGAGCAGTGGAACCAGGCAGCATGGAGTTCGACATCGACACCGACTTCCGTCAGCGCCGGCCGTGTGTGGAAGGCAGCATCCAGCTTGTCGTTGTACAGATGCCAGAGCCCGTCCCGAACGTTTAGCCGCGCGTAGCCGAGCAAAACGTTGCCGGTATGCGGCTCGACCAGCGTGCGGTTGCCGAAACCATCCTCCGCCTGATCATTGCGCGGGTAGTAGAGGCCGCCCCGGCTCCACGTGGGACGCATGAAGCGGTCGGCGTGCCCCAGCAGGCCTTGCAGCGTCTCCTCATCACCCATCTCTGCGGCCCAGGCCGCCACCCAGCCGAAATCGCAATCGTCGCTGACGATCCGCTCGCCCATCACCTCAGGCCGCTGAGGTGGATGAACGGACAAGGTGCCGTGCATGCCCGGCTTCACCAACTCCGCGATCTGACGCGGATAGTTGTCGCGCACGAAATCGCGGTTCCACATGTTCATCAGTGCGCCGCACCAGGCATCCACCCACGGCGATCGGCTGAGATTGGGCCGCACCGTTAGCGTATCGGCGGCCAGCATCACGTGGTAATGCCCGTTGTCGCCGATGCGCCCGAACTGCCGCCACGCCGCCTCGTAGGCGTCGGTGACCTCCTGCGCACGATTACCTCCATAGCGCAGGTCATGCAAGCGGAACCCGAGCAGCGCTGGCTGGTTGCAGATCTGGAAGATGCAGTTTGGCTCGCAGGGCACACCGAGGTAGCCGCTCTCCACCATCAGCCAGTACAGATGATCGTTGAGCGAGTGCTCGTCGTAGGCGAAAGCCTTGGGCTCGCCGCCCCAGAAATAGGACCAGTGCTTGAAGGTGATGGCGCCCGGGCTCGACAGGGCGTCGTCATCGAACAGGTAGCTGTACAGCAGCGCAAGCGACTGCACGTAGGCGCTGTACATGATGTTATCGCGCCGCACCGGATCCCATTCTTCCTGGTACCTCGCGGTCAAGTGACGGTTGAAGATGCTGCCGCCGCGACTGACGTCCCGCCAGTACATCCACACCTCGGGCAGGAGCAGCTTGTCAAAAAGGCGCCGGAAGAGCGGCTTGAACAGACCCGGCGCCGCAGGCATGCGATGGATGTAGGTCAGAGCGACCGCGTAAGCCATGTAGGCGAGTTGGAACCGGTAGGCGCCGAAGTCGTCCTGCCCGATGCTGCGCCCCCCCATCAAGGACCAGTCATTCGGGGGCAGCCGGGAGAGATTGTCGAAGTGACGAACATGGCCGCGCTGCAGCGTATCGAGGCCACGGACCGGCAGATCCGCATTCACGACCTCATCTCCAGCACTGCCTTGATGGTCTTGCCCGCATGCTGGTCTTCGATGGCCTCATTGATCTGTTCGAAAGGATAGACGCGGATCAGTTTGTCAAACGGAAAGCGACCCGCCTGATGGAGCGCGATCATCTGTGGAATGAAGACATCGGGGATGGCGTTCCCCTCGATGAAGCCTTGGACGATTTGGCCCTTCAGCAGCATGTACAGCCACGGTAGGTTGAGCGTGCGCTCTGGTGTCGGCGGCACTGCGACGAGTGCGACCGTCCCGAGCCTCGCTAGCCCACCGATCGATGCTTCGACCAAGGCGGGCACGCCGGCCGAATCGACGATGTAGTCGACGCCCCGGGGCACGATCTCCAAGATCGCGGCGACCAGGTCGGGCGAATGATTGGTATCGATGGTGTGGGTTGCTCCCAGTGTTCGCGACAGCTCGAGGCGGCTCTCCACGCGATCGACAGCGATGATCTTCGCGCACCCACAGACCGCCGCGCCCATGATCGCAGCCATGCCCACCGTGCCCGTGCCCAGCACCAGAATGGATGCGCCGGCGCGGGGTCGAAGCCCGTTCATGACCGTGCCGGCACCAGTCTGGATGCCGCACCCGAGCGGCCCCAGCAGAGACAACGGCGCATCCTTCGGCACCTTCACGGCATTGCGGTCCCCCGCCAGCGCGAAGTGTGCGAACGACGACTGCCCGAAATACTTGATGTGGGCATGCTCTCCGGTGTGCAGGCGGGCGGTCGGGCCATGGGGATCTGTCTGCAGGTTGAGATCGGTAAAGCGGTCGCAGTACATCGGCGAGCCTGATTGGCAGAGCGGGCACGAGCCGTCCGAGTCGGGCGCGAGGACGACGTGGTCGCCGACGACCAGCTTAGTCACGTCGCGGCCCACGGCGGTCACAACGCCCGCGCCTTCATGCCCGAAGACTGATGGGAATGGTGCACCCAAATTGCCATCGCGGCTGGCCAGGTCGGTGTGGCAGATCCCGACACCGGCGATCTGCACGAGCACGTCATGGGCGCCCAGCTCGGGCAACTCGATGTCGGTCAGGGAAAACGGCGCCTTGGATGTGCGGACAATTGCGGCCAGTGTCTTCATGGATAAGCTCCTTTCGGTGTCGGCAGGATGACGGCTCCGGGAACGCATCTGCTGCATGTTCGATCCGGCAACCCATCGAATCAGGAGGCTATGGCCAAACCGGATATGACACCCGGCGCAGGAGGTCGAGCGGACGATCTGTCGTTTGACGGATGCTCGTTCAGCGCGTCGCTTCTAGAGTGCCGCCATGAGGACTTTGAAGATCGACCATGAGCTGCCATTGCGGTCAACTGCACTCACCGATTTCTGGCCCCGCCGTGGGCGGCTACTTTTTCTTGGTCAGCCATCAGGACAGACGTGTCGACGCCTACAGCTTTGGCGATCGATTGCTGCTGCTGTTCTTCGGCTTCACCCACTGCGAGATCGTGTGCCGGCGAGAACTGGCAAAGATCGACTCGGCACTCGATCGGCTGGGCGAGATGGCCGACCGAATCCAGCCGCTGTACGTGACGGTTGATCCTGAACGAGACTCGCCAGCAGTTTTGCGGGATTTCCTGAGCCTCCATCCCCGCTTCGTCGGGCTCACGGGAACCCGAGCGGAGATCGACGACGCCATGCGCAGCTTTCGCGTCTTCGCACAGCGGCGTAGCGATGAAAATGCCCCAGATGGTTACTTGGTCCCGCACACCACCATAACCTACCTAGCGGCACCCGGCGGGCAGGTCATCGCACACTTCCTCGATTCGTCGGATGCAAAGAGCCTCGCGGCAGCCTTGCTTTCCCGCCTTCAGGCTACGCCTTGATCTGGTCTTCAGTTCGGCGCGATCGCTTGTTCTCGCTCGCGTAGTGCCGCCTTGCGACTGCGCCTGACCGCGATCTTCGCGCCTCCATAGGCAGATGCAGCAGGCACCGTCAGTGAGATCGACGTTCCTTGGCCATTGACACTGACAACCTCCAGGTGGCCGCCGATCCGCAGGGCGCGTTCTCGCAAACCAGACAGGCCCCAATGACCGGGCCGATTGCCGGCGGCCAACGTGTCCGAAGGTATGCCAATGCCATCGTCTGCGATCGTCATGACGAAGGCCTCCGAAGCAAAGCGCAAGCGAACGGCGACCGCGCTGCCAGCTGAATGTCGAGCTGCGTTGAAGAGTGCCTCGCGGGCTATCCGGTAGCACTCCTCGGCAACCAGGCCTTCGATCTCACGCTCTTGGCCGTCGACCGAGATATGGAAACTCAATGGCGCAAGCGACCTCATATCCTCGAACACTCGTTCCAGTGCTGCCGCCAGACCATCAACTACATTCGCAGATGCACGCATTTCGACAATCTGGTCCCGCCCGTCGACCAGCACCTGTTCAGCCCTGTCGATCGCGCCATCCATCACCACGCGTGCCTCGCTGCTGACGCCGACTCGATCGGCCACTGCCCGGAAGCGGAGCAGCAGACCCTGCACGCCCTGTAGCAAGGTGTCATGCAGTTCGCGCGCGATGCGCTCCCGCTCGAGTTGCTGCGTTTCCTGACGCAGTGTCAGCATCTGGGAGAGGTATCGGACCCGCGCGTGGTACGCGAGCCACGCCAGCAGAATGACGCCAGCAACCACCAGCCCCTTGAAGCTGTTGGTCTGATAGAAGGCCGGCGCAGTCTCCACCTCGGTCGAAGCGCCCTGCTCGCTCCACACACCGTCCTCGTTGGATGCCGTCACCCGGAATCGGTAGCGGCCGGGAGGCAGGTTGGTGTAGAAGGCTTGGCGCCGGGGGCCAGCTTCCTGCCAATCATTGTCCAAACCTTCAAGCTTGTAGCGGAAGGAGACCCTTTCGGGAATGGCCAGGCTGGTAGCGGTGTAGTCGAACTGCACGTCGTGCACGCCTACCGGTGGCGCGACCGGTGGCCCGCCAACAACGTATTCGCGCGGACCGGCCTTGATGCTGCGCACGAGCACCGTCGGCGCGATCGTGTTGCGCCGGACTTTGGCCGGATCGATTGTCACCAAGCCGTTGGTGAGAGAGAACCACAACATGCCGTCAGTGCTTTCGACTGCCGTTGGAACCGGCCGCAGTTGCTCTGCGATGCCCGGGATGTCATCGAAATGGTCGAAGTGCTCGAGTCGCACTCGATGTTCTGGATTCGACAGCGCAAGGGCGATCTCCGCGGCGGCCAGGTGTTCAACGCCGTGGCCTGCATGGGCCCAAAGGTCGCCGTTGGCAGTCTCGACGAGTCCCGACACACCGTCGAGCGCCCCCTCCTGCTCTGGAGCAATTCTGAGAAAGCGCCTGCCGTCGAACCACCCGACTCCCCGACTGCCTGCGGCCCAGAGTCGAGCTCGCGCGCAGGAAGTTTGAGAGAGATGAGTATTCCATCGGTCTAGTGTTCTTCCGGTTGCGGCCGTTGGCTCAAACCATGTCAATGATGCCGCGCCTGAGCGCGATGACGACTGCGTGAGTCCGATCCTTTGCGCCGAGCTTGGCGGATATGTTCTTCAGATGGACCTTTACCGTCTCTTCCGACGACTTCAGCCGCGAGGCGGCTATCTTGTTGGAATTGCCGTTTGAAATGCACTGCAGCACCTCGATTTCCCTTTGAGACAAGGTCGCGCCGCCCATGTTCTGCATGACCTCTGCTGCGACCTCCGGCGTGACATGCCGGCGGCCGGCATGGACAATCCGGATGGCCTCGCGCAGTTCACGATGCAGGCTGCTCTTGAGCAAATAGTCCGCTGCTCCGGCAGCAATTGCTCGCGCCGCCTGGGCATCGCCCTTGTAGGTGGTCAACATGATGACTTTTGCGGAGGGCGACTCCTTGCGGATGCGCACCAGAGCTTCGATGCCATTGACACCCGGCATCTGGATGTCCAGCAAAGTGACCGCAGGCTGATACACCCGGAAGCGCTCGATACCCTCTTCCGCAGTGGCCGCATCGGCCACGAACTGGAAGTCCTCCTGCCCCTGCAGGACCGCCGCGATGCCTTCGCGCAGGAGGGCGTGATCGTCGATACAAAGAACAGAGATCGGCATGGACAGCAGGTCGGCTTGCAGCGATGTCCAAGTATGGTTGGTTCGAAAGCGCGGCCGATAGAACGTTCTTGCTCTTCTCGTAGCCTCTCCTGCCCGTGGGCATCGGCCGGCGCATCTCCAAGGAGGGGTGCGCCCCACGTCCTTTGGCAGATTCCCCGCACAGACGAATGCCACAGACTTGCCCGTCATACCAAAACGAAGGGGATCCACATGCTGGAGGCTGGTGCGCGTCCACGGGAACACCGGCGGACCGGCCTTCCAGGTTGTGGATAGAAGGACCGATCCGAAGTCCAATGCCGTCTACGGGTTCTTCGTCCATGCCTGGGGCCCGACCTATGACGCCGCGCGCCGCGAGCTGCCGTGAACCGTCAGCGATGTCGGAACCGGTAGGCACTCGGCGTCTCACCCATCTCGCGGGAGAAAGTTCGAGTGAAGTGGCTCTGATCCGAGAAGCCCACCTCAAGGGAAACGTCCGTCAGCGAGCGATCGGAGCTTCGGATCAAGTCGGCCGCGGCCTCGACCCTCAGTTTCAATAGGTATCGGTGAGGCGGAACGCCCACGCTTTGCTTGAAAGCCCGTGCGAAGTGTCCCTCCGACAGGCCGACGAGACGAGCAAGCAGCCGAAGATCGCAAGCCTCAGCCATCCGGCTCTCCATCGCCCGCTTCACTTTGCAAAGCGCAGCCGGAGCCAGCCCCCCTCGAAGCGTGCGGCAGCGGTTCACGTTGGGAATTCCGGTCAGCCGGTGAATGGAAGCAAGCAGTTCGCCTTCGTGGCACTCCACCGGCAGGCATTCATCGACGCCGTTCGGAAGCCCCAGTCGCGCTGATCCGCGCTCGCCGGGCGAATCGCTCATCACGACCAGTTTCGGCATCCGTAGTGTCGTTTCGAGCTGTCGCCTCTCGATGAACGACGACGCGGATGCCATGTCCGCAATGAGGATGCCTCCGTCCACATCGTCGAGGGGCCGCTCCCCCTCGGCCTGAGACTGTCGGAGGGAATGCACGCGACAGCCTGGCATCCGTCCCAGGATCGACGCAAGTCCAGCGGCGATCACCGTGCACCGATGCGCCACATAGACCGTCACCACCGAATCGTCACCCATCATCATCGTCTCCTCGCAGCGAGGCCCTCTGCCTCTCTACTCCACGAGCAAATCGTATGGATGCCTCGCGATTTCAGTAATACTGGTTCAAGTAGGAAAGTACTAACTCGATCGAGTTATCGAAGGGCCTTTGGCGCAGCAACAGTGGGCTGGCCGACAGGCCATGGTCACAGTACGGCGTCGTCCAGCCATCGCAGACAGTCCCGCGCGACGGCCTCCCACCCATGATCGATCACGAGCGAGTGCCCCCTGTCATCGAATCGCTGCATATCAGTTACCGCTGCCGACTTTCGATACTGCCGATAAGTTGCACGAGTCGTCACGTCTGGGACAGTGTTGTCCGCGCCCCCGGATATCAACAGCAAGGGGCCGCGGCTCTCATTGCGGGTGTTGACCGCGGACGCGGCACGCGGGTTGAAATTCGCGAATGCCACTTCGAACAAGCCGCGGGCCGGCGAAGGAATAGCCCACTTCTCGAACAACTCGTTGGACTCGTCTTCAGTGATTGCATTGCCGAATCCGAAGCGGAACTGCTTGGCAGTCAAGGCGACCGAACGACTCTTGTTGAACGGATTCCCCAGCGCAGGGAGGCCGGCCCGGAGCTGGGAAAACGGCAGAGGCAACACACCCTTGATCTGTGCCGGATCGATGGCAATGGCCGCGCGGGCCAGGCCTTCTCCGAGCAGCTTCTGCGCAAGCAGTCCACCGAAGGAATGACCGATCAGGATCGGCTTGGATCCGAGAGGGGCCATGATTTTCCTGAAATGCGCCGCGATGTCCTCGATGCCCTTGTTGGCGACGAGCGCTGGGCATCGCCGTGCGTTGTTGATGTCCTCGGGCTCTCCTGGCCAGCCGGGAGCCATCGGTACATAGCCTGCTTTCTTGAAGCGCCTCATCCACGGTTCCCAGCTACTTGCGTGGAGCCACATGCCATGAATGAAGATCACCGGGATATCAATGTTCATCTGCATGCTCAGCGCTCCGATTGAATGCTTGACATCGTTCACTGTGCGCCAGATGGCATTGAAGTGAACCTGTCAGAAGTCGGAAACGAAGTCACCTTCGAGATACACCCCGGGGTCTCCCTACAGGCAGCCAGCTGCGGAGGCCGCACACCGCCCTTACCTCGACCCGGAGGCCGCACACCAACGATGCACGGATTGATCCAGCGCCATCACTTTCATCAAAGCCCCCGGACAGAATCTCCGCAACCATGCAGGCTTTCCAACCCACGGAGTTCCTCATGACTCAACGACTTGACCATCAGGCGCTGGCGCCGGACGGCATGCGCGCGCTCGGCGGTGTCTATGGATACATCATGTCCAAGACGGGGCTTGACTCCGCGTTGGTGGACCTGGTCTACCTCCGCGCCTCGCAGATCAACGGCTGCGCCTACTGCATCTCGATGCATTCGAAAGACTTGATGAAGGCGTCGGTTCCCGCCGAGAAGTTGCTGCTCCTGTCAGCCTGGAGGGAGGCGGGCTCCGTGTTTAGCGCTCGCGAACGTGCCGCGCTGGCCTGGGCCGAGTCGGTCACGTTGGTAGCGCACACCTCGGTGCCAGACGACGTGTTCGAGGCCGCCTCTGAAACATTCACCGCGAAGGAACTGGTCGATCTGACCCTCGCCGTGGGCGTGATCAATACCTACAACCGGATGGCCATCAGTTTCAGAAAGCAACTGGAAGCGCCCACGACCTGACCTGCTGTGCGCCACCAGCGCAACCTCGTCCGCCACGAATCAAGCCGGGGACCGCCGCAAGCGGTCTCCGGCTTTCTCGTCTATCTTGGAGAACGGCTTGAATCAGAACGGGAAATAGTTGGAAGAGTTCTGCACCGAGATCCAGTGCTCGGTCGTGAAGCTGTCGATCACGCCTTCGGAGCCAAAACGGCCAAGCCCCGAGTTCTTCTCTCCTCCGAATGGCATGGTCGGCATGTCGATCGGCGTCACGTCATTGACGTGTGTCATGCCAGCTTCCACCAGGTGAGCAAAGCGAGTGCCACGATCAGTGTCACCGGTGATGACGCCACTCGAGAGACCGGACTCGACATCATTGGCGATACGCAAGGCGTCCGCCTCGTCTCTCGCGCGGATCACCGGCGCGATCGGGCCAAAGATCTCGTTCTGCGCGATTGCCATCTCGCTTGTCACCTGATCGAAGATCTGCGGCGGAAGTACCAGGCCCTGAGGAGACCCGCCCAGCAACTGGCGGGCACCCGATCGCCGGGCGCCATCGATCATCGCGATCAGCCTGTCGAGCTGCTTGCGGCTGATGACCGGTCCGATGACCGTCTTCGGGTCATTCGGGTCTCCGAACTTGAGAACGCGCACGCGATCGACATAGCTCTCGACGAAGGCGTCATGCAGCTTGTCCATCACAATGATGCGGTTCGTGGCCATACAGATCTGCCCCTGGTGTAGGAACTTGGCGACGGTCGCGATGCGCACGGCCCGTTCGAGGTCTGCATCGTCAAGCACGACCAAGGGAGCATTCCCTCCAAGTTCGAGCATGGTCTTCTTGATGCGTCCGCTCGCGACGGCCAGCTGGCCGATTCGTCGCCCCACCGCCGTCGAACCTGTGAACGATAGGACACGCGACAACGGGTTCTGGACGATAGGATCACCGATCGTCTCGTTGGGACCGATGACGACACTCATCACGCCCGCTGGGAGCCCGGCCTCTTCGAGGAGCTTGGCGAGCAGCAGCCCGCCCGTGATCGGTGTCTCGTTCGCGGGCTTCACGACGACAGCATTGCCCAAGGCCAATGCCGGAAATGCCGAGCGTGCCGTCAGGTGCATCGGCCAGTTCCAGGGGCTGATCACGGTGACCACACCGACCGGCTTGCGATAGATGCGGTTCTCCTTGCCGGGAAAGTCACCGGTCAGAATCCTCCCCTGCGATCGAGATGGAAGGGTCGAGCTCTCGAGAACAATCGCTCGCACCGTCATCCATTCCATTTCGGCCTTGATCCGCGTGCTACCGGACTCCTGTATCAGCCAGCGCACGATTTCCTCGCGGCGCTGCTCCATCAGTTGAGCTACTCGACGCAGCACGTCAGCGCGTACTGCCGGCATCGATTCGCCCCATGCGTGCTGCGCTGATGCGGCTCCTTGGAAGGCATCATCGATGTCCCCCAAGCTGGCATCCGGAACTTCGGCAAGAAGCGAACCGCTATACGGATCGTGGACCTTGAGAATCGTGCCAGCGCTACCGCTGCGCCAATGGCCCGAGATATACAGAGCGTCAAAGCTGTAGGGCCTCGGCAATGCTGAGGAATTTACATCAGCGGGTGCTTCATTCACTGCGGACTCCTTCAATGACATGCCTCGCGCTGAATCACGCGCAAGCCTTAGGGGATGCACATCGTGTCAGGCAGTCCTCCATTCGGATTGCTAGATCTGATCGCGGATAGCCTCAGATACTCATCTCGATCTGTCGAAGGCACCCGCTTCACACTGAGTGTGGCCCCTCTGCGCTTCATCAAGTCAATCAAAGCAGGCTTGGCACTGCCATCGACTCGAAGAACTAGCCCTATGAACTTCGCATCAAGAAGCTCGCACGGAAGCGAGATACGCTCATCCGCCAAAGTTTCCACGGCTTGCTACGCAGTTCAATCGACGCTCCCGGCTTCAATCTATATGGCGATTGGGGTCGCAACGGAGGGATTTTGCAATAGCGTCTATGTCCTGATGCGTTGATCGAGATTCAGGGCGTTCCGAAAACAATGAAGGCGATGAGGCAGCCAGGTGCGTAGCAGCCCAGATACTTGCATCGACGCTTCTGGCATCTTTGAGCGAGACACCCCGTCAGCATTCACGTGGTGGGTCGTTGTGCATCTAGCGAGCACTTTGCTGCTGAAGGACATGAGCAGCGTCACATGGTGGGTCAGCCACGAGGGTAGGTACGGTCTATGGCAAGACCTGACTCCGGCGACGAAGTTGACGCGACGATCTGCCAGGCACTGATGGCCAAGCGCGATATCAGTTCTTGCGAACTCGTGCTGCCCGAGAATTCAAGAAGAAGAATCCAAGGACGAACGCCAGCACCGCTCCTTGCGCGATCAGGCCAATCGTCGAAGGGTAGACACCCAAAGGCTCGAACCTCGGAGCCGTCAAGGTGCTCGGTGCGATCCAGCCCGCCTCCTGCAGCGCCGCAATGCCCTTGCCTGTCAGCACGACTGCAAGCACGGCGACGAGCCACGAACTCGCCGAGAAGAACTTCCCGATCGGAAGCCTGGCACTGAACCGAAGCAGCAGCACCGTGATGAGCACGAGGCCCACGATCCCTGTGAGCAGACCGGCCACGATAGCGCCATCACTGCCCTGTCCCCAGAGCGCCGCATAGAAGAGGATCGTTTCGAAGACCTCGCGGTACACCGCGACGAAGGCCAGCCCGAACATGAAGAAGGCGGACTTCCGGTCCAGCGCGGCGGACATCCGTTCACGAAGGTAGGTCTGCCATTGCCCTGCAACGCTCTTCTGATGCATCCAGACCCCGACGCTGAGCAGCACCGCCGCGGCGAAGAGGCTGGAGAGTCCCTCGGTCACCTCTCGATTGGCCCCGCTGATGGTCACCAGGTAGGTGGCTGCTATCCAGGTGATGCCGCCGGCAGCCAGTGCAGCGACCCAACCGGCGTGGACGTAGACCAACACCTCGCGCCGCTCGGCCTTGCGCAGGAAAGCGATCATCGCGACCACCACCAGCAGCGCCTCGATGCCTTCGCGCAGCAGGATGGTCAGGCTGCCGAAGAACGCCGCGGTCGAATCGGCATGGCTGTCAGCGAGGACCTTGTCAGCATCGGAGAACAGCTGTTCGATGGAAGCCGCGACGGCCTTCGCTTCACTCGCCGGCGCTCCCTGGCTCAGGAGCGAGCGATAGCGGCCCATCTCGACTTCGATGCGATCCTTCAGCGATCCGTCACGGGCGGCCAGCGCCTGCTCATACGGCTCGACGCCGTCGAGGTACGAAGACAGGGCGAGGTCTTTCGCTTTGCTCGCATCCCCGGCCTCATAGGCGAGAAGGCTCGCATGCAGCCGTTCGCGGGCCAGGGAGAGTCCTCCTGCCTGAGCCTTCGCGAGCGCCTCGGGGTGCACGTGCAGGTAGGCCATGACGGCGCCGGCCTCAGACGCTCCCAAGGACTTGGACAGGTCGTCCTCGGTGAGCCCGACAAGGCGTTCGACACTGCCCACTTCGGCCGATGCCTTGCTCCCCGCCGCCCACAGCTTCTCGCCTTGTGCGACCTGCTGCGCGTCGTGGGCAAATGAACCGAGATAGGTTGCGACAGCCCAGCGATCCTGATCCGACAGTTGGCCGAAGGCTGGCATGGCCGTCCCCGCGATGCCTTGAGTCACCGCCTGGTACAGGGCGAAGATGCTGCGGTGGCGCGCGCGGTCCTTGTCGGTGAATGCGATCGGTGTCGGATCCAGGGTCTTGCCAACCGGACCGTCGCCGTTGCCGGTGATGCCATGGCAACTCGCGCAGTTCGCTGCATAGACCTTGGCGCCGAGCTGCACGTCCGGGATGGCGGTCGGCGCAAGGGGCACCGGATAGCTCGCAAGCAGGTGGGTGCCAAGTGTTTTGGCCAAAGTCGCGACGCGGGCCGGGTCTGCCTTGGCCTCGATGGCTGCCTCCAGTGTCTTGGCTTCGTCAACGAGCGCAGGCTGATCGGGCTTTGCCTCCAACGATGCGATCTTCTCGCGAGCCGTCTTGGCAAATTCCTTCATCTCGCCGTACTCGGACGCCGAGAGCACGACGCCGCCTTTCACGGCACCGGCGTAGTCCACGCCCAGGTAGTCGAGGATCTGCCAGACCCGTTTCACATCCGCTTCCGCTGCATGGGCGCTGGGAAAGAAGAGGCAGGCGATGAAGCCCAGGATGAGGGCCTGGCGTTGAAGAATTGTATTGAGACGCATTGCTGATTCTGGACCAAAGTAAGGCCCGTGCGCCGCGGGCCTGAGAAAGGGCTTGTCAGCTACCGGCCTTGAGCAGGCACAGACCGTTGAACACGACCAGCAAGCTGGCTCCATGTCCGCGAAGACCGCGAGCGGGAGGCACGGGGCGACGCGTCGGCCGCACCAAACATGGCAGCACGACGACCATCGGGGACTCGACTTAGCGCATGCACCGGGTAGACCGGCAAGCAAAGGCTCAGCGCGAAGCGGGTGCAGTGAGTCGCAGGTTGCGGCATTCGGCGGTGTCGTCGAGCCGCTTCAGATACCCGACGAGGTCCGCCCGGTCCTTCTGGTCCGGAACCCCGTCATAGGTCATCGTCGTGCCGGGAACGATCTTGAGCGGATGGGCGAGGAAGACATCCAGCGTCTTCTCGTCCCAGACGATCTGCGACTTCTTCATGGCCGCCGAATAGGCAAAGCCCGGCACGCTGCCTGCGCGTCGCCCGATCAGGCCGCAGTGCCGTGGTCCCACGCGGTCGTAGGCCGTAGCGTGGCAAGCCATGCAGCGGACGTAGACCTGTGCTCCATGCGCCAGATCGGGAGCGCACTGGGCCGCCGCGGCGACGCCAGCGACGAGGCCCGCGGCCAGGCAAGTCCGCAGCATCCTCATGACACGAAGGCAGCGGGCACGGGGGCCTCCCCGAGCGCTTGGCGCAGCACGGCCCAATGCATCGCTTCATCGCCCAGGATGCTGGCGGCCGCCTTCGCCAGGTCGCGGTTGCCGAACAGGGGCACCGCGCCCAGGTAGGCGCTGACAGCACCCAGCTCGAGCTTGGCGGCGAAGCGCAGCACATCGGCCTGCGACTTGAGCTGGTCGAGCGGGAAGTTGTAGCTTGCCTTGGCCGCGACCGGCTTGCCGCCGAGCTTTTCGATGGTCCGGGCCAGCACGTCCGCATGTTCCTTGTGATGCCCCTGGAAAGTCACGGCAAGGTCCAGGACGGGCTTCTGCAGCAGCTTGCTCTCGGCGCCCAGTTGATAGGCCGCGATGGCTTCCAGTTCGGCGCCCAGTGCCGTATTCAGGATCTGCACATCCTGAGGCGCGCCGCTGCCGGACTGCGCAGCCAGCGCATCCCTGCCGGCCAGCAGGGCCACCGCGGCGCCGGACAGCACGAGGCTTGAATTTCCCAGAATGAGGCGTCGCGCGGAGGCGAGGTTCGGCGTCTGCAGGAAGGACATGGCGATCTCCAATTTTTCGTACCGGCTCCGAGAAGTTCAGGCCCTGTCCATTGGATGCGGTCCTTGCTGGTGACGTTCCCCGGTTCGATCCGAAATGTCTCTACGACGCAGGCAGGCGTGTCAGCACCGCCGCGACGATGCGATCGCAGCGTTCGCCATCAAAGGAGAAGGCATCGCAGGTGGCCATGTCGATGTCCCGCGACAGGCCTTCACGCATCAGGCTGCGGGCCCGGAAGAAGCGCGTGCGGACCGTGGCTTCCGGGATGCCCAGCACCTCGGACACTTCCTCGACGCTCAGTTCCTCGACAGCGCGCAGCAAGAAGACGCTTCGGAACGCATCCGGAAGGACGTCGATATGCGCCTCGATCAGTCGGCGCATCTGGGCGCGCATGACCATGCGGTCGGGGCCGTTGTCAGGGTCTTCGTGCCACATGGCTTGCGTCTCCGCGTCGGTCGACTCCACCGCGACGTCCAGGGGATTGACATTTGCGTCGCGGCTGCGCAGGCGCCCCAGGGCTTCGTTCACCACGATGCGGACCAGCCAGGTACTGAGCTTGGCTTCAGCACGGAAGGACGCGATGCCACGCCAGGCACGCAGATAGGCTTCCTGCAGGATGTCCGCGGCTTCCGGGTCGCTTCTGACGATGCTGCGCGCCGTCCGGAACAGCAGGCGATTGTGGCGCCGCATGATGGCTTCAAACGCCGCCGCCTCGCCGCCCGTGGCGCGCTGCACCAGTTCGGTATCGGTCGTGCTTGCTCCTAGGGACGGGAGCTGGTTTCGGTGGATTTGCATGGGGCCTCCATGCATTGGACGCGGAAATGGCCCGATGCGTTCCCGATGCGTGCGATCAGGCATCCCAGGGTGTCACCAACTGACGCTGAACGCTGCTCGATCCGGCGTCATCGCGACTGGCGGGTTTCGGGCGCCCGATCGGCAGCGGGCAATGTCGTAGATGGGGCGACCCTTGACGGCCATCTCCAGACACTCGCCACCGGCGGCCTTCGAGCAGGCTCGTTCGGGTTCTGATTCAAGGCCCGGACCGCGCCGCCCGCGAATCAATCGGACTACGCACGCCGCCACCTTGCCAGAGGCCTGCGCCAACGCTCGCGCTCCGGTGCAGGCGCGCGCACTGCAGCGAGAGCAGGGCTGCGCGATCAATCCACGAACAGGTGCCGGTGCTTCAACGCCAGGTGGATCTTGTCGCCGATCGTGTCCTTGCTGAACGGCTTCACGACGTAGCCGGCGGCGCCGAGGCGGGCGGCGCGGATGATGTCTTCCTTGCGGGCCTCGGCCGTCACGAGCAGCACGGGCAGCTTGCGCAGCGTGTCCGTCTCGGGCTTGCCCTGCAGCGCTTCCAGCAGCTCGAAGCCGTTCATAACCGGCATGTTGATGTCGCTGAGCACGAAGTGCACGGGCTCGCCGGACTGCGCCGACCGCTCCAGGCCGCGCAGCGCCGCCTGGCCGTTCTCGGCTTCGACGATGTGATGGAAGCCCAGTTCGCGGACGAGGCCGGAGATGATCCGTCGCATCGTCGCGAAGTCGTCCACCACCATGAAGCGGAAGTCCTCGCGCTTGATCGTTGCTGGCATGGTCGGCTTTCCTGGGCAGTCTCGGTGGGGCCGGCGATCAATAGGTGACCGTGACGGTCACGGTGTCGGTGTAGGCACCCGGCACGGCGTTGGCGATCGACGGCAGGCGGCCATAGATGCTCAGCGTCTGCGCGCTGCCGGTACCCGTGCCGGCGGAGGTGCTGCTGCTGGCGGTGCCGTCGCCCCAGACGGTCGAGCGGCCGGTGTCGGTGTAGAGCTGGTAGCTCAGCGTGTTGCTGCCGCTCTTCATCTTGCGGGTGCTGAAGTTGGAAGCGCCACCGGCGTTCGTGCCGGCGTTCAGCGCGACGGTGTAGGGCGTGGTGTTGGAGCAGGTGACCGTCAGCGTCGAGGTGGCATCCACCGGGGTCGGCGTGGCCAGCGAATCGATCGTGTTGCCGAAGTTCAGGGTCGTGCCCGAGACGGTGCAGGAACTGATCACGGTGGCCGTCACCTGGAAGGTGTTGCTCGCCGTCACGGCCATCGACAGGCCCGGCGTCAGCAGTGCGGCGATCAGCAGAGTGCGCTTGAAGTTCGTCATCGTCATCTCCCCTTGGTCTCACGTTGCTGGGCGAGTGCCCGTTGCGATGACGCTAGTTTTCCGGAGAGGGGGTTTCGCCGGCAGAAGGCGAATCCGGCAGTGGCGTGCCGGGGTTGAGGGCAATTGCCGTAGGCAAGTTACCTACATGGCAGCAGGTCCGTGAAGCGCGTCACAAATCGGAGTGGTGCAGTCCACATAACGGCTACGGCAACGGCGTTGCTGCTTCTTTGTGCATCCTGGCCTGGAGGGGAGTGAGCACCCGTCCATTCGCAGGTTCCAGCTCCTCATCGCCTCAAACGAGAAACCCCGTTCGGTGCTTCATTTGAGAGCAGGCAAAGGCGAACGCCGACGGATCAAGGGTCTATGTCGGGAATCTTCAGGTCGTCCCCAACGTTGTCCACAGCTACCGTGGACAAGCCCGCAGCCGATCATGTCGGCGCTAACGCGGCATCGATCGAGCTGCAAAGCGCGGCCAGCGACGATCTGCTGTCGGCGCAGGCAAGACCTCTTTGCCATCTCTATGGACTGGCTGCTCGTGGCGGGTAGACAAACCCTGCGCTGAAGCCGATTCGCAACGGCTGGTCACTTTAGGCCCGCCATTCATTGTGAGCATTCCATGCCCAGCCGCTGATCGCGGCTCAGCTTGAACGTTGAACGGCGGCTTTGGGGCGTCCGATCCGAACAGTTCTAGGACCGCAACGGGTCGTCTCTTGTCGGCCGGGAGCGGTCCTCCGTGCAGCCGAATTTGGGAACCGAAAGCGGCCGCTCAGCGCTGCATTTCAGCGCCGTCGTTAGGCGTCCCCTGGAATGCAGGAGTTAGACGGCCGGTGAGGCTGCTCCACACGAGATGAATGAGAACGCAGGCACCTGCAACGCTAGCGCCTGCGTTGCAATGTGATCAAATTTGAATGGCTGCATTGGCCCAACGCTCAAGCCTTGCACTACGAGGGGAGACCCGCCTGCACCGGCGCGCGCAATGGGTCAACAACACCGAGGCGGCTTTCGGGAAGGCTGATGCGCGGCTCTCGGCTGACACATTGAACGCGTCGGTGGTGGCACACGCTGACCTGTCATGCGTCACACGAGCGACATGATCCCCGCGGCGAGGTTTGTCCGCCTCCTCGAAGTGCGCTTCGAACGTGGGCGTCGCGAACAGCGGTTTGCGCGTCAGAAGCCCACACAAGATCTCCACCCGCTTCGCTCGGAACAGCGGCTCCGGCACGTGCGCGTACTCGCCACCACGCTGGCCGTCTATGCGTTGAGCACGTTGACGATGGCCGCGTCGTTTGTAGTGATGTGATGGGCTTGGCGATCGGGCTGGAGTAATGAGGGGCTGACGCAGAGGACACCCATCAAGTAGGTGGAGATGAGCCTGTCTGCGGCGTCTTATCCCGCATGCCGAAAACTCCTTGTGATATAAGCTCGAAACCCCAGTCAAGCTCAGCGTGGTGGGCGGCCGTGACGCTCTGCTACCTTGATCGAAATCAGTTCATGGTGACTAGACTTAATCTGGAGCTCGAAACGCGCACTTTCCTTGCTAATCGCGAGTTTTGGGCTCGTGAGCATGCGGGCGAGTACGTTCTGATCCACGGGCGCTCGCAGGACTTCTTCACGACGTTGGAGAAAGCCCTGGACGAAGGCTACAGGCGCTATGGCATGCAGTTCCTGGTCAAGCAGGTGACGCGCGAGGTTCACATCGACCGGGTCTCCCCGCTGCTCTGACGTGGGATCGACCGGGTCGTTGCCCATTTTGCCTGCGGACGGTCCCGCAGTCGATCTGCGAATCGGCCTTAGCAGCGCTTTGGTCTCGGCGCTGAGAAGCGTTGGTCAAGCCGTGCCAGGCCCTCTCTTGGTGAGCTTTCTGGTGGACACGGGTGCATCCACCACCGTCATCGAGCCGTGGCTGGTGTCTCATTTCTCGCTGTCGCCACGATCGACATCAATGACCCAGACGGCAGGTGGCGTGGTTTCGGTCCAGCAGTACGACATCAGCCTGGAAATCCCCGACAAACGTCTTATCGCCAGCGGCATGCGCGTCGGCAACCTCCTGGCCTCCGAGATGGCGCTGAATTTCATTAGGCCTAAAGGTGGGCTCCTGGGGCGCGACGTGCTGGACCACTGCACCATGTCATACGACGGCCCCAGCGGAGCGTTTCAGCTGCACTGGTAGGCGGCAGCGTTCCACGAATTTGAGGATTTCACGGCTGGTGCACCTAGCGATACTGGTGGCCCATTCCTCAGCGGAGCCCGTCATGTTTTGCAAGGATCCGGCCATAGCGTTTCTGAAGGACATCGGCTACAGCGTCATCCGCCTGCCGCGACGTGACTTCACGCCGCTACTGATGCTGGCGGGCGAGAACAAGGCGCTCGAAGCGCTCGGCACGCTAGATGGCGTACTGGTCGGCGAAAAGCTCGCCCCGGCGATCGTTGCCGACGAGCCGGTTGCCGACATCTCCGGCCAGCGCACCAGCGAGCTGAGTCTGGGCATCGGCCTAAACATTCTGGGCAACATCATCGGCGCGATGGGCGGCTCCAAGCTGGCTCTGGACGCGGCCTACAAGTCGGCACGCAGCGTTTCCTTCGAGTTCGTGGACGTGCTGCGCGACTCGGTCAGAATCTCCGACCTGGACAAGTACCTGGGCGCCTCGGATGTCGATCCTGGCGCCAAGACCATCGGCCAAATGTTGGAAGCGTCCGACGTCTTTGTCGTGACCTCGATACTCAAGAGCAGGCGGATTTCCGTCGCGGCCAAGAGCGATAGCAATGCCGAGCTGAGCTTGGATGTCCCGACGATCCAGGGCATCGTCGGCGGCAAGGTCAAGGTGTCGGCAGCCGTAAGCGCGAGCCATGTCCTGAGCTATGAGGGCGAGGTGCCGCTGGTCTTCGGCTTCCAAGCCGTTCGCCTGTTCTACGACGAAGGGCGCTATACGGCCTTCGAGCCCGCTGCCGACGTGGCCGCACGCGCCGTACGCGATCTCGAAAAACCGTCCACATTGCCCGAAGGCGTCAAGGCCTTCGTCAGCAATGGGGCGTTCGCCAGGCTTGGCTGAATGGCAGACAACTGGGCCGTCGTCATCGGCGTCAATGAGTACCGCACGCCCGAGCATCGATTGAAGGGGGCGGTCAATGATGCCGTTCAAATGTCAACGTGGTTACTTGACCATGGTGGCGTCGATCGTCACCAGCTGTACCTCCACCTATCCACAACGGAAGCGGTCAAGGCGCCGGTGAGAGTCCGGCGAGCCGAGCGAAGCAACCTCGTCGACACAATGGAGGAACTGCTCGGCCGTAGTGGCGGCGAGGGTGATCGTTTCTACTTCTACTTCGCCGGTCATGGCCTGAGCAGTGCCGTCAGCCATCAACTGCAGTCCGCCATCCTGCCGAGCGATTTCCGCACGATCGAACCGGACCGGAGCATCACGGTGGCCTCGCTCGTTTCGCTACTGGCAAGCACCGGATTCAAGGAGCAGTACTTCTTCATTGATGCATGCCGCAACCTATCCTTCGATACCGACGCCGTGCTGGGCGTCTATCCCAAGCCGCGCTTCGCCAGGACGCCGCCCTGCCCGCAGTTCGTCATGTACGCCACCCAGCCCGGTGTCAAGGCAACCGAGATCCACAATCCCAATGACGAGCACGGCGCCTTCACCCGGGCCCTGCTGGACGGTCTAGGCGGGCGCGGTACCGCGAAATCCTGGATCGAGGACAGCGGCGAATACGCGGTGCGCTGGCTGAGCCTTTTCGCCTATGTGGAGGCCCGGGTCGCCGCGATGAAACTGAGCGTAGGCCGTGGCACCGAGCCGTCGATCATCCAGGTCCCACAGGTCTTTGGCGAGCGGGGCAGCCTGAACCCGGTCTTCCGGCGGCTGGACGAGACCGCGGTCCAGCCGGAGACCTTGTCGATCTGCCTGCTGCCGGAGGCGGCGCGCCCGCTGGCCAGCCTCGCAATCAGCAATCTGTCAGCCCCAGTGCAGACCGTTTCGCCAATGACGGGGTCGACCGCGGAGATCCCGCTGATGCCACGCACCTACGGCCTGCTGCCCACCGCCCCGGGCTATCGCTTCTCGCAGCGGATTAAGACGCTGGAGTTCTACGAAGCAACCACCGTCAATCTGCAGATGCTGCCGCAGGGCGGTGGCCCTGCACAGCCGCCGGCCATGATCGGCGAAGGCTCTGGCCCGCATGTGTTCTACACCGCCACGCGTGGTCCCATCCCTGAATCGTTCGCCTTCACCGGGTCCGGCGTGCACAGTGGCTCGTTGACGCTGAGGGCGCCTGATCCGATGACGTGGCTCGAGGTCACGAGCGCTGCGGGTGATCGGGTCGGCCATGGGGCTGGACAGCTTGAAATGCACGCCCTGCCTGCCGGCTTTTACCGTGCCAGCCTGCTGGCTCCGGACGGCGTTCGCAGCGAGCAGATGTTGGAGGTCGTGCCGGGCAGCCATGCCTTTCTATCGCTGCTTCCGGCCGCGGCGCAGCCCGCCCCCGGCACGGCCCATGCCCTGGCCCTGGCCGGCATCCCGACTACCGAGGATGGCGTACTGCATCCCTCCGAAGCCATCGGTTCGGCCAGCTTCATGAAGCTCTCGAGCCTACTGGCGCTGGCCGCCGGGGCGGCGACCGATCCCGACCAGCGCTGGGGCCACAAGCTGCGTCAACTGGGCCTGCCACGCTTCGATGCGAACTCCGGCGTCTATCTAGTGCTGGGCGACGAGCTGGCGGATCCGGAGCCGCTCGGGGAAGGGGCCTCGATGCTGTGTGTGCCGGCCGGCGAAGCGCCGCACGATTCGGCTTGGGGGATACCCTTGGCCCTGATGCCAGCCTTCAAGGGCATCGGCTTGGCCACGGCCCCGCGTCAGCCGGGCCCGCATGCTTTGCGCCTGGAGTTGTCCAGTGGACAAACCATGACCATGCCTGTAGCCATCATGCCCGGCTGGCTCGCCTTGGTCATCGTCACGCGCGAATCCGATCGCAGCCTGGAGCTCCATCACTACCAAGTACCGCTACTGGACTTTGAGGACTTGCATTCACGCCGTCCCGATGCCACGGCCTTCGCCACTCTACGGCGTGCGGAATTGATGCAGCGGCTGGTCCAGGCGGGACGTCTGGAGCCGCTCGAACCTGACATCAACCTACTGCTCTGGGACAAGTGGCGGGACCCCATCGCCGGCTGTCTGGGCGCCTACCTCCTGCTTGCGAAGGGCCGGCTCGACGATTTAGCCGTGCCCGCAGGCAATCTGGTGCGTTTTTTCGGGACGCTGCCCGACACCCATCTTCTTATGGCCCTCAGCCATGAGCATCGGCGCGACAAGGAAGCGGCCATCCGTTCGCTCGAAACATGCCTGGGCAAAGGTCTGCCGGTTTTCAGAGCCGGCTTGGAAGCCTTATTGGCGGCCGCCGACCGGCTCAGCATCGATCCAGGGCGGACAGGCTTGGCAAGACGGTGGCTGGCGCACGTACCTGCTGGATCGCTGTTCAGTACCGAGTGGGTCACCAGCATGTCTTGGCGCAGTGGCAATGATCGATGGCCGTGATGGCCTCGTGAAGAAGCCAGTGGCCGTGGATCCAGAAACCAGACGTTCATGGATGCCCGCATAGGGTCGTCAGCCGACGTCGGTCAAGCCCTGATGCCCGCGAGCGACCCCTCCACGGCAATGCGAACAATTGGGCACCTGGCCGGCTCCCGAACCGATGGTCTCGACCTCAAAAGGGCATCCACGAACCGCCTGGTCTGGGCCACTTCCGCTCACGATTCTCTTTCCTTGCTCAATGGCGCCAGTTCTTGTAGCGCTCATCATCGAGCTGAAGCCAGCGGCCATTGAATTGACTGACGAGCTCGTTAGCCTTTTGCGCTGCCTGGTCGCGATCGACCTCCCATTGCAGACCGATCCAGGAACGAGTCGCTTTGCGCTCCCAAGCCGATTCATCGAAGAGCCAGTGGGCGACGAGTGGGTCAACGACGAACAGCCGGCCTACAGGGACAGCCTCCTGTGGGTGAGGAGCAAGTGCATCGCCAGCCATGTGTTTCGATACGACGCTGACCGTCAGGAACAGCTTGTGGTTCCAAAGCGTGCTCTTGTCCACATGCGGCGTGGCGTAACAGCACGAAATCCAGATAGCGCCGTGTGGAGCTTGCGTCCTCGACGTGTAGATGTGCGGCGACCGCGCATTCAATCTGACACTTTCAGGGATTGCGGTCTTCGGTAATTCCAGCTCGGCCAGCATCATGGGCAGGTACTCTTTCCTTCAGTGCGCCTCAGCCTGAGCTGCTGCGCGAATTCGTTGTGCTGCGGCCTTGGCGGTGTCGCCTACCCTAGACCAATCGTGGTGCCACCAGGAAATAACATGGGCCGCCTCGCCGGCCGAGCGTGCGGTCAATACCAGGCTCAGTTCGGCATGCACGGCCGTCCACCAAGCCTCGCCTTCGGCGTCCGAAGCCTTCTCATCCACCGCAGCGCGGTAGATCGCTTTGGCGCGATCCAGGGTCAGGATTTGCATGCCGAGATCTTCTAGACCGCAACTGGTTTGGCGGCCATCATTAGTCCTGTGACGTACAACGCCCACTTCGAGCCATAGTCACAATGGCCACACGCCTGGCGCTCAACACGCACGACGTCCGCCAGCAGCGGCACGCGAAGACCATGCTGCTCAGCGAAATCACGCGCTGCAGCCCACATGGCGTTCACTTCGGCCGTCGTCCACTGCTCAACAGTGCGCCCAGGGCGCTTCGCCGCCTCCTCAACAAGCACTGTTTTTAGCGTTTGAATGCCCGTCTCCATTAGACGGTAGCGCGTCAGCGGGTTCATGCCTCCATCCTAGACTTTGAGCCGCTTCAGCCGAGCCTGAAGATCGGCTGTGTCCTTCGGCGGCGCCGTCCTCAGGGCCTCGTAGTTCCGCAGCAGCGTGTGTAGCGTCATCATCTAGCTATTCTTCAGGAAACACTGCCAATCCAATTCAGCCCAATGGACAGTTGAGTTGGAGCCGGGTCATCTCCAAACTTCTGTGCAGAGGCGGCGCCCACTGCGCCCCCTCCTTCGGGCGTTCAACACGGATTCGACCGGGCACTTTGAGGTAAACAATTCTAGGTCGTGCTTGCCGGCGCAGGGTCGCGAGCAGAAGTCCAAATGGCCACGCAAGACATTCGCGGTCGCGCTAAAGTTGGTCCACTGCGCGCCGCATGAGATCCCTAGCGCCGATTCGCTGTGGGGTTTCTTGTGGGGTTTCTGGACTAGGGCAGAAGAATTGCTTTGATCAATCAATCACTTGGCGTCGATGTCGACATTCAGGTGCAAAACATCGAGTGAGCGTTCAGCACGTCTCAGATGGGCGTGCGCAGCGGCTCCCCTGCCAAGTGCCGCGCGGCGTTGTCCATAAAACACGCCAAGGCGGCCTGAAGCGCCTCGGGTGATGACCCGGCGACGTGGGGCGTGAGCACCACGTTCCGCAGGCCAATCAAGGCGGCAGGCGGATCCGGTTCGCCCTCGTAGACATCGAGCCCAGCCCCGCGCAGGCCGCCTGCGGAGAGCGCCTCCGCCAGCGCCGCCGTATCGACCAGGCTGCCCCGCGAGATGTTGACGAGAAACCCATCGCTGCCGAGGGCAGCCAGCACTACGGAATTGACGATGTGCCTGGTCGCCGCTCCGCCGGGAGCCGCCACGATCAGGAAGTCGCTCCAGTTCGCGAGCGCTTCGGCATCGCCGAAATACGCGTACGGCAAGTCCGAGCGCTTCGAGCGGTTGTGATAGCCCACGCTCATGTCGAAGGCCTCACAGCGGCGGGCGATCTTGCGGCCAATGCTTCCCAGCCCGAGGATCCCCACGCGCTTGTGCGCCAGTTGCGGAAAGAGCGGCAGGTCATCTCGCCACACGCCCTGCCGGCATGCGCTGTCGAGCGTGGGGATAGCGCGCACGGCGGAGAGCAGCAGCGCCAGCGCGTGATCGGCCACGCAGTCCTCATTGGAACCTGCGCCATTGGCCAGCGCGATCCCGCGGGAGCGCGCGTGCTCGACGGCGATGTTCTCGTAGCCGGCCCCGTAGGCGCATGCAAAGGTGAGACGGGGCATCGCGTCGATCTGGTCGGCAGAGATACCAATCGTTCCGTTGGTCAGGACAATCTCGATCTCTTCCCCGTGCGACCGGACGATCGCTTCTCGTTCGACCTGCGTGGGCGCATGACGCACATCGAAGCGCTCACGGAGTTGAGCGAGGAGTTGATCTCGAAGGGGGATCATCAGCAAGAGTACGGGCTTCATGCGTGCATTCTTACCCGTGTTCCGGCTCCCTCCTGCCTTCATCTCCTAAGAGCCGACCGCACCGCCACCGAGCGCCTTGTAAAGCGTCACCCGGTTGGTCAGCGCCGTGAGCTGCGTCGTCGCCAGCGTCTGCTGGGCGCTGTAGAGCGTGCGCTGGGCCACCAGTGCGTTCAGGAAGGTATCGACGCCTTTCGAGTAGCGGTCGCTGGCGAGCTGGTAGCTGGCCTGGGCGGCCGCGACCAGCGCCTGCTGGGCGGCGAGTTGCTCCGCCATCGTGCCCTGCCGGGCGAGCGCGTCGGCGGTCTCGCGGAAGGCGGTTTGCACGGCGAGTTCGTAGGCGGCCACGTACCCGTCGCGCTGGGCCTGCGAATACTGCAGGGCAGAGCGATGGGCGCCGCCGTCGAACAGCGTGAGACCCAGCGCGGGCGCGGCGCTCCAGACGCTGGCGCCGCCGCTGAACAGCGAGGACAGCGCGGTGCTCGCGAGGCCGGCGCTGCCAGTCAGCGTGAGCTGCGGGAAGAAGGCCGCGCGGGCCGCGCCGATGTTGGCGTTGGCCGCCTTCAGCTGGTGCTCGGCTTGCAGCACGTCGGGCCGGCGCAGCAGCACCTCGGACGACAGCCCGGCCGGCACATCGGCGAGCCACTCGCTCGCGGGCTGAGCCGCCCCTGGCAGCAGCGCATCGGCCACGGGGCCGCCCACCAACAGTTCCAGCGCGTTGCGGTCCTGCGCCACAGCGGTGGTGGCACTGGCGACGTCGGCGCGGGCCTGCTGGTAGATGGTCTCGGCATCCGTCACGTCCACGCGCGAGGCCACGCCGACGTCCAGGCGCTTGCGCGTCAGCGCCATCGTCTGCTCCGCCGCGGCCAGGGTCCGCCGCGACAGTTCCAGCAGGCTCTGATCGGCCGCCAGGGTGAACCAGGCGGTGGCGGTGCTCGCGATCAGGCTGATGCGCGTGCTGCGGCTGGCCTCTTCCGACGCGAGATAGGTTTCCAGCGCGGCGCCGGTCAGGCTGCGGACGCGGCCGAACAGGTCCAGCTCGTACGAGCTCACGCCAGCAGCGGCGCTGTAGCTGTGCGTGGTGGACGCCGCATTACCGCTGCCGCCGTTGAGCGCGCGGGACGCGCTGCCCGACACGTTGGCCTGCACGGTGGGCACCAGCGCCGCGCGCTGCTCGCCGTACTGGGCACGGGCCGATTCGATGTCGCTGATCGTCTTGCGCAAGGACCGGCTGCCGGCCAGCGCCTGCGTGACGACTTGGCGCAGCCGCTCGTCGAGGATGAAGGACTGCCAGGGCAGATCGGCCGCGGTGCTGCTCGCGGCTGCCGCGGGTGCATAGGCCGGCCCGGTGGGCCAGCTTGCAGCCACGGGCGCCTCAGGGCGTTTGTACTCGGGCGTGAGCCCGGCGCAGGCGCTCAGCATGAGCAAGGCGGCGATCGAGAAGAGGTTGCGGGTCATGTCAGTGAGATTCCTTCTTGTGCTCGCCGAACATCCGGCGCACGCCGACGAAGAACATCGGCACGAGGAAGATCGCGAGCGCCGTAGCGGTCAAGGTGCCGCCGACGATGCCGGAGCCGATGGACACACGGCTGTTGGCGCCGGCGCCGGTGGACACGGCCAGCGGCAGCACACCCGCGATGAAGGCCAGCGAGGTCATCAGGATCGGGCGCAGCCGCAACCGCGCGCCTTCGATGGCGGCGGCCGTCAGCTTCATGCCGGAGGCGTAGGCCGCGTCGGCGAACTCGACGATCAGGATCGCGTTCTTGGCCGACAGGCCGATCGTTGTCAGCAGCGCCACCTGGAAGTACACGTCGTTCTCCAGACCCCGCACGGTGGCGGCCAGCACCGCGCCGACCACGCCCAGCGGGATCACCAGCAGCACCGAGATCGGGATCGACCAGCTCTCGTACAGCGCTGCCAGGCAGAGGAAGACGACGACGATCGAGATCGCGTACAGCTTGCCCGTCTGGCCGCTGGCCTGGCGCTCCTGGTAGGACTGGCCGCTCCAGGCGTAGTTGCTGCCTGCGGGAAGCTTGCTGGCGAGCTGCTCCATCTCGTCCATCGCCGTGCCCGAGCTGATGCCGCTGCCGGCCGCGCCCTGGATCGAGTAGGACGCCAGGCCGTTGTAGCGCGAGAGCGTCTCGGGCCCGTAGGTCCACGCGGTGGTGGCGAAGGTGGAGAACGGCGTCATCACGCTCGTGCCCGCGCTGCTGGTGCCGCGCACCTGCCATTCGTCCAGGTCCTCGGGCTTGGCGCGATAGGCGGCGTCACCCTGCAGGTAGACCTTCTTGACGCGGGCACGGTCGATGAAGTCGTTGACGTAGAGGCCGGCCCAGGCGGTGCTGAGCGTGTCGTTGATGTCGGTCAGCGACAGGCCCAGCGACAGGGCCTTGGCTTCGTCGACCTTGACGTTGAGCTGCGGCTGGTCTTCCAGGGTGCCGGAGCGCGCGGCGCTGAGCTTGGCGTCCTTACCGGCCTCGGCCAGCAGCGTGTCACGCATGCTCTTGAGCGTCGCGCGGTCGGTGCCGGCCGCGCCCTGCAGTTGGAACTCGAAGCCATTGGACTGGCCCAGGCCCGAGATGGACGGCGGCGTCAGCGCGAAGACCTGCGCGTCGCGCACCTTCTGCAGCGCGCCGGTGGCGCGAGCCGAGATCGTGTCGGAGCGGTTGGCGGCGCCGGAGCGCTCGCTCCAGTCCTTCAGGTTCACGAAGGCCATGCCGGCGTTCTGGCCGCTGCCGCTGAAGTTGAAGCCTGAGATCGTGAAGATCGCGCTGGTGTTGGCCTTCTCGTCGACGAGGAAGTGCTGCTCCACGGCCTTGGCCACCTCCATCGTGCGGGCCACGGAGGCGCCCACGGGCAAGGTGTACTGCACCATCACGTCGCCGGTGTCCTCGGTGGGCAGGAAGCCGGTGGGCAGGCGCAGCATCAGCCCGGCCATCAGCGCGACGATGCCGCCGTAGACGATCACCCAGCGCAGCGGCTTCTTCAGGATGCCGGCGACCCGGCCTTCGTAGCGGTTCGTCAAACGGTCGAAGCCGCGGTTGAACCAGCCGGCCAGGCCGCGCTGCCCGCCCTCCTCGTCATGCGGCTTCAGCAAGGTAGCGCAAAGCGCCGGCGTCAGGGTCAACGCCACCAGCACCGACAGCAGCATCGACGCGCAGATCGTGATCGAGAACTGCCGGTAGATCACGCCGGTGGAGCCGCTGAAGAAGGCCATCGGCAGGAACACTGCGATCAGCACCGTGGCAATGCCGACCAGCGCGCCGGTGATCTCGCCCATCGAGCGGATCGTGGCCTCGCGCGGCGGCAGTTTCTCCTCGCGCATCAGGCGCTCGACGTTCTCCACGACGACGATCGCGTCGTCCACCAGCAGGCCGATGGCCAGCACCATGCCGAACATCGTCAGCGTGTTGATCGAATAGCCGAAGACCTCCAACACGCCGAAGGTGCCCAGCAACACGACCGGCACCGCGATGGCCGGGATCAGGGTGGCGCGCCAGTTCTGCAGGAAGACGTACATCACCAGCACCACCAGCACGACGGCCTCGATCAGCGTCTTCACCACCTCCTCGATGGCGATCTTGACGAAGCGGGTGGAGTCCTTCGCGTAGGCCATCTTGTAGCCATGGGGCATGCCCGATTCCAGCGAGCTGATCAGCGCGCGCACGCGGTTGGCCGTGGTCAGCGCGTTGGCGCCCGGGGCCAATTGCACCGCGATGCCGGAGGCCGGATGACCGTTCAGCCGCGCCACGTTGTTGTAGCTCTCCGCGCCCAGCTCCACGCGGGCCACGTCGGACAGGCGCACGACGGCGCCGCTGCTGTCGTTCTTGACGATAATGGCGCGGAACTGCTCGGGCGTCTGCAGCTTGGACTGCGCGGTGACGGTGGCGTTCAATTGCTGCGTGCCGACCGTCGGCAAGGCGCCGATCTTGCCGGCCGAGACCTGCGTGTTCTGTGCCTGGATGGCGGCCTGCACGTCCGAAGGCATCAGCTTGTAGGCGGCGAGCTTGTGCGGGTCGAGCCAGATGCGCATTGCGTACTGCGCGCCGAAGACGTTGACGCCGCCCACGCCGTCCACCCGCGAGATCGGGTCCTGCAGGTTGCTGGCGAGGTAGTCGGCCACGTCCACCGCGGTGGCCTGGTCGGTCTCGTCGTAGACGGCGGCGATCATCAGGAAGTCGCTCTGCGACTTGGTCACCGTCACGCCCAGGTTCTGCACCGAGGTCGGCATGCGGGTGAGCGCCTGCTGCACCTTGTTCTGCACCTGCACTTGCGCGGTGTCGGCGTTCGTGCCCTGCTTGAAGGTGACGCTGATGCTCGCGCTGCCGGAGGACGAGCTGGTGGACGAGAAGTACAGCAGCCCGTCCAGGCCGGTCAGCTGCTGCTCGATGATCTGCGTAACGCTGTTCTCCACCGTCTCGGCGGAAGCGCCGGTGTAGGTGGCCTGGATGTTGACCGTGGGTGGGGCCACATCGGGGTATTGCGCCACCGGCAGGTTGGCGATGGACATCGCGCCGGCCAGCATGATGACGATGGCGATGACCCACGCGAAGATGGGTCGCTTGACGAAGTAACCGGCCAGCATCTCAGCGCCCCGCCTCGGCAACGGCCGCCGCGGGTGTCGAGGCCGCCACGTCGACGACCTTCACCGTGTCACCCGGGCGGATCTTGCTGAGACCTTGCACGATCAGCCGGTCGCCCGACTTCAGGCCGGCGGTGATCAACCACTGGTCGCCGATCGCGCGGGTCGCCGTCGGCGCGCGCTGCTCGACCTTGTTCTCCGCGTTCACCACCGAGGCCGTGGCATTGCCCTTGGCGTCGCGCGAGATGCCCTGCTGCGGCGCCAGGATGGCGGCGGGGTCCACCGCCTGGTCCAGCTGGGCCCTCACGTACATGCCGGGCAGCAGCACGCCCTTGGGGTTGGGGAACTGCGCGCGCAGGGTGACGCTGCCGGTGGATTCGTCCACCGCCACCTCGGCGAACTTCAGTTGGCCCTTCAGCGGATAGGCCGTGCCGTCCTCCAGCTTCAGGCTCACGCTGGCGCTGCCGGCATGCAGGTCGCCCTGGGCCAGCGAGCGGCGCAGCTGCAGCAACTGCGCGCTGGACTGGGTCAGGTCCACGTAGATCGGATCGAGCGCGCGGATCGTGGCCAGCGCCGTGGTCTGACCACTGGTGACGAGTGCGCCCGAGGTCACGCCGGAGATGCCGATGCGGCCCGAGATCGGCGCCCGCACCCGCGTGTAGTCGAGGTTGATGCGGGCCGTCTCATAGGCCGCCTTCTGCTGCGCCACCGAGGCCAGCGCCTGCAGATAGGCGGCGTGCGCGTCATCCGCATCCTGCTTGGCCACGCCCTGCACGGTGGCCAACTCGGCGTAGCGCTTGTCCTTCAGCTCGGCGGAGGCCAGCGTGGCCTGGGCATTGGCGAGCGCGGCCTTCGCCTGGTCGGCGGTGGCCTGGTAGCTGGCCGGGTCGATTTCGTAGAGCAGCTGGCCGGCCTTGACCAGCGAGCCTTCCTCGAACTTGCGCGCCTTGAGGATGCCGGTGACCTGCGGGCGCACGTCCGACACTTCGGAGGCCGTCGTGCGGCCGGGCAGATCGGTGGGCAGCTCCACGCGCTGCGTGGCGAGCGTGACGACGCCCACCTCGACCGGACCGCGGGCCACGGGAGCCGGTGCCTTCGAGCAGGCGCACAAAGCAGCGATGAGAGCGCCAGCCAGCGCGGTGCGGATCGGCCAGGCCGTGACCCGGATTTTTTCTTCTTGAACCATTGCGAAAGCGATGCCTTCTCGTATGACCATGGAGCCGAAACCGGCGGTTCCAGCGTGTGTCCAGATCGTAGAAAAGCCCCCCGTTCAGCGCGGTTCAGCAGGGTTAAAGTGGGTAAAAAGCGCCGTTGCCACACCGTAAACCGCGCGAATCACGGGACACTCGCGGCGATCAAAGCCCCCCCGCCATGACCAAAGTCCTTCTCGTCGACGACGACCTCGAACTCACCGCCATGCTGGCCCGCTACCTCGCCAGCGAAGGCTTCGACGTGCACCAGCGGCACGACGGCGAACAGGGCGCGATCGAAGCCGTGTCGGGCGGCTACGCCATCGTGGTGCTGGACATCATGCTGCCGCGCATGTCGGGCATCGAGACGCTGCAGCGCATCCGCACGCAGAGCCAGGTGCCGGTGCTGATGCTGACCGCGCGGGGCGACAACATCGACCGCATCGTCGGCCTCAACATGGGCGCGGACGACTATGTGCCCAAGCCCTGCACGCCGGGCGAGCTGGTGGCGCGCATCCGCGCGATCCTGCGCCGCACCGAGGCCCGCCACGCGCAGGAGCCGGCCAGCCCGCCCAGCGTGATCCAGGCCGGCGAGCTGCGACTGGCGCCAGGCAACCAGACGGCCACCTGGTTCGGCGCGCCGCTGGAGCTGACCGGCACCGAGTACCGGCTGATGGAGGTGCTGGCCCGCCATGCCGGCACGCTCACCAGCAAGCAGGACATTTCGCAGGAGGCCTTCGGCCGGCCGCTCGCGCCCTTCGACCGCCGCATCGACGTGCACATCAGCAGCATCCGCCAGAAGCTGGGCCTGCGACCCGACGGACAGTCGTGGATACAGAGCGTGCGCGGCCTGGGCTACCAGCTGCTGAAGGACTGAAGGTGGAAGCGCCCCGCCCCGTCCGGCGCCTGTTCTGGAAGCTGCTGCTGGCGCTGACCATCAGCATGCTCGTTTCCTTCGCCGCCACCTCGGTCTACTTCCGCATCTTCGGCCCGACGCATCACGACGACGGCAAGGGCCCGCTGATGATCCTGGGCCTCTTCCCCGTGGTCCCGCTGATCGTGGCTTCCGCCGCCTTCTTCGTCACCGGCCTGCTGGTCGCCTGGTACTTGTCGCGCCCGCTGCATCACCTGAGCTGGGCGCTACGCCAGGCCTCGGCCGGCCGGCTCGACACGCGGGTCAGCCCGCTGATGGGCGGCCGCAGCGACGAGATTACCGACCTCGCGATGGAGTTCGATCGCATGGCCGCGCAACTGCAGCAGCTGACCGAATCCCGCCAGGTGCTGCTGCACGACATGTCGCACGAGCTGCGCTCGCCGCTGGGCCGCATGCAGGCGGCCATCGGCCTGTTCCGGCAATCGCAGGGCACGGCGGCGGACGCGCTGGACCGCATCGAGCGCGAGGTCGGCCGGCTCGACGCGCTGATCGGCGAGCTGCTGACCCTGCACCGGCTGGAGGCCGGCCCGTCTGACGCGGCCGAGCGCTCGCGGGTCGACCTGATCGAGCTGCTGCTGGCGATCGTGGAGGACGCGGACTTCGAAGCGCGCCATGCCGGCTCCGCCGTCGAGTGCAAGGCCGCGGGCAGCTTCGTCACCGAGGTCAACGGCGAGCTGATGTACCGCGCCTTCGAGAATGTCGTGCGCAACGCGGTCAAGTACACGGCGCCGGGAACGACCGTCTCGGTGCTGGCCGAGACCGTCGACGAGGGCAAGACCCTGCTGGTGCGCGTGCTGGACCGCGGGCCGGGCGTGCCGCCGCACCAGTTGCAGAAGATCTTCGAGCCCTTCGTGCGGGTCGAGGGCAGCGAGCACGTGCGCGGCGTCGGCCTGGGCCTGGCCATCACGCAGCGGGCCCTGCACATGCACGGCGGCTCCGTGCAGGCGCACCTGCGGGCGGACGGCGGCCTCGAGGTCCGGATGCGGGTGCCGGTTCAGGCCTCGGCCGGTGGCAGCGCCGCGCCGTAGCTCAGCGCCATCAGCACCACCGCATCCTCGATCTCTTCAAGAGGCGGCAATTCGTCGCTGGCCGTCAGCGCGCGCATCACGCCGCCGATGCCGTGGGTGATGACGAAGGCCTGGGCCGGCGTCAGCTTGCGCGCAGGCTGCCCCGGTGAGGCGAGACCCTCAGCGGTGAATAGAGCGATCAGCCGGCTGTAGAGCGGCGACAGGCGGTCACCCGGCATGTGCGTCAGCGCGTGCTGCATCAGCAGCCGGTGGACGCGCGTGCGCCCGCCGTAGCTGCCAACCACGGCGCGCATGATCCGCCGGATGCGCTCGCCCGGCTGGATCACCGCGTCGCCTTCCATCGTGTCCAGCACCTGCGTGGCCAGCGCGCCCATTTCCTTGCGCACCATCGCGTCCAGCAGCGCCTGCTTGCTGTCGAAGTACTGGTAAAGCGTGCCGATGCTGACGCCCGCCTTGGCGGCGACGGCATTGGTCGTCAGCGAAGCGATGTCGCCCTCCTCCAGCAGGCGCATTGCCGCCTCCAGCAGCAGCTCGACCTTCATCTGCGAGCGCGCCTGCTGCGGCTTCCTGCGCGCCACGGGTTCGTCCGGCGGGCCTTTTCGGGTCATGGTGTCTCCACGCGGGCGGGCTTCAGAGGCGTGCCGTGAACGCATGCGCCGCGCGATGCAGATGCGCGAGGAAATGCCGGACGCTGGGCTTCAGGCCCATCTCCGCCCGCGCCAGCGCGCTCAGCGTGAGCTTCAGCGGCCCCTCCTCCACCGTGACCACCTGCAGATGCTGCATCGCGAAGGCATGCATCGCGATCTGCCGCGGCAGCAGGCCGACGATATTGCCGCTGGCAATGACGGACAGCAGGCCCAGGGTCGAATTGACCAGCGCCCCGGCAGGCGGTGGCTTCAGGCCGTGGCTCTCGAACAGCTTCTTCGCATAGCCCGCGTCGGACGAGGCGCCCGTGTAGACCCAGGGCGAGTCGCCCAGCTCGGCCAGGCGCTTCGCACGCGCCAGCGGATGGCCCTTGCGCACGACGATGACCATGTCGATCGGCATCAACTTCTCGACGATGAACTCGCCCGGCGGTAGATGCTCCGGCAGCGGCCCCAGCGCGATGTCCACCTCGCCCTTGCGCAGGCGCGTGAGCTGGGCGATGTAGAGCTCCTCGAAGATGCTGAGCTGGATGTCGGGAAACTCCTGCCCGAAGGTGCGCAGCGCCTCCGGCACCAGAAGCATCACCGCCAGCGGCACCGCGCCGATCTTCAGTGTGCCGGTCATGCGCCCGTCGAGCTGCTGGATCTGGTCGACCGCATGGGCCAGCTCACGGTCCGCGGCGCGGGCACGCTCGTACAGCACCATGCCCTGCGCGGTGGCCAGCACGCCGGTGGTCGAGCGCAGCAGCAGCGAGGTGGCCAGCTCCCGCTCCAGCTCGCGGATCATCTTCGTCAATGCGGGCTGCGAGACGCCGATGCGCCGGGCCGCCGCGCGCATGCTGCCTTCCTCGATGGCGGCGGCAAGTGCGCGCAGGTTGGTGAGTTTCATGCCGGGCGATGTTACCCAGCGTCGAGGCGAGACCCGTCAGTCGACATAACGGAGCCCGGCTTTCGCCAGCGGCTCGCGCATCGCATACATGTCCAGGCCCAGCACACCCGAGGCCAGCTTCGCGCGCTTCTCGCCCTCGAAGGCTTCGCGCTTCGCTGCGGCCGCGGCCACTTCGGCCACTCGCGCGGCCGGCACGACGACGATGCCGTCGTCGTCCGCCACGACCGCGTCGCCCGGCGTCACCAGCATGCCGGCGCAGACGATCGGCACGTTGACCGAACCCAGCGTGGCCTTGACCGTGCCCTTGGCGCTGATGGCCTTGCTCCACACCGGGAAGCCCATCTCGGTGAGCGTCTTCACGTCGCGCACGCCGGCGTCGATGATCAGCGCCCTCGCTCCTCTTGCCTGGAAGCTGGTGGCGAGCAGGTCGCCGAAGTAGCCGTCGGTGCATTCGGCCGTCACTGCCGCGACGACGATGTCGCCGGGCCGGATCTGCTCGGCGGCGACGTGCAGCATCCAGTTGTCGCCGGGCTGCAGCAGCACGGTCACGGCCGTGCCGGAGACCTGGGCGCCGGCGTAGATCGGTCGCATGTACGGCTGCAGCAGGCCGACCCTTCCCATGGCTTCGTGCACGGTGGCGGTGCCCAGTGCGGCAAGCTCATCAGTGGCCGCACGGTCGGCGCGTTGGATGTTGCGATAGCAGATGCCCAGTTCGTACATCTCAGAGTCCTTTGGCTTTCAGTTGTGCGTCCAGGCGGCTGAACACGCGGCGCGCATTGCCTTCGAAGACCTGCATGCGCTCCTCGTCGCTGAGGTGGGGCGTGGCCTGGATGTAGCGCCGGGTGTCGTCGTAGGCGTGGCCGGTCTCGGGATCGGTGCCGCGCACGGCGCCGATCATCTCGGAGGCGAAGAGCACGTTCTTGACCGGGATGACCTTCGTCAGCAGGTCGATGCCGGGCTGGTGGTAGACGCAGGTGTCGAAGAAGAGGTTGTTCAGCAGATGGTCTTGCAGCAGGGGCTTCTTCATCTCCTGGGCCAGGCCCCGGAAGCGGCCCCAGTGGTAGGGCACAGCGCCGCCACCGTGGGGGATCAGGAACTTCAGCGTGGGGAAGTCCTTGAAGAGATCGCCCTGCAGGCACTGCATGAAGGCGGTGGTGTCGGCGTTCAGGTAGTGGGCGCCAGTGGTGTGGAAGCAGGCGTTGCAGCTGGTGGAGACGTGGATCATGGCCGGCACGTCCAGCTCGACCATCTTCTCGTAGATCGGGTACCAGTGGCGGTCGGTCAGCGGCGGGCTGGTCCAGTGGCCGCCGGAGGGGTCGGGGTTCAGGTTGAGGCCGACGTTGCCGTACTGCTCGACGCACCTCAAGAGTTCCGGGATGCACGTGGCCGGGTCGACGCCGGGGCTCTGGGGGAGCATGGCGGCGGGCACGAAGTGGTCCGGGAAGAGCTGGCTGACGCGGAAGCACAGCTCGTTGCAGATGGCGGCCCAGGTGGCGGAGGTCTCGAAGTCGCCGATGTGGTGGGCCATGAAGCTGGCGCGGGGGCTGAAGATGGTGAGGTCGCTGCCGCGCTCGCGCATCTTGGCCAGTTGGTTCAGCTCGATCGACTCGCGCAGTTCGTCGTCGCTGATGCGCAGCTCGCTGGCCGAGGGGCCTCGGCCCGGGAGCGCGGCGATCTGCTTGTCGCGCCAGGCGCCCAGCGCTGCCGGGGCTGTCGTGTAGTGGCCGTGGACGTCGATGATCATCGTTGTCTTCATGTTCCTGCTATTGCCATTCCCTGGGCCTGCCGGATCGCGTCTTGCGCGGGCGCGGCCATGAATTCCAGTGCCTCGTGGGCAGCGGCGCGCTGCGTCGACCCGGCACCGACCGCGCCGACGAAGCGCGTCACGATCTCCTCGCCCGGCGGCATGACGCCGAGCAGCTCGATGCCGGGCTGGCCGCGCAGCTCGCTCAGTTGCTGGAAGCCGAGATCGGCCTGACCGGCAGCCAGCATCGCGGCCACCGGCACGCCCGGCCGCGACTGGACAAGGCGCCCCTGCAGCGACTCGGCCAGGCCCCAGCGCTCGATCAGGCGGACCAGCGCCACGCCGCTGGGACCGGTCGAGAAGCCGATGCGAGCGGCGCCAAGCAAGGCCTGGCGCAACGACGCTGCCGAGCCGATGTCGACTCGCGCCGCACCGGCCGGCACCGCGATCGCGACCTCTGAAACCCCGATCACACGGGGTTCGCCCACGAGCCGGCCTGCCCTGAGCTGCTTTGCGATCGCCTCCTCGGCGAGCACGACCAGATCGAAGACCTCGCCGTTCTCCAGCCGCAGCACCGCGTCGACGCCACCGACCGATTCGAACGCCAGGCTGCCCGCGAAGGCCGACGACAGCGCTGCAACGAGACCCTGCGTCGCCTTCGAGCCAATGCCACGCAGCGCCATCGTCCGACTTGCCTCAGAACGAGTGGCGGATGCCCATGGCAAGGCCAGTCTGCCCTTGGCCGGCAACCGGCGTCGCGCCGGCCGCGCCATTGCTGACGCCCAGGGCCAGGGTGCCGTCGTTGGCCATGTGTCCGGCCGTGGCGTAGACCGCCGTGCGCTTGGAGAACTGGTAGGTGGTGCGCAGGGCGACCAGGGTCGCCTGGTTCGCGCTGTTCTTGTAGTCGAGCTTGAAGACCTCGGCGTCGGCGCTCCAGGCCGGCGTGAAGTTGTAGGTGCCGCCGATGTACCAGAGGTCGCTCTTCGGCGTCGTCGCGCTGCCGTCGTTCTTGCGGCTGATCAGGCCCGCGCCGAGCTTGAAGTCCGGGCCGAACTTGGCCCAGCCGGCGATCGACGAGCGGCGGTCCTTCAGCGCGCTGCTGGTCAGGCCCGCGAAGGCGCCCGCACCACCGCGGATCTCGTCGACGACGGCCACCGCGCCCCAGGTCGGCGCGTCGTACTTCAGCATCGCCGACCACTGGCGGCAGGCCGAGGTATCCGCCGCGTTCTCGCCGGCGCAGTTGGTGCCCGAGGGGCTGGGCCCGGCGTTCACTGCATCGCGGCCGAAGCTGTAGGTGCCGCCGACGGTGAAGCCGCTGAAGGTGCCGCGGTAGGCGATCGTGTTGTCCACGCGGTCGTTGGGCAGGTAGCTGTCCAGCGAGCCGGAACCGAAGGTGTTGGGGCCGAGGATGTCGGCGTCCAGCTGCGACCAGAACAGCATCGAGTACTGGCGGCCCAGCGACAGGGTACCCCAGTTGCCCTGCAGGCCGACGAAGGCCTGGCGGCCCCAGGCACGCCCGCCCTGGTTGAAGGTGCCCGAGTCCAGGCCCATGCCCATCTCCAAGGTGAAGACGGCCTTCAGGCCATCGCCCAGGTCCTCGCTGCCGCGGAAGCCCAGCCGCGACGGGAAGCTGCCGGCCAAGCCCGGCATGCGGGTCAGCGAGTCGTGGCCCGCGCCGACGTTGTTCAGGTGCTCGACGGCCTGGTCCAGCAGGCCGTAGATGGTCACGTTCTGCGCCTGGGCCGCGCCGCACAGGGCCAGCGTGGCGATGGCGATGCCGGTCTTGATCTTGTTCATGAATGTCTCCTCGTTGTTGTCGGTGGATCTATCGGGTGGGTGACTTGTCATCCCAGTTCAGCGGGCCGGCCCCCTCGCCGGCGACCGAGTACAGGGCCTTGGTGTTGCGCGTCGCCTGGAAGGCCTCCAGCGTCTCGCCGCGCATCGCCGCGTAGATGTGCAGGTTGGACACGCCGACCACGGCGCCCAGCTTCTCCAGCACGAAGAAGATCGCGCCGTAGCGGATCAACCCGCGCCAGTCGCGGCGACGGATCAGGTCGCGCTCGGCCTCGCTCAGCGCGGCGCGCTCGTACTCGGTCTCCTCGTCGGCGAGGAAGGCGGCGCGCCGTTCGGGCACGATCAGCTCGTGCAGGAAGGCGTTGACGCGGTAGCCCTGCACGCCGCGTTCGATCGTGAACGGATAGGTGCCGGGCAGGTGCTCGATGCCGGCGAGCTGCTCGTCGGCGCGGCTCGGCTCGCGCGGCGGCTCCTCGGCGTTCTCGTAGATCGCGGTGGCGATGCCCGCCATCGACGGCAGGTAGTAGCTGCGGTGCAGGCAGTTCACCCGCCGCGCCAGCGCGCCGCGCATCACCAGCCACATGATCACCTCGCTGCCCTCCAGGCCGCCCAGCTCGGCGTACTGCGCATGCGTCAGCGCGGCGAGCTGCTCGGGATCGGTCTCGAACAGGTCGAGGAAGCGCTGGTCCCACTCGGTGTTGTTGAAGCCGGCCCGCTCGCCGTGCACCTGGTGCGACAAGCCACCGGTGGCGACGATCGCCACCTTGATGTCCTGCGGATAGCTCTCGATCGCGCGGCGCAGCGCCTGGCCCAGCTTGAAGCAGCGGCGCGCGGTGGGGATCGGGAACTGCAGCACGCCGATCTGCAACGGCACCAGGCGCTGGGGCCAGGTCTTGCCATCGTGGCGGCTCAGCACCGACAGCGGCGAGAAGCAGCCGTGATCCAGCGGGCGCTGCTGGAAAAAGCTCATGTCGAACTCGTCCGCCATCAGCGAGCGGCCCAGGTGCGCGGCGAAGGCCGGATCGCCCTGCGCCGGCGGCAGCGCGCGTGCACCGCCGCCCTCGTCGGCCGGCGCCCATTGCTCGCCGGTGCCCAGCGCGAAGGCCGAGTAATGGTCGAAGAAGAACGAGGTGATGTGATCGTTGTAGATCATCAGGAGCACGTCGGGCTTCTTCGCATCGAGCCACTGCTGCACCGGCGCGAAGGCGCTGAAGATCGGTGCCCAGACCGGGTCGTCGCGCTTGTCGCGGTCGAAGGCGAAGCCGATGGTCGGTGTGTGGGAGGCGGCGATGCCGCCGATGATGGTTGCCACGGTGATGACTTCTGCTTGTTGAACCTAAATCCGGCAGTCGAACGCGCCCGAGGGGCTGGCGAAGCGGGTCGCAGGCAAGGCGCGACGACGGCAAGTCGGAGAGATCGTCGTGTTCATCGGATGTTTCAGATCAGGTGAAGCGGTCAACTGCCGGATTTAGGTTTAAGTGACCGCGCATCCGTTTGTGATGCCGTCCAGTGTGTCGATGGACGGCCGGGCGTGGCGTGAGTTCGGCGCTAACAGGCCTCAGGGTTTCTTATCGGGGCGACGGGGCTCAGTGCGCGGCCACGCCGAGCCACTGATCAAGCGGCGCGGGATCAGCGAGCAACGCCGCACTCTCCGCCCGATACGCGATCCCGCCTCTGTCGAGCACGATCGCGTCATCCGTCACCCCCAGCACCATGTGCGGATGCTGCTCGACGACGATCGACGGCAGACCCTCCTCGCGCGCCACCCGCCGGATCGCCCGCAGCAGCTCCTCCACGATGATCGGCGCCAGCCCCTCCAGCGGCTCATCCAGAAGCAGCAGCTTCGGGTTGAGCACCAGCGCCCGGCCGAAGGCCAGCATCTGCTGCTCGCCGCCACTGAGCTGCGTCCCGAGGTTCCTCTTGCGCTCCGCCAGCCGCGGGAAGAGCTCGTACACCCTTGCCGGC
>NZ_JAXCLA010000012.1:0-241398 GCF_034043675.1 Roseateles agri | reverse complement strand
CGCTGACGCAGGTCTTCGGGGCGACGGCCTTTGCCAGCATCGAGCAGGATGTGCGCTCCTTCGACTTCGATGCCGCGCTGGAGACCGCCAGGGACGCCGCTGCCGAGAATGGCGTCGTCATCGAGGCTGTCGCCTAAGACACCGACATCACTTGCCGATACAGAACTTGCTGAAGATCTCCCCCAGCAAGTCATCAGCGGAGAAGGTGCCGGTGATCTCGCCGAGGGCATCGTGCGAGAGGCGCAGTTCCTCGGCCAGCAGGTCCAGCGCTGGAGGCTCCTGACGAGCGACTGCGCCGGCCATGGCCAGATGTTCGCGGGTGCGGCGCAGCGCCTGGACATGGCGCTCGCGGGCGATGAAGAGGCCCTCCGGCGTGGCGTGCCAGCCGGCCTGTTCGAGCAGGCGGCGGCGCAACTGATCCAGGCCCTGGCCGGACTTGGCGGACAGCGTCAGCGCGCCTTCCGGCGCCTGCGCCGCGCCAGCGACGTCGGCCTTGTTGAAGACCTGCATGATGCGTTCGCGCGGCACGGCGGCGAGGCGCTCGCCGATGGCGCGGTCCTCGGCCTCGTAGCCGGCCTCGCCGATCCGCGTCAGGTCGTGCAGGAACAGCAGCACGTCGGCCTCGGCGATCGCATCCCAGCTGCGCGCCACCCCGATGCGCTCGACCACGTCGTCGGTCTCGCGCAGGCCGGCCGTGTCGCTGACGTGCAGCGGCACGCCTTCGATCTGGATCGTCTGGCTGACCTTGTCGCGCGTGGTGCCGGGGATGGGCGTCACGATCGCCAGCTCCGCGCCGGCCAGCGCGTTCAGCAGCGAACTCTTGCCAACGTTCGGCTGGCCCGCCAACACGACCTTGATGCCCTCACGCAGCAGCGCGCCCTGCCGCGTGCGGTCAAGCACGCCATCGAGCTGGGCTGTCAGGCGCTGGAGCCGGCCGAGTGCATCGGCCTGCTGGAGGAAATCGATCTCCTCCTCGGGAAAGTCCAGCGTCGCCTCGACCAGCATGCGCAGCTTGATCAACGCGTCGCGCAGCTCGCCGACCTCGTGGCTCAGCGCGCCGGCCAGCGCGCGGCTCGCACTGCGAGCCGCGGCTTCGGTGCTGGCATCGATCAGGTCGCTAACCGCCTCGGCCTGGGCCAGGTCGAGCTTGCCGTTCAGGAAGGCGCGCTGCGTGAACTCGCCGGGTTCGGCCAGGCGGATCCCAAGCGCGGCACCGGCTTCGATGCAGCGGGCCAGCAGCAGTTGCAGCACGACGGGACCGCCGTGGGCCTGCAGCTCCAGCACGTGCTCGCCGGTGTAGGAATGCGGCGCCGGGAACAGCAGGGCCAGGCCCTGGTCGATTGCGCCGCCCTGTGCATCGAGGAAGGGGAGATAGGTCGCCTCACGCGGCCTCAAGGGCCTGGCGCAGATGGCCTCGACAATGGGGGTCAGGTCTTGCCGCGCGGAAATGCGGACGATGCCGACGGCGCCGCGTCCGGGTGCCGTGGCGATGGCCGCGATGGGGTCTTGGTGGCGGGACAGCATCCCGCATTCTATGAACGGCGCCTGGCTAAAAAAAGAGATCAACGACAGGCGCGAACCCGTCGTTGATCATCCCCAAGGCGCCCTTGGCGCCGTATCCCCTGGTCTACCCAATACATATGGCGCGGGGGAGGCGGCGACAGGCGCTCTCGTGAGCCCTGGCGACACGCCGTATGCGCAGCGAATTGGTCTTCTTGGTCAACAAGTCTTCCCTCTCCCGCTGCGGATCCCTGCCCCGCATGGGTACTGATTTAAGTCCTGCGAGCGCCCAGAAAAAAGCCCCCGTCTGCGGGGGGCTTCCGTCGAATTGCGGACTATTGCCGCTTGGCCGCTAGTTCGCGCCGAGCCGCTTGTTGATGATCCACTGCTGCGCGATCGTCAGCACGTTGTTGACGACGTAGTACAGCGTCAAGCCGGCCGGGAACGAGAAGAACATGAAGCTGAAGGCCAGCGGCATGAACCACATCATCTTGGCTTGCGTCGGATCCGGCGGCGTGGGCTGCAGCCAAACCTGGAACAGGCTGGAGATGGTCATCAGGATCGGCAGGATGAAGAACGGATCCGGCACCGAGAGGTCATGGATCCAGCCCAGCCAGGGCGCGCCGCGCATCTCGACGCTGGACAGCAGCACCCAGTACAGGCCGATGAACACGGGCATCTGGACGAAGATGGGCAGGCAGCCGCCGATCGGGTTGACCTTCTCGTCGCGGTAGATCTTCATCATCTCCTGCTGCATTTCCTGCGGCTTGTCCTTCAGCCGCTCGCGCAGGGCCTGCACCTTCGGGTTGATGGCCTTCATCTTGGCCATGCTGGTGTAGGCGCGGGCGTTGAGCCAGTAGAAGGCGATCTTCAGCAGCACGACGAGCGCGATGATGGCCCAGCCCCAGTTGCCGATCGCCTTGTGCAGGTTGTCGAGCAGCCAGAACAGCGGCTTGGAGATGACGGCGAAGATGCCGTAGTCCTTCACCAGTTCCAGGCCCGGGGCGATCTTCTCGAGGTCGTTCTCCTCCTGCGGGCCGACGAAGAGCTGGTCGCTGCGCGTCGTGCTCGCGCCGGCGGCCAGCGGCGGCATCGTGAAGACCATGCCGACGGCGTACTGCTGCGGCGCGGTGCCGGCCAGCGGCTTGACGAAGAACTCGCGGGCGCCGGCGTCGTTGTGCAGCCAGGCACTGGCGAAATAGTGCTGGACCATGGCGACCCAGCCGGCTTGCGCCGACTTGTCGATGTCCAGCTTCTCCATGTCGCCGCCGTCCTTGTCGAGCTTCTTGAACTCGACCTTGTGGTATTTGCCGTTGTAGACGGCCGGGCCGGTGAAGGTGGAGTAGTAGCCGGACGCGCCGGGCGCGGCGGAGGCGTCGCGGACGAGTTGGACGTAGGCCTGCGGCGTGACGGGCTTGTCGCCGGTGTTGGCGATCTCGTCCTTCATGTCGATGACGTAGCTGCCGCGCTTGAGCGTGTAGGTCTTCACCAGCTTGATGCCGCCGACCGGGGCGGACTCCAGGCGCACGGTCAGCGCATCGGCGCCGTCCTTCAGGGCGCGGTCGGTGGAGACCAGCGTCATCGGCGTCAGGTGCGTCGGCAGTTGCTCGCCGGCGGTGCCGACGAAGCCGGATTGGGCCTTGTAGCCGTGGGCCGCATCCAGCAGCACCGTCGAGCCGAGATCGCCCTCGGGCTTCTTGCGCAGGCCGACGGCCTGCAGCAGCGGATCGAACAGGCTCGGGTCCAGGTGCGCGGCCTTGTACTTGGGCAGTTCGACGCGGGTGACGTCACCGCCCAGCGTGTCGAAGGTGACCGTCAGCACGTCGGTCGTGACCACCACCTTTTCGCCGACTGCCGGCGCGGACGCGGCCGTGGCGGCCGCCATCGCGGCGCCCGCCGTAGCCGGTGCCGGTGCCGACGATGCGGGCGCGGTGCCGTTCGCCGTGTTGGTCACGGCCTTGGGCGGCGGCGGCGCGAAGAAGGACGGATGCCCGTTGTGCTTCTGCCAGCCGTCCCAGAGCATGAAGAGGGACGCGAGGAACACCACCCACAGCACGGTGCGGCGCATATCAGTCATGAGGAGGCTTCTGGATTGGAGGTTCGGGAAGAAGGAACGGCGGACCGGCCCAAGCCGAGACGGCCGAACAGGGCCGGCGCATTGTCAGGCACCGCGTCGTGGCCGCCCTGGCAGTACGGGTTGCAGCGCAGGATGCGCGCCGCCGCCAGATAAGTGCCGGCTGCAGCGCCATGGCGCTGCAGCGCTTCGATCGCGTAGACCGAGCAGGTCGGGTAGAAGCGGCACGACTGCCCGAGCCAGGGGCTCAGAAAATAGCGATAGCCCCGCACCAGCCCGATCAGGCCGCGGCGGGGCAAGGACAGCAGGAACTCGCCGCTCATGAGCCGGCGGCGGCAGAAGCCGCTGCGCGCGGCAGCACGCGCCGGACCAGTTGCGCCAGTTCATCGCGTACCGCCGTCTGCAGCGCCTCGGACGAGGCACTCGGGAACAGCTTGCGATCGAAGGGTGAACGCAGGCGCACCACCCACAGGCCGGGCGGCAGGCTCGGCTGCGCATCGCCACCGGCGCAGGCCTGGTTGAAGGCCTGGCGGATCTGGCGCTTCATCAGGTTGCGCGTCACCGCCCGCTTGGCATGGCGCTTGGGTACGACGGCACCCAGCCAGCAGCCCTCGGGCAGGATTTCATCCACAGCGATGTGGACTGCCTGTACATCAGCTGTGGACAACTCAACCGAATCTGTGGACAAGCGCTGACGCGGCTTGGCCGGCTGACTCGGGCAGGCAGCCAGATGGTGCACGGCGAAATGGGGGCTGCGCGCGCGGCTGGGCTTGCCCAGCACGCGTTCGAAGTCGGCCGATCGCACGATCCGGCCGATCATGTCCGGTTTAGACGGCCAGGCGCTTGCGGCCCTTGGCGCGGCGGGCGTTGATGACGGCGCGGCCACCGCGGGTCTTCATGCGGACCAGGAAGCCGTGGGTGCGGGCGCGGCGGGTCTTCGATGCTTGGTAGGTGCGCTTCATGGTGGAAACCTCTCAGGAGTCGGGACGCTCGGGGAACGTCGTTCGTTTGCTTGCTGTTGTGTGCAGTCGTTGGCACCGTTCAGGCACCGCCCGGACCCTGCATCCTGGACTTCACATCCAATCTGCAACACCCGAACACGCCATCGCATCGATGCCAGGTCTCCAGATCGGATCGATCTGAACGCAGGACCTACGCGCTAGCTGATGTGTTCTGGGCGCCTGGAGCGGGCATGACTACCCGTCCCAGCGTCTCCGGGAAAGCCCGCGATTACACCAGAGATTCCGGGGGCGGTCAATCGCATGCCAGCTTGAGACGGGGTTTGCCTGAGCTTGACCGGTACAAAAAATCTGTGGATAACCATGCTTCCGCGGTCGCCTCGACCCGTACAATCCGGCCGCTCTAGAACAAGTTTTCCACAATGAGCCTAGACATGGTGGGTACAGACAGTATTGGTGCTGATCTGTGGCAGCGCGGCTGTGAACGCCTAGCTGCCGAGCTGCCCGAACAACAATTCAACACCTGGATCCGCCCGCTGCCGCCTGCGACGGTGGCCGAGGGGGTCAGCGAGGACGGCTCGGGCGGCATCATCGTCTCGCTGCGCGTGCCCAACCGCTTCAAGCTCGACTGGATCCGCAATCAGTACGCCGGCCGCATCGAGGCCATCCTGAGCGAACTCGCAGGCATGCCGGCCCGCCTGGACCTGGGCCTGGCCGCGCGCGAGGCGATCGTCCGCGCCCCGGCGCCGGCCGCGCAGCCGATTGCCGTGGGCCAGGTGCTGCACAACGGCCTGCGCCCGGTCGTGGCCAAGCCTTCCCCGACAGCTCAGGCACCGCAAGCCGCCCCGGCCAGTGCGGCCGCCACGCTTGATGCCCCGGCGCTCGCGATCTCGCACGCCAGCCCCACGGGCGCCGCGCCGCAGCATCCGCTGGGCCCACCGCCCAGCGCCAGCCGCCACCGGATCAACACCGCCCTCACCTTCGACAACCTCGTCCCCGGCCGCGCCAACCAGATGGCGCGCACCGCCGCGCTGCACGTCGCCGGCGCGCCGGGTGCGATGTACAACCCGCTGTTCATCTACGGCGGCGTGGGCCTGGGCAAGACCCACCTGATCCACGCCGTGGGCAATGCGCTGCTGAAGGACAAGCCGGACGCCCGCGTGCTCTACCTGCACGCCGAGCAGTTCATCTCCGACGTCGTCAAGAACTACCAGCGCAAGACCTTCGACGAGCTGAAGGCCAAGTACCACTCGCTGGACCTGCTGCTGATCGACGATGTGCAGTTCTTCGCCGGCAAGGACCGTACGCAGGAGGAGTTCTTCAACGCCTTCGAGGCGCTGCTGGCCAAGCGGGCGCACATCATCATGACCTCGGACACCTATCCGAAAGGCCTGGTGGACATCGACGAGCGGCTCACGTCGCGTTTCGACGCCGGCCTGACGGTCGCCATCGAGCCGCCCGAGTTGGAGATGCGCGTCGCGATCCTGATCAAGAAGGCGGAGGCCGAAGCCGCGCCGATGCCCGAGGACGTGGCCTTCTTTATCGCCAAGAACGTGCGCGCCAATGTGCGCGAGCTGGAAGGCGCGCTGCGCAAGGTGCTGGCCTACAGCCGCTTCTCGCACAAGGAAATCAACATCCAGCTGGCGCGCGAGGCGCTGAAGGACCTGCTGTCGATCCAGAACCGGCAGGTGTCGGTGGAGAACATCCAGAAGACGGTGGCTGATTTCTACAAGATCAAGATCGCCGACATGTACTCGAAGAAGCGACCGGCCAGCATCGCCCGGCCGCGCCAGATCGCGATGTACCTGGCCAAGGAGATGACGCAGAAGAGCCTGCCGGAGATCGGCGAGCTGTTCGGCGGGCGCGACCACACCACCGTGCTGCACGCGGTGCGCAAGATCGGCGGCGAGCGCCAGAAGAACACCGAGTTGAACCAGCAACTGCACGTGCTGGAGCAGACGCTCAAGGGTTGAGCGTTTCCCTGGGCAAATGCCCACCGATATCTAGGTGAAAATGCGCTGTTTGCCCGGCATGGAGCACGGGCCGGATAGCACAGCGGAAAGAGGACAAAGCATGATCGTGTTGAAAGCCACCCAGGACAAGGTTCTGAGCGCGCTGCAGGCCGTGGCCGGCATCGTCGAGCGCCGACATACGCTGCCGATCCTGGCCAACGTGCTGATCCGCAAGTCCGGCGGCCAGCTCGAGCTGACGACCAGCGATCTGGAGATCCAGGTCCGCACGAACGCGGAACTGGGCGGCGACGCCGGCGACTTCTCCACCACCGTCGGCGCCCGCAAGCTGATCGACATCCTGCGCTCGATGCCGTCCGACCAGACCGTCTCGCTGACCGCCAACGGCAGCAAGATGACCCTGCAGGGCGGCAAGAGCCGCTTCACGCTGCAGACCCTGCCGGCCGACGATTTCCCGCTGGTGCAGGAAGCCGCCGACTTCGGCCCCGCCTTCAGCGTGCCGCAGAAGACGCTGAAGAACCTGATCAACCAGGTCCACTTCGCGATGGCGGTGCACGACATCCGCTACTACCTCAACGGCATCCTCTTCGTGGCCGAAGGCAAGAACCTGACCTTGGTCGCCACCGACGGCCACCGCCTGGCCCTGGCCCAGGCCGAGCTGGAAACCGAGATCCCGAAGCAGGAGGTGATCCTGCCGCGCAAGACGGTGCTGGAACTGATGCGCCTGCTGAAGGACGGCAAGGGCGACGCCGAGGAAGAGCAGCCGATCGAGATGCGCTTCGCCGGCAACCAGGCCAAGTTCAGCTTCAGCGGCATGGAGTTCGTCACCAAGCTGGTCGAGGGCAAGTTCCCCGACTACAACCGCGTGATCCCGAAGAGCCACAAGTTCAACGTGACGCTGGGCCGCACCACGCTGCTGTCCTCGCTGCAGCGCGCCGCGATCATGACCAGCGAGAAGTTCAAGGCCGTGCGCCTGTCCTTCGAGCCGGGCCTGCTCTCCATCGCCTCCAGCAATGCCGAGCAGGAGGAAGCGAAGGAAGAGATCGAGATCGACTACGGCGGCGACCACATCGAGACCGGCTTCAACGTGACCTACCTGATGGACGCGCTGCAGAACATGAGCCAGGACATGGTCTCCATCGACCTCAACGACAGCAGCGCCAGCGCGCTGATCACGATCCCGGAACAGACGGGATTCAAGTACGTGGTGATGCCGATGCGGATCTGACGCACCTAACGACGAGATTCAGCGGGCTTCGGCCCGCTTCAGTGTTTTGAAGAGGCGGCAAAAGTAGTGCCGCCCTAGCGAGAAAGTCCCCGATGAGCGATTCCCCGAACACCCCCGCCTCCGGCAGCAACGCCTACGACGCCAGCTCCATCCAGATCCTGGAAGGCCTGGAGGCCGTGCGCAAGCGCCCGGGCATGTATATCGGCGACACCTCCGACGGCACGGGCCTGCACCACCTCGTCTTCGAAGTGGTGGACAACTCGATCGACGAGGCGCTGGCCGGCCACTGCGACGACATCATCGTCACCATCCACACCGACAACTCGATCTCCGTCATCGACAACGGCCGCGGCATCCCCACCGGCGTCAAGATGGACGACAAGCACGAGCCCAAGCGCTCGGCCGCCGAAATCGCGCTGACCGAGCTGCACGCCGGCGGCAAGTTCAACCAGAACAGCTACAAGGTCTCCGGCGGCCTGCACGGCGTGGGCGTGTCCTGCGTCAACGGCCTGTCCAAGTTCCTGCGCCTCACCGTGCGGCAGAATGGCAAGGTCCACCAGATCGAGTTCAAGCAGGGCGTGCCGCAAGACCGCCTGATCGAGACGGTGGATGGCGTCGAGACCAGCCCGATGCGCATCGTCGGCGAGACCGACAAGCGCGGCACCGAAGTCCACTTCCTGCCGGACACCGAGATCTTCCAGCAGAACAACGACTTCCACTACGACATCCTGGCCAAGCGCCTGCGTGAACTCAGCTTCCTGAACAACGGCGTCAAGATCCGCCTGATCGACGAGCGCAACAACAAGGAAGACAACTTCGCCTACGCCGGCGGCGTGAAGGGCTTCGTCGAGTTCATCAACAAGGGCAAGAGCGTCCTGCATCCGAACATCTTCCACGCCCAGGGCGACAAGATCTCGGAACAGGGCACGAACGTCGGCGTCGAAGTGGCGATGCAGTGGAACGACGGCTTCAACGAAAACGTCCTCTGCTTCACCAACAACATCCCGCAGCGCGACGGCGGCACCCACCTGACCGGCCTGCGCGCCGCGATGACCCGCGTGCTGAACAAGTACATCGTCGACAACGACCTGGCCAAGAAGGCCAAGGTGGAAGTGGCCGGCGACGACATGCGCGAAGGCCTCGCCTGCGTGGTCAGCGTCAAGGTGCCCGAGCCCAAGTTCAGCTCGCAGACCAAGGACAAGCTCGTGTCCAGCGAAGTGCGCGCGCCGGTGGAAGACATCGTCTCCCGCCTGCTGACCGACTACCTGCTCGAGAACCCGCTCGACGCCAAGACCATCTGCGGCAAGATCCTCGACGCCGCCCGCGCCCGCGAGGCCGCGCGCAAGGCCCGCGAAATGACGCGCCGCAAGGGCGTGCTCGACGGCCTGGGCCTGCCCGGCAAGCTGGCCGACTGCCAGGAAAAAGACCCCTCGCTGTGCGAGATCTACATCGTCGAGGGTGACTCCGCCGGCGGCTCCGCCAAGCAGGGCCGCGACCGAAAGTTCCAGGCCATCCTGCCGCTGCGCGGCAAGATCCTGAACGTCGAGAAGGCACGCTACGAGAAGCTGCTGACCAGCAACGAAATCCTGACGCTGATCACGGCGCTAGGCACCGGCATCGGCCGCGGCGCCGGCGGCGACGACTTCAACCCGGACAAGCTGCGCTACCACCGCATCATCATCATGACCGACGCGGACGTGGACGGCGCCCACATCCGCACCCTGCTGCTGACCTTCTTCTACCGCCAGATGCCCGAGCTGGTCGAGCGTGGCCACATCTACATCGCGCAGCCGCCGCTCTACAAGGTCAAGGTCGGCAAGCACGAGCAGTACCTGAAGGACGGCACCGAACTCGACAGCTTCCTGCTGAAGGTCGCCCTGCAGGACGCCCACCTGCACACCGGCGTCGTCGCCAACGGCGATGCACGGCCCGTACTCTCCGGCGAAGCCTTCGAGGCGCTGGCGCGCAAGTACGTGCTGGCCGAGAACGTCATCACCCGCCTGGCCAACTGGATGGACTTCGAGGCGCTGCGCGTGCTCGCTGGCGGTCTGGCGATCAACCTCGACACCAAGGAATCGGCCGACGCCGCCGCCGCCGCCATGCAGGCCGCGCTGCACCAGGCCGAGGTCGCTGCCGAATACGACGCCCGCACCGACAAGCTGCTGCTGCGCATCAGCCGCCGCCAGCACGGCAACGTGCGCTCCAGCGTCATCAATGCTGACTTCGTCCACGGCGCCGACTACGAAGTGCTCGCCGACGCCGGCGCCACCTTCAAGGGCCTGATCGGCGAAGACGCCATGGTCCGCAAGGGCGACGGCGAGAAGGCCAAGGAATCCAAGGTCACCGACTTCCGCGGCGCCATGTCCTGGCTGATGCAGCAGGCCGAGAACTCCGTCGGCCGCCAGCGCTACAAGGGCCTGGGCGAGATGAACCCCGAGCAGCTGTGGGAAACCACGATGGATCCCACCGTCCGCCGCCTGCTGCGCGTGCAGATCGAAGACGCCATCGAAGCCGACCGCGTGTTCACGATGCTGATGGGCGACGAAGTGGAGCCGCGCCGGGACTTCATCGAGACGAACGCGCTGCGGGCGGGGAATATCGACGTTTGAGGCTAGGCTGATGAACTGAACCAACCAGCATGAGCACTGACGCTGCAGACCCGCAGCTTGGTCTGTTCGATACCCTGAGCACAGCCCAGGCCGAAGTAGCAGCAGCCATGCCTCCGGCGGGCAAGTTCAGCAACTTCGTCGTCTACGTGGATGAGAGTGGTGACCACGGCATGCAGAACTTGGACCCGAACTATCCGCTGTTCGTGCTGGCCTTCTGCGTGTTCTACAAGCGGCACTACGCCGAGAAAGTCTCGCCGGCACTGCAAAAGTTCAAATTCAAGCAGTTCGGCCACGACCTTGTTGTCCTGCATGAGACCGAGATTCGCAAGGAAATCGGTGCGTTCCGATTTGCCAATAGAGCCAGCAAGCACCAGTTTCTGGATGAGTTGACGGACATCATCGAGCAGAGCAACTTCATCCTCATCAGTTGCGTGATCGACAAGCAGCGGCTGCGCAGTCGTGGCGGCCTGCCGGAGAACCCCTATCACCTGGCGCTAGGTTTTTGTCTTGAAACTCTGCATGAACTGATGCAGGAGAAAAATCAGGATGGCGCCACAACGCATGTAGTCGTGGAGTGTCGCGGCAAGAAGGAGGACGGTGAGCTGGAATTGGAATTCAGGCGAATCTGTGACGGTGCGAACCGGCTTGGAATTCCGCTGCCATTCGATATCGTGTTCGCCAGCAAGCAAGTAAATTCGTCCGGCCTGCAACTGGCTGACTTGGTAGCTCGGCCGATCGGCTTGAGCGTGCTGCGTCCCGGTCAGGCCAATCGCGCATTCGACTTACTGCGACGCAAGTTTTTCTGCAGCGGCGGCCGAGAAAAACTGGGCGAGGGCTTCGAAAACTGGGGCCTGAAGATCCATCCGCCGCCAGAAAGCGAAAGGCCCCGGTGAACTCACCGAGGCCAGGCGCCGACCGGGTTCTCCCAGTCCACTTGCCGAGATTCTAGGCTGACTTCGGGCGAATTTGCGCAAGGTTCATATTTTTCCTGTTGGGAATGGCCCGCGGTCGGAAGGATGGTCTGTCAGGAGATTCCGATGCCGATGGATCCGTACCGGGCCTTTCTCGTCCAACGCCGCGCCGACCTTCGGCGCATCGCGCGGCAGACCTGCGGCGAGCACACGGCCGAAGACGTCGAGGTCGAAGCCTGGCTGATCGCCGAGCGCATCGCCACGAAGCGCGGCTTCGCGATCAACTTCAGCCATCGTGCCGATCAGGAGCAAGTGCTGGCCTGGCTGTACGGCCACCTCGTCAAGTACGCGGACAAGCAGCTTCGCTATGCCATGAAGCTCGACAAGGACTGGGACAAGGAAGACGCGGATTCCGCGGTGCATACAATGGCGCGCCTGCTGACGGCGCCGGACGTCTTTGATCCGGCCATCCTGCTGCTTCGCCGCGAAGAAATTCCAGATCCACTCTCGCTGACACGACACAGCTATTCGCAAGCGTCGGCCTACGTCATCCTGCTGTGCCGGTTCGACTGGGACGCGCAGGAACTGGCGGAACATCTGCGCATCGTCGAGCAGACCCTGCTTGCACGCCTGCGCTGGTTCGGTGCGTGGACACGTTGGCAGGCCGGCCTGTTCGACGGCCTTCAGACGATCGCGATCGATTTCGAACCGACAAAGCGCCGCTCATTCGTTTCGCGCGTGCACGAAACTGCCGGTGGCACGGAGTCTCAACTCGCCTGGAACTTCGCGCCAACGCCGGGCCAGCACTCCTGATCCACACACCGCCGCTCGTTCCGCAACGCCGGCAGCAGAACATCATCTGCGAACGAGCAGCCGGTGACACCGGGATCCTGCTGCCGCTCCTTGCCCGCATCCTCCGGCGCATGCCCCAAGCCGAGCCGGGCAAGCAGGGCCTCGTAGCCCGGTCGCCAGGCGCCACAAGCAGGAAAGCTCGCGCGCAGTTGCGCGAGGATGGCAAGGCCGGCGAAGTCCAGATCGCCATAGAAGCTAACAAGCGCCTCGTCCGCGCCGGCATGGAGCCACGCTTCGAAGCGACGGGCATCCAGGTCGGCCACGCGACCACGCCAGTACAACGACGCCCCGGTGCGCTCGCGCAGGCGGCGCGCGCCGCCGCGGAAGCCCGCCGCGTACAGCAAGGCCGCGCGAGCCCAGGCCGGTTGGCGCTGCCCTGCCATGCGCTCAAAGCTCACGCCGTTTTCAATGAACAGGACCTCTTCACCGGTCCAGCGCTCCGGCAGATCGACCAGCAACTGGATCGGTGCTTCCAGGAGATGCCTCTCGTCCGCACCCAGCAGCCGCAGCAGTTCCTCGCGTGCATCCAGCACCTTGCTGTGCCCGCGGAAATGACGGGCCGAGAGTTCGCGCAGGTAGTGCGTGGGGCCAGCGCCGTCGAGATCGGCCGCGAGCCCGTTGAGCACGACGGCGCAGTCTGCCGGCGCGAGGCCCTCGAAGGCGGGAAGCGGGTTGCGCAGCAGGTAGTCGAGCAGCGCCGCCGCATCGGGCACGGCCAGCGGCTGCTCGCGCAGGCCCTGGACCAGCAGGCGGCTCCAGCGCGGCGCTTCCGGCTCGAAGCCACTCCACGCGGCCAGGGCCTGTGCATCGAGCAATTGCAGCTTCGGCCGGCGGTCGGCCAGGGTCTGGAAAGGCCGCGCACGGTCGACCTTCAGGCGCACCCAGCCGGTGGCGCACAGCCCGTCCAGCAGCAGCTCCACATGCGACAGCGCTTCCGGCGAGTCGGCCTCGTGCAGTTCCGGCAGCACGGTGGCGTCCAGGGCCAGCCACCCGGCCTGCCGGCCCAACAGCGCGTGCGCCAGCCGCCATTGCAGTGGATGCGGTCTCATGCGGAACGCTCGTCTTCGCCTTCGAAGGCCCGCCGCGCCTGTGCCCGCGCAGCCTGCGCATGCTCGGCCCACAGCGCTGCCAGCGCCTCCCGCTTGAAGTCCTTCTCCTGGACCTCGCTGATGTGCACGAACTTCCCATCAGCCTCCGCTTCGAGCTTCGAGAAGGTGTATTCCTTGTCGAACTCGGGTTTGATCGCACCCGACTTGGACGTAGGCATCGCCACGATCAGCTGCAGGCCCATGTTCTGCGCCAGGAAGCGCAACACCGCCCGCGAACGCGCCTCGTCCATCTTCGAGAAGGCTTCGTCGCTGAGCATCAGGCGCAGCGCCGGCGCGTTCGGTGCACGGCCGAAATGCCCGAGCGCATGGGCCAGCACGGCGGCGCGGATCACATAGAACGGCGTCTCCAGCTCGCCGCCCGAGCCGGTGCCCCAGGTGGACATCGGCGTGCGGTGGCCGCCAGCGATGCGATGGATGTCGTAGCGGCGGTAGTTGCGGTAGTCCGCCAGTTCCTTCAGCGCGCGCTCGGCGGCGATCTGGTCCTGCGACAGCAGCAGACGCTTGATCTCCTGCGCCGTGGCACGGTGCTCGGGCGACAGCTGCGGTGCATCGAAGATGGCCGTGCGATCCTTCTCCAACTGGTCGACCACACCGTCCAGCGCCTCGAAGAAGTCGTAGTACTCCTTGTAGCGCGGCACCCAGTCCTGGACCACATCGTAGGAGTCCACGCCGAACTGGATCGCTTTCAGTTCCTGGCTGAGCTTGCGCAGGGTGTTGGAGCCGTCCTTCACATCGCGGCGCACGCGGAAGCAGAAATCGCTGGTGAAGACGTGATTGAAGGTGGCCTCGGCTTTCTCGAGCCGGGCCACGTTCTCGGCCAGGCCGATGCTGTCCTGCCGGCGCACCTGCTCGCGCGCGGCCTGCTGCACGGCGAGCACGGCACGCAGCACGGCCTCGATCTGCTCGACCGCCCGCGGCGGCTCGTTCCAGCTGAAGCGCTCCTCATCCGTGCGCGCACCGGCCAGATAGGTGGCAATGTGATTGCGCAGCGTCTTGAGCCGATCAGGAAGATTCTCGGCGGCATTCACCGCGTTGTTCTGCAGCGAGGCGGCACTGGGCAGTTCCGCCTCGCCGATGCCGCGGGCCTCGTCCAGCAACTGCACTTCGCTGGCCACCGTGACAGCGGCAGCGGCAAAGCGGCTCAGCCATACCTGGGCATTGACGATGGACAAGGCCAGTTCCGGCAGACGGGCATCGAGCTCGCCCAGCGTCTTCAGCAGCAGTCCGAGCTCCTTGTTCTGCACGCCGACGGCCTGTTGCTCGGCATCCCAAAGCGCCTGCCTGGCGCCTAGACGTTCGTGCAGCGCGCCCTGACGCTGCTCCAGCGCCTCGATGCTGGAGGTGTCCAGGCGCTGCAAGTCGAGCGCCACGTCCACATGGCGCAAACGCGTCGCCAGAGCCTCGCCCAATGCCTCGGCCAAAGATCCGGCGCGGCTCTGGCTGAACCAGCCCTGCACCATCGCCAGCGACTGCTCCATGCCCTTGAGCCGCTGCAGCTCGGGCACCAGCGCGTCGAGCCGATCGCCGACCCAGGCCTGCCGGCGCCGGCGGCTCTCGAGCCCGAAGGCGAGCTCCTGCTCGGCAGCCAGGCAGGCAAACATGCCGTAAGCCCGGCTGCCCAGCCCCTGGCGCATCAGCCCCTGCGGCGTGCGGCGCAATTCGGCCTCGCTGCTCACCTGCTTCACGCGGCCGTACAAGGCCAGCAGATAGGCCTTGGCGATCGGGTGCTCGCAGACCAGCTCGCTGAGCATGCTCAGCGGTGCGACGGCCATGCCGCGCGTGTCCTCCACCGCCTTGGCACCCTGAACGATCTTCGGCGAGCGGCGCGCGAACTCACGCCGGAGCAGCCGCACGGCGGCCTCCTCGAAGTCGGGCTCGACGATCAATGCGAAGCGGTCGCGGCCCATGTAACCCTCGATGGCGGCCTGCCAGGGACTGGCCGGCTTCGGCTCGACCAGCGCGGCCAGCATGCGCGGGCGGCTGGTCGGCAGATCGCGCTCCAGCAGGCTCAGCGCGTCCTGCACATCGCGAGGCGCCGGTGAACGCCCTTGCAGCAGCAGCGCCTGCTCGGCACGCAGCGCCGTCTGCTCGTCCTGCAGCACATTGCGCTGTTGCAGCAGTTCGCTGCGAGCCGCGACAAGCGCGGACATCACCGACGATTCCTCGGCGCCCAGCAGCACCGCCTCCAACGCACGCAGAGCCTCGTCCAGCGGCTCCAGCTCGAAGGCTGCCAGCTCGCCGTCCAGCCGGGCGCCGGAGAGCAGCGCCTCGCGCGCCGATCCCCACAGCTTCCCCGCCAGGAAGGCCGCCGAGCCCAGCCGCTGCACGGCCGTGTGCAGCCCCGGCAACAGCGACAGGTCCAGCGCCAGCAGTTGCCGAACATGCGCCACCACCTGGTCCATCTGCCGCGCAGCCTGCTGCACGCGGCTCCATTCCTTGCGGAACAGCTCGGCGTACTGGGCCGCCAGCGTGCTCAGGCGCTGCTTCTCCTGCGCAACACCGCTCTGCGCCAGTTCGCCCTGCACCAGCGCCAGCTCATCGGCCAAGGTCTGGCGCTCCAGCGCGATCGCGTCCAGCCGTTGCTGCGAGGCGCTGGCGTGGTCCTGCAACTGCAGGCGGCGGCGCTCGGTACGCTCGCGCTCGCCCAGGGCGTCGCGCCGCAGCCGCAGCGCATGGGCGTTCAGCATCACCACATGCCGGCGCAACAGCGTGACGACGTCGCCAGCCGCCTCGTCCACCAGTTGCAGCCGGTCGATGTTCAGCTTGAGCCGCTCGGCGTCGGCCTTCAAGCGGGCGATCTCCTGCATCAGCAGACGCATCTTGCCAACTTCCTGGCCGAAGTCGTGGGCGTCCAGAATCTCGTCGCGCACGAGTTCGTTGACGTTTCCGATCTCGCGGTAGGCCATGGCCTTGACGATCGCCCGGGCGCAGCGGGTGGCGTCTGCCTCGGGTACGAACTTCCTGCCCAGCAGCGCGCCGTAGAGATGCTGGAGGTAGCTGTCCTTGCCCTCGAAGCGCTGCAGTTGCTCCGCCGCCAGGCCCAGGCGCACCTGCAACTGCGCGTACGCATCCTTCAGGCCCAGCGGGCGCACGCGAGGCTCCGCCACCAGCAGATGCTCCAGGCGCAAGGCCGCGCCGCGCAGCAGGAAGAACAAGGGCTTGCCGCCATCGGCCCGGCCGCCTTCGACATGAGCCTCGATGCCCAGCAAGGCGCTGAACGGTTCGGCCTTCTCCTCGGCCGTCGAAGCCTCGAACACCAGGCCCAGGTAGCTGGTGGCACGCTGGCGCAGGAACACCTCGCTGCCGCACTGGCCCAGCGCGTAGGCATGCAGGGTGCGTGGTTCCTTGCCACCGCGGCGGCCCTGGGTCGACTCGTTCTGGCCGGCATTGAAGTGAAAGACGCCCTGGCGCGCGGCCGTCAGGACGGCCTGGATCGCGTCCAGCAGCGTGGACTTGCCTGATCCGGATTCGCCGGTGAGCAGGGTGGCGTCGGCCAGGGGCCAGTGGCGCGTTTCCAGCGTGCCCCAGTTGACGGTGATCAGTCCTTGCAGGCGCATCGCTCAGCTCCTTGCCTGCATCGATTGCCGCACTTCCAGCAGCGCCTCGTCGCTGACGAAGGAGAGGATGGGCCGCAGCACGCCCAGCAGCATTTCCATCTGGCCGAAGCCGGCGTCCGCCTCACGGAACCGCACCAGGCGATGCTTGCGCAATTCGCGCAGCAGCTGGATGCGCTCGGCCGCCGAGGCCGGCAGCGTCGTGCCGAGCAGCGTGACCAGGGTCTGCGACAGTTCCTCCAGGCTGATTGCCAGCTCCTGATTGACCAGTTCGCGCTTGCCGGTCAGCCCCTCGGTGTAGAGGAAGCGCAGGCCCAGTGCCGCGGCGACCACATCCTTCGACAGGCGCGCACGCAGTCTCTTGACGCCATCTTCGTCCTCCTGGTCGTCGCCCGGTGGATAGAGCCGCATCAGGTTGGCATCGACGTCATGCGTCAGCGTGAAACCGAGCACGTCGAACCATTCGCGCAGCAGTTCTTCGGCAAGCGTGGCATCGTCGTAGAGTGCCTGCTCCGGCTTGGAATACTCGCGCCAGACGATGCCTGCGGCCAGCAGGCGATTGCAGATCTCGGCAAAGCGGCGGCGCGAGACGTTGCCGGCGGTACGGTCGGCGAGTCGGGTCTCGAGCAGCGCGTGGAAGGTCTCGGTCGTCATTGCTTCGGCAGGCGGCGAAGCTCGTAATCATCGGCGATGAAGCTCTCTGTCTCGAAGCGCTCCTGCAGCTTGCGCACCCGCCACCGCTCGCGCCCCTGGGTCGAACGCGCCGCACCGACGGCATGCAGGCTGGTCAGCACTTCGTCCGCCCGCCGCGCCGCGAGATCGGACAGGCGCAAGGACACGGCGCCTACCAAACCGAGTTGCCGCAACACACCCTCCTCGCTGATGACAAAGGCCTCGGCCTCGGCACGGCGCAGCGCCGCCTCGAGCCGGCTGTCAGCCCGGACCCGCCACTCGGTCTCGTCGCCGTCGACCTGCTGGCGCTCGCGCTGTGTCCAGCGCAGGCTGCCTGCCGGCAGCAGGCGGAGTTCCGCCGTGCCCAGCCGCCGGCCCAGCAGTTCCAGCCATGCGTCCTTGCCCGCGGCGTCGGCGGCCTTGATGCCGGCCAGCGTCAGGCCCATCGGCGATTCGGCGCCGTAGTCCAGCGAGGGCGCAGCAGGCTGGTGAAGCGGCGCACGTAGTTGTGCATCTCGCTGCGCAGCATCGGCAGCTTCAGCTCGCAGGCCGCATCGATCAGCGCCTCCACCCGCTGGCACAGCCACAAGGTGGCGCTGCGCCCGTTCTCGAGCATCGGCTCCAGCCAGTCGGCGCGCTGAAGTAGCGCAGCGTCGGTTCGCTCGCGCTGCTCGGCCGGCCAGGCACGGATTTGATCCAGCAGTTCGATGATCTGTCCGCGATGGCGGTCCACGGAATCGGCCACCAGGCGCACCGACATCTCCTTGCCGAAACGGCGCTCAAGGAAATCATTGAACTCGTCCCATGCCAGCTTCTGCGTCAGCGCCTCGCGGGTAAGGCTCTGCATCAGTGCGCGGAAGTATTCGATGTCGTCCTGCAGGTCCTGCACGACCCTGCTGGCGTAGTCGTGCGCATCCAGCAGTTCATCCTCGTCATGCTCGTCCAGGAAAGCCAAAAGCGCCTTGCGGGCTGAACGCATATTGCGCTGGCGGGTCTTGTGGCGGGCGTTGTCCAGTTCGGCGAAAGTTTCGGCGAAGGCCTTGCCGGCACGGGTCAGCTTCAGCACCGGCTGCAGGTCGATCGGATCCTTGTAGTCCTCCAGCCAGCCGTGCTCCTTCAGCGCGCGCAGCAGGTTCAGCGCATAGCCGCGCTCGGCATCGGCATTCACGGCCTGAGCGGCCGAGAGCGCGCCCTCACGGTAGGCGGGCTGGGCGATCACGCCCAGGCAGATCTCAAGCACCAGGTCCTTCGTCAGCGCCTGCGCGTAGTCAGCCTCCGGGCCATGCACGCGCTCATGCAGTCCACGCAGGACGGCGGCGCAGGCCTCCCGATCCGCCCAGGTCAAGGGACGGAAGAAATGTTCGGAAGTGCCGTGGAAGAAGATGACCGATGCGGACATGTACGTCCTCCCCCATTTCATGCGGCCTGCCGGATCGGCCTGCGTCCGGCGGCGCTTGTTCCGATTATCACGACCAAGATGTTGCCGCCCCCTGGGTGAGACCCGCATCGCTGCCCGAGCCAAACGATTCCAGGGGATCATGTGCCCCTCTGATTCCGCTCGTGGCACCTCTTCGCTAAATTGCTGTCAGCGCTCGCGCGCCGAAGCAACTAATTCAACGCCTTACGGGCGGCCTTCACGCCAGTCATCGCGGCCGGCGTTTTCCATGAAAGAACTGCTTGATGGCCCAAGGTAAGAGAGTCTCAGTCGAGATCGGCGAGGACGCCCTCCAGTCCATCAAAGACATGGGCGCCGCCGCCAAGCGAGCGCGCACGGAAGCCGGTGAAGGTCAGGCGGCCGCGGCTGCGAGGCTGGGTGTGCATGTGCAGACCATCGGCCGGATCGAGGCCGGCGAGCCCGGCGTCGCCGTCGGACATGTCATGGGACTGCTGGCCTTGTACGGCGTCTCGGTAAGCCTGGCGAGCGGAAGCGGCGACCTCACTTCGGCGTGAGGCGATAGAGCCCGCCCGGCGCGGCATCCTCGAGCAAGCAGAGCGCCCCATCGGGCGCCTGTTCGACATCCCGGACCCGGAAGCTCAGGTTCCAGCGCTCCGCAGGCTTGGTGCTTGCGCCCTTGATGACGATCCGGTTCAGCGACAGGCTCGCCAGGACACCAGCGGCCAGCCAGCAGCGTAAGGACCATCGTTCGATTCATCCGAAATTCCTTTTCATTGGGTGTCGCTGAGCAGGGCAATGGGCGGACCTCGACGAGGTCGAGTTCAACTCATCATCAACTTTCGAGTCTCCGTGCTGCGTCTCGCAGCCCTTCGAGGATGGTGCTGGCGACCTGTTCCGGGAAGCCCGCCGGCATTCGGGCGCCGACCGCATCGATGACTTGAGGTGTGCGCATGACGATGTCATCGATCAGGAACTGCACCTTTTGGCCGTCTTCGGTCAGGATGCCGTGACGGGCTCCCAGTGCCATCCAGTGTCGGCGCAGGACGTCGCGCATCTTCCAGTGCGCGTTCTTCGAACGTACCGCCATGGCCATCTTGGCCTTGAACGGGGAGATCTTCGACGGCCCTTCGCCCAGCACCGGATAGGCGGAAAGCACGTCGTACAGCGGCGTCAGTTGATAGCGCCCTTCGGGCCGGATGAAGACGCTGAAGTTCTTGGCGTGGCCGTCGGTGGCGCAGAGCATCCAGAAGAGCAGCTGCGCCTGGAAGAAATTGCGGCGGTCCTGCTCGCGCGTGATCGAGCCGCCGAGCACGTCGAGGATGCGATCCATGCCGGGGCCGCCATCTGCCTCGTACTTGGCTTCGGGCGAGGTGCCCGTGGCCTGGCACATGTCCTCCTGTGGCAAGCGGATCAGGCGGCGCTCGCCGGACGGCGTCGTCCACCAGTTGCGATCAAAGCGCTCGACCACCAGGGCCTTGATGTCCTCGAACTGCGTGGGCTGGCAGGCGGCGACGGGGAGGCCGAACTCCTTCAGGATCTGGGCACACAGCCACTCGTTCTCGATCGAGTCGCGCATGTCGATCTTCATGCCGCCGATGAGGCCCAGCGGCAGCTTGAAGATGTGCGTGGTGGGGGTGTGCCCTCGGGGGAGGCACCACTGGCCGTCCTGTAGCAGCAGGGCAGTTTTCTCCTGGGCGCCGGCGATCGATATGCGGAACTCGTCATCGTCGAATCCCCAGCCCATCGCGTTCGGGGTCGTCGCGCCGCGCAGGACCTGGGCGATCTGTGCCTCGCTCAAGGGTGCTGCCTGCGGCGCTGCGGTGCCGGAGGAGTCGGCGCCATCGGGCAGGATCTCCAGCGCTCCGACACAGTCCCGACCGATCTCGGCGAGCAGTTCGAACGCACCGGTCGATCCGGTGTTGAAGCGGCGCGCCAGTCGGTCGCGGATCTCCGTGCTGTCGGGCAGCAAGTTCTCGAAGTAGGCGCGGACCTTGTGGCCGCGATGCGGCGCATTGCCCGGCGTGAAAGGCAGCGATAGCGACAGGGGGCGCCCTTGCTCGGACCGAGTCCAGGCCAGGTCGTAGTGGAGCGTGTCGGGCGAATGGGGCGCCAGGCTCCAGGTGCCGACGTAGGCACCGTTCATCCAGAGGCCCAGCGTGCGCGTGTGGGACAGGCGGCCCATCGGCTTACCAGATGGGTTTGTCAGACGAGGCGGCCGGGCCTGGTTTGCCAAGCGCCAATTCGATGCCCAGGATGTTCAGCAGCTTCAGCAGCCTTGCCGTGCCCACCTTGTCCGCGTTGCGCTCCATCGCGGAATAGGTCTGCTGCGAGACGCCCAGGCGCAGGGCGACCTCGCTCTGGGTAAGGCCGGCCTCTTTGCGGAAGGCTTGGAGCAAAGGGGGGAGTTGTTCCGCAGTGCGGACGGGGAACTGAGTCATACGGGCTTCAAGCTGTATTTTTTGACTACAGCTTTTGGTGTGTATTTTGTTTATACACGCTATAAGCTGTAAATTCAAAAAACAGGGTTTGAGCTGTGTCTTTTGCCGCAACTGTAGGCCAGTCGACCACCGCGGCGGCGGCCCGCAAGACCGATTTATTCCGCCGCTTCGTAGGCCGGTCGACGGCTGATGCCCACCGCGGCGCGCAGTTGGTCTGCGTCAAGCAGCTTGCCGTCGGTCATCACCGTGCGAACGTGCCGCAGGTCTCCGACGACGCGCGACGGATCGCCGTCGACCAGCGCGAGATCGGCATCCATGCCGACGGCAATCCGACCCGTGTGACCATCGACGCCCATCATGCGTGCGGGCACCAGCGTGGCCGAGGCAAGCGCCTCGGCGGGCGTGAAGCCGGCCATGACGTAGAGCTCAAGCTCGCGCACCAGTTCGAGCCCGGAGCCATCGGTGCCCGCCACGATGGGGACGCCGGCGCGGTGCAGCCGCCCGACCAGTTCGACAAGCTTGCCGAAGCTCGCGCGGAAATCCGCCCGGGTGGCATCGCCCTCCGGCTTGAAGCCGCCCTGGCGGAAGCCCCGTTCGACCGCGGGTGGCAGCGTTCCGACATACGGCGAATAGGACGGTGAAAGGTCGCCGTTCTCCGGCACCAGCAGCGTCTCCACCACGACCAGCGTCGGATCCACCGCAATCCTGCGCTCCGCCATCGCGGCGATCAGCGACTTCAACGGCTCGGCGTCGAGATCCATGTCCTTGGCATGCAGTCCGATCCCCTGGAAGCGCTGGATCCCGTTGGAACGCGCAACCACATCGTCGGGCATGGCCTGCATCGCCACGAAGTAGATGTGCGTGATCTCGTCGTAGCCCGCGTCTATCGCCTCCCGGGTCCGCATGCCGGCGGGCAGATGCCCGTGCACATGCAGGCCGAGCCGATGCGCCTCCGTCGCCGTTGCCGCCACCCAGGCGGGGTCGAAGGTCCCGTAGAGCTTCACGCCCGTCTGTCCGTCCGCCTTCGCCTGGCGCACGGCCTGCAGCGCCTCGTCCTGCGAGGTGACGACGACGGCCACCTGTGCCGAGTTCGGCCCCTTGCCGTCGATCAGCGTCGACGCGTAGACATGCGGAAACAGCAGCTTGCCGGCGGCCTGGCGCTCGCGTCGCGCCCGGGTGAGCGCCATGACGTTGCCAGGATCGCGGACCGAGGTGACGCCGAGCGCCAGTTCCGAGGGACCGGTGAAGTCGTCCGACACGTGCATGTGGCTGTCCCACAGACCCGGCACGAGCGTCTTGCCGGCACCGGCAAATCTCTTCGCGCCGGCAGGCACGCGAACTTCGGACGCCGGCCCGACGGCCACGATCTTGCCGTGATCGACAAGGACCGTCTGGTGCTCGGCGAAGTGCGATCCGTCAACGAAGGCTCGTACATCGACAAAGGCGACCGGCGTCGTGGCCCGCCGCGCGAGCTTGCGCGCGAGGATCGGCGAGCGCGCAGCAAGCGCCACGTCCTGCGCATGCTCCAGCGCCGGCTGATCCGCCTCGTAGCCCACACGGATGGTCGTCAGCCCGCCGATCCAGGCGAAGACCTTGCCCCGGGCATCGGTCCACACCGGATAGGGCGTGCCCGCGATGCCGACCACCGCCCAGGCCGTCACGGACTGGCGGGCGGAGCCCTGGCCGACCGTCAAGGTCGTGAGCCTTTCGGCGTGCCCCTTGCCGCCCGGCAGCAGCGCGACATCACGGCCCGCAGCCGCGACCAGGCGCTCGGTCAGCAGATCGTTCGCCAGCGGAGTCCACCCGGCGGGCACGTAGAAGGCCGGGCCGGCGTAGGGTGCCGTCCCCGCGTCGATCGGTGACTTCCAGGTGGCGATGCCGTCAGCGATGTCGAACTGCTCGCCGACATCACCCGAGGGGCTGGAGCCGCGCAGGCTGTAGCCCGTCATCACACCGTTCGGGCCGAGGGTCGTCGTTTCATCCTGGTCCCAGACCTGGCCGCGAAGATTCAGGCTCATCCGCCCTTTCAGGGCGCCACCGGGCACGGTCCACTTCCAGACGTCCCCATGCTTGCCGGCGATCGACATGATGCTGAAGTGCTGGGCGTCCGGCGGCGGCGCGGAGAGCTCCGCCGAGGTCGGCTGGGCGCAGGTCAGAACCGGAGCGAGCGCCGTCGCCACCGACAGGACAGCGACTTTGACCAGACCGTCAAGAACACGCATCGTCGTTCTCCCCAATGCATCAGGTGCTGCAGCGTCAGACACCTGAGTATGGTTTCGATGCGGACAGTTCCAGCGCTGGCCCGTCCTCCGAAGAAAGGAGGAAGCACCTGCCACGGCTCTACTCGCAGACCAGGATCGTCCCCGTCTTCGTGCCCGCCGTCGCAGACAAGGTCGTCTGCCCGGCCGACCGGTGAATGAGGCGGCGGCGTACGCTGCCGTCGGGCATGCGCTCCTGCTTGAGGCACAGCGTGTCGTCCAGACCCATCGCGATCTTTTCCTCGAAGGTGGGCTTCGGTGTGTTGCTGCGCGGGTCGCTGGTGGCGAGGTTGGCCAGTGCGCCGCGCATGACCTCGCGGCTGGGCTTGAGGCTCAGGCCCGTCGGAGCCGATGCTGCGGGGCCGGGCGCGGCGATGGCGCGGCCGTCGAGGCCGACGCGGCCTTGCGCGGCCGGCCACGCTTCCACGGCGGTCGCCGGTGATGGCGCAGGCTGCTGCACCTCGATGGCAGGCATCGGCAGCGGTGCGGGCAAGGCCACTGCCAGGCTGCTGCGCGCCGCCTCCGCGGGACGCGCGGGCTTGGCCGGCGGCGGCACGGCGCGCGGTTCGATCAGGCGCATCGTCGTCAGCAGCACCTGCGCGTTGACGTGGCGAGCCGGCGTTCGCAACTGCCACGCGACCAGCACGATCGCGCCATGAATCAGCACCACAGCCGACAGACCGAGTGCACGTCTTGAACTCCTTGCACCCCGGGTCGACATCACCCGCGCATGCTAGAGAGTCCTTTCGTGTCGCGGGCTTCGCCAGCGTCAGGGTCGGTAAAGACGATGAAACATCAGCCGCTTCATTCGGCCAGCGCCAGCCGCGCCAGCGTCTCGTCGCAGCCTTCGATGGTGGCGATGCAATCGAGACCGCGAGACCGCAGTTCCGGCACCAATCGGAACCATGCAGCCGAGCCGGTGAGGGTCACGGAAGTCCGCGAGGTCTGGACCCATCCGAGTTCGGCCAGTCGGCCGAGATAGATCCACACCTGGCGTCGGGACAGTCCCGCGAACTCGGCCAGTTCTCCCTGCTTGACCGGGAGCGACAGCGCGGAGGCGCTGCGCGTGAACGGATCGCGCGGGTGAAGCGCTCGCGCCAGCACGCCGAGGACACCCATCAGGCGCTGCAGCCCGTCGCCCGCCAGGCGGATTGCAATCTGCTCCTGAATGCGATCGGCCGTGTCGTGCACCAGGGCCTCGCAATCGCGCCAATCGCTCTTGTCGATCAGGGCCTTGGGCACGTGCAGCAGGGTCGTCTCCACCAGCGTCGAGACGTCGTACCGGGAGACGCGAGCCCCCACCGGCGACAACGCCCCGATCACGTCGCCGCGCCACAGCACCGCAGTGGGAATCGAGGTCTCCTGGCCGATCCTCGATGAGAGCACGACGGCCCCGGCGTGGATCATGATCCAGTCGGCCTCGGACGCTGCGCTCAGGTCCAGGGTCTCGCCGCGCTCGTGCCGGCGCAGCACGCCCTTGCTGGCGAACTGCTCCAGGGGCGCCGATGGCCACGTCGCAATCAAACGATCAGCCCTGCCCCAGGGTTGCCGCCGCGCCCGCGGCGGAGATCGCCTTGTGCAAGGCATCACCCAATCGCTCGCCGCCGACGGCGAGGGCTTCGCCCACGCTCTCCGAGGCCGCGGCCCCGATCTGGCCCAGGCCTTGCGCGGCCAGCTCCGCGCCGGCCCCGACCTTCTCGATGCCGCCGGCCATCTTCAGCCCCTCGGGGCTGAAGCTCGCGTGCACGCCCGAGGCATGCGAGGCCGCGGCGGTCGACGACGAAGCCTTTGTCCGGCCCGCCGCACTCGCGTGCTGACCCACGTGCTGCAGATGCGCATGCGAGCCGTGCGCCTCCTTCTTCGCAGCCTCGCTGCCGGATGGTCCCTGTATCTGCATGGTTCGCTCTATTGCTGTCGTGTACTCATTTTTTCGACGACAGCAACATCAAAACCCCAGATCAGGGTGCTTTCACGGTTCCAGTTCCGCCTCTGGGTGACATGCATCACCCAGCGGAGGCCGCACCCTCAGATGCAGGACGCCAGTTCCATCGTCGGCACCGGCGCCTTCAGGCTCGCCGCGATGCGCTCCGCAACGTAGGCCGCATCGCGTCCGACACCGGAGAAGCGGCCCGAGCCCCAGGTGTGCAGCCAGGGCAGGCCGAGCACGTAAAGCCCCGGCACCGCGGTCACGCCGCGGCGGTGGGCCGGGTGACCTCGGCCGTTGAAGATCGGCGCGTCCAGCCAGCCGAAGTCCGGCGTGAAGCCGATGCACCAGATCACCGCGGCGATGCCGGAGCCGGCCAGCGCCAGCGTCTCGCGCTCGGCCGCCGGCTCCCACAGCGGCTCGTAGGGCGCGGGTGCCGGTGGCGCGACGATGCCGCGCTCGGCGATGTAGCGGTCGATCGATGCGTTGATGCCGTTGTAGGTGCGGTCGGCGCTGTCCAGCACCTCGCGCAGGCGGGGTGCGAAGCGCAAGGTGCCGTCAGCATCGAGTGCCTGCAGCGCGCCGTAAAGCTGCATGCCTTCGCGGGCGAAGCGGCGCAGGTCGATGTCGCGGCCACCGTCGCGGCCGGTCACGTAGTGGTTGGTGTTGTCGCGCACGCCCTCGCGCAGCGGGTGCTGGTCGACCGGCATCTCGTAGTAGCCCATGTCGGCCAGCCAGTCGACCACGTCTCGCCCGCGGTGGAAGCGCGCGCAGCGCGGCGCATCGCCGATGGCCAGCAGCACCTCGCGGCCGGCCAGGTGCAGGTCCTCGGCGATCTGCGCGCCGCTCTGCCCCGCGCCGACGACCAGCACCTTGCCCGGCGGCAGTTGCGCCGGGTTGCGGTACTGCGCCGAATGCAGCTGCACGATATCGACCGGCAGCCGCTCGGCCAGGCGCGGCACGATCGGCTGGTGATAGCCGCCGGAGGCGACGACCAGTTGCTCGGCCGTGCACTCCGCGCCATCGCCGGTGCGAAGCAGGAAGCCGTCGCCGCCCGGCAGCGGCTTGGCCAGTTGCACCGAGACGCCTTCGCGCAGCCGCGCGCCGGTCTTGGTCTTGAAGCCGCGCAGGTAGGCCAGGATCTCGTCCTTCTTCATGAAGCCGTGCGGATCGTCGCCGGCATACGGGTGGCCCGGCAGCGCGCACTGCCAGTTGGGCGTGACGAGGCAGAAGCTGTCCCAGCGCTGCGTCTCCCAGACGTGCATCGCGCGGTGCTTCTCGAACACGACGTGCTCGTCGATGCCGCGCGCACGCAGGTGGTGGCTGATCGACAGGCCGGCCTGGCCGCCGCCGACGATGGCGACGCGATGGTGGGGCAGCGATGCGGTGGCGCTCATGGTCGTGTTCCTTTCAGGCGGGCTCGAAGCCGAGCACGGTCACCCGCGCTTCGGGGAGGGTGGAGAACAGCGCAGCGCGGGCTTCGGTCGCGACCAGTTGGTCGTTCGCCCGCGAGCAGAGGAAGCCGTACTTGGCCTGCACCCGTTCATTGGCCACCTCGGTGGCGGCGCGCACGCGGCGCAGGAATTCGGCCAGCGCGTAGTCGGCGCCGGCGCTGAGCTGGTCCTGGATCGCCAGCGAGGGGGAATAGCAGTGGCTCTCGCTGGCGTCGGGCCAGCGGATGCGGTAGTGGATGGCGGGCATGGAGAGGGTGTCCTTTCGGTTCAGTGGATGAGGGCGCGGCGGTACCAGTCCTCGTGCAGCCGCGCACTGCGATCCCAGCCGTGGTCGATGCAGACGCGCGGCATGGCAGTCGGACGGGGCAGGCCCAGCGCCTCGCGCAGGCCGGCGGCGATCGAGCCGACGTCTTCCGGCTCGCACCAGGCGACGGTCGGCTCGTCGGCCAGGTGTTCGGTGAACGGCGGCCGGCGCGAGACCAGCACCGGCGTGCCGCAGGCCAGCGCCTCCAGCGCGACGAGTCCGAAGCCCTCGACCAGCGAAGGCATCGCCAGCACCGCGGCGCGGCGCATCAGCGCCGGCAAAGCTTCGTCGGGCAGCGGCCCCGTGCGCAGCACCGGGCGGCCTGGGCCTTCATCGAGGCCCAGCGACTGCAGCGCTTCGTCCCAGGCGCGGCGGGCGGCTCCGTGGTCCAGCATGCTGGCGCCGCCGGCGATGACGAGGGTCGACGCGCGCCAAGCGGGGTCCTCGCGCCGCAACTGCGCGAAGGCCTGCAGCAGCCGCACGGTGTTCTTGCGTGCCTCGACGCCGCCGACCAACAGGCACACCGGCCCGCCGTCGGGCGCCAGGCCCAATGCGGCCAAGCGCTCGTCGTCGCCCGGCACCGGCTGCGGCCCATAACGCCGAAGATCGACGCCATTGAACATGCGCTCCACCGGCACGCCGCCGGCCTGCGCGCGCAGCCGCGCCAGCCAGTCGTCGCTGACGCAGGCGATGCCGTCGGCCCGGCGCCAGGCACGGTCCTGCCAGGCGTTCAACACCGGCTGCTCGAAGACGTCCAGATGATGGATCGTGCGCAGCCAGGGCAGCGCCAGCCGGCCCTGCTCGCGCAAGCTCGCCAGCGCATTGCCGCCGAGGCTGTCCTGCGTGTGCGCGATGTCGAAATCGCCGTCGGCCAGCAGCGAAGGCAAGGCCTCGGTGAGGCAGTCGATGCGCTGGCGCACCTGGGTGACGAGCTCGGCCGCGAGTGCGGGCAGGCGGATCACGGCAAGCGTGTGGCGCACCGCGCGAAAGGGCTGCTCGCCCGGCTCGGCCGCAGCGATCACGGTCACCGCGTGGCCGCGCGCAGCGAGCGCGTCGGCCAGCTCCAGCGTGTGGATGACGCCGCCGCGCGGGCGCAGCGAGTGGGTCAGCAGCGCGATCTTCATGCGGCGGTCCGAGTCGGCAGCCCGGCCGGGCGGGCGCCGATGAACGGGGCCTCGGCCAGGTCCCACAGCAGCGCCTCCTCGCCGTCCAGCGCGACGCGCAGCCGCGTGCCGGGCTCGACGCCGCCGATGTCGGCGCAGGCAAGGCCGCGCGCCGCGAAGCGCGCCTGCACATCGGCCACGCAGGCGGGCGCCACGCTCAGCACGAAGCCATAGCTCGGGAAAGCGCAGAGCCAGCGCAGCCATGCGGCGCCCTCGGGCCGCGGCAGTTGCGTGAGGTCCACGCGCGCGCCCACGCCCGAGCATTCGAGCAGCATCAGCAGGCTGCCCAGCACGCCGGCCATGCTGATGTCCTTGCCGGCACGCACGAGCCCGGCCTCGGCCAGCTCGGGCAGCAGCGCCAGGTCGCCGCGCAGGCGTGCCGCATCGGCCACGTCGGTCGAGGCGTTCCAGAACGGATGTTCGCCCTGCCAGCGGCCGCGCAGATCCACGGCGGCCAGCAGCCGCTCGCCGGGCCGCGCATCGAAGCTGCTGATCAGGCGCTTCGCGTGGCCCAGCACGGCCACGGCCAGTTGCCCGTCCTTGGCCCGCAGATTCGTGTGGCCGCCGAGCAGCGGCACGCCGTAGCGCTCGGCCGCGGCGCGCATGCCGGCCAGCAGTTCGCCGGCCTGTTGCTCGTCGCGCGCCCACAGCGCATCGACGACGCCCGTGGCCCGGCCGCCCATCGCGGCGATGTCGCTCAGGTTGACCATCACCGCGCTGTAGCCGGCGAACCAGGGCAGCGCCGCGACGAAGTCCGGCACCAGGCCTTCGATGGCCAGCAGCTGGTAGCCGAGGCCCGCGGGCAGCGGCAGCACCGCGCAGTCGTCGCCGTTGGGCACGCCGGCCGGCGCGGCATCGTCCAGCGCCGGCAGCACGGCGGCGATGTCGCGCTTGTGCGCGAAGCCGCGGCTCGCACGCAGCGCATCCACCAGGGCCTGCAGCGGGGTGCTCATCCGCGACCTCCGTCGGCGATCACGTAGCCCGCGTAGGGCGTGCGGCAGGGCGGATAGTGGGCAAGGTCAGCCTGCATCAGGGCGTGCGGCCGGCCGTGCAGTTCCATCTCGTCGCGCACGGCCCAGTGCAGGCGCTGGAACAGCTCTACGTTCTGCGCCTGCACATGAGCCAGAAAGGTCTCGCAGCCGAGCGCGTGGGCGCTGCTGACAGCCAGCCGGATCAGCGTGCTGCCCAGGCCGCGGTGCGTGCGCCAGTCTTCGCGCACCGCCAGGCGCGAGCCCCACCAGAGGCCCGGTGCCGCCGCATGGATGCGCACGGTGCCGATCGCCTCGTCGGCCTCGCCGGCCAGGCAGGAGAGCGCGACCAGGCTGTGCGCGCCGGCGTCGATCTCGTCGGCATCGTCGACGCCGCCGAACAGGCCTTGCTCACGGCAGAACACCTGCCGCCGCAGCGCATGCGCCTGGCGCTGCATCCACGGGTCGCTGGCCCACTGCACGCGGAACTGGCGCGGGCGGTAGTCGGGCTGCAGCTCGCACAACGGGGCGGTTGTCGTCAGCATCACGCGGCCTCCTCGTAGCGCGACAAGGTCGAGCAGGCGGCGCAGCGGCCACAGCCGGCCTTGATGTCGGTGGCCCGCAGGCCCGCAGCGGCGGTGCGGCGGCCCAGCGGCTCCAGCACGCTGCGCATGAACTCGGCCGACGGGGCGGGATGGTCCTCCAGCGGCGTGCCGCTGATCGGCACGAAAGGCACGACGAAGGGGTAGACGCCCAGCGCCAGCAGGCGCTCGCTGGCGGCCAGCAGTTCCACGGCGCTGTCGCCCAGGCCGGCCAGCAGGTAGGTGCTGACCTGGCCGCGGCCGAACACCGCCACGGCCGCCTCGAAGGCCTCCCAGTAGCGCGCCATCGGCACCTCGGACTTGCCCGGCAGCAGCTGCCGGCGCAGGTCCTCGCCGACCACCTCGATGTGCATGCCCAGCGTGTCCACGCCGGCGTCCTTCAGGCGCTGGAACCAGGCATCGGTGTCGGGCGGCTCACACTGGGCCTGGATCGGCAGGTCCACGGCCGCGCGCACGGCCGCGGCGCTCTCGCACAGCAGCGCGGCGCCGCGGTCCGGCGTGGGCGGCGTGCCGGTGGTCATCACCATGTGGCGCACGCCGTCCAGCTCGACGGCAGCCTTCGCCACCTCGGCCAGCTGCGCCGGCGTCTTGCGGGCGATCGTGCGGCCCGCCGCCAGCGACTGGCCGATCGCGCAGAAGCGGCAGGCTTTGCGCCGGCTTTCGTAGCGGATGCAGGTCTGCAGCACGGTGGTGGCCAGCACGTCCGCCCCGTGCAGGGTGGCGATCTGCGAGTAGGGAATGCCGTCTGCCGTCGCGCGCCCGTAGAAGCGCGGCTGCCGCGGGAAGGCGATGCTGGCGATCGGGATGCTGCCCTTGCGCAGCAGGCTGCGGCCGTCGGGGCCGGGCGCCTCGGCCACGAAGGGCGAGGCGAAGGCACTGCCGGTGTGGACGGGCACCATCACCGTCACGCCATCGACGGTGACGGCCTTGTGGTCCGAGGGCCCGGCGCCGCCGCGGCGGCTCGGCGCGCCGGCGCTCGGGTCCAGCAGGCGCAGGCCTTGCGACTGCAGCTCGGTCATCAGTGCGCGAGCGTCCACGCTGGCGGCGACACCGGAAACGGCATGTTCAGCAATCATCGAAGCTTCCTCCTTGCAGGGCTTGGGTGGTGGCGGCCGATTCGCGGCGGATCGCCAGGCTCAGCAGCTCGGGCCGCGCGTAGTGGCCGACCGAATCCATCATTCGCTTGCGCTTGTCGATCAGCGCGAAATCGAGATCGGCCACCACCAGGCCCTCGCCCTCGGTCAGCGGCTCGGCCAGGTACTTGCCTTCGGGCGAGACGATGGCCGTGTGGCAGCCGCCGCGCAGCGCGCCCTGCAGCTTCTCGTCGGGCATCAGGCGGCGGATCTGCGCGTCGTGCAGCCAGCCGGTGGCGTTGACGACGAAGCAGCCGGATTCCAGCGCGTGATGGCGGATCGTCACGCCCATCTGCTCCGCGAAGATCGGCCCCACCAGCGAGCCGGGAAACTGCGCGCAGTGGATCTCCTCGTGCTCGGCCATCAGCGCGTAGCGGGCGAGCGGGTTGTAGTGCTCCCAGCAGGCCAGCGCGCCGACGCGGCCGACCCGCGTGTCGACCGTGCGCAGCCCAGCCGCATCGCCCTGGCCCCAGACCATGCGCTCGTGGTACGTCGGCGTGATCTTGCGACGCTTCAGCAGCAGGCGGCCATCGGCGTCGAAGATCAGCTGCGTGTTGTAGAGGCTGCCGTGGTCGCGCTCGTTGATGCCCAGCACGATCACCATGCCGGCCTCGCGTGCGGCGCCGGCCACGGCATCGACCATCGGGCCCGGCACCGTCGGCGCGCGCTGCATCAGCTCCAGGTGCGCCGGGCCCTGCTGGACCGGCGGCAGCACGAAGGAGAAGTACGGGTAGTAGGGCACGAAGGTCTCGGGAAAGACCAGCAGCTCGACGCCGCGCCGGCTCGCGTCGCGCACGGTCTCCAGCACCCGGGCCAGCGTGCCGTCCGCGCTGTCCAGGTCGGGCGCGATCTGGGCCGCGGCGGCGCGGACGGTGCGGCTCATCACAGAGTCCAGGTGTCCAGGATGAAGGCGCCGGCCTTGCGATGCAGCAGCACCAGGTCCAGCACGTCGAGCGGGTTGATCGGCTTGATGCCCTCGATCAGCGCGCCCTCGCCGTGGCCGTACAGCGCCTGCAGCGCGAAGCGGCAGGCGTAGACCTTGCCGCCCTCGGCGATGAACTTGGTGATCTGCTCGTTGAAGTTCTGGTGGCCGGGGAAGGCCGCGTCGCCGAGCTTCGGAAAGCCGCGCTTGACGCCCAGGGTCACGCCCGGGCCATAGAGCAGCACCGCGGTCTCGAAGCCCTTGCGCTGAAGGCGCGTGGCCTGCAGCAGGTTGACGAAGCCGATCGAGCCTTCGAAGGCCACGGTGTGGAAGGTCACCAGGGCCTTCTCGCCCGGCTCGGCCTTGACGTCCTCGAAGACCTTCTCTTCGTAGTCGACCAGGAAATCGCCCTTCTGGGCGGCGGGGTGGGTCACTTTGGGCATGGCGGTGGTCCTTGTGCTTGAGGAGGAAAGGCCGGCGCCGATCGGCCGGTGCCATCCTCTTTGCGACAGCCGTGCCACGCGGGCGCGGCGGCGCTCCATCAAGATCCGATCAAAGGGGCGTCATGCGGTCAGGCACGCTCACGGTGCAGGCCCCGGCCCCGCGGGCCGCCGCACCAAGACGGCCCCGCCGCGATGCGATCAATGCACCCGATCAATGGAAACCATGCACCGGCTTGCACCCGTGCACGGCGATCCGATCAGCCTTGCCGCGGGCACACTAACTGCTCATCCGAGCTGACCCGCCAACGCCTTCGCCGATGCCCTTCTCCCACTGGATCCCCCGCCTGCAGAGCAGCACGCTGCCGGCCTACCTGCTGATCCCCGAGCTGATCGCCGAGGACCTGCAGCAGGGCCGGCTCGCGCCGCGCGAACGCCTGCCGCCGCTGCGCGAGCTGGCCGGGCGGCTGCACCTGAACTACACGACCGTGGTGCGCGGCTTCGCCGAGGCGCGGGACCGCGGCCTGATCGCCTCGCGGCCGGGCCTGGGCTCCTACGTGCGCGGCTCCTTCATCGGCCTGCCGCTGCGCGCCGGCACCGGTGCCGAGATGACGATGAACCTGCCGCCGGAGATCGAGGACCACCCGGCCATGCAGAAGCTGCAGCAGGCGGCCGCCGAGGCGATCACCGCCGCGCCGCTGCACGAGCTGATGCGCTACCAGGACTTCGGCGGCACCGCGCGCGACCGCGAGCTCGCCGCCGGCTGGCTGCGCCAGTGGGTGCCGGACGCGGCGCCCGAGCGGCTGCTGATCGCGCCGGGCATCCATGCCGCGCTGCTGGCCCTGGTCTCGATGCTGGTGCGGCCCGGGCAGAGCCTGTGCGTGGAGAGCCTCGTCTATCCGGGTCTGAAGGCGATCGCCGCGCAACTCGGCACGCAGCTGCAGCCGCTGGAGATGGACGAGCAGGGCCTGCTGCCGGAGGCCTTCGAGGCGGCCTGCAAGACCACGCCGGTCGGCGCGCTCTACCTGTGCCCGAACCTGCACAACCCGACCACCGCCAGCCTGCCGATCCGCCGCCGCGAGCAGATCGCCGACGTCGCGCTGCGCTACAGCGTGCCCATCATCGAGGACGACGCCTACGGCATGCTGCCGGTCGCCGCGCCGCCGCCGCTGGCCGATTTCGCGCCGGCGCTGAGCTACTACATCACCGGCATGTCCAAGTGGCTCGGCGCGGGCCTGCGCACGGCCTACGTGCTGACACCAGGCCATGCCGCCCACCAGCGCGTGGCCGGCGCGCTGCGGGCCACCTCGGTGATGGCCTCGCCCTTCATCAACGCGGTGATGGCCCACTGGCTGGCCGATGGCCACGGCACCGAGGTGCTCGACGCCGTGCGCGCCGAATGCGCCTGGCGCAGCACGCTGCTGCGCGAACGACTCGGGCCGCTGGGCATCCGCACCCATCCGCAAGGCTTCCACGCCTGGCTGCCGCTGCCCGAGAACACCGATGCGAGCGCCATGGCCGCGCAACTGCGCGGCATCGGTGTCGCCGCCGTGGCCGGCAGCGCGTTCTCTACCGATCGCCAGCCGCCCGAGGGCCTGCGCCTGTGTCTCGGCGGCGACCTGACGCGCGAGGACTGCGCCCGCGCGCTGCAGGCGGTGGCCAATGCGGTGGAGACCTCGGCCGGCGGCTAGAGAAACCTCAGCCCTTGCGCGCTGCCTCGATCGTCGCGATATCGATCTTCCTCATCGTCATCATCGCGTTGAACACCCGCTTCGCCACGGCGGGATCCGGGCTGGTGACGCCTTCCACCAGCACGCGCGGCGTGATCTGCCAGTTCAGGCCCCAGCGGTCCTTGCACCAGCCACAGGCGCTCTCCTGGCCGCCGTTGCCGACGATGGCGTTCCACAGGCGGTCGGTCTCGGCCTGATCCTCAGTGGAGATCTGGAAGGAGAAGGCCTCGGTGTGCGGAAACTGGGGCCCGCCGTTGAGGCCCACGCAGGGGATGCCGGCGACGGTGAAATCCACCGTCAGCACATTGCCCTGCTTGCCGTCGGGATAGTCGCCCGGCGCGTAGTGGACCGCGCCCACCTTGCTGTCGGGAAAGGTCCTGGCGTAGAACTCGGCGGCTTCGAGCGCGGTGCCGTCGAACCACAGGCAGATGGTGTTCTTGCTCGTCATCGTGCTGTCTCCTTCTGGTGGCGGGTGCTACCGACTCTAGCGGCTAGATCCGTCCCATCAACAGCAGGATCAGCAAGATCAGCAGGATCAGGCCCAGGCCACCGCTCGGGCCGTAGCCCCAGCCGCGGCTGTGAGGCCAGGTGGGGATCGCGCCGATCAGCATCAGGATGACCACGATCAGGATGATGAAACCAAGGCTCATGATGTTTTCCTTTTGGAGCACGGCACCGCGCCGTTCGCTGCCGCAGCAGCAAACGGCGCACCCGAGCCCCGAGGAGCCTTGTCAGCGGAAAGCGCGTCTTCGCGTAGGTCAGTCGAAGCTGTAGCGCAGGCCGATCAAGAAGGCGCGCGGCGCGCCCGGCGCGAGGAAGGTGCCGTTGATCGCCGGGAACTCATCCGCGCCGGCGGGGCGCGGCAGCGGCCGGGCGACGTAGTTCCCCGCCGCGTTGAACGGGTTGCCGCCCAGTTGCGCACCGGTCGAGTACTTGCGGTCGAACAGGTTGCTGATCTGCGCGAACAGCTTCACCTTCGGCGTGGGCTGCCAGTCGGCATCGAGGTTGAACAGCGCGTAGCCAGCCGAGCGGCCGCTGCCCGTGTAGTAGGTGCCGTCGGCCTGGTACTGGCCGTTCTCGTTGCCGCGTGCGTTGGCGCCGCTCATCGCCGTCATGTCGATGCCCAGGTGCCACTGCGCGCCGGGCGTCCAGTCGGCGTAGAGCTTGAGCTGGCGACGCGGCAGGTTGGGGATGCGGTCGCCGGGGCGGATCTCGATCGTGCCCTCCTGGCCAGGGAAGCCGTCCTGCGCCGCGTCGTTGCTGCTGTTCGATGAGCCGTCCACCGTCTCGGGGCTGCGGTAGGTGGCGTCCAGCAGGGTGAAGTTCCCGCCCACGGTCAGCGACTCCACCGGCTTGGCCGACAGGCCCAGCTCCAGGCCCTGGCGGCGTGTCTTGCCGAAGTTGCGGAAGTAGCCGAAGCCGGCGGCGTTGTCGGAGACGAACAGCAGGTCGTCCTTGTTGTCGGAGCGGAACACGCCGACGTTCCAGGCCAGGCCGCCTGCCGTGCCGCGCAGGCCGGCCTCGACCGTCGTCGTGATCACCTGCTTCAGCGGCGGATCGCCGGCGAAGGAGTTGGGCAGCTTGCAGGGCGAGGCCGGGTCGGCGCAGCCCAGTTCGATCGCGCTCGGCGCGCGGCTGCCCTGGTTGACGCCGGCATAGGCGCCGAAGGCGGGGCTGGGCGCGAAGGTGATGCCGATGGCCGGGTTGAAGTGGCTGAAGGTGTGGTCGCCGTCCAGCGAGCCGGTACCGCCGCCGGGGTTGAGGCCGTCGCGGTTGTGCACGGTATTGCGGTTGTAGCGGCCGGATAGCGTCAGGTGGGTCTGCGGGTTCAGCGTGATCGTGTCGCTGGCGTAGACGCTGGTCGTGTGCGAGCGGCTGCTGAGGTCAACGCGGGAGTCGACCGGCTGGTCGTCATCGTCCACCAGCGAGCCGTCGGCATAGGAGTCCAGCGGCGTGATCGAGCGGTCCGGGTTCAGGTAGCCGAACTGCGCGCTCTGGTTGAAGCGGATGCGGCTGGCGTCGTAAGCGACGCCGGCCAGCAGCAGGTGCGCATCGGCCTTGGCCGAGACCTGCAGCGCGAAGCCGTAGTTGCGCTGGTTGGTCTCGGTGCGGTTGATCAGGCCGTTGCACTTCTCGTAGGGCTCGCCGTCGTCGCCCAGCAGCACGGCGGCGATGCAGCGCCATTTCGGGAAGGGCGTGTTTGCGGCGTTCTCGCCGCTGGTCGGGAAACCGGTGTAGCCGGCGGCCGTCAGCGCCGCGCGCTCGCCCGCATTGGGCTGGTACAGCGACTCGCCGGCCGCGTCGTCGTTCAGGTCACCGTTGAAGGTGTTCGTGTGGATGCGGCGGTAGTAGGCGTTGCCGGTCAGGGTCAGCGTCTGCGACAGCGGCTGGCTCACCTGCAGGTTCAGCATCTGCGAGCGGTTCTTCGTGTTGTCGGGGATCGTGAACACGCTGCTCCAGTCGCGCGCCAGCGCGCCCTGCTCCTGCGTGCCATTGCCGGTCAGGTCGTTGGACGCGGCGGCCAGGCTCAGCGACACGTCGGCCGTGCCGATCTTCCCGCCCAGCTTGCCGAAGATCTGGCTCATGTCCGAGGGCGAATCCACGCGCCAGCCGCGCTCGTGGAAGCGGTTGCCGGTCACGAACCAGTTGAAGGCTGCCGTACCGCCGCCGCTCTCGAACTCGGCCGCCGCGCGGCTGTGCGAGCCACCCAGGATCTGCACCGAGCTGCCAGGGTCAGTGAGGCCGTCCTTGGTCTGCACGGCCAGCGCGCCGCCCAGCGTGTTGAGGCCGAACAGCGGATTGCTGCCGGGCATCAGCGCCACCTTGGCGATGGCGGACTTGGGGATCAGGTCCCAGCTCACCACGTCGCCGAAGGGCTGGTTCATCCGCACGCCGTCGAGGTACACCGACAGGCCCTGCGGCGTGCCCAGCAGCGGCGAGGCGGTGAAGCCGCGGAAGTTGATGTCCGGCTGGAACGGGTTGTTCTGCATCGCGTTGATGTTCACGCTGCCCAGCGCCCGGCCGAGGTAGTCGCTGAGGTCCAGCGCCTGGCGGCGTTCGAGATCGACGGCCGTGGCCGTCTGCACGTTGGCGGGCACCTGATCCTTGGGCACGCCCAGGCCGGGCAGCGGGCTGAGGTTGACGACCTCGACCGTGGGCAGCTGGGCCGGCGCCTGCTGGGCGTGAACGGCGGCGCAGCAGAGCAGCGCGGCGGCTGCAATCGGCTTGATGGGAATGAAACGGGCGCGCATCTTTTTGTCTCCGGGATGTTGTTCTGCAAACCGCTCCAGAACTTACAAAAAGCCTCCCGGCCGAGACAGGGAAAACTTCCCGCCACACCCGAGGAATTCCCGGCAAACAACACCCGACTGGTGTGACGAGCGCAGGGCGACGGGGTACCCCAAAGCTCCGTGTCCCCCGTCCGCTGCGCGGCCTCCTCCTTTACCTGCGCTTTGGGGCACCCCGCCACCCTGCTTCGCCGAGGAACACCGATGGTCGTTTGCCTCGGGATGTGGGTGGGGGTGGCCACGGAAGTGAAGGAGGAGGCCGCGCAGCGGCCGGGGGACATGGAGTGGACGCCCCCACCCGCAGCCCGAGGCCCCCGCCGAACCGCTGAAGTAGAGAGGGCCGGACTGCGTTCCGCAGCCCGGCCCCTGTCAGTAGAGATGAAGCGTTATGCCTTCGATGCGAGCTGGTCGCCGATCGGCAGCTGGCGGATGCGTTTGCCGGTAGCCGCCGCGATCGCATTGCACAGCGCGGGCGCGATCGGCGGCACGCCGGGCTCGCCGACGCCGCCCAGCGGCAGCGAGAAGTCCGGCGGGATCAGGTGGACGTTGATCTTCTTGGGTGCCTCGTTCATCCGCGCGATCAGGTACTGGTGGTAGTTGTCCTGCTGCGCGCGGCCGTCCTTGAAGGTGATCTCGCTCATCAGCGCCTGGCTGATGCCGTTGATGCAGGCACCCTCCATCTGCGAGACGACGCGGTCCGGGTTCACCTGCGCGCCGCAGTCCACCGCCATGTCCACGCGCGGGATCGTGATGCCGCCCTTGGCGTCCACCGCCACCTCGATCACCGCCGCCACATAGGTGACGAAGCTGTAGTGCACCGCCAGGCCCAGGCCGCGCCCCGGCCCGAGCTTGCGGCCCCAGCCGGCCTCCTTGGTCACCCGCTCCAGCACCTTGCGCAGCCGCGCGGTGTCGATCGGGTAGCGCTCCGGCGATTCGCCGTGGTTGAACACGTCGCCGATCTTGTCGGGGTCGATCTTGCGGTCCGGGCCGATCAGCTCCAGCAGCACCGTGCGGTGATCGCGGCCCTGGGCCTTGGCGATCTCGGCGATGAAGCTCTGCGTGGCGAACGCATGCTGGATGTTGTTGACCGAGCGCAGCCACCCGAGCCGCGAATGCGCCTCGGCCGCCGGGTTCTCGATGCGGATGTTGGGCACGGCCAGCGGCAGATTGACGAGACCCAGGCCCAGCTCGATGCCGCTCAGTTGCTTCGGGTCGGGCATGAAGATGGACATGAAGCTCGGTTCGGCCGAGCGGTGCAGCCAGGCGGTGACCTTGCCGTTCGCATCGAGCCCGGCCTCCAGGTGCTGGGCGCAGATGGTGTGGAAGTAGTCGTGGTGCAGGTCGTCCTCGCGCGTCCAGGTCAGCTTGACCGGCCGGCCCTCCAGCGCCTGCGAGACCAGCGCCGCCTCGACGACGAAATCCGCCTTGCTCTTGCGGCCGAAGCCGCCGCCCAGCAAGGTGACGTTGACGGTGACGTTCTCCGGTGCCAGCGACAGGCGTTTGGCCACGCGGTCGCGCGCCGCCTGCGGCGACTGGCTCGGCGCCCAGACCTCGCAGCGCCCGTCCTTGATGCGCGCGGTGGCGGCGGGCGCCTCCATCGAGGCATGGGCCAGGTGCGGCACGAAGTAGTCGGCGGTGACCGTGCGGGCGGCCTGCTTCAGCGCGGCGTAGGTATCGCCCTCGTTGCGGATCTCCTTGCCGCCCGGTTGCGTGACCGACTGCTCCAGCTGCTTGCGGAAGGCCGTCGAGTCGTAGCTGCCGTGGGCGCCGTCGTCCCAGTCGATCTTCAGCGCGTTGCGGCCCTGGATCGCGGCCCAGGTGTCGCGGCCGACGACGACCACGCCGCCGATCGGCTGGAACTCCGAGGGCGGCGGCGTGCCCGCCAGCTCGAACACCTTCAGCACGCCCGGCACCTTCAGTGCCGCCGCCGAGTCGACGCTGCGCACCTTGCCGCCCAGCACCGGCGGCCGGGCGATGACGGCGTAGACCATGTCCGGCAGGCGCGTGTCGATGCCGTAGTGCGAGCGGCCGGTGACGATGACCTCCGCATCCACCAGGTGCGGATCGCGCTTGCCGATGTAGCGGAACTTCGAGGGGTCCTTCAGCTTCAACGACTCGCGCGCGGGCACGTCGAGCTGCGCCGCCGCCAAGGCCAGCGCGCCGTAGCCGAGCTTGCGGCCGCTGGCCTTGTGCACCACCTCGTGGTTGATGGCCGCCACCTCGGACACCGGCACGCCCCAGCGTGCCGCCGCGGCCTGCTCCAGCATCGCGCGAGCGCTGGCGCCGCAGCGGCGCATCGGGTCGAACCAGTGGCGGGTGGAGCGGGAGCCGTCGGTGTCCTGGTTGCCGTAGGTGGCCTCGTCGCCGGGCGCCTGGGCCACGCGCACGCGCTTCCAGTCGGCCTCCAGCTCATCGGCCACCACGCGCGGCAGGTTCGTGCGCACGCCCTGGCCCATCTCGGAGCGGTGGGCAATGATGGTGACGATGCCGTCCTCGCCGATCGAGACGAAGGTCTTGGGGCTGTCCTGCAGGCCGTGCGGCATGCCGTCGCCGCCGTACTTCTTCGGCTCGTCGGCATGGCCCACGCCGACGGCGAGCACCAGGCCCGCCGGCAGCAGCTTCAGCAGATCACGACGGGTCGTGCTCATGCCGCACCTCCCTTCATGCCGGCCGCCTGCTTGATGGCGACGCGGATGCGGGTGTAGGTGCCACAGCGACAGAGGTTGCCGCTCATGGCCTGCTCGATCTGCGCATCGCTGGGTTTCGGGTGCTGCTTCAGCAGCGCACAGGCGCTCATGATCTGACCGGCCTGACAGTAGCCGCACTGCGGCACGCCCAGCTCGGTCCAGGCCTTCTGCACGGCGCGGCCGGCGGCCGAGGCGCCGATGCCCTCGATCGTCGTCACCCGCTTGCCGGTGGCGGCGGACAGCGGCGTCTGGCAGGCCCGCACCGGCTCGCCGTCGAGGTGGACGGTGCAAGCGCCGCACAAGGCCATGCCGCAACCGAATTTCGTGCCCGTCAGCCCCAGGTGGTCGCGCAGCACCCACAGCAGGGGCGTGTCGTCCGGGGCGTCCACGGCCATGGCCTGGCCGTTGATGTTCAAGCTGCTCATCGGGAGTTCTCCAGGTGGATGAAGGTCTTCTCGGGGCGGGTCCCTACCCCACCCCATTGAACCGCGAGCGGCGGCCCTTCGTCCAGTTCTGCGGCGACGCTTGTTCGCTGCTCAGCCGGCGCTGATGAGGCCGTGGCGCAACGCCAGGTGCGCCATCGCCGCGGAGGTGGACAGGCCCAGCTTCTCCTTGATCAGCGACTGATGGTTGGACACCGTCTTCGGGCTCAGGTGCAGCGCCCGCGCGCACTCGGCCAGCGAGGTGCCGCCGGCCAGCAGCCGGAAGATCTCGAACTCGCGCTGCGTCAGGCTGTCGAACTGCGATTCGGCCTCTGAAGCCACGGGGCCGCCGAGCAACCGCGCGGGCAGGTCCGGGCTCAGATAGCGGCCGCCGGCCATCACGCGGTGCACCGCCGCCAGCAGTTGCTCCGGCGCGCTGGCCTTGGTGACGAAGCCGCGCGCGCCGAGCTCCAGCGCGCGGCGGATCAGCATCTCGCTGTCGTGCATGCTGAACACCAGCACACGCGGTGCCTCCCCATGGGGCCCGCCACGCTCCTGCAACCGGCGGATCAGCTCCAGCCCGCCGCTGCCGGGCATGGACAGGTCGGTGATCGTCAGGTCGGGCGCGTGCTGCACGAACAGCGCCGCCGCGGTGTCGACATCGCCGGCCTGGGCCACGACGTCGATCTCGCCGCCCTGCTCCAGCAGGCGCTGGTAGCCGGCGCGCACGACCGGGTGGTCGTCCACAAGCAGCAGGCGGATCATGCGAGCACCGCTTCACGCTGGCGCTGCGGCTGCAGCGGAATGCGCAGCTCGATGCAGGTGCCGCCGCCCGGCTCGCTGCGGACCTCGATCGAGCCGCCCAGCGCCGCGGCCCGTTCGGCCGCGCCGAGCAGGCCGAGGCCGCGCGAGCGTGCCTTCGTGTCGAAGCCGCCGCCGTCATCCTCGATGCGCAGTCGCAGGCCCTGTTCATCCACGCCGAGATCGATGGCCAGCCGCTGCGCATGCGCATGGCGCACGGTGTTGGACATCGCCTCCTGCGTGACGCGGTAGACGGCGGTGTCGGTCGCCTCGCCCAGCCCGTCGAGCCGGCCGCGATGGCGGAACGTGCAGCGCAGGCGGCTGCGCGTCTCGCAGGATTCGCACAGCGATTGCAGCGCGGCCACCAGGCCCAGCTCGTCCAGCTCGGCCGGGCGCAGGCGCCGCAGCAGGCGGCGCACGCCCTCGTACAGCAGCTCGGCGCTGGCTGCGGCGCGCTGCGCGGCGGCGGCCGTCTGCGCCGGCTCGCGGCTGCGCTCGATGTAGGCCGCCTCCACGCGGATCGCCGTGCAGTGCTGGGCCAGTTCGTCGTGCAGCTCGCGCGCCAGGGCCAGGCGTTCGCCCTCCTGCACGGCGATCAGTTGTTGCGCCAGTTCGCGGTTGCGCGCCAGCAGCTGCTGCGACTCGCGCCGCCGCCGCCATGCGTACCAGGCCAGGCCCAGCGACAGCGCCACCAGCGCCGTCGGCACCTCGTCCACCTGCCAGGCTTCGAGGCTCGAGGTCAGCCGCGCGATGCGTTCCTGCAGTTCGAGCCGGCTCGCCAGCAGAAAGGTCAGCAGCGCCGCGGCGAGCACCCAGGCGAGATCGGTCTGCGCGGCGCGGGACGGTTGATGTCGGACGGGCGAGGGCTGCTTCATCGTGGGCAGGGAGATTGCTTGGCCTCGGGCATTTACCGTCGAGCAATATGCATGCCTCGCGTCATAGAGCGGCCGGCGGTCTGAAAGCGGAACAATGAACGACCCGCGCTGCGACGAAACGGAACAGAGAGCGTCACACCCGGCTCAGGGTCTACCCCGGGTGCGGCGCCATTTCGGCGCGATGCTGCTGGTCCTCGTCGCCCTGTGCGCAGGGCGAGCATCGGCCGACTGCGGCGTGGCGCTGGAGCCGGTGGCGCCCGATGTCTGGCGCGTGCCCGCGGCGCGTGGCCGGCCCGATGCGGCCAACGGCGGGCTGACGATCCAGCTGGTGCTGGTGCGCGAGGGCCGGCGGCTGTGGCTGGTCGGCAGCGGGCCCACGCCGGCCTTTGGCCGCGCGCTGGCCTGCGCCGCGCGGCAGGCGGCGGGCGGACCGGTCACCGACATCGTCAACACCCACGTGGCGCCCGAGCTGTCGCTGGGCAACAGCGCCTTCCCGCGGGCGCGGCTGTGGGCTCTGCCCGAGGTGATCGCCGCGATGCACGAGCGCTGCGGCGCCTGCCTGGCGAGCCTGCGCGATCAGGTCGGCCCCGCGGGCGCCAGCCTGGACGAGCCCGACGCGATCCGCGTGCCGCCGCAGGCCGTGCGCGGCCCGCGCCTCGGCCCCTTCGACACGCAGGCCCTGCCGCGGCAGGCGGGCGAGCCGACGCTGGTGCTGCGCCACCGCGGCATCGTCATCGCCCAGGGCCTGCTCTGGCCCGGCGACGTGCCGGACCTGTACGGCACGAACAGCGCCTCGCTGCTGGACAGCCTCGACCAGCTCGAACGCTTCGCCACCGGTGCGCGGCTGATCGGCCAGCAGGGCGATGTGGCAGACGCGAGCGCCATCGACGCGCAGCGCCGCTACCTGCTCGCGCTGCGCGGTGCGATCCGCGCACGCCTGGACGCTGGCGAGGTGCAGGGCGAGGTGCCGCTGCCCGACTACGCCGCGCTGCCCGGCTATGCGCAGCTGCATCCGCTGAACGTGCAGCGCGTGTGGCGCGAGCTGGAGTCGGAGTTGTTCCGGTAGGGCCTGCTCACACCACGGCAAGGGGTCGCGAAGGCACGCCAAAGGGCGCCAATCTAGGCGCGGCACGCCGCCCGCACTCGCGTGCGGGCAAGGGCTGCAACGACGAGTGGCGCCCTTTGGCGAGCCTTCCCGAAGGGTTGTGACCAGAAAGGCCGCAGGCGGCGTTGCAAATCCTCGCCGGGCACGAGCCCGGTTTGCGGTTTACGCCTTGCCTGCGGCCTTTCTGGTCACAACGCGACCCCTTGCCGTGGTGTGAGCAGGCCCTGTGGCACAGCCCTTGCTGAAAAAGCCAAGTAGCATCACCCAAGAACAATCGAGCCGCACCCACATCAGCGGCCGTGGAGACTCCATGCATCGCCGTTCCCTGCTTGCCCTGAGTTGCCTGAGCGCGTCACTTGCTGCGCACGCCGATAACAACAACAACGAGGCGCCGCAGACCCTGCCGCCGGTGGTCGTGACGGCCACGCGCACGGCCGTCGCCGCCTTCGACACCCCCGCCTCGATCAGCCGCATCGGCAGCGAGGACATCAAGAACGGCCACTCGCTGGTCAACATCTCCGAGGACCTCGGCGCCGTACCCGGCCTACTCGCCCGCGACCGCCAGAACTACGCGCAGGACGTGCAGATCTCCGTGCGCGGCTTCGGCGCCCGCTCCACCTTCGGCATCCGCGGCGTGCGCCTGTACGTGGACGGCATCCCCGCCACCCTGCCCGACGGCCAGGGCCAGATCACCAACGTCGAGCTCGGCTCGGTGGGCCGCATCGAGGTGCTGCGCGGGCCTTTCTCGGCGCTGTACGGCAACTCCGCCGGCGGCGTCATCAATGTCTTCACCGAAGACCCGCCCAGCACCGGGCGCCTGGGCTTCGAGATGGCCGCCGGCAGCAACGGCGTCTTGCGCTTCGGCGGCAAGGCCGCGGGCACCAGCGGCGGCCTGGGCTTCGTCATCAGCGCCAGCCGCTTCCACACCGACGGCTACCGCGATCACAGCGCCGCCGAGCGGCGCCTGGGCAATGCCAAGTTCACCCTGCACCCGGACGAGGACAGCAAGCTGACCCTGGTCGTCAACAGCGTGGCCCTGCCCGAGGCGCAGGATCCGCTGGGCCTGTCTCGTGCGCAGTTCAACGCCAACCCGCGCGGCGTCGATCAGTCCGCGCTGGACTACAACACGGCCAAGACCGTCAACCAGACCCAGGCCGGCCTGGTCTACGAGCGGCGCCTGGATGCCGCCAACAGCATCCAGCTGATGGCCTACGGCGGCCACCGCGGCACGGACCAGATGCAGTCCATCCCCAAGGCCTCGCAGGCGGCGGCCACGGCCCCGGGCGGCGTGATCGACCTGGAGCGGGACTACCAGGGCACGGACCTGCGCTGGACCTTGAAGTCCGCACTGGCCGATGCGCCCTTCACCCTGGTGGCGGGCCTGGCCTACGACGCGCTGGACGAGCACCGCCAGGGCTATCAGAACTTCGTCGGCAACGTGCTGGGCGTGGTCGGCGCGCTGCGCCGCGACGAGAACAACAAGGTCAACAACCTCGACCAGTACCTGCAGGCCTCCTGGCAGCTGACGCCGCGGCTGAGCCTGAATGCGGGCCTGCGCCACAGCCGCGTGAAGTTCCGCTCGACCGACCACTACATCGTGACCGGCAACCCGGACGACAGCGGCAGCACCGATTACGGCGCGACCTTGCCGGTGGTCGGCGTGCTCTACGCGCTGAACAGCGACGTGCACCTGTACGCCACAGCCGGCCGCGGCTTCGAGACGCCGACGCTCAATGAGCTGGCCTACCGCGCCGGCGGACAGACGGGATTGAATTTCGGGCTGCAGGCGGCCACCAGCACCAGCGTGGAGGTTGGCGTGAAGGCGCGGGTGGACGGGCTGGGCGAGCTGACGGCCGCCGCCTTCGAGACGCGCACCCAGCATGAGATCGTCACGCAGACCAACACCGGCGGGCGCTCGACCTACCAGAACGCCGGCGGCACGAAGCGCACGGGGCTGGAGCTGGGCTGGAGCGCGAACTGGTGGCAGAGCCTGAAGGCGCAGGCAGCGGCCACGCTGCTGAACGCGGAGTACAGCGACGGCTTCCTGACCTGCACGGCCACGCCCTGCGCCACGCCGAACGTGACCATCCCGGCGGGCAACCGCATCCCGGGCATCGCGCGCGGCTCGCTGTTCGCCTCGCTGGGCTGGATGCCGGTGAGCGGCTGGCGCGGCGGGGTCGAGGTGCGCAAGCTGAGCCGGGTCTATGTGAACGATGCGAACTCGGACGCGGCGGCGGCCTTCACGGTCTTCGCGGCCAATGTGGGCTACCTCTACAGTAGCGAGCGCTGGGAGTTGTCGGCCTTCGTGCGGGGCGACAACCTCACCGACAAGAAGTACGCCGGCTCGGTGATCGTCAACGAGGGCAACAGCAGATTCTTCGAGCCCGCGCCGGGCCGCACCTGGCTGCTCAGCACTTCAGCAACGATGCGCTTCTAAGCTGACACCGCCATGACCGCACAACGCTACGACCGCGTCGCCCGCCTGCTGCACTGGCTGATCGGCGCGCTGCTGCTCGCGCAGATCGCCTTCGGCTTCCTGCTGGACGACATCGCCCCGCGCAACACGCCGGCGCGCGCCGGCGTCATCAACCTGCACAAGTCGCTGGGCATGCTGCTGGGCCTCTTGATCCTCGCGCGGCTGCTGTGGCGGCTCACGCACAAGCCGCCGCCCTGGCTGCCCTCGCTGCCGCGGTGGCAGCAGCGCGCCGCCCATTGGGGTCACGTCTTGCTCTACGTGTGCATGGTGACGATGCCGCTGTCCGGCTACGTGGCCTCGAACTTCAGCAAGCACGGCGTGAAGTTCTTCGGCACGCCGCTGGCGCCCTGGGGCCCCGAATTGCCCGAGGTCTACAAGTTCTTCAACGGGGTGCACGTCGTCACGGCCTTCGTCTTCAGCGCGCTGATCGTCGGCCACGTGCTCGCCGCGATCTCGCACCTGCTCGCCCGCGACGGCACCCTGCACCGCATTTCCCTGGCCCCCGACACCGAAAGCGACGACCGATGAGAAAGACCGTTTTTGCGAATCTGCTTGCCAGCCTGCTCGCCCTGCCGCTGCTGGCAGCGGCGGCGCCCTTTGCCTACGTGCCCAACGAGGGCTCGGGCACGCTCAGCGTGATCGACACCGCGACCGACAAGGTCGTGGCCGAGATCTCCGCCGGCAAGAAGCCGCGCGGTACCGTCGTCGGCATCGACGGCAAGACGGCCTATGTCAGCGACCAGCCGAACAACCGCCTCGTGGTGATCGACCTGGACAAGCGCGCGCAGTCCGGCAGCATCGCGCTGGGCGAATCGCCCGAGGGCGTGGGCATCTCGGCCGATGGCAAGTGGATCGCCGTGGCCATCGAGGAATCGAACGACGTGGTCTTCGTCGACGCGACGACCAACCAGAAGGCCTTCGCCGTCCAGGTGAAGGGCAAGAACCCCGAGCACGCGATGTTCAGCCCGGACGGCAAGCTGGTCTTCGTCAGCGCCGAGGAAGGCGAGGCGGTGGACATCATCGATTTCGCGAAGCGGGTGGAAGTGAAGCAGATCCCGGTCGGCGCACGGCCGCGCGGCATCGGCTTCTCGCCCGACGGCAAGCGCGCCTACGTGGCCGCCGAGAACGCCAGCGAGGTCTACGTGATCGACACCGTCAACTTCGCCATCCAGGCCAAGCTGAAGGCCGGCCCGCGCAGCAACGGCATCGCCGTGCATCCGGACGGCAAGCGCGTGTTCGTGTCCAACGGCGGCGATGCCACCGTGTCGGTGCTCGATACCTCCAGTAACACGATCGTCGCGACGATCGGCGTCGGCCAGCGGCCCTGGAACATGGCCCTGACGCCGGACGGCAAGAAGCTCTACGTGGCCTGCGGCCGCTCGGGCGCGGTGTCGGTCATCGATACCGAGAAGAACGTCAAGATTGCCGACGTTCCGGTCGGCAAGCTGCCCTGGGGCGTGGCGATCCGCTAGAGCCCGTCCGCACCCCGTCCGCGTCGGTGCGTGGGCATTTTGCTGCTATGCACAAAAAGTCCGCGCGTTGACGTCGAGATAACGCGTTATCGGAGCGGTTGACGCGGGAGCGTCAGCCGTGTCCTACGGCGCCTGCCTCACTGGCATGCATATTGCCGTTCTGCTCCCCAACGCCATCATCCCGGGGGAGTTTGCACCAATGAAGGTCACAGTGATCGGCAGCGGCTACGTGGGCCTTGTCAGCGGCGCCTGCCTCGCCGAAATGGGCAACGACGTCATGTGCCTGGACGTCGACGAACGCAAGATCGCGATGCTGAAGGACGGGCGCATCCCGATCCACGAGCCCGGCCTGCAGGAGATGGTCAAGCGCAACGCGGCCGCCGGCCGGCTGCACTTCACCACCGACGTGGCTGCCGCCGTGCACCACGGCACGATGCAGTTCATCGGCGTGGGCACGCCGCCCGACGAGGACGGCTCGGCCGACCTGCAGTACGTGCTGGCCGCCGCACGCGGCATCGGCCGCCACATGACGGACTACAAGGTCGTCGTCGACAAGAGCACGGTGCCGGTGGGCACCGGCGACAAGGTCGAGGCCGCCATCCGCGAGGAACTGGCCGTGCGCGGCGCGGAGGTGCAGTTCGCCGTCGTCTCCAACCCCGAGTTCCTGAAGGAAGGCGCGGCGGTGGACGACTTCATGCGGCCCGACCGCGTGATCGTCGGCGCGGACGACGAGCGCGCCGTGCTGCTGATGCGCGCGCTGTACTCGCCCTTCACCCGCAACCGCGAGCGCGTGCTGATCATGGACCGGCGCAGCGCCGAGTTCACCAAATACGCGGCCAACGCGATGCTGGCCACGCGGATCAGCTTCATGAACGAACTGGCGCTGCTGGCCGAGAGAGTCGGCGCCGACATCGAGCGCGTGCGCCAGGGCATCGGCTCCGATCCGCGCATCGGCACGCAGTTCCTCTATCCCGGCGTGGGCTACGGCGGCTCCTGCTTCCCCAAGGACGTGAAGGCGCTGCTGCACACCGGTGCGCAGAACGGCATGGACCTGAAGGTGCTCGGCGCCGTCGAGGCGGCCAACGAGCGCCAGAAGATGGTGCTGGTGGACAAGGTGGTCGCCCGCTTCGGCGAGGATCTGAGCGGCCGCCAGTTCGCGCTGTGGGGCCTGGCCTTCAAGCCCGACACCGACGACATGCGCGAGGCCCCGAGCCGCGTGATCGTCGAGGAACTGGTCCGCCGCGGCGCCAGCGTGAAGGCCTACGACCCGGTGGCGATGACCGAGGCCAAGCGCGTGTTCGGCATCCTGCCGGGCCTCGGCTATGCCGAGAGCCAGGCCGCCGCGCTGCAGGGCTCGGACGCGCTCTTGATCGTCACCGAATGGCGGCAGTTCAAGAGCCCCGATTTCGAGCAGATCAAGACGCTGCTTAAGCAGCCGCTGGTCTTCGACGGCCGCAACCTCTACGACCCCGAGTTGCTGAAAACATTGGGGGTCGAGTACCACGCCATCGGCAGGCCATGACGCCTCGCAACACCGCGATCCAAGGCCTGCGCGCCGCCTGCGTGCTGGCGGTCTTCGCCTATCACGTGATCCACGCGAAGCTGTGGGACGGGGCGCCGCCGCTGGCCGACGGGCTGCGCTACGGCGTCGAGGTGTTCTTCATGATCAGCGGCTACGTGATCGTGCTGAGCCTGCGCCGGCACGCGAGCGTCGGCGCCTTCCTGCGCGATCGCGCGCTGCGCATCTTTCCGCTGTGGCTGCCGCTGGCGCTGGCGATGCTGGCGGCCGGCTACGTGGGCTATCTGCATGGCGGCAAGCTGCCGCCGGCACTGGCCGAGCCCTGGACCTTGCCCCTGAGCCTCCTGATCGCCGCGCCTGTGCTGCCGGTGCCGGGCATCCATCCGGCGCAGTGGTCGCTGAGCTACGAGCTGTGCTTCTACGGCATCGCGGCGCTGGCCTGGCGGCTCGGCAGCTCATCGACCTGGCGCATCGCCGCCTGGGGTCTGCCGGCGCTGCTGTTCGTCGGCCTGTTCCCGCGCGCGCTGTTCTTCGTGCCCGGCGCGATGGTGGCGCTGGCCGAGCCCTGGCTGCGTCTGCACGCGAAAGCGCTGCGCTGGGGCGTGCTGGGCCTGCTGGTGGCCTGGCCCGCGTGGCTCGCGACCGGCGTGGACGCGGCCGGCTGGGACCGCAGCCTGCTGGGCTTCGCGCGCGACGGCGACCTGCCGCTGGCCGTCGCAGCCTTCGCCGGCGCGCTGGCCTTCTTCGCCTCGATCGTCGTCGCGCCGCCGGACCGGGGCTGGCTGGAACGGCCGGCGCTGCAGTGGCTGGGCAAGGTGAGCTACAGCTTCTACCTGGTGCACCCGATCGTGCTGGCCGGCGTCAAGCACGGGCTCTTGCCGGTGCTGCAACTGGAAGGCGGGCCGGCGGCGCTGGTGATGGCCGCCGTGGGCCTGCCGCTGTCCTGCCTCGCCTCCTGGGCCACCTGGGCGCTGCTGGAGGTACGACTGCGCCGCTGGCTGGCCCATCGCTCGACGGCACCCGCCCTGCATCTCGACCCGCTGGGGAGCAAGCAATGAAGTACGCCCTCGTCCCACTGCTGTTGGCGCTGACCGCCGGCCTGGCCTCGGCACAGTCCCAGGTCGACCCCGGCCTGCGCCAGCTACCGCAGAACACCGCTGCCAGCCATCCGCCGACAGCCGCCATCGCGCACTACACGGTGGCCGGCACGGAGCTGGCCACGCCCGCCAGCGGCGCCACGGTGCAGAAGCTCCCGGTCGGCGCGCTGCAGGCCGGGCGCTCCTACACGCTGGCCGTGCGCGCCAGCGGCAAGGGCAGCGTGGCCGTGCGCTTCCGCGAGCCCAAGCAGCAGCAGACCTACCGCACCTACGCCACGCCGGTGGACGGCACAACCGCCACCGACTACACGGTCGAGTTCACCGCGCCGGCCTACACCGACATGGCCGAGATCGCGCTGCAGGGCCAGCTGGGCGTCGAGCGCGTCTCGCTGAAGATGCGGCCGGCGCTGCCGCGCACCGAGCCGGTCAAGGACTGGGGCGAATCGTTCACCCCGCCCGGCTACCAGCTGGTGTTCAACGACGAGTTCGACGGCACCGCCCTGGACCGCCGCCGCTGGTTCACCCGCTACATCAACGGCAACGAAACCACCGACCGGCTCAACGACGAGAACCAGCGCTACACCGACAAGGACAACCACGTCGAGTCCGACGGCCTGCTGCGCCTCGTCGCGCGGCGCAAGGAGCTGAGCCAGCCGAACGGGCTGAACTACGAGTCCGGCATGATCCGCTCGGACTTCACCTTGCGCTACGGCTTCCTGGAAGCGCGGGTGAAGATGCCCGGCGGGCGCGGCGTGTGGCCGGCCTTCTGGATGATCTCGGACGTGGGCGAGACGGGCCGCATCAACTGGCCGCCGGAGATCGACATCTTCGAGTTCGTCAACAACGTCGAGAACGACAAGGTCAACAAGATCCACATCGCCGCCAACGTCACGCCCAAGGGCTCCAAGCCGGTGTGGCTCTACACCGCGCCGGGCATGAAGCCGGCCGTCAACGACTGGGTCGCGCCCTTCGACTTCGACAAGGGCTGGCACACGATTGCCGTCGAGTGGACGCCCGAGCGGGTCGGCTGGTATGTCGACGGGCAGAACGTCGCCTCGCGCCTGCATTCCTGGACCTACGACGACGGCGTGATCGCCAGCCCCGCCCACATCCTGCTGAACTTCGCCGTGGGCGGCGCCTGGGCCGGCCGCCACGGCATCGATGACAGCGCCTTCCCGCAGTCACTGGACATCGACTGGGTCCGGGTCTATCAAAAACCCCAGTGAAGAAGAGAAGCAGCACCATGCGCATCCTCGTCGCCTCCGGCTTCTTCGAAAGCGGCCTGCCCTCCTACCGCGAATACTCGTACTGCCAGCAACTCGCCGCGGCCGGTCACGAGGTGGCGCTGATGTGCGGTGACCAGAGCCAGATCTGGTCGCGCAGCCGGGTCAAGCTGGCCGTCACCGATCCGCTGGCGAACGACGCGCAGTTCGTCGCCGAGACCGGCGTGCGCCTGCTGCGCCGGCATGTGTTCCTGCGCTACAGCGACTTCGTGCTGTACCGACCGCTGGTGGGTGAGATCCGCCGTGCCGACGTGGTCCACATCATCGAGTTCCGCACCGGCACCACGGTGCTGATCGCGGCGCTGGCCAAGCTGTTCGGCAAGCCGGTCGTCTACGACCACGAGCAGCGCGGCGACCGCCTGGCCACCTGGTACAGCCGCGCCGACAGCCTGTGGCGCCGGCTGCTGGTGCGCACCGGCTCGCTGTTCGTCGACGCGGTGCGCCACACGGTGCTGGCCAACCGTGAGCACTTCCTCGCCAACTGCGTGAAGCGCACGCGCGAGAAGGTCGAGACCATGTTCGCGCCGCTGGGCGTGGACCCGCAGCGCTTCTACTTCGACCCGGTCGCGCGCACCGCGCTGCGCGAGCGCCACGGCATCGCACCGGACACCCCGCTGGCCGTGATGACCGGCAAGCTGCATTCGTACAAGCGCGTGCCCGAGGTGGTGCTGGCGTGCCGCCAGGCGGGCTTCCGGCTGATGCTGGTGGGCAGCATCGCGCAGGACGTGCGCGCCGCGCTGGCTGAGCTGCCGCCGGGCGACGAGATCATGCTGGACCAGGTCTCGGCCACCGAGCTGCGCGCCGTCTACAGTGCCGCGGACGTGGCCGTCTTCACCACCTTCACCCTGTCCTACTGGGAGGCCCACGCCACCGGCGTGCGGCTGCTGATCCCGGACTCGCCGTTCAGCCGCCTCGTGTTCGAGGATGACGCCGAGGTTCGCCGCTATGGCGAGGCGGCGATGTTCCGCGTGCCCGACGAGGAATACCAGCCGCAGGCCCGCATCGCCGAGCCGCTGGCCGCGGGCCTCGTCGCACTGCGCGCGCGGCTCGCCGATCCGACGCTGCGCCGCGCCTCGCAGCTGCGCTTCTCCGCGCAGACGCAGGCGGCCAAGCTGATCGAGCTGTACGACCGCGTCCGCCACCCCAGCGTCGCACGATGAGCAACCGCGCCACCGCCCGCCGCTCGCTGGCCTGGAGCGCGGTCGAGAACATCGGCCTGATGCTGATCTCTTTCGGCACGCTGATCCTGTATTCGCGCCTGCTGACGGCCGCCGAGTTCGGCCTGTTCTCGATCGTGCTGGCCATCGTCGAGATGGTGGACATGATCGTGCGCATGCTGTTCCACGACGCGCTGGTGCAGCGCGACAAGGCCAGCCGCCTGCACTTCGACACCGCCTTCACGGTCACGATGGGCTTGAGCCTGGCGGGCCTGGCCGGCTGCGCGGCGCTGGCGCCGCAGTTCGAGCAGATGGTGCATGTGGCGGGTGCCGGCTGGGTGCTGGCCGCCACGGCGCTGGCCCTGCCCTGTGGCGCGCTGACGGCCACCGTCGTCGCGCAGCAGCGGCGCGACCTGTCCTTCCGCGCGCTGGCGCTGCGTTCGCTGGCCGGGCGGCTGGCCGGCGCCATCGTCGGCCTCGGCCTGGTGCTGGCCGGCGCGGGCATCTGGGGCATGGTGGCGCAGCAGATCCTGATCGTCGGCGTGGGCTCGGCGATGCTGTGGTGGGGCTGCCAGCCGGAGCTGCGGCCGCGGCTGCGCTTCGGCCGGCAGGAGCTGCGCGATCTGTCGGGCTTCGGGCTCTCGTCGATCGCCACGCAGTTGCTGACCTTCTCGGTCAAGCGCGTGTTCACGATCATGGCCGGCGCGCTGCTGGGCGTGCAGGCGGCCGGCGTGCTGAACCTGGCGATGCGCACGGTGGATACGCTCTACAGCGTCGCCGCCACCGGCGTCTCGCAGGTGGCGATGCCGCTGCTGTCCAGCCTGCGCGCGGACCGCTCGCGGATGCAGCGGGTCTACGCGCTCGCCACCAGCCTCACCTGCGCGCTGTTCTACGGCCTCTTCTTCGGCCTCGCGGCACTGGCGCCGGAGGTGGTGCGGGTAATGTTCGGCGCCAAGTGGCAGGAGGCCGCGCCGGTGATCGCCATCCTCGCCTGCCTGGCGCTCCTGCAGGCGCCGAGGCTGATGATGACGCCGCTGCTCACCGCCATCGGCCGCCCGGCCGACGCGATGATCGCCCGCGCCGCCGAGCTGGCTCTGCTGCTGCTGGGCCTGGCCCTGCTGCGCGAAGCCACGTTGGCCTGGGTGCTGGCCGTGTGGGTCGCGCGCGAGGTGGCGGGCTTCCCGATCATGCTGTGGCTGGTGCGGCGCTCGGCCCATATCAGCGTGGTGGACCAGCTGCGCGGCTGCGTGCGGCCGCTGCTGGTGTCCATCGCCTGCGTGCTGGTCATCCTGGCGCTGCGTCCGTTGCTTGACGGCCAGCAGTGGCTGCCGGTCTTCCAGCTCGCCGCGCTGAGCATGGCCGGCGCCGCGGCCTTCATCGCCGCGCTGCTGTTGATCGACCGGCCGCTGCTGCGCGAGGCCATCGCGCTGGCGCGCGCCAAGAAACAGGGAGCGGCATCATGACCAAGCGGCCCAAGATCGCCATCGCCATGTTCGGCCTGCCGCGCGGCTCCGAGCTGACGCTGCCGACGATCGAACGCCATTTCGCCGAACCGGCCCGCGCGCTGGGCGAGGTGCGCCTGTTCCACCACCTCTACCTGCAGGACCGCGTGACCAACGCGCGCTCCGGCGAGAACAGCGAGATGCCGCGCGCCGCCTATGCGCCCTTCGAGGCCTTCGACGGCGAGCTGGAAGCGCCCGAGCACTGCCTGTCGCTGTACCCGCTGGAGGCGATCAAGGCCCGCGGCGACCACTACCAGGACGGCTTCCGCTCGATCCGCAACCTCGTGCACCAGCTCCACTCGCTGAAGCGGGTGACGCAGCGCATCGCCCGCTGGCAGCCCGACTTGGTGCTATTCCTGCGGCCCGACCTGCACTACGAGGCCGGCTTCGGCGCCGACGAGCTGGCCGCCGCGCTGGCCCGCCCGCGCCGCTGCGTGATCCCCGAATGGCACTGGTGGGGCGGCTACAACGACCGCTTCGCGCTGTGCGGCGCCGGCATCTACCGCGCCTACGGCGAGCGCATCGACCAGGCGCTGGACTTCTGCAAGACCAGCGGCCGCCCGCTGCACGCCGAACGCCTGGTGCGCCACGCACTGCGCAGCGGCGGCGCCTCGCTGCGCACGACGCCGGCCCGCGCCAGCCGCGTGCGCACCGACAGCCAGATCAAGCAGGAGCCCTTCGACGTGGTGGCCACCTGCGGCTCCCGGCAGCGGCGGCTCGAGCTGGCCTGGCTGGGCGTGATGCAGCGGATCACGCCTTGACGATGCACGTGACGAATAAGTCTTAGTTGTCCGCGCTCCTACTCATCCGTCCGGCGAAAAACGAAAGTTCGTCCTGACGCCGATGTGGCGCCGTCATCTACAGGACTGAAAATCATGAGCAGCAGCACACTTAGCGGCAAGGTCGCCATCGTCACCGGCGCTTCCAAGGGCATCGGCGCAGGCATCGCCAAACTGTTCGCCAAATCCGGCGCCTCGGTCGTCGTGAACTACGCGAGCAGCGAAGCCGCGGCGCACGCGCTGGTCGCGGAGATCAAGGGCGCCGGCGGCAAGGCCGTCGCCATCCAGGCCGACTTCTCGAAGACCGCCGACATCCGGCGCCTGTTCGAGGAATCGAAGCGCGCCTTCGGCGCCATCGACATCCTGGTGAACAACGCGGGCGTCTACGCCTTCGCCCCGCTGCAGGACGCGACCGAGCAGGAGTTCCACCGCGAGTTCAGCACCAATGTGCTGGGCGTGATCACCGCGACGCAGGAGGCCGCGAAGCACTTCGGCCCGGACGGCGGCAGCATCATCAACATCAGCTCGATCGCCAGTGTCGGCTTCATGCCCAACTCGGTGGTCTATGCGGCGACCAAGAGCGCCGTCGACTCGATCACCCGCGTGACCTCGGTCGAGCTCGCGCCGAAGAAGATCCGCGTCAACAGCATCGCCCCGGGCGCGACCATCACCGAAGGCATCGCGGCGCTGGGCTGGCCGGAGGAGGCGGTGAAGTCCGTCGTCGCATCGATCCCCTTCGGCCGGCCGGGCCAGCCGGAGGACATCGCCCGCGTGGCGCTGTTCCTCGCTTCCGACGATTCGGCCTGGGTGACCGGCGAGCGGATCACCGCTTCGGGCGGCCAGCGCGCCTGAACTCCGCGATCAGGTATTCGACGAAGGCCCGTGCCGCCGGCTTCGGCGGCCGGCCGGGCGTGAACAGGCCGTGGACCTCGACCTCGCCCATCGTCCAGTCGGGCAGCAGCTGGATGAGCTGCCCGCCGGCCAGCTCGGCGCTGCATCCCCACAGCGTCGTCGTCACGATGCCCATGCCGGCCACGGCGGCGGCGACGGCGCCGTCGTTGACCGACACGGCCAGTCGGCTGTCCACGCGGATCGACAGGCTCTTGCCGTCCTTCTGGAACGACCATCCGGCGGCACTCGTGCCCGCCGGGCCGACGATGGCCATATGCGCGGCCAGGTCGGCCGGCGCGGTGGGCGTGCCGTTCGCCTTCAGGTAGGTGGGCGAGGCCGCGATCAGCCGATACGTGCGGGCGATGAGGCGCGCGGTGGCGCTCGAATCGGCCAGCTCGCCGAGGCGCAGCGCGACGTCGACGCCCTCCTTCAAGGTATCCTGGCGCTGGTCGTTCATCAGCAGGCTGATGCGCAGTGCGGGGTGGCGCGCCTGGAAGCCCGGCATCAAGGGAATGATTTCGCGAACGCCGAAGCTCCCGGACAGGGCGACGCGCAAGGCACCTCGCAGTTCCAGCGAACCCCGCGCCACGTGATCGGCCTCGTCCAGCGAGGCGAGGATCGCCTCGACCCGCGTCAGGTAGTCCTCGCCCGCATCGGTCAGGGTGACGGCCCGCGTCGTGCGGGTCACCAGCGCCGCGCCGACGTCCTGCTCCAGCGCCGCGATGATCCTCGATACCGAAGGCTGCGAAAGATCCAGCTCCCGCGCCGCGGCGGAGAAGCTGCCGAGTCGGGCGACGCGCACGAACAGTCGCAGGGCCAGTAGCTTGTCGTTCATCCTTGCAAGGCTAAGGCATCAGGCGGTAGCCCACCGCCGTCTCCGTCAGCAGGTGCTTCGGCTGCGCCGGGCTCCCTTCCAGCTTCTGCCGCAGATTGCCCATGTAGACGCGCAGGTAGTGGTTGTCGTCAACGTGCGACGGGCCCCAGACGGCCTTCAGCAGTTGCCGATGCGTCAGCACCTTGCCCGCGTTGGCCACCAGGTGCGTCAGCAGCCGGTACTCGGTGGGCGTCAGGTGCACGGGCTCGCCGGCGCGCAGCACGCGGCGGGCGGAAAGGTCCAGCTCCACGTCGCCGAAGCGGAACTGCGTGGTGGCCGCAGGCGTCGCATTCTGGCTGCGCCGCTGCGCCACACGCACGCGCGCCATCAGCTCGCCGACGCTGAAGGGCTTGGTCAGGTAGTCGTCGGCACCGGCGTCCAGCGCGGCGATCTTGTCTGCCTCGTCGCTGCGCGCGGAGAGCACGATCACCGGCACGCCCGACCAGGCGCGCAGGTCGCGCAGGTAGTCGACGCCATCGCCATCGGGCAGGCCCAGGTCGAGGATGATCAGGTCGGGCCGGCGCGTGCCGGCATCGAGCAGGCCCTGGCGCACGGTGTCGCACTCGTTGACCTGCCAGTCCTCGGCCTCCAGCGCCATGCGGACGAAGCGGCGGATGCTGGGTTCGTCTTCGACGATCAGCGCGATGGGATGGGGTTGGCTCATGATGACGATGCTTCTTCGACGTCGATCTCGGCAATGCTCGGCGGATGCCCCAGCGGCAGCGCGAGGATGAACACCGCACCACCACCGGCCGCGGCCTCGGCCCAGATGCGGCCCTGGTGGGCCTGCATGATGGCCCGGCAGATCGCCAGGCCCAGGCCCACGCCGGGCGTGGTGGACTCGCTGCGGGCGCGCGCGAACTTCTCGAACAGCGCCTCCTCGCGGCCGGCCGGCAGGCCCGGGCCATTGTCGGCGACGCGCAGCCACAGTTCCTCGCCGTGGACCGCTGCGCCGATCGCGATGCGGCTGCCGGCAGGCGTGTACTTGACGGCGTTCTCCAGCAGGTTGCACAGCACCCGCTCCAGCAGCACCGCATCGATGTTGATCAGCGGCAGGCCCGGCGGCAGCTCGGTCACCACCTGATGCCTGGCCAGCGGCAGCTGCATGGCCTGCAGCGCGCTGCCGATTACTTCCTCGATCGGCTGCCACTCCAGGTGCAGGCGCACAGCGCCGCTCTGCAGGCGCGCCATGTCCAGCAGGTTGCTGACCATCGCGTTGATGCGCCGCGACTCCTGCTGCAGCGACTGCGCCAGCTCGCGGCCGGCCGTGGGCAGCGCGGGCAGCGTGGCCAAGGTGTCGGCCAGGCCGTAGACCACGGCCAGCGGCGTGCGCAGGTCGTGCGAGAGCGCGGACAGCAGCGAGTTGCGCAGGCGCTCGGACTCGATGTGGATCAGTGCGTCCTGCGCCACCTCCACGTAGTGCACCCGCTCCAGCGCCTGGCCGATGATGCTGGCGTAGGTGTCGAGCTGCGCGCGGCGCTCCGGCTGCATCACGCTGGCGAGATCGCGCGGGCGCAGCGCCAGCACGCCACGGGCGCGCATCGGCGCCTGCAGCGGCAGGTAGAACCAGTGGCTGCCCGGCAAGGTGTCGGTGGCCAGGCCCGCCGCCTGGCCGTGGTCCAGCGCCCAGCGCGCGGTGCCGAGGTCGGGCGGGTCCGGCAGCGACAAGGCCGGCGGCAAGGCGAGCTTGTCCTCCCGGTCCAGCGCCAGCACCAGTGCGGGCCCGTGCAGCTCGCGCGAGAGGCTGGCCTGGGCGCTCTCCACCACCTGCTCGGTCTGCAGCGCGCCGGAGAGTTCGCGCGTCAGCTCGAACAGCGCGCGCGAACGGGCCTCGCGCTCGGCGGAAATGGTGGCCTGGTAGCGCAGGTGCGCGGTCAGTTGGCCGGTGACGAGGCCCACGGCCAGCATCACCGCGAAGGTCAGCAGGTACTGCACGTCGGACACCGCGAAGCTCATCTGCGGCGCGACGAAGAAGAAGTCGAACAGGGCCACGCTGACGAAGCTGGCCAGCACCGCGGGCCCGCGCCCCCAGCGCATCGCCACGCCCACCACCGCCAGCAGGAACAGCATGACGATGTTGCTGAGGTCGAACCAGGCATGCAACGGCCAGCTCAGCGCGGTCGTGGCGATGCAGACGGCGACGGTGCCGGCGTAGCGCTTCCACTGCGCGGTCCAGCGCTCCCAGGCGGCGCCGTCCTGCTCGGGTTCGGGTTCTGGCCGGCCCGTGCGCGATTCACCGACCTCGATCAGGTCCACGTCGGCAGCATTGTTGGACAGGTACTCATGCAGCGCGGGCCCCGCCAGCCAGCGCCGCCAGCCGGCCCGCGCGGGCGCGCGGCCGAGCATCAGCTGCGAGAGGTTGTTGTCGCGCGCGTAGCGGATCAGCGCGGCCGCCACGCCCCGCTCCTGCAGCACCGCCGTGGCGGCACCCAGGTCATGGGCCAGGCGCACGACACGCAGCACGCGCTCGCGCCGGGCATCGGGCATCGCACGCAGCCGCGGCGTCTCCACGTAGACCGCATGCCAGCTGACGTTGAGCTGCTGCGCCAGGCGCGCGGCGCTGCGCACCACATGCTCGGAGCGCGGCGTCGGCCCGATCGCGCAGAGGATCGCGGCCTCGGTCTTCCAGACCTGGCTGATCGCCTTGTTCGAGCGCCAGGCCTGCACGTCGTCCTCGACCCGGTCGGCCGTGCGCCGCAGCGCCAGCTCGCGCAGGGCCATCAGGTTGCCCTTGCGGAAGAAGTTGCGTGCCGCCCGCTCGGCCTGCGGTCCGGCGTAGACCTTGCCTGCGGCCAGGCGCGCCAGCAGCTCGTCGGCCGGGGTGTCGACGATCACGACCTCGTCGGCCGCGTCGAAGAAGGTATCGGGCAGGGTCTCCTGCACACGCACGCCGGTGATGCCGCCGACAACGTCGTTGAGGCTCTCCAGGTGCTGGACGTTCAGCGTGGTGTAGACGTCGATGCCGTTGGCCAGCAGCTCGTCCACGTCCTGCCAGCGCTTCGGGTGGCGCGAGCCGGCCACGTTGGAGTGCGCCAGCTCGTCCACCAGCACCAGCGCCGGCTTGCGTTCAAGCACGCCGTCGAGGTCGAACTCCGGCAGGCTGCACCCGCGGTACTCGACCTCGCGGCGTGGCAGCAGCGGCAGGCCCTCGGTCTGGGCCTGCGTCTCGCTGCGGCCGTGGGTCTCGACGACGCCGACCAGCAGGTCCACCCCTTCCGCCACCAGCTTGCGCGCGGCCTGCAGCATCGCGTAGGTCTTGCCCACGCCGGCGGAGGAGCCGAAGTAGATGCGCAGCCGCCCGCGCGAAGCCTTGATCTCGGCTTCGCGCATCTGCTCCAGCAGCGCGTCGGGGTCGGGGCGTTGGTCGTCCATCGCCGGGATTGTCCGGCCTGTCTTAGAAGGTCTTGCCGACGCTCAGCACGAGGCCGGTCGTGCCGATGCGCTTGGCCGACTGGCCGGCCGAGTTAGCGGCCTGGTAGTAGTCGCGCTTGGCGTCGGTGCCGACCACGGCGGCGGTGAGCGTCAGGATCTTGAAGTCCTTGGCCAGCGAGAGCTTGTAGTCGGTGTACGAGAGCTCGCCGTAGTGCTTCACTTCCAGGCGGCCCAGGTGGGTGCCCAGCGTCATACCGTCACCCAGGTCGAAGGTGTAGTTCAGGTCCAGGTAGGCACTGCCCTTGGAGCCGCCGCGCGCCGGCAGCGCGCTGAAGTAGGCGTAGCCGGCCGTCGTGCTGTCCAGGCCGAAGTAGTCGGTGGCGGCGATCGACAGCTTGGCGCTGAAGGCGCCGTAGCCCAGGCCGGCGTAGACGTCCACGTTGTCGTACTTCTGGTCGGTGGCGACGCCCGGCGCGCTGTTCAGCTTCGCGCCCGGGTAGACGTAGGCCAGCGCGCCGAAGTCAAGGGTCAGGTCTTGCATGGGGCTGAACTTCCAGCCGCCGTACAGGTCCCATTCGAGGCCGGCGCCGTTGTTGTAGCTGTTGCCCGAGACGTTGGACATCCAGGTGCCGGCGTAGAGGCCGCTGCTGTGCGCGTAGTCCAGGCCGCCCTGCACGGCGGGCTGCTTCCAGGTCTGGCTGATGCCACGGAAACGGTAGTCGCTGTTGAGGCTCAGGTTGCCGGTGAGGCTGTTGGGCGCCTCGTCGGCATAGGCGAAGGCAGCGAGGGAAGCAAGAACGATCAGGAGAGGGAATTTCATGGTCAGTAGCGATGGAGAAATCAGGAGATCAGTGATGGGCGTCGAGCGCCAGGTTGAGCTTCAGCACGTTGACGCGCGGCTCGCCGAGCAGGCCCCAGTCGCGGCCCTCGGTGTTGGCCTCGATCAGGCCCTTGACGGCGTCCAGCGGCAGGCCGCGCTCGCGGGCGATGCGATTGGCCTGGTAGAGGGCCGCCGCGGGCGTGATGTGCGGATCGAGGCCGCTGGCCGAGGCGGTGACGAGGTCGGCCGGCACCGGCTGCGTGTTGCCGGGGTCGGCGGCGCGCAGCGCGTCGACGCGGCCCTTGACCGCATCGGTCAGCGCGGCGTTCAGCGGGCCCTGGTTGGAGCCGCTGGAGCCGCCGGCGTTGTTGGACATCGGGCCGGTGGCCGACGGGCGGCCCCAGAAGTACTTCGGCGACGTGAAGTTCTGGCCGATCAGTTCGGAGCCGATGAGCTTGCCGTCGCGCTCGACCAGGCTGCCGGCGGACTGCCTGGGGAAGGCGGCCTTGCTGACGCCGGTGACGGCCAAGGGATACAGCAGGCCGGTAAGGGCACTGAGCACGACGAACAGGGTCACAGCGGGGCGGAGCATGGTGTTCATGAAAAGGCCCTCCTTAGATGAGATGACCGGCGACGAGGATCAGGTCGATCGCCTTGATGCCGATGAACGGGACGACGATGCCGCCCAGGCCGTAGATGAAGAGATTGCGGCGCAGCAGCGCGGCGGCACCGATGGCGCGGTACTGGACACCCTTCAGGGCCAGCGGGATCAGCGCGACGATGATCAGCGCGTTGAAGATCACCGCGGACAGGATGGCCGAGCTGGGGCTGTGCAGCGCCATCACGTTCAGCGCGGCGAGCTGCGGATAGACGCCCACGAACATCGCCGGAATGATGGCGAAGTACTTGGCCACGTCGTTGGCGATCGAGAAGGTCGTCAGCGAGCCGCGCGTCATCAGCAGTTGCTTGCCGGTCTCGACGATCTCCAGCAGCTTGGTCGGGTTGCTGTCCAGGTCGACCATGTTGCCGGCCTCCTTGGCGGCCTGCGTGCCGGTGTTCATCGCCACCGCGACGTCGGCCTGGGCCAGCGCCGGGGCGTCGTTGGTGCCGTCGCCGGTCATCGCCACCAGGCGCCCCTCGCCCTGGTAGTCGCGGATCAGCTGCAGCTTGGCCTCGGGCGTGGCTTCGGCGAGGAAGTCGTCGACGCCGGCCTCGGCCGCGATGGCCGCCGCGGTGAGCTTGTTGTCGCCGGTGATCATCACCGTCTTGATGCCCATGCGGCGCAGCTCGGCGAAGCGCTCCTTGATGCCGCCCTTGACGATGTCCTTCAGCTCGACGGCGCCGAGCACGCGGGCACCGTCGGCCACGACCAGCGGCGTGCTGCCGCGGCGCGCGATCGCTTCCACCGCCTGCGTCACCTCGCCCGGGAACTTGCCGCCCAGCGATTCCACGTGGCGGCGGATCGCCTCGCCGGCGCCCTTGCGCAGCTGGCGCGTGCCACCGTTCAGGTCGACGCCGCTCATGCGGGTCTGCGCGGTGAAGGGCACGGCATGGGCATCGCCCAGCTCGCGCTCGCGCAGGCCGAACTTCTGCTTGGCCAGCACGACGATGCTGCGGCCCTCGGGCGTCTCGTCGGCCAGCGAGGCAAGCTGCGCAGCATCGGCCAGCTGCTGCTCGCCGACACCCGGCGCCGGCACGAAGGCGCTGGCCTGGCGGTTGCCCAGGGTGATGGTGCCGGTCTTGTCCAGCATCAGCACGTCCACGTCGCCAGCGGCTTCCACCGCGCGGCCCGAGGTGGCGATCACGTTGGCCTGCATCATGCGGCTCATGCCGGCCACGCCGATGGCGGACAGCAGGCCGCCGATCGTCGTCGGGATCAGGCACACCAGCAGCGAGATCAGCGCGGTGATGGAGACGACAGTTCCCGAACCTGCCGCCTCGACACTGAAGATCGAGTACGGCAGCAGCGTCGCGGTGACGACCAGGAACACCAGGGTCAGCGCCACCAGCAGGATCGTCAGCGCGATCTCGTTGGGCGTCTTCTGGCGCTTGGCGCCCTCGACCATGGCGATCATGCGGTCCAGGAAGGATTCGCCCGGGTTCACGCCGACACGCACCACCAACCAGTCCGACAGCACCTTGGTGCCGCCGGTGACCGAGGAGAAGTCGCCGCCGGACTCGCGGATCACCGGCGCCGATTCGCCGGTGATGGCGCTCTCGTCCACCGAGGCCACGCCTGCGATGACCTCGCCGTCCAGCGGAATCACGTCGCCGGTCTCGACCAGCACGACGGCGCCCTTGCGCAGTTCGTCGGACTGGATCGGATGCCACTTGGCATCGTGCTTCGGCTGTTCGAGCTTCTTGGCCCAGGTCTTGGCCTTGAGCCCGCGCAGCGAAGCGGCCTGCGCCTTGCTGCGGCCCTCGGCCAGCGCCTCGGCGAAGTTGGCGAAGAGCACGGTGAACCACAGCCACAGCGAGATGCCCAGCATGAACATCGAGCCCTCGGTGCCGGCCAGTTCCGGGTGCGCCAGGCTTGCGGCCCAGAGGCCGCTGGTGAGGATGCTGCCGACGTAGACGACGAACATCACCGGATTGCGCCACTGCACCCGCGGGTCCAGCTTTTCGAACGAGGACTTGATGGCCGGTGTCACCAGCGCGGGATCAAGAAAGGAAAGTTTCTTTGTTTGAGCGGTTGTCATGTTCAAGCTCCCCACAGCATCAGGTGTTCGACCATGGGCCCGAGGGCCAGGGCGGGGACGTAGTTCAGGAGGCCGACCAGCAGCACGGTGCCGATCAGCAGCACGATGAACAGCGGGCCGTGCGTGGGCATCGTTCCCGCGCCCTGCACCGTGCGCTTCTTGCGGCCCAGCGAGCCGGCCATCGCCAGCACCGGCACGATCACGCCGAAGCGGCCCAGCCACATCACGAAGGCCAGCAGCGTGTTGTAGAACGGCGTGTTGGCGGACAGGCCGGCGAAGGCGCTGCCGTTGTTGTTGCCGGCGGAGGTCAGCGCGTAGAGGATCTCGGAGAAGCCGTGCGCGCCGGGGTTGGCGATGCCGGCCTTGCCGTCCGCGGCGAGCACCGCGATGGCCGTGCCGACCAGCACCACCAGCGGCGTGACGAGGATGGCGATGGACGTCATCTTCATCTCGTAGGACTCGATCTTCTTGCCCAGGTACTCGGGCGTGCGGCCGATCATCAGGCCGGCGATGAAGACGGCCAGGATCGCGAACACCAGCATGCCGTACAGGCCCGTGCCGACGCCGCCGAACACCACTTCGCCGAGCTGCATCATCACCAGCGGCACCATGCCGCCGATCGGCGTGAGCGAGTCGTGCATCGCGTTCACCGCGCCGCACGAGGCCGCAGTGGTGATGACGGCGAACAGGCTGCTCGCGTCGATGCCGAAGCGGGTCTCCTTGCCTTCCATATTGCCGCCGGCCTGCAGCGCGCTCTGCGCCTGGTCGACACCCAACGCCGTCAGGTGCGGGTTGCCGGCCTGCTCGGCACCGGTGCAGACGATCACGCCGACGATGAACATCGCGCTCATCGCGGCCAGGATCGCCACGCCCTGGCGACGATCACCGACCATGAAGCCGAACACGAAGCACAGCGCAGCCGGGATCACGAAGATCGACTCCATCTGCACGAAGTTGGCGAGCGGCGTCGGGTTCTCGTAGGGGTGGGCCGAGTTGGCGTTGAAGAAGCCGCCACCATTGGTGCCCAGCATCTTGATCGCCTCCTGCGAGGCGACCGGTCCCATGGGGATCTGCTGCACGTCGGTCTTGGCGTCTTCCGTCACCGGCTGGCCCTTGTCGTCCTTCAGCGGCTGGCCGTCGGCACCCATCTTCGGGTTCTGATAGGCGTTGACCTCCAAGGTCGTCGCGTCCTTGTAGGGATCGAAGTTCTGGATCACGCCCTGGCCGACCAGGAAGATCGCGAACACGAAGGACAGCGGCAGCAGCACCCACAGGGTGATGCGGGTCAGGTCCACCCAGAAATTGCCGATCGTGCTCTGCAGCTTGCCCGCGAAACCACGGATCAGCGCGATCACGACGGCGATGCCGGTGGCGGCCGAGACGAAGTTCTGCACCGCCAGCGTCAGCATCTGGGTCAGGTAGCTCATCGTGGACTCGCCACCGTAGCCCTGCCAGTTGGTGTTGGTGACGAAGCTGACGGCGGTGTTGAAGGCCGAGTCCGGCGTGATCGCCGCCATGCCCTGCGGGTTCAGCGGCAGCACCGCCTGCAGGCGTTGAAGCGCGTAGGCCGCAATCAGGCCGACGAAATTGAACAGCAGCAGCGCCACCGCGTAGCGCTTCCAGTGCATGCTCTCGTCGGCCTTGATGCCGGCGAGCTTGTAGAAGCCGCCTTCGACGGCCCGCATCCAGCGCGGCAGCCGGCCTTCGACGACGCGATGCATCCAGCGCGCCAGGGGCCAGGCGGCCAGCAGCAGGACCGTCATGAAGACGACGAGATTGATCCATCCGAGCTTGTCCATGTCAGAACTCCTCGGCGCGGAACATCGCGTAGACCAGGTACGCGAACAAGCCGGCGGCGACCAGGCCGCAGATCCAGTACAGCGCGATCATTTGTTGCCGCCTTCCAGCTTGTGGCTGAAGGCCGCCAGGCCCAGCATCAGGGCGAACAGCAGGATGCTGAGCGCCAGGAAGATCAAATCCATTGCAGTCCTCGTTGAAAGGAAATTTCAATGAAGTCAGCTTAGGTTTGGGGGCCTCAAGGCCGCGTAGAACTTGATGTTGCAGCTATCAAGATTCCATAAAGATCGCCGCCAGCCCCGGGGCTCTTGATGAAATCTTGAGATGCACGGCCGCAATCTTTGCGGGCCGTTGATGCCATCGCTCCTAGAGTCGAAAACGTGACGAACACGACTGAGGGAGCAGGACTCATGCTGCAGGCCGAGCAAGCGGCCACCCAGGCCACCCTGGCGCAAGCCAAGCCGGCCGACCTCGATGCGCTGGTCGCGCTGGAACAGGCCTCGTTCAGCGGGGACCGCATCTCGACACGCAGCTGGCGGCGATTGATCGCCAGCCGTTCGGCGCTGGTGATCGTGGCGCGTGCGCCGGGGCACCCGCTGCTCGGCGCCGCCGTCGTGTTGCGGCGCGCGCGCAGCTCGGTGGCGCGGCTGTACTCGATCGCCGCCGCGCGTTCGGCCCAAGGGCGGGGGATTTCGGACCTGCTGCTGCGCGAGGTGATCCGCCAGTCCCGCAACGGCGGCGCCGCCCTGCTACGGCTGGAGACCCGCGTGGACAACCATGCGGCGCAGCGCCTGTTCGCGCGCCACGGCTTCACGCCGCTCGATTGCCGCCCGGCTTACTACGAGGATGGCGGCGATGCGCTGCGCTTCCAGCGCGCGTTGTGGGACGGCGGCAGCGCATCGCAGGCACTCGCGCTGCGGGCGCCGTTCTATGCGCAGACCCTGGACTTCACCTGCGGCCCCTGCGCGCTGCTGATGGCAATGGCGGCGCTGGACCCAGCGATCGTGCCCGACCGCGCCGCGGAGATCCGCCTGTGGCGCGAGGCCACCACGGTCTTCATGGCCGCCGGCCACGGCGGCTGCGGTCCCTCCGGCCTCGCGCTGGCGGCCGTGCATCGGGGCTTCGACGTCACCGTGCACGCGCCGGACGGCCCGGCGATGTTCATCGAATCGGTGCGCGACCCGCGCAAGAAGGACGTGATCGCGCTCGTGGAGGCGGACTTCCGCGCCGAGCTGGCCACGACCCGGGCCGAGCTGGTATCCACGCCGATGTCTCCGCGGGATCTGGCCGAGCACCTGCGGCGCGGCGGCGTCCCGCTGGTGCTGATCAGCCTGTGGCGGCTGCATGGCGAGAAGGGCCCGCACTGGGTGGTGGTGACCGGCTTCGACGGCCAGGTCTTCCGCATCCTGGACCCGATCGCGCCGGCGCCGTCCGGCGGCGATCCGGGCATCGCCGTCAGCGTCGAGGAATTCAAGCGCATGTCGCGCTACGGCCGGCGCCGGCAGGGTGCGGCCGTCATCATTTCAAGGAAGGACTTCTGACATGGCATCCGATCATGTGATCGTGGTGGAACGATTGGCCGACTTCCGCTGGGCCGATGCGGCCACCCGCGTGGTGACGGCCGAGGCCTTCATCTCCGATTGCAAAACCGAGCTCGAGGGGCGCAAGCGGCAGCGCAAGGTCATCAACCTGTGCCGCAGCTACGACTACCTGAGCCTGGGCTACTACTGCTCGCTGCTGGCCGAGGCGCGCGGCGACCGCGTGACCCCGACCGTGGAGACCATCCTGGACCTGGAACACCGCCGCACCCAGCAGGCCTCCGTGGCGCGGCTGGAGCGCCTGATTCCGGTCCTGGGCACCGTGCCGCGCTCGGTCAACACCTTGAGCTTCCATGTCTTCTTCGGGCACATCGAGGATCCGGAGCTCGCGAACCTCGCGCGCAAGGCCTTCGAACTGTTCCGATGTCCGTTGCTGGAGATCACGCTGGAGCGGCCCGAGGGCCTGGACGGCTGGAAGATTGCCGGCGTCGGGGCGCTGGACCCGCGCGAGGTCGATGCATCGCGCGACGCCCTCTTCATGGGCGCGCTGGAGGAGTTCACGCGCCGGCGCTGGCGGCCCGCGCTGATCCAGTCGGCGCCGCGGATGGACCTGGCCATCCTGCACGATCCGTCCGATCCGCTGCCGCCGTCGAACCTGGCCACCTTGCAGCACATCGCCGAGGTCGCCCAGTCGATGGACATCGCGGTGGAGCTGATCCGCAAGAAGGACTATTCGCGCCTGACGCAGTTCGATGCGCTGTTCATCCGCGAGACCACGGCCGTGGCCCACCACACCTTCAAGTTCGCCAAGAAAGCCGAGGCCGAGGGCATGCCCGTGATCGACGATCCCGCCTCGATCCTGCGCTGCACCAACAAGGCCTTCCTGGCCGAGCTGCTGCGCGAGCACGACATCGCCACGCCGCGCACCCGGCTGGTCAGCAAGCGCACGATGGCGAAGTTCGAGGACACGCTGAGCTACCCGGTGGTGCTGAAGGTGCCGGACGGCTCCTTCAGCCGCGACGTGCGCAAGGCACAGGATTTCCGCCAGTTCCAGGACATCGCCACGGCGATGTTCAAGGAGTCCGAGATCGTGCTGGTGCAGGACTACATGTACACGGCCTTCGACTGGCGCATCGGCATGCTGGCCGGCGAGCCGCTGTTCGCGGCCCGCTACCACATGGTCCGCGACCATTGGCAGATCATCAAGCACGTGGGCGGCGGCGCTTCCACCGAGGGACGCACCGAAGCCGTCGCGCTTCCCGATGTGCCGCCACTGGTGATCGAGACGGCGACGCAGGCCGCTCGCCTGATCGGCGACGGCTTCTACGGCGTGGACCTGAAGCAGACCGAGGCCGGCGTCTTCGTCATCGAGATCAACGACAACCCGAACCTCGACGTCGGCGCGGAGGACAAGGTGCTCGGCGACGAGGTCTACCGCCGGCTGCTGGGCCATCTGCTGGCCAAGTTCGAGAAGCGCGGCGCACCGATCGGCCGCGTCCTCCCTATCGCCATCGGCTCGGCCACGCGGCCCGCGGCCATCCTCGCCGCCTTCAACGGCGCATCTGAAGAAGCAGGAGCACGGACGTGGAATATCTCTACGGACTGATGGCCCTCGGCGCGATCGCCCTGCCGCTCAGCGCGGTGTACGGCCTGATGGAATGGCAGGCGCGGCGGGAAGCGGCCCGGAGGAAGCGCCTCATGCGCAAGCCCTCATGAGGAACGGCTAAGGCACCGTCTGCGGCCCGACGCCGGCACGTCGCGCGCCGCCGATGCGGGCGTTGAGCCAGCGCCGCACGGGCACGTCCCACCAGCGGTTCAGCGCCCAGGCCAGGCCCGCGGTCAGCAGCACGAAGCCGACGAGTTGCGCGGCCAGCGGCAGGTGCGCGCGCTTGGCGGCGAACAGCCACAGGAACATCAGCGGATAGTGGATCGCGTAGACCGGGTAGGACAGCTCGCCGATCCAGCGGGCCGGGCCCTGCAGCACCGCGGGCGGGTCGTAGCTGGCGCCCAGCCAGACGAGCAACGGGGCCACCGCCATCACGATGACCAGGTCGAACAGCACGCCCAGTTCGCCCTGCGCCAGCAGGCAGGCGAGCAGGCCCGCACAGGGCACCAGCGCCAGCCAGCTCGGCCGCGCCGGCCCGCCACTGCGGAGGCTGCGCTGGATCAGCATGCCCAAGGTGAACGAGAAGCCGGTGCGGGCGACGCTGCCGTGGAACCAGGCCCATTTCAGGCCCATCTCCAGCGAGCCGTGCTGCACGGCGGTGACGACCAGCAGCACGCCGAACAGCGCCGTCAGCACGGCCAAGGTGCCAGTGCGCAGCCGGAACAGCAGGCCCGCGTAGGCCAGGCTCACCGCCATCTCGAAGAACAGCGACCAGCTCGGCCCGTTCAGCACGAACAGGTTCTCGCTCAGCGGCGAGGGCAGCATCAGGATCTCGAAGGCGCCGGCCTGAAGCAGCTGCGCGGGCGACCAGCCGTCGCCGCGCTCCAGCGCCGCGTAGCCGAAGCGGCGCAGCGCGCCGAACAGCAGGCCGACGATGAACAGCGGGTACAGCCGCACCAGCCGCAGCGTGGTGAAGCGGCCGAAGCTCATGCCGCTGCGCAGCCGGGAGTCGTAGGTGTGGGCGATCACCAGGCCGCTCAGCAGGAAGAAGAAATCCACCGCCAGATAGCCCTTGGGCGCGATCATTTCCCCGTTGATGAGGAAGTGGAACAGCAGCACGGCGAAGGCGCCGAGGCCGCGCATCGCGTCCAGCGTGCTCAGGCGGGACTTGTCGCTGCTGCTACTGCTGCTGTTCAAGGCGTTTCTCCAGGGTCGGGCGTGGGGGCTCAGCGGGCCGCAGCGCCTGGGCCAGCGCGAGCACGGCCTGCGCGAAGGCCGCGCTCGAGGCACCGGCCTCGTAGGCCCGGCGGTTGCGCGCCGCGGCTTGCACACGGGCGTCGAGCCCGCGCAGCGTGTCGAGCCGTTCGATGCCCGCGGCGATGTCGCCGACCGGGAACAGGTGCTCGGGCGCCAAGTGCGCGCGGATGCCCGGCAGCTCGGTGCCGACGACCGGCAGGCCCAGCGCCATCGCCTCCAGCATCACCAGCGGCACGCCCTCGTAGCGCGAGGGCATCAGCAGCACGTCGGCGGCGGCCAGCGCCTCGCGCGGCGGCTGCCAGCCGGCCAGGGTCACGCAGCGGGCGAGCGCGGGATCGGCCGCCAGCCGCGCCTCGATCGCCGCGCGGTACGGGCCTTCGCCGACCAGGCGGATCGCCAGGCGGTCGCACACCTCGGCCGGCGCGCGCTGCAGGTGGTCCAGCAGCAGGTCCAGGCCTTTCTGCGCCGCGTCGAGCCGGCCCAGCACCAGCACGCGCAGCCGGCCGTCGGCATCGAGCTCGCGCGGCAGCAGCGGCGGCGCGGCCTCGATCTCGCGGGCCACGGTGTTCGGCAAGGTGTGCACCGGCCCGCTCGGATGAGCCCAGGCCTTGAACTGCGCCGCCTGCCCGGCCGTGATGACGACCCAGCCCTGCGGCACGCGGGCGTAGAGCCATCGCACGAACAGGTCCTTCAGCCAGCCGGCGCGATAGCCCATGGCCTCGAAAGTGTCCAGCAGCGGCACGTAGACCAGCACCTGCGCGCCCCACAGCCGAGCCAGCGTCACCAGCAGCGGCTGCGCGCCGAGCGCGCCGGAGGCGAAGATCACCCGCTCCGGCCGCTCCGTCTTCAGCGCGCGGCGCAGGGCCTTCGCATCGCGCCAGAGGCGGCGCAAGCGACCACCAGATTCTTGAGGCATGGTCTCGGTCAGCACCGCCGCCGGCGCGGCGGCCTGCAGCCGGCCGCCCTCGCGCGCGAGCAGCCGCGGCCGCACGCCGGCCTCGCCGCTTTGCAGTTCCTCGATCCAGCGCAGCAGCATCACCTCGTGGCCGCCGAACATCGTGGCGGTGTCGACAAAGAGCCAGGTCCGAGCCTTCGTCGGGCTCATGGCCGCGCTCCCGACAGCGCCGGCCGGCCCAGCAGCCAGGGCAGGCGCCGCGTCAGCAACACGGCGACCGGCAGGCAGCCCAGCATCGCCCAGACGAAGAAGACCAGCGCCCAGCCGTGATGGGCCGTCCAGTCGCCGCCCAGTTGCAGGTACTTCAGCGCGCCGCTGGCGAAGTTGATCAGGAGGCTGTGCAGCGGAAAGATGATCAGCGTGTGCGCGGACAGCCAGCGCAGCACCGGGTGCGGCGGCAGCAGGCGGCTCACCAGCATCACCATCGTGATGCCGAGGAAGGCCGTCAGCAGGTAGAGCCCGAAGGCGCCGCCGAAGTTCGCCTGCGCCAGGTCCACCCGACCCAACTGCAACGCGGCCAGCAGCCAGGCGAGTGCCGCCAGCGGCAGCAGCGCCAGCGCCGCGCCCGAGAGCCGCCCCGTGGCCCAGCGCGTGCCGCGCAGCGCATCGCCGGCGGCGTAGAACACCAGCGCCACCCAGGCGATGTCCAGGCCCCAGGGCAGGCGCATGCGCCAGCCGTCGGCGGCCGTCCACAACGCCGCCACGGCCGCGGCAAGGGCCATCACCGCCAGGGCCGGCAGGCGGCGGCGCAGCGGCAGGTAGAGCGCGATGCAGACGAACAGGCAGGGAAGGAACCACAGCGCCGGGTTGACGAAGAGATCGCTGGAGCGGCCGGTGACCAGGCCCGCCAGCGCATCGGCCACGCTGACGCCCTCGTACTTGGCCGCGCGGTCGCCGAGGTGCCGCGTCGCCAGCCAGTAAGCCAGCGACAGCGCGAAGAAGAACAGGTAGGGCACCAGCAACGCCCGGGCGCGCTTGGCCAGCAGCACGCCGGCCGGCACCTGCGAGGCAGACGGGTGCAGCAGGCCCGACAGGAAAAAGAACAGCGGCATGTGGAAGCTGAAGATCAGGTTCACCGCCTCGCGCGGCAGGCCCGGCGAATGACCCAGCACCACCAGCGAGATGCCGATGGCCTTGGCCGCGTCGATGGCCGGCAGGTGTTCGCGTTCAGCCATGGGCAAGACCCGTTGGCGAGGTCTTCGCAGGCGGCCGGCGCCACAGCAGTAGGCCGAAGGCCAGGAAGTGGCCGAAGGGTGTGTACATGCCGCCCAGCACGATCGCCATGAACACCGCGACCCGGATCACCTTGGGCACCGGCACGCCGACGAAGATGCAGTAGCCGAGGAAGCCGAAGTAGGCACAGGCGCCGACGATGCCATACTCGAACACGACCTTGAACAAGAGCATGTCCGCCAGTGGCAGCGGCGATTTGGCCGCGTACTCGACCAGCGAACCCGCGCCGAAGCCGAAGAAGGCGCGGAACAGGTCGGGCCACAGTAGCTTCTCGAACAGGCTGAAGCCGCCGACGAAGCGCATCGACGCGCTGGAACCGGCACTGCCGAACTCGGTCGAGCGGCCGACGATATTGGTGACCATCGGCACCTCGGCCCACAGCCCGATGCCCAGCACGAGCGCGCCGAACAGCAGCGCACCCAGCAGCAGCGCCCAGCGCTGGCGCGCCACGCCCTCGAACAGCAGGCAGGCAGCCAGCAGCATGATGCCGGTGCCGGAGTAGGACACCAGGATCGCCGCCGCGAACGCGGCCATCCAGGCAAGTCGCCGCTTCGTTGCCAGCTCGGCGATCAGGGCCACGGCCATCAGCTGGCTGAACACCGAGGGCTCGATCATGAACACGCCGTTGGCCCGCAACTCGTCCGAGCCGTAGTGCAGCACCGCCTGCGAGTTGTACTTGGACATCGTCAGCTGGGCCGGTACGAGGTTCTCGATCGGGAAGGCCAGCGCCGGGCCCAGCGCGAACTGCAGCACGTACTGCGCAATGCCCAGCAGGCCGATGACCAGCGCCGTCTGCAGGAAGAAGGGCAGCACGTCGTCCTGCGGCCGCTCGGCCCGGCTCAGCTGCACCGCATAGGGCAGGTAGATGACGACCAGCAGCGCCAGCGAGCCGGGCGAGAAGCCGTCCGCCGCCAGCACCTGCAGGGTCAGCAGCGTGGCCAGCATCAGGGCAAAGGCCAACGCGCGGCGCAGCTGCAGCTGCATCGCGCCGGCCGCGAAGCCGACCAGCGCGGCACCGAACACCAGCGGAATCGCGATGGCCAGGCCCATCGCGCCGAAGGGCGGCACCGAGAACTTGGACAGGTAGGTCGCCGCCACCAGCGGGAACAGCGCCAGCCAGCGCAACCAGCGGCGCTGCGCCAGCACCTGCCGCAACGCAGCGCGCCGCGGCGGCATCCACGGCGCCGATGTCAGCGGCGGGGCGGCGAGCCTCACCTCAGCCTGCCTGCAGCTTGCTGGGCGCGGGCAGGCCGGTGGCTGCTGCGTCCTCGTACAGCGCGCGGGTCGAGCGGCCGATGGCCACCCAGGCGTCCGAGGCGCGTGCGGCGGCGCCGGCCGGGCGTTCGCGCAGGCCGTGGGCCAGGGCGCCCGCCAGGGCCAGTGCATCGCCGCCGGGCAGCAGGGCGCCCTGCACGCCGTCGTCGATGTCCTCGGCGAAGATGCCGACGCGGCTGGCGATCAGCCACTTGCCGAGCGACTTGACGAGGAAGTACACGCCGCTGGCGTCGATCTGCCGGTAGGGGAACAGGAAGCAGTCGGCGGCAGCGAACAGCGCGGCCATCTCCTCCTCGCTCTGGCGCTGCAGGCGCAACTCGAACTGCGCGGCGATGCCCAGTTCGTCGATGCGCGCCAGCAGCGGCGCCATGTCCATGCGCGGCCGGCCGGCGACGATCACGCGCAGGCCCGCACGCTGGTCCGGCGGCAGCAGGCCGACGGCCTCGATCAGCACGTCCAGCCCCTTGTAGGGCTTGATCTCGCCGAACAGCAGGCAGGTCCAGCGGGGGTCAGGTGTTGTCGTCTCCGGCAGCGGCACGGCGAGTTGCAGCGCGCCGTGCGGGATCACGGCGATCTTGCGGGCCTCGATGCCACGCTCCACCAGCGCCCGCCGGCCGCCCTGCGTGTGCACGATCACGCGGCTGGCCAGCCGTGTCGGGCCGTCGTGGCCCAGGCGCTGCAGCCAGCTCATCTTCTGGCCGTTGTAGGCCACCGTGTCGTGCACGGTCAGCACCACCGGGCAGAACAGGCGCTGGATCAGCGCCATCGCCGGCAGGTCCAAGAGTGGCACGACGACCCACTGGAAGTGCACGACATCGGGCTGCAGCCGCCGCACGCGCCGCAGCAGGCCCAGCAGGCCGGCGGCATGGGCGAGGCCCTTGGCGACGGGCTTCAGCGCGCGCGGGATCCAGCGCGCCTCGTCGACGCGGCGGTAGAAGAACGGGTCGGTGTAGGCCAGCGGCAGTTCCTGCCGGTCGCCGGCGCGGGTTGGGCGCGTGGCCCAGACGGGCTCGACATCGGCGGCCAGCAGGCCTTCGGTGAGCGCCGCGTCGTAAGGCGCGGTGAACAGCGAAGGGTCCACCAGCAGCACGCGCAGGTGCGATTTGTGAGGCATGGGCTAGGGCTGGTTGAAACTTTGCACGGGAAGCCAGCGCGTCTCGCGGATCAGCGTCAGGCCGGACAGGAAGCCCGCGGCCCAGGCGAGATGCATGGTCGCGGCGGCCGCGCCGGCCAGCAGGCCGCAGGCCGAGCGCTGGCGCAGGGCGATCTGCAACGATCCCAGCGCCAACACGGCCAGGTAAGCGAGCGGCCAGGCGGCCAGCAGCGGCAGCCAGGGGCTCAGCGCGGTGCACAGCACCAGCAGGACCAGGTTGACGGGCAGGGCCAGTTGGCGCGCGCGCATCGAGCCGGGATGCCGGCGCACCGTGCGCGAACGGCCGCGGCCATAGGCGAAGTACTGGCGCGCGAGGCCGGCCGGCGTGGCGCGCGGCGCGTAGTCGAGACGGATGTCGGCATCGAGCCAAATGCGGCTGCCGAGTCCGCGCTGGCGGCAGTCCAGCTCGGCGTCCTCGTTGTGCGTGAAGCTCTCGTCGTAGCCGCCGGCGCGGCGGAACGAGGCCATGCGGAAGGCCGCGTGATGGCCGTGGTCGACGAAGCCGCTGCGGCGGCCGCCGCGGTGCGCCGAACCGCCGGTGCCCAGCGCCGTGTTCGACACCCAGGCGACGGCGCGCTGGAAGCAGGTCTCACCCTGCGAATCCATCGGCACGACGACCGCATCGGCACCACTGCGCTCCAGCGTCGCCAGCAGGCTGCGCACGAAGCCGGCCGGATAGCCGGCGTGCGCGTCGCAGCGCACCAGCACCTCGGCCTCGGAGCCGAAGCGCTGCACGGCGAGGTTGACCGCCGCGCTCTGGATGCGGCGCGGGTTGTGCAGCAGCGAGAGGCGGGGCTCCTGCTGCGCCAGCTTCTGCACGAGTTCCGGCGTGCCGTCGCTGCTGCCGCCATCGGCGACGACGATGCGCAGCTCGGGCGGCGCGTCGTCGAGCAGGCGCGCGATCACGCCCTCGATGCCGCGCGCCTCGTTGAGCGTCGGGATCACGAGCAGCACGCGTTGTTCAATGTTCATTGACGACCATCCCCGCGAACTGCACCGCGCCGCGCGTGATCTCGGACACCAGGCCGTGGACCGACTTCATGCGGCTGACGCTGCGCCGCGCCACCACCATCGCCAGGCCGCACTTGGCGGCCAGCACGCGCGAGTCGGCGCCGTAGATGCTGGCCGGGGTGTCGACGATCACGTGGTCGAACTTGGCAAGCAGCTCGTGCACCAGCAGGCCGAAGGCGGGCCGCTGCAGCAGCTCCAGCGGGTTCGGCGGCACCGCGCCGACGGGCATCACGTAGAGGCTCGGCAGGTCAGGCACAGGCCGCACGACGTTGGCCTCGGCGCGGCCCGAGAGCACGCTGGACAGGCCCGTCTCGTGCGGGATGTCGAAGAGCTGGTGCTGGCGCGGCGTGCGCATGTCGGCATCGATCAGCAAGGTCTTGGCGCCGAGTTGGCTGAACACGATCGCCAGGTTGGCGGCGAAGAAGGTCTTGCCGTCGCCGGTGTCGGGGCTCAGCAGCGCCAGCGCGCGCTTGGGCTGGTCGGCCGCCATCGCGCCCATCATCAGCTGGCTGCGGATGCCGCGGAAGGCCTCGGTCTGTGGGTTGAACGGATCGATCGCGGCGACCAGCTCGGGGTTGAAGCGCGCGCCGTCGCCGGAGGCATAGGGATAGTGGAACTGCTTGGACAGCGCCCACATCACGTCTTCGCGCGTGGCCAGCGCCAGCGCCACCGCGGCCTCGCCGAAGCGCACGCCGTGCTTGCGCTGGTAGGCCAACACCTGCTCGATCTGCGCATTGCTGAGCTGGCGCAGCTCGCCGATGAAATCGCCGATGCTGCGGTCGACCACGCGGGGCTCCTGCGCCGCGGGCGGCGGGTTGGAGACGGCCTTCAGTTCGACGGGAGATCGCATATTCATCGCTGTTCAGGAACCGATCAGTTGAGTGCGACCGAGCACGCGATCCAGCGCACCGCGCCAGGCCGCCGTGCGGTGGCCGATGCGGGCCTTGTCGCCGTCGGGCATCACGCCCAGCAGCGGGTAGCGCAGGCCGTCGGTGACGTCCTCGTCCAGGCGCAGACGCCAGTCACGGCGCTCGCGCACGATGGCCGTCAGCAGGCCCAGCACCAAGCCGATCAGCAGGCCGACGGCGATGTTGAGGTTGGTGCGCGGCGAGGACGGGAACGGCGGCGGCGTGGCCGTGCGGATGATGGAGACGTTGGTCTGCGTCGCCTGGCTCTCCAGCGCGCTCTGGCTCTTGCGGCTGAAGCCGGCGTCGAAGGCCTTCTGGGCGTTCTCGACGTCGCGCTGCAGCACCAGCGCATCGTCGCGCAGCAACTTGATGCGCGAGACCTTGGCGCGCTGATCGTCCAGCGACTGGCGCAGCTCGGCCAGGCGCGACTGGTTGACCGAGTTGTTGACGTTCAGGCTGCCGGCGATGCGCGAGCGCTCGGCGTTCAGGCGCTTGCGCAGTTCGTCGATATTGGCCTTCAGCTCGGCCACCTGCGGGTAGGCGTCGCCATAGCGGGCGCTCAGTTCCTGCAGCTTGGCCTCCTGCGTGGCGAGCTGCGAGCTGAGCGTCATCACCATCTGGTTGGTGACGACTTCCTGCATCTGGTCGCCGCGCGTGCGGGCCTGGCTGTCGCGGCTGCGCGAATCGTCCACCTGGCCCTGCAGCGCCACCATCTGCGTGGACAGCTCGGCCAGGCGGTTGTTCTCGACGTCGAGCCGCTCGTCGGTGGCGATGATGCCGCTGCGCTTCTGGAAGTCCGACAGCTTGGCCTGCGCGGCCTCCAGGGCCTCGCGCAGGTTCTTGGTGCTCTCGTCGAACAGCTGGCTGAACTGCTTGGCCGGCTCGGTGCGCAGCTCCAGCGTCGTCTCGATATAGCCCTTGACGACGGCGTTGGCGATCGTTGCGGCCAGCTCGGGATCGCGCGCGGTGTACGAGACCTGCACGACGTTAGAGTCCTTGCCCGGCCGCACATCAAGGTTGCGCCCGATGCCCGCGGCCAGCCAGGCCGCGAAGTCGCCGCGGCCGCCGGTCGCGGCTTCCCACTGCCCACGCAACGCGGGGTCGCGAGTCGAACCCATCGCGTCGACCGCCTTGCGCAGCACACGCTCGCTCTGCAGCACCTCGACCTGCGTGCCCATGTAGCTGGACACCGTCATGCCCGGCAGCACGACGCCGGCGATCGGGTCGGGCGACTTGACGTCCAGCACGACGGAGGACGTGGCCGTGTACTTGTTCGGCAGCACCAGGGTCGCGCCGGCGACGAGCAAGGTCACGACCAGCAGCACGGCCAGCGCGGAACGCCAGCGCGCCCGCAGCACCAGGAGCAGTTGTGCAAAGCTCATGCGCAGCTCCGAAGCAACAAGCGAGCCATCCGCTCAGGTATCGCGCTATTCAAGCGCATAGGCCGCGAGCAGCTTGGTGCCGAACTGCGATTCGCCGAAGCGCGCCTTGGCTGCAGCCTGCGCCGCGCGGCCGAGCCGCTGGCGCAGCGCCGCGTCGTCGATCAGCGCGGCGATGCGCTCGATCATCTGGCGCTCGGTCGTGCAGAGGAAGCCGCTTTCGCCCTCGCTGATCAGCTCGCGGTGCGGCCCGCAATCGAACACGACGCAAGGCAGGCCCGCGGCCATCGCCTCGGCCAGGAACAGCGGGAAGCCGCGTGCCGCGACAGGCGCGAGGTAGACCCAGCCCGGCGCCAGCCGCGCGGCGCATTCGGCGTCGCCGTCGACATCGAACACGCTGACGCCGGCGGCGTTCAAGCGCACGCGCGAGACCTCGTCGACGTCGCCGATCCAGTTGAAGCTGATGCGCAGGTCGGTGCCGCTGAGCAGCACGGCCAGCTGCGCCAGCAGCTCGGCGCTGCGCGGGCTCTGCGAGCGGCCGCCAGTGACGATCAGCGGATGGCGGGCCTCCTTGCGCACCAGCTCGAAGAACAGCTCGGCGACCGGGCTTTCGACCAGCTCGGACGAGGGCCAGTCCTCGAACTGGCGGCTCTCCTGCGGCTGGTTGACGATGGCCGAACCGCGCGCCGAGCCGACGACCGTGCGCAGCAACCGGCCCAGCCCGCCGAGCGAGCTGCCCAGTGAGATCGAGCCGTGCGGCGAGAAAAACACCGGCGCATTCCGCGCGCCCGGCACCGCGCGCACCGCCTGCGAGCCAACCAGCGCCGGCATCAATCCATGGAAGTGCACCGCATGCAGCGGCCCGCGCGCGAACTGCGTGCAGCAGGCCTGATGCAGCGCCGTCCACTGCTTGAACGGGTTGCGCTCGCTGGGCACCAGCGCCAGCTCGGCCGACTCGTGCAGCCGGGCGAGATGGTGCCGGTAGCGCGACTGGTCGATCATCACGACCGCCTGCTCGCGCCCGCTGCGCGCCACCGCCTGGGCCGCGGGGCCGAGGAAGCTGAACACCTCGTCGGTGAGGTTGCCCACCACGTGGACGACCTTGCCGGGGACTTCTATTTCAAGTGCGCGGCGCATGTCAGCGCGCGCCTTCGCGGAGCAACACCACTCGTACGGTCTTCAGCAGGATGCCGACATCGCCGGCCATCGAGCGTTGCTCCACATAGCGGCGATCGAGCGCCACGCGCTCTTCGTAGCTGGTGTTGTTGCGGCCGCTGACCTGCCAGAGGCCCGTGATGCCAGGACGCACGCTGAGGTAGTGCCAACGCGTGCGGCCGTAGCGCGGCAGCTCGCCGACGGTGATCGGCCGCGGGCCGACGAGGCTCATCTCGCCGCGCAGCACGTTGAACAGCTGCGGCAGCTCGTCGAGGCTGGTCTTGCGCAGGAAGTGGCCCACCGGCGTGATGCGCGGGTCGTTCGTCAGCTTCTGGTCGCGCTCCCATTCGGCACGCGCGGCGGGGTCGTCGCGCAGCAGGTCGGCGAGCGCGCGGTCGGCGTCCAGCAGCATCGAGCGGAACTTGAGGCAGCGGAACAGCCGGCCGTCAAGGCCGACGCGGTAGTGGCCGAAGAAGATCGGCGCGCCATCGCGTCGCCAGATCAGCCAGGCGACGACCAGCATCAGCGGGCTCAGCAGTGTTAAAAGAATCAGCGCAGCGGCCTGGTTGAGCCGCAGTTCGACTGCATCGCGCAGCCTCTGAAGCCCGGCGTCAGCGACAGCGTGGACGTCTTGGGCTTGCGCCACAAAATTGGCAGCGTTCATGGACCATCTCCCGTACATCTGGTTTGGTGGACAGACGGGGGTCTCTTTGCAAACAGCGCGCCACGTTCCGTGAAAAAGTAACGCCCCAAGCCAGCGCATGCCGCCCCAGTGATGCGTGCGACGCACCAATCGGCGAGTGTTCGGCGCCAGGTCGGATCAGCAGGAACCTTCGATGTGCACGGGCGTCTTCGCTGCAGTGCACAAATTCGTTTTGATGCACTGCACAAATGCATCGTGACGGCGGCGATGCCTCCGGCTTGTTACTTAAAATTAAGGAGCCATCCCCGAAATCGCCTAACGACGAGTTTCAGCGGTGCATTTCATGCCTCGACGAACACATCCACACTGTGCAAGATCAGCTTGGGTCGAGGCGCTTCGGTAAGAATGACGGCAAGGCTTGCGCCGCCCTCTCCTGGTTTCATCGCTGGTTTCATCGCTCTCGTGCCCGAGATTTCATCCCCTGCCCCCACCCCTCTCTCGCTTCCGCATGCGCGGCATCTGGCCCGCATTCCGAGTGACGTCACGGCCGAGCAATGGCAGCGCATCCGCCAGTCGGCCTATCAATTACCGCAGGTGATTTCGCCCGCCGACCTGGAGGGCATCGATGACGGCGAGGAACGACTGGACCGGCTCGGGCTGGTGATGATCCAGAAGGCGGTGTCCGGCGCACGGCCGAGCCGCTGGATCGCGCCGGCGCTGATCGAATCGGCGCTGCAGCACATTGATGCCGTCGGCACGGCCCCCACCGTGCGGGCGCTGATGCAGCAGCGCACGGCCCAGCTCGAAGCACTGGGCCTGGTGCGCGAGGGCACGACCTGGGCGCGGCTGTGCAAGCAGGTGCTGAAGCTGGCCGAGCCTGCCGGCGCGCAGCTGACGGTGGCCTACCGGGTGGCGCTCGATGAGGCAGCCCCCGTCTGGCGCTTCTACCGCGAGGGCGACATGCACGCGCTGAAGGCCGCGATCGGCCAGCGGCCCGCCTATGAACATGCGCAGGAGCTGCTCGCGCATCTGCAGGCACTCGTCGCGCGCAGCATGGCCGGCGACTCGGCGCAGGTCGACACGCTGCTGCCGCGCCTGCAGGCCGAGTGCGCGATCCCGCAGGATCTGGCCGCGCTGAAGAACGCCTGCACGCGTGCGCAGGACCGCTGGGAGAGCCATGTGGCCGAGCTCAATGCGCTGGCCGCCTTGAACCAGGACCTGGCCTTCCGCGGCTACCCGGACAGCTTCGAGACCGCACGGCGGATGCAACGCACGGTGACCCTGTTCGTCGGCCCGCCCAACAGCGGCAAGACGCACGCGGCTTTCGAGCAGCTCGCGCAGGCGCACCGCGGCGCCTATCTCGCGCCGCTGCGGCTGCTGGCGCTGGAAGGGCGCGACCGCCTGGTCGCGCGCGGCGTGCCCTGCTCGCTGCTGACCGGCGAGGAGAACGTGCCGCTGCCCGATGCGCGCATCGTGTCCAGCACGATCGAGATGGTGGACACGGCTCGGCCGGTCGACGTGGCGGTGATCGATGAGGCGCAGATGCTGTTCGACACCTATCGCGGCTGGGCCTGGACGCAGGCGATCACGGCGGTGCCGGCGAACGAGCTGATCATCATCTGCTCGGCCTACGCGGTGCCGGCGATCGAGCAGCTGCTGGGCCTGTGCGGCGAGTCCTGCACGGTGCGCGAGTTCGAACGCAAGCAGGAGGTGCAGCTGCTGCCGGGCCCGGTGCCGATCGCCTCACTGCTGCGCGGCGACGCGGTGGTGGCCTTCAGCCGCCGCGAGGTCCTGATGCTGCGCGACCAGATCGCGCAGAGCGGCCATCCGGTCTCGGTGATCTACGGCGCGCTGCCGCCGGAGGTGCGGCGGCGCGAGGCCGAGCGCTTCGCGCAGGGCGCCTCGCACATCCTCGTCGCCACCGATGCGATCGGCATGGGCCTGAACCTGCCGATCCGCCGCGTGCTGTTCAGCACGATGACGAAATTCGACGGCCAGTCCGACCGCGAGCTGTCGGTGTCGGAGACGCACCAGATCGCCGGCCGCGCGGGCCGCTACGGCATCCACGACGAAGGCTTCGCCGGCGTGCTGCGCGAAGCCGAGCCGACGGCCGCGCGCGGCCTGAAGGAAGCGATGGCGAAGACGCCCCGGGCGCCGCGCGACTTCAAGGCCGCGGTGGCGCCGAACTGGTGGCATGTGGAGACGATCGCGCAGCGCCTGGACCTGAACCGGCTGCGCGCGGTGCTGGACGTGTTCGTGGCGCAGCTGCGACTGGACGACGCGCATTTCGCCGTGGCCGAGCTGGAGCAGATGCTGGAGCTGGCCGAGGCGCTGGACCGCAACGCCGGCCGGCTGCCGCTGAAGGCGCGCTTCATCTATGCGCAGGCGCCGGTGGACACGCGCACGCCCGCGCAGCTGATGGAGTACCTGGAGTGGGCGGACGGCCATGCGCGCAACGGCCGCGCCGGCGAGCCCTGGTTCCTGGCCGACGTGGACGAGCACAGCCGCCTGGAGCGGATGGAGCAGGCGCTGCGCTCCTGCACCTTGTGGCTGTGGCTGGACCTGCGCTTCCCGGGGATCTACGGCCGGGTGGACGAGGTGGTTGACTTGCGCGGCCGGCTCAACGACGGCATCGAGCGCCACCTGAAGGCGAAGAAGCCGCTGTGGCAGGCGCTCGGCGGGCGCCAGGCCCGCCGCTAGCTAGCCCGCGCTCTACTTACGCGGCGAGCGCCGCCGGCGCGCGATCCACAGCAGCGTCGCCAGGCCCGCGCCGGCCAGCACCACCGCCGGCGGCTCGGGCACCGGGGTGACGTCGAAGCCGACCGCCACGTTGTCTACCTCGACAGCGACGCCATAGGTGACGAAACGCAAGCGGTTGAAGGCGATGTCCGGCGTGAAGTACAGGTTGACGAAGGCGTTCGTCGCGTCGCTGGTCCGGTCGCCGGGCGTGCAGGAGCCGCAGGCATCAAGGATGCTCGTGCCGCTCACCGTCGCCACCAACGTGGTGCCGGAGTAGAACTCCAGCTTGTCGTAGTGGTCGATTGAGCCGTAGTAAAGGCCGACGTAGTTCAGTTGCGTTCCCGCCGGCAGTGAGTCGATCAGCGGCTGGTAAAGGATGTCCACCGCCGAGAGGGCTCCGACCGGCGCATCGGCAGGCAGCGCGGAGCCGGCATACATGCCCTGCCCCTGATAGACAGGTGCGTAGGCGTAGCAGGAGGAGTCGCCGGCCGGTGCGGCGTACGCCCCCTGCAGCGAACCCTTGACGATGCCCCACGGCCCACCGGCCACCGATTGCGGCGGGCCGTTCAGCCCGCACCCACCGCCGGGCAGGTCGAAGGTTTCCATGAAGACGTTGGGCAGCCCCCAGTACGGGGAGATCTTCCCCGAGGTGGCATCGCTCTGGTGCGGCCCCACGCTGATCGAGACGCCGGCGTGAGCGGCCGGCGTGACGGACAGCGCGGCTGCCAGCAGGGCGGACGAGAAGAAGACAGTCTTCATGGGCACCTCGCGTTGGGCAAGAAACGTTGGGCAAAAGAAAAGGGGCCCGGAGATGACTCGGGGCCCCGCTGCAAGGCAATCGGCATGCCTTGCGTTGCGCGTGCTTGTCTTAGTTGTTAAGAATCGCAGAGGCGATCAGGCCCGTAGCAACGGCGACCAGCAGGTAGTCGGAGCCGCTCTGCACCCAGTGGTAGCCGCGCGGCGGCTGGCGCAGGTGGTGGCCGCGCCAGTCGTCGACGACGTAGGAGCGCTGGCGGTACTCGGTCGGCACCCTGCGGCCGACCCAGATGTCGTGGTTGGGGCCGGCGCCGCGGCGCATGTCGGCGCGGTGCGAGTACTCGTGGTTGTCGCGATCGTGGTCGTGATGATCGTCGCGGTCATGGCGCTGCGCGAAGGCACCGCCGGCAGCGCCCAGCGTCAGTACGGCAGCGAGCGCGCTCGCGATCATCTTTTTCGTGGTGGTCTTGCTCATGTGGAAATTCCTTCCGTCTGATTTACAGCTAGTGGGCGGGGCTTACTGACTCAGCTCTTGCCGAAGTTCGCCTTGGCCTGGGCAATGCAGCTGCTCTTGGCATCGCCCGCCAGAGCATCGCACTTCTCGGTTGCTACCTTGTAATCCGCGTCGCGCTTCTGGTCGGCGGCATCGGCCCGCGCGTCATGGATCTTCTTGCTGGCCTTGGCATCGGCCAGCGCGCTTTCCTTGGCGGCCTTGGCTTCCTTGACGCAGACGTCCTTGTTGTTGCCGGCCTGGTCGTCGCAGCGCTCCTTGGCGACGTCATAGGTGGTCTCGGCACGGGTCTTCAGGACCTTGACCCAATCGGACTCCTTGCCCGTGTAGTCGTGCTCCAGCTCGGCCTTGGCGACTTTCTCCTTGGCCTTGGCCTCTTCCATGCAGACGTCCTTGCCGTTGCCGCTGAGCGACTTGCAGCCCGCCTTGTCGGCCTTGTAGGCGTCCTCGATGCGCGACTTGCCGGCGGCGTACTCGCTGTGATCCATGGCCAGCGCCTGGCCGATCGGCAGGGCCAACAGGGCGGCAGTGAACAGGCTAGCGCGGAGATTGAGTTGCGTTTGTTTCATGATGCTTACCTCTGGGTTGGTGGAGTATTTGCCTGTTGGCGGGATCAGCCGTTGAGGCGCGGTTCGCCGTCACGATTCACCGTGACCGTCGCGCCCGGCGGCTCCGTCATCTGCACGCGGTGCTCGATGCCGCGGAAGCTGTAGGTCACGTCCCAGTAGTCGGGGCGTGTCGAAGCGGGTGTCGTGCGGCAACGCTCGACGTTCTGGCTCACGACGCGGTCGTTGTTGCCGGCCACGTTGGAGCCGACCACCGCGCCGGCCACGGCACCGCCGGCCGTCGCCAGGTCGCGGCCCGATCCACCACCGATCTGGTGGCCCAGGATGCCGCCGATCAGCGCACCGGCGATCGCGCCGCCGGCACGGTTGCCGTTGTCTTCGGACACGCGTTCACGCTCGACCCAGCAGCGCCGCTCGGGCGGGCCGACCACGGCGTGGACGGCCACGACGTCCGCTTCAAAGAGGCGCTCGCCATGGCGCGGGCGGGCGTCGTAGTAGGAAACGGACGGCGGCGGGGGCGGCGGATCGCTCGCATCGCGCTCGATCATGCGCACCGACGAGATGCGGTCGTTCAGGCCGATCGCACGCAGCGACGGGTAGTTGCCGGGGCGCACGATCACGCAACGGCCCTGGAAGCCGGCGTTTTCGCAGACTTCCCAGCGGTCCTGCCCCACGGTCAGCGACGAGGCGCGGTCATTGAAGCCGTAGCGTTCCATGTCGCGCACTTGGCGCTCGGTCGTGAAGGACGGTCCGTTGAAGTTCTCGCCGGCATAGAAAGTGATGTCGGCCATCGCGTTACTGGCGGCCATCAGGCCTGCGGCGGCCAGCGCACCGCTCAAAAGCAAAGAGGTCTTTTTCATCTCGGTATCTCCAATGACTCCGATGAAAAGCAGTGTGGGCGGCCGGCGATCGGGCGAATAGCGGACGGTGCCGCGGGGAACCGTAGTAGTCGTCCTACGGCCCGGCGCACCCACGCATGAATCCATTCCCGTTTTGCATAACCCCGCCATTCGCGGAGGTTACAGCGTGATTACATTCAAAGCAGAATGCCGATCCCGACCCGTGTCATTGGGTCAGCCCCGCTTTCTGCGAGGCTGACCCAATCTCGCTTTCATGTAATCAAAGGAAACTCACCATGAACCTGCCCACGATGGAAGGGCTGCGGCTGAACGTACCCGCACACCTGAAACACGCACGGCTGATCGCCTGGGTCGCCGAGGTCGCCGCGCTGACCGAGGCCCGCGACGTCTACTGGTGCGACGGCAGCGCCGCCGAGTACGACCGGCTCTGCCAGCAACTGGTGGACGGCGGCACGTTCAAGAAGCTCAACCCCGACTTGCGTCCGAACAGCTACCTCGCCTGCTCCGACCCGAGCGACGTCGCCCGCGTGGAAGACCGCACCTTCATCTGCTCGGCGCGCCAGGAAGACGCCGGCCCGACGAACAACTGGAAGGCGCCCGCCGAGATGCGCGAGCTGCTGCAGACCGGAAACGACGCGCTGTTCCGCGGCGCGATGCGCGGCCGCACGCTGTACGTGGTGCCGTTCAGCATGGGCCCGCTGGGCTCGCCGATCGCGCACATCGGCGTGGAGCTCTCCGACAGCCCCTACGTGGCCGTGAACATGCGCATCATGACCCGCATGGGCCGCGCGGTGCTCGACGTGCTGGGCGAGGACGGCGACTTCGTGCCCTGCGTGCACACGGTCGGCGCGCCGCTGGAGCCGGGCCAGGCCGACGTGAAGTGGCCCTGCAACAAGACCAAGTACATCGTCCACTACCCGGAGACGCGTGAGATCTGGTCCTACGGCTCCGGCTACGGCGGCAACGCGCTGCTGGGCAAGAAGTGCTTCGCGCTGCGCATCGCCTCGACGATGGGCCGCGAGGAAGGCTGGCTGGCCGAGCACATGCTGATCCTCGGCGTCACCAAGCCGGACGGCAAGAAGTTCCACGTCGCCGCCGCCTTCCCCAGCGCCTGCGGCAAGACCAACTTCGCGATGCTGATCGCGCCGAAGGTGTTCGAAGGCTGGAAGGTGACGACGATCGGCGACGACATCGCCTGGATCAAGCCCGCCGCCGACGGCCGGCTGCACGCGATCAACCCCGAGGCCGGCTACTTCGGCGTCGCGCCGGGCACCAATGCGCTCACCAACGCCAATTGCATGGCCAGCCTCGGCCGCGACGTGATCTTCACCAATGTCGCGCTGACCGACGAGGGCGACGTCTGGTGGGAAGGCATGACCGACACGCCGCCGGCCCACCTGATCGACTGGCAAGGCAAGGACTGGACGCCGGCCATCGCCAAGGAGACCGGCGCCAAGGCTGCGCACCCGAACGCCCGCTTCACCGTGTCGGCCATCAACAACCCGGCGCTGGACGCCGACTGGGACAACCCGGCCGGCGTGCCGATCGACGCCTTCATTTTCGGCGGCCGCCGCTCGACCACCGTTCCGCTGGTGACCGAGGCGCGCGACTGGGTCGAAGGCGTCTACATGGCCGCGACGATGGGCTCGGAAACCACGGCCGCGGCCGGCGGTGCGCAGGGCGTCGTGCGCCGCGACCCGTTCGCGATGTTGCCCTTCACCGGCTACAACATGGCTGACTACTTCCAGCACTGGCTCAAGGTCGGCGAAAAGCTCGAAGCCGCCGGCGGCACGCTGCCGAAGATCTTCTGCGTCAACTGGTTCCGCAAGGGCTCGGACGGCAAGTTCGTCTGGCCCGGCTACGGCGAGAACATGCGCGTGCTGAAGTGGATGCTGGACCGCATCGAAGGCACGGGCCAGGGCGAGGAAAACGTGTTCGGCGTCACGCCGAACTACGCCGACATCAACTGGGACGGCCTCGCCTTCAGCCGCGAGCAGTACGCCCAGGTCACCGGCATAGACAAGGCCGCCTGGCTGACCGAGCTGGGCCTGCACGCCGAGCTGTTCACCCAGCTCTCGAACAAGCTGCCCGAGGCGCTGCCCCTGACGAAGGCGAAGATCGAGAACCGGCTGGCCGCGCTGTAAAGGCCGGACTGGAATGCAAAAAGCCCGCTGAAGCAGCGGGCTTTTTTGTTTCCTGCGCGAAGATCAGCGACGGGTGTTGGCGGCGCGCAGTTCGGCGGCAAACGAAGGCATCGTCTTTTCGTACTGTGCGGCCAGGGCCAGCAGTTCGCGCTCGGCGCGGGCTTCGGCGGCGGCGGCCATCTTGGCCTGGACCGACAGGATCACACGGCGCCACACGCGGGCACCGATGACGAAGAAAGAAGTGGCTTGGTTACCGCCGCGGCTCAGCGGCAGACCAAAGGTTTGCGTAGCAACGCTCATGGCTGTTTCCTTGGTTGGTTAGTGGCTCTGTAGAACCGACAGAACGAATTATGGGGTAAACCCTAGACATGTTAAAAATGAATTGTTTGAATTAGTCATATAAACAGTGCGCATGTCACGGGAGCTCACGCCATGAAATTCCGCCACCTCGACCTGAACCTGCTGAAGGTGTTCGACGCGCTGATGGCCGAGCGCAATCTGACCCGCACTGCGGAGCGCCTGGCGATGACGCAGCCCGCGGTCAGCCATGCGCTGAAGCGGCTGCGCGAGTCGCTCGGCGAGGAACTGTTCGTCCGCCAGGCTTTCGGCATGAAGCCCACGCCTCACGCCGAGACGCTGTGGCCCGAGGTGCGCACGATCCTGGCCCGGCTGGAAGCCCTGTTCGATCCCGGCACCTACGAAGCGACCGAGCAGGAGCACACCTTCCGCATCGCGATGGCCGACGCCACTGCCGCGTTGATCCTGCCGCCGCTGGTAGCGCAGCTGGAGGAGCTCCAGGCCCTGGCCAACGTCCACGTGCTGCCGCTGACGACGCGCGACCCGCGCGACATGCTGGAACAGGGCGACGCCGACTTCGCGCTGGGCTACTTCCCGGGCGTCACCGCCGCCTTGCAGATGCAGGGCATGCAGGGCAATTCGCCACGGATCCGTCAACACCGGCTGTACGAGAGCAGCTACGTCTGCGTGATGCGCAAGGATCACCCGCTGGCCAGCGTCGAGCTGACCCTGGATCGCTTCTGCGCGGCGCAGCACCTTCTGGTGAGCTTCTCGGGCCGGGCGCATGGCTTCGTCGACGAGGCGCTCACGGCGCTGCAGCGCAAGCGCCGCGTGATGCTGACGGTCAACCAGTTCTTCACCGCGGGCCGCGTAGTCTCGAACTCCGATCTGCTGACCGTGCTGCCCTCGACCTTCATCGAAGCCACCGGCTACCGGAGCCGGCTGATCGAGAAGCGGCTGCCGATGCCGCTGCATACGGTCGAGGTGGACATGCTGTGGCACCTACGCAGCGAAGGCCGCGGCCCGGAGAGCTGGATGCGCGAACGGTTGATCGAAGCCGCCCGTCGCGCCAAGGCCGAGTCCGCGGCGACAATTGCGGGATGAGCACACGCAACACCGACCTGACCGACGCCGAGTTCGCCGAACTCGACGAACTCCTGGCCACGACGCCCGAGCCGCTGCAGGCGCTGGACGCTTCCATGCTGGACGGCTACCTCTGCGGCGTGCTGGTGCAGCCGCGGCTGATCGAGATCGACGAGTGGCTGCCCAATATCTTCGACTACGACGGCGGCCTGCTGCCCGAGGACGCCGATCCGGCCTGGCTGGCGAAGGTGCGCGAGCTGGTCGAACGCCGGCATGCGGCACTGAACCGGCAGCTCGTCGAGGACGGCTGGTTCGACCCGGTCGTGCTCGATCTGGACGAGGACGAAGACGCACCGCAGGCAGCCGCGCCCACCGACGATCCGGAACAAGCCGCAGCCGAGGAAACCTACGCAGGCATGAGCAAGATCTCGCGCACGCTGATGCCCTGGGTCGCCGGCTTCCAGCATGCCTGCCTGTGCTTCCCCGATCTGGCCGAGATGGACGACGAGGCCGTGATGGCCGCGATGGCGCGTCTGTATCGCCACCTGCCCGCCGAGACGGACGAGGAAAAGGAAATCGTCGCCACGCTGGACCGCGAGCATCCGCTGAAGGACCTGGACGATGCGATCGAGGAGATGGTCGTCAGCGTCGCCGACCTCTGCGACCTGACCGAGCAGCGGCGCTATGCCGTCGAGACGATCCGCCGCGCCGCGCCCAAGCTCGGCCGCAACGACCCCTGCCATTGCGGCTCGGGCCGCAAGTACAAGCAGTGCCACGGCGCCAACTGACGAAGCACTGAGCAATGCGATTGCAGCTGCTCTCGGATCTCCATCTGGAGACCGAGGCCTACCAGCCCGAACCCGCGCCGGGCGCGGAACTGCTGGTGCTGGCCGGCGACGTCGACAGCGGCTGGACAGGCCTGCGCCGCTTTGCCGACTGGCCCGTGCCGGTGCTCTACGTGCCCGGCAATCACGAGTACGACCGGCGCGACTTCGACGAAGCACGGGCCGGCATTCAGCGTCTGGCCGAGGAACTGGGCTTCATCCTGCTCGACGATTCGGCCTGCATCCGCATCGATGCCGAGGGACGCCGCGTTCGCTTCGTCGGCAGCACGCGCTGGAGCGACTTCGACGTCTTCGGCCCGGCGGGGCGGGAACGCGCGATGCGCGCCGCCGGCTATTTCCAGCGAGTGATGGCGTCAACGCGCGACGGCCAGCCCTTCGACGCGGAGGCCGTTCGCGATGAGGCGCTGCGCTGCCGTGCCTGGCTTGCCGAGGAACTGGCTCACGACGAGAGCGGGCCGGAGTGGGACGCCACCGTCGCCATCACGCATTTCGCGCCGAGCCTGCGCAGCGCCGATCCGCGCTACGGCAAACAGCCCGGTACGGCCAGCTTCTGCAATGCGGATGACGACTTGATGCCGGGTGCCCGGCTGTGGCTGCATGGCCATCTGCACTGCCAGCACGACTACCGCATCGGCGCGACGCGCGTCGTCTGCAATGCCCGTGGGCATGAGCGAAAAGGAGAGGCGGCGGGATTCGCGCCGAAGCTGCTGATCGAAGTCTTCGCAGCGGGCGAATAAATCAGCTGCGGCGGCTCAACCAGGCCAGCGGAGATTCCGCCGTTGCGGCCGCAGCCACTTGCTGCGATTCCAGGCCGTACTCGCCAACGCTGGGCCGGAAGTCCTCAACGGGTTCCAGGCTCGCCTCCATGCCGAACGCCGTGCCCATTTCGGCCGGATCCTGCTCGACAACCTGTGCGGAGGAGCGACGGAAGAAACGCAATGCTGCTGGTGCGAATCGCATATCAGACCTCACAGGAATGGAGTTGCGGCGGCCCATCCACCACGCTTCAAGTGTCCATGAACGAAACGTCGCCGTACCCACTGAAGTAGGTGGAAATACCAGCGGAGTTGGGAAAAAAGCACGATAGGTAAGAGCGCGTATCAAAAGAAAAAGAAACGAAGAAGTCACGCGCCTCACGTACGATATTGGTAGAAACCCCTTTCCCCCTTCGGGTGGGTACCGAAAACGAATCGCTTTGGGCATGCTGCGTGCCCTTGCCCTACCAAACCCCGCCTGTCTCTTTCCTGACCACATGAATGAAGCAATTCTGAAATGGCTTGCCTCCGGCACCATTGGCGTCGTCGTCTGCGCGTCGCTGTGGCTGGCGGGAACCGTGCAGAAAGAGATCACCGACGACCACACGATCCTCGGCAAGGCCTCCTTACCGGCCCAGGTGGTGTCGCACCGCCGGGACATTCATCTGGCCGCGCGTCCTGTCGAGCGGGCAGCTTCGGGCGTTGCCGTTCGCGCAGTCTTCGTCCTGAACTGAGACCCGGGCTCAGCCCAGCGCGGCCCTCGCGCCCGCCGCCAGCGCCTTGCCGATCTGGTCCAGCAAGGTCCCGCCGGCAGCCCCCGAATCGGCCTCCAATTTCCACTGATGCCAGAACAGCGTCACGTCGATGCTCAGTTCCGGTCGCAAAACGACCAGCTCGCCGCTACCAATCAGGGGACGCAGCTGTAGTTCCGGCGCAACGCCGACTCCCCATCCCATCAGAACTGCCCGCACATAGGCCTCGCTGGATGGAACGTAGCGTTCCTGCAGTCGCGGAGCGCGCACGCCGAAGGCCTTGGACACCCACTGGACCTGGCTGTCGTCCTTGCGATTGAAGACCAGGAAGGGCGCGGTGGTGAAGTTGGCCGCATTGAGCCCCTGCGGCAGGTGCTCGCGCAGGAAGGCGGGACTGGCCACGGCCACGTAGCGCATCACGCCCAGCGGCTGGACGGAGCAGCCGCGCAAGGCCTGCCGGACCGTGCTGACGCAGCCCAGCACCTCGCCCTGGCGCAGCCACTCGTGCGTGAAGTCCTGGTCGTCGACGACCAGTTCCAGCCCGAAGCCTTCGTTCAGCCCGGCCTGCACGAGCGGATCCAGCGCCGGCGGCACCCAGGTCGCCAGGCTGTCGGCGTTGACGGCGATGGCAATGCGCTCGTTGCGCGTCGTGCGGGCGCCCAGTTCGCGGGCAAGGTCGGTGCGCAGCGCTTGCATCTGGCGGGCGTAGCGCAGCAGCAGCTTGCCGGGCTCGGTGAGCCGCAGCGGCCGCGAGCGCACGACCAGCAACTGGCCAAGCTGCGCCTCCAGGTTGCGCAGCCGTTGCGACACGGCGCTCTGCGTCACGGCGAGCCGCTGCGCGGCACGCTCGAAGCTGCGCTCGTCGGCCAGTGCGGCCAGGCAATCGAGATCGGCGGAATCCAGGTCTTTCATAAGTCGATCTAATGGAGTCGCTGAAATATTAATCGCCCTTCATTTCAGATGGGGTGCTGGCGACAATCCGCGCGCCATGCCCATCGCAGAAATCGCACCGAGCTCCGTTTCGTTCGCCGCCTCGATCCAGGGCTGGCTGACGGGCGCCGGCCTGATCGTCGCGATCGGCGCGCAGAACGCGCTGGTGCTGCGCCAGGGCCTGCTGCGCAGCCATGTGGGGCCGGTCGTCGCGCTGTGCGTGTTGTCCGATGTGTTGCTGATCTGCGCCGGCGTGTTCGGCCTCGGCGCGGCGATCGGCGCGAATCCGCTGCTGATGGCCGTCTTCCGCTGGGGCGGCGCCGCCTTCCTAGCCGTCTACGGCCTGCGGGCCGCCTGGCGCGCCTGGAACCACGATGCCAGCGCATTGCAGGACACCCGCGACACGCGCAACGGCCTCGGCGCCACGCTGCTCAGCGCGGCTGCCATGACCTACCTGAACCCGCACGTCTACCTGGACACCGTCGTGCTGCTCGGCACCGTCGGTGCGCAGCAGCCGCAAGACCAGCGCTGGGCCTTCGCGGCGGGCGCGTCGCTCGCCTCGTTGATGTGGTTCTCGCTGCTGGGCTTCGGCGCGGCGGCTGCCGCGGGGCCACTGCGCCGCCCGGGCGTCTGGCAGGCGATCGACGCCGCCATCGCCCTCGTGATGCTGACCCTGGCCATCCAACTGATTCGATAGATAGCAAGCAAGAAAGAGAACACAGCATGAAGATCGTCGTCCTGGGCGCCGGCATCATCGGCATCAGCACCGCCTGGCATCTGCTGGAGCAGGGTCACGAAGTCACCGTGGTCGATCGCCAGCCCGATGCCGCGCTGGAGACCAGCTTCGCCAACGGCGCGCAGATCTCGGTCTGTTTCTGCGAGCCCTGGGCCAATGCCGGCGCGCCGTTCAAGGTCGCCAAGTGGCTGCTGCGCGACGACTCGCCGCTGCTGTTCCGCCCGCGCCTGGACATCGCCCAGTGGCGCTACGGCCTGGCCTTCCTGGGCCAGTGCACCTCGGCCGCCTTCGAGCGCAATGTGGAAGAGCTGGTGCAGCTCGGCCGCTACAGCCACGAGTCGCTGAAGGACGTCGTCGCGCAGACCGGCATCGAATACAACCGCCTGGAGAAGGGCATCCTGCACTTCTTCTCCAGCCAGGCGGATTTCGACGGCGGCGTGGTCGCCGCCGAGATCATGAAGAGCCACGGCGTCGACCGCCGCATCCTCGACCACGACGAGGTGCTGAAGGTCGAGCCGGCGCTGGCCAACTTCCAGGGTCGCATCTACGGCGGCACCTACACGCCCAGCGACGAATCGGGCGATGCCCGCGTGTTCACGCAGGAACTCGCGCGCCGCTGCGCCGAGCGCGGCGCCACCTTCCTGTACGAACACGACATCCTGCGGCTCTCGCGCTCAGGCTCGGGGCTGGACGCCGTGGAGGTCGCCGCCAGCCGCAGCGGCGAGAAGAAGACGCTGAAGGCCGATGCCTTTGTCGCCGCGCTGGGCTCCTACACGCCGGCGCTGATGAAGCAGGTGGGCGAGTTCCTGAACATCTATCCGGCCAAGGGCTACTCGGCCACCTTGCGGCTGAAGCGGCCCGAGGCGGCCAGCGTCGTCAGCCTGCTGGACGACACGCGCAAGATCGCAATCTCGCGCCTTGGCGACTACATCCGCATCGCCGGTACGGCCGAGCTCAGCGGCTTCGACCTGCGCCTGGACACGCCCACCGCCAAGGTGCGCTGCGACGCGCTGGTCAAGCGCTACGAGGAGCTGTTCCCCGGCGTCGCCGACCTGTCCGAGCGCAACTACTGGACCGGCCTGCGCCCCAGCACGCCCAGCAACATCCCCTACATCGGCCGCAGCAAGAAGGCGAGCAACCTGTGGGTCAATGCCGGCCACGGCACGCTGGGCTGGACGCACGGTGCCGGTTCCGGCCGCGCGCTGGCCGAGCTGATGGCGGGCCGCCGGCCGGCCATCGATTTCCACTTCTACGGCGACGTTGCCGGCACCGAAACCGGCAAAGGCAAGGCCTGACCCCGGCTTACATCCGCGCCAGGGTCTGGCGGATCTTGGCCGCGTCGCGCAGGCGCTGGGCCGAACCGTCGGCGTCGAGCAGCACCACGGTGTAGAAGCGCTCGCCGGTCTTCATCCGCATCGTCAGGCAGCGGCCCGCTTCCTCGGTGTAGCCGGTCTTGGAGAGCTGGATGTCCCAGCCCTTGCCACCCACCAGGTGATTGGTGTTGTGGACCTCGCGCGTGCGCCCGCTGACCGGCACCTCGTCGCTCTTCTGGCTGGTGATGCGCACGATCTCGGGGTAGCGCGATGCGGCCTCGACGATCTTCGCGACCTCGCTGGCCGTCGAGGTGTTCTGCGGCGACAGGCCGGTCGGATCGGCCAGCGCCGTGCGGGTGAGGCCGAGGCTGCGGATCTTGGCCTGCACGGCCAGGTCGAAGCCCTTCAAGCCGCCCGGGAAAGTACGGGCCAGCGCCGCCGCCGCGCGGTTCTCGGAATTCATCAACGCCAGCTTCAGCGCATCGACCCGAGAGAGCTCGGCGCCCACGCGCAGCCGCGAGGCGCTGTGCTTCAAGGTGTCCACATCGTCGGCGTCGACGCGCAAGGTCTCGCGCGGGTCGAGCTTGGCGTCCAGCACCACCATCGCCGTCATCAGCTTGGTCAGCGAGGCGATCGGCACGACCGCGTCGGCGTCCTTGCTCAGCACGACCTTGCCGGAGCCTTCCTCCAGCACCAGCGCATGCCGCGCATTGACGCGCAGCCGCATCAGCTCCTTCTGTGCTTCTTCAGGGCTCAGCGCCGGCTGGGCCGCAGCCGCGGCCGCCGCGCGATGAGCGCGCTTGCCGTGGTGAGCCGCCGCATCGGCGCTCGGGGCATAACTGGCAGACACAGCGGCAAGCAGCAGGACGGGAAACAGCGCACGGACCATGGAGACGAAAAGCTTCTTCAGAGGTGGAGGAAAGGCGCGTCGATTGTCCATGCAGATCACGCGCGGACACGCCGCCTTTACGATCGATTTCATCGCGGCCCGTAGAATGCGCGCCCCTCGCACCGTCCGTCCGGCCATGCCTCAAACGCCTTCCTTCTGCGCCGTCGACTTCGGCACCTCGAACTCCGCGATCGCCATTCCCGACGCCGACGGCAGCATGCGCCTCGTCGAGCTCGAGCCCGGCCACGCGACGATGCCCACCGCCGTGTTCTATTTCGTCGAGGGCCGCCACGACGCCGACGGCCCGCCGCGCGCCTTCGGCCGCGCCGCCATCAAGGCCTACATCGACGGCAACGACGGCCGGCTGATGCGCTCGATGAAGAGCATCCTCGGCTCCGGCCTGATCGAGCAGACGACCGACGTCGGCGGCGGCCGCGGCGTGAAGTACTTCGACATCCTGGCCGGCTACCTGAAGCGCCTGCGCAATGCGGCGCTCGCGTCCGGTGCCGCGCAGCCGCTGGACAAGATCGTGCTCGGCCGGCCGGTCTTCTTCGTCGACCGCGAGCCGGAGCGCGATGCCGCGGCGCAGGCCTCGTTGGAGGCCGCGGCCCGCGCGGTCGGCTTCCACGAGGTGCACTTCCAGTTCGAGCCGATCGCCGCGGCCTTCGACTACGAACGCCAGGTAGAGCGCGAGAGCCTGGTGCTGGTCGCCGACATCGGTGGCGGCACCTCGGACTTCTCGATCGTGCGCGTCGGCCCCGAGCGCATGCAGCGCGTGGACCGGCGCGAGGACATCCTCGCCAACCACGGCGTCCACATCGCCGGCACTGACTTCGACCGCCACGTCGAGCTCGCCAGCATCCTGCGCGAATTCGGCTACCGCTCCTTCGGCCCCGAGCGCGCCGGCAGCCCGCCGCGCGAGGTGCCCAGCGCCGTCTACTTCGACCTCGCCACCTGGCACCTGATCAACACCGTCTACAGCCCCATGCGGGTGGCCGAGCTGCGGCAGATGAAGAGCTTCTACGGCGATCCGCTGCACCACCAGCGGCTGATGACCGTCGTCGAGGAGCGCCTGGGCCACGAGCTGGCCGGGCGTGCCGAGGCCGCGAAGATCGCCGTCTCCGGCGGCGGCGACACCGTCATCGACCTGAGCCTGATCGAGCCCGGCCTCGAAGTGGCCCTGAGCGAGCGCACCGCCGTCGAGGCGCTGGACCGTGACATCGAGCGCATCGTCCAGGCCGGGCGCGAGACCGTCGCCCAGGCCGGCCTGAAACCCGAACAGATCGACGCGCTCTACTTCACCGGCGGCTCGACCGGCCTGCGCCTGCTGGCCGACCGGATCGCGCGCGAGTTCCCGGCCGCGACCCAGGTGCGCGGCGACCGCTTCGCCTCGGTCGCGACCGGCCTCGGGCTGCATGCGGCGCGCCTGTTCCGCGCCTGACCGGTGACGGCGGGCCGGCCGGTGCCGCCGCGGCGGGCCGCGTCACGTCCGCCAGCATCAGCGTCGCGCTGACCAGGCCCTCCACCGCCTCCGCCACGTCCGCGGGCGGCTCCAGGGTCTCGATCTCCTCGAGCAGCTCGTCGGCGTCTTCCAGGTCGTCCGGGTCCAGGTGCATGAACAGCGAGGCCAGCGGCTCAAGCAGCGACGCCGCGTCCTGGCGCATCAGTTCGGGGAACAGCTCGGTGGCCAGCGCGAAGCCGGCCACCCAGGGATAGACCACCTCGGAGGGCTCGGCCTCCTCATCCAGCTCGAACACCAGCGGGTCGAACCACTGGCGCTGGACGATGGCCTGGTTCAGCTCCTGGTAGCGGCGCTTGGCCAGCGCGATCAGCGGGCGGCTATCGAAACCCTCCGGCGGGCTGCGGCCTTCCTCGGCATCGAGCACGTGCTTGGTCCACTGGAAGTGCGGCACCTGCTTGGGCTGCAGCAGCACGCCGACGATGAAGCCGTCCAGCATGCTGACGTCCAGCGGCTCCAGCGGCTCCGGCACGGCGTCGAGCAGCTCCTGCAGCTGCTCGATCTCTGACTCGTCGAGCGGAGCCAGGGCGGGTTTGGCGACAGGCGGATGGGACGGCTTGGACGGTTTCATGCCGCCCATTGTCGTGCCGCAGCTCAGCCCACGGCCAGCCGTTCGCGCAGCATCAGCACCAAGTCGGTCTTGGTCACGTAGCCGGCCAGGCGCCCCGCCGCATCCAGCACCGGCAGCCGCTCGCCCGGATGGGTGGCGAAGACTTCCAGCACCTTCCACACCGGCGTGCCCAGTTCCACCCGTGGGAAGTTGCTGCGCAGCAGCGCCGCGGGCCAGGGCGCATCGGCCGCCGTGCCCTGCTTCACCAGCGGCGCCAGGTCGTGCAGCGCGATCGCGCCGGCGAAGCGGTCCTCGGCATCGAGCACGTAGATGTGCGGCCGGCGCCAGCGCACGAAGGCCGCCTCCAGCGCGGCGAGGCTGTCGCCCACGCGCACCGTCGCACTGTCGGTGCGCAGCAAGTCAGCGGCCATCGTCAGCGCCGGGGCGTGCGCGTTGAGTTCCGGCACGCCGGCGTAGATCGAGCGCGGCCGCAGCCGGCGCGAGATCGAGTAGCCGAGCACGCAGGCCAGCATCAGCGGCACGACGACGCCGTAGTTCTCGGTCATCTCGAAGATCATCAGCACCGACATCAGCGGCGCATGGGTGCAGGCCGCCAGGAAGGCGCCCATGCCGACGGCGATCGCCGCGGGCGCCGGCACCGCGCCGGGCCACAGCCGCTCGGCGGCGATGGCGAACAGCGCGCCGCTGATCGCGCCGACGAACAGGGTCGGCGTGAAGATGCCACCGACGGCACCGGAGCCGGTCGTCGAGGCCACGGCCAGCAGCTTCAGCGCCAGCACGGCCAGCAGCGCCGTCCAGAGCCAGTCGCCCTGCAGCACCGCGTTGACGACGCTGTAGCCGTTGCCCCAGACCTGCGGCGCCGCCAGCGACAGCGCGCCGACGCCCAGCCCCCCCAGGCCCAGCTTCAGCGGCAGCGCCAGTGGAATCCGCTTGAACAGCGCGTTGGCCCCGTCCAGCAATCCAAGGAACAGTGGCGCGCCGAAACCGGCCAGCAGGCCTACCGAAGCGAGCAGCACCATCGGCGCACCGTGCGGGGCGACGAAGGCCGGCATCCGGTAGACCGGCGCGGCATCGACCAGCAAGCCGGCGGTGACGTTCGCCGCGAAGGCCGCGACCAGCAGCGGCCCGAGGCTTTCCATCGCCAGCGAACGCAGCACGATCTCGGCGACGAACAGCGCGCCGGCGATCGGCGCGTTGTAGGCCGTGGCCACGCCGGCCGCGGCCCCACAGGCCACCATCAGCCGGCGCCGCGGCACCGGTACCGCACGCCAGCTTCCGATCAGCGAACCGGCCAGCGCGGCGAGCTGCACCATCGGCCCCTCGCGGCCGATCGCACCGCCGCTGACGACGGTAGCCGCCGAGGACAGTGCCCGCAGGCAGGACCAGCGCAGGCCCAGCCGCCCCTCGCCCAGCGCGATCGCCTCCATGTAGTCGCCACCCTGCGCCAGCGGCATGCGCCGCGCGGCGAGCAGCACAGCCCCGGCCACCAGGCCGCCGAGCGCAGGCGCCAGCAGCCGCAGCCACTCGGGCAGGCCGCGGGCGATCTGCACCAGGCCATCGCTGCGGCCGTACAGCAGCCGCTCGGTGGCCAGCAGGCCTTCGCGGAAGCCAATCGTCGCCAGCGCGCCCAGCACGCCGATCAGCGCGGCCCACAGCAGCGTGCCTTCCCACTCGGTGGCACGCAGGCGCCGCAGGGCAAGCAGGCGGAAATCGACAAAAGAGCGCATCAAAGGAACATCAAAGGGGCATCAAAAGTCGGGAACTGGAGCGGCGGGTGATTTTTCACCCCGCTTGAGGATGCATTGATACGGGTTGACCACTACAGTGCAGACTCCCAACGACGTCCTTTCGAGGACTTGCAACGCTCCCACGGCTCCGGCCTGGGAGCGTTTTTTTCATTCGGATACGAAGCCACGGCGCAGCTGCTGCTTCAGGTGGTCGATCAGCAGGCGCAGCGGACGCGGCGTCGTGCTGGCCCAGGGATGGATGGCGTAGATCGCGTCGCCGAAGAAGCCAACCGGGCGCCAGTCCGGCAGCACTTCCACCAGCCGCCCCTCGCGCAAGGGTTCGGCAGCGCTGAAGTCGGGCAACAGCGCCAGCCCCAGGCCGTCTAGCGCGGCGTCCCGCAGGATCTCGCTGTTGCCGGCGCGCAGCGGCCCGAGCACCGGCACGCGCAGGCGCTGGCCGCCCTTCTCGAACAGCCACAGCGCCGGCCCGGGCCGCAGGTAGGGCAGGCAGGCATGCTGCGAGAGCGCCTCCGGATGCGCCGGTGCGCCCTGGGCCGCCAGGTAGGCCGGGCTCGCCACCAGCAAGGAGCGCGAGGCGCAGAGCCTGACGGCGACATGCGTGTCCGGCGGCGCGCTGGTGTGGCGGATCGCCAGGTCGAAGCCTTCCTGCGTCAGCGCGGCCACGCGGTCGCTCAAGTCCAGCTCGATGCGGATCTCCGGATAGCGGCGCAGGAATTCGCCCAGCAGCGGCGCCACGTGCTGGCGGCCCAGCGCCACCGGCGCGGTCAGTCGCAGCAGGCCGCGCGGCTGACCGGCGGCGTCACGGGTGGCGCCCAGGGTGCGCGTGATGTGGGCGAAGCTGGCCTCGGTCTCCTCGACGAGCTGGCGGCCGGCGTCCGTCAGCCGCACCGAGCGGGTCGTGCGCGCCACCAGGGTCTGGCCCATTGCGCGCTCCAGCTCGGCGATGCGCTGGCTCACGGCCGCCTTGGACAGCCCGAGCCGCTGCGCCGCCTTGGTGAAGCTGCCCAGCTGCGCGATCACGCCCAGCGCATGCAGCTGGCCCCACAGCAGCTCGTGGCGGAACTCCGGTGTCGTCGTCATTGTTCAGATTATCGAACAATCAAATCGACAGAAGCCGATTGGCAGGCCGGGGGTCGCTGCCTAGACTCTGCCCATCTTTTTCGGAGCCGATCGGAGACAAGCCATGAGCGCCAGCGCCTACACCAGCACCGCCGACATCACCCACTTCATCCACGGCAAGCCACAGGCGGCCAGCTCGGGCCGCAGCCAGGCCGTCTACAACCCGGCCACCGGCGCCGTCGCCCGCCAGCTGCAACTGGCCTCGGCCGAGGACGTGAATGCCGCCGTGGCCTCCGCCCAGGCCGCCTTCCCCGCCTGGGCCGATGCCCCCCCGCTGCGCCGCGCCCGCGTGATGCAGAACTTCCTTGTGCTGCTGAATCAGCACAAGGACGAGCTGGCCGCGATGATCACCGCCGAGCACGGCAAGGTCTTCTCCGACGCGCAGGGCGAGGTGGCGCGCGGCATCGACGTCGTCGAGTTCGCCTGCGGCGTGCCGCAGCTGCTGAAGGGCGACTACACCGAGCAGGTGTCCACCGGCATCGACAACTGGACGATGCGCCAGCCGCTGGGCGTCGTCGCCGGCATCACGCCGTTCAACTTCCCGTTCATGGTGCCGATGTGGATGGCGCCGGTCGCCATCGCCACCGGCAATGCCTTCATCCTGAAGCCCAGCGAGCGCGATCCGTCGCCGAGCGTCTTCATCGGCGAGCTGTTCAAGCGCGCCGGCCTGCCGGACGGCATCTTCAACGTGGTCCAGGGCGACAAGCTGGCGGTGGACACGCTCTTGAACCACCCGGACGTCAAGGCGATCTCCTTCGTCGGCTCGACGCCGATCGCGCAGTACATCTACGAGACCGGTGCCCGCAACGGCAAGCGCGTTCAGGCGCTGGGCGGCGCGAAGAACCACATGGTCGTGATGCCCGATGCCGACATCGACCAGGCCGTCGACGCGCTGATCGGCGCGGCCTACGGCTCGGCCGGCGAGCGCTGCATGGCGATCTCCGTGGCGGTGCTGGTCGGCGACGTGGCCGACAAGATCATCCCGAAGCTGGCCGAGCGCGCCAAGCAGCTGAAGATCAAGAACGGCATGGAATCCGATGCCGAGATGGGCCCGATCGTCACCCGCGAGGCGCGTGACCGCATCGAGAACTACATCGGCATCGGCGTCGAGGAAGGCGCGAAGCTGGTGGTGGACGGACGCGGCCACAAGGTCGCGGGCCATGAGGCCGGCTTCTTCACCGGCGGCACGCTGTTCGACCACGTGACCCCGCAGATGCGCATCTACAAGGAAGAGATCTTCGGCCCGGTGCTCGCCTGCGTGCGCGCACACGACTTCGCCGAGGCGGTGAAGCTGGTCAACGACCACGAGTACGGCAACGGCGTCGCCTGCTACACCAGCGACGGCAACGTCGCCCGCGAGTTCGCCCGCCGCATCCAGGTCGGCATGGTCGGCATCAACGTGCCGATCCCGGTGCCGATGGCCTGGCACGGCTTCGGCGGCTGGAAGCGCAGCCTCTTCGGCGACATGCATGCCTACGGCGAGGAAGGCGTGCGCTTCTACACCAAGCAGAAGAGCGTGATGCAACGCTGGCCGGCCAGCGTGGCCAAGGGCGCCGAGTTCGCCATGCCGACGAGCAAGTGAGCGCCGGGAAAGAGCCAGGAGCCCGACCCTTCATTTCGAGGGCTCGCATCCCCTAGCCTGATCGGCTAGATTGGCGCTTCATCAAGGGGCGCCGCAACGATGCACGACACGAGCACAGGGCAGCAGCACGGGAATCCGATCGCCGGATGGCTGCAAGACGCCCAGGCCCATTCCGGTGGTGATCTGGTCCAGGGTCTGGCCCTGGCGCGGCGGGCCTGGGATGCCGCTGTGGATCAGGGTTATGTCGAAGAGCAGCTTGAGGCCGGCCGCCTGCTGGCACGCTTCCACCTGCGCCGCGGCGAGCTGACGGAGATGCTGGCCATCGGCCAGCAGCTGCTGCCGCTGCAGCGCGCCCTGGGCACCAGCCCGCCGCTGTGCGGCCTGCTGCGGATGATGGCGCTGGGCGCCGCCGAGCTGGGCGATTTCGAGACCGCGCTGGCCTGCGCCAACGAGAACATGGCCGCGGCGCGCGAGCTGGGCGACACGCGCCTCGTCAGCGTCGCGCTGAACGCGGTCGGCGCCTGCTTCGAGCGCATGGGCGATCCCTGGCAGGCCGAGCGCCTGATGAACGAGGCCACCGCGCTGCTCGGCGACCTGGCCACCGACTACGAGAACATGGTGGCGCACAACAACCTCGCCACCGTCGCGCTGGGCACCTACCACCTGCTGAACCACAGCGGCCACGAGCGCGAATGCATGGAGGCCCTGCACCGCGCGCTCGACCACGCCCAGCGCGCCCGCCCGCACGCGCTGGCGCAGGACGAGCCCTACGCGCTGGCGCTGACCGACGGCAGCCGCGGCGAGGTGCTGATGCACCTGGGCCGGCTCGATGAGGCCGAGGACCTGCTGCTCTCGGCGCTGGAGCTGGACCGCCGCTGCGGCTACATCGCGCTGAGCTGGCGGGTGCGCTGCTCGCTGGCCGAGCTGGCCATGAAGCGCGGCCAGATCGCCGAGGCCCTGGTCGACCTGAAAGCCCTGCTGGTCGAGACACACGGCCGCGACCTCGGCGGCACCACCTCGATGCGGCTGCAGCATGCCGCCTACCGCGCCCACAAGACGCTGGGCCAGGCCGACGAGGCGCTGCAGCACCTGGAGCAGGTGCAGGCGATCGAGCACCGGCGCAGCGTCGCGCAACTGATGGCGCAGGCGCGCTTCTTCGTCAGCCGCCTCGAGGCCGAGCAGAGCTACAGCAGCCCCGCCGACCGGCGCCGCCCAGCGCTGGACACCGACGACGAGCTGCTGCGCGACCCGCTGACCGGCCTGGGCAACCGCCGCTGCATGGAGTCGAAGATGCCCGCGCTGATGCGCTCCGCCGAGCGCGGCGAGACGCCGCTGACGGTGGCGCTGATCGACGTCGACCGCTTCCGCGCGATCAACGACGAGCACGGCACCGCCGTCGGCGACCGCGTGCTGCAGGCGCTGGCGCAGATGCTGCGCGACAACACCCGCGGCCGCGACCTGCTGCTGCGCTGGAGCGGCGAGGAGATCCTCGTCGTGCTGCCCGACACCATCCCCGACCGCGCCTTCGAGGTCTGCGAGCGACTGCGCCAGGCGGTCGAGGCCTACGACTGGCGCGCGCTGTCGCCGGGGTTGGACGTCACCTTGAGCATCGGCCTGGCCAACGCGCCGCCCTACGCCACGGACCTGCTGGTGGCGCGCGCCGAGAGCGCGATGTATCGCGCCAAACATCTCGGTCGCAACAGAGTCGCCCTGGCCTGAGCGGGTTCAATCATCGGCCTGGACGACGTTGCGGCCCTGGGCTTTTGCCTTGTACATAGCGCGGTCCGCGCGGCCCAGCACCGCATCGGCGCTCGCATCCTCCGGTCGCGCCTCGGCGATGCCGAAGCTGGCCGTCAGTTGCCACGGGTGCCCCTGCCACTCGAAGGCGCTCTCCTCCAGGTTCGCGCGCATGCGCTCGGCCACCAGCAGCGCGCCGACCAGATCGGTCAGCGGCAGCAGGGTGCAGAACTCCTCGCCGCCGAGCCGCCCGAGCCGGTCGACATCCCGCACGCAGGGCTTGAGCGCCTCGACCAGCCGGCACAGCGCCGCATCGCCGGCCGCGTGGCCCAAGGTGTCGTTGAGCTGCTTGAAGCGGTCCATGTCGATCATCACCAGCGCATAGGGCCGGCCGCGCTGCAGCTGCAGGTGCTCCGCGGCGATCGCCTCGCTGAGCGCGCGGCGGTTGTAGACATCGGTCAGCGGGTCGCGCCGGGTCAGCCGGTGGATGCTGAGCACCAGGCGCATCACGATCAGGCAGGCCATCGTCGCGTTCAGCACCAGGCTCACCAGCAGGGTCATCCACAGCCAGATGACGTTGAACTCGTTGAGCTGGCGCACATCCACCGTCTGCGCCGGCTGCCAGAACGATTCGAGCAGCCGCGCCGCCAGCAGCACGAAGACCGCGAACAGCGGCGTGATCAGCAGCGCGCTCAAGGCCGGCCTCACATGCCGGCGCAGCTGCCGCCAGGCGTCGACGCAGCTCATCGCCACCAGCGCGCCCAGCGCGGTGTGCACGGCGCGTACGTGCCAGCGCATGTCGCCCTCGAGGGGCACCGCGACCAGCAGCACCGCCGACGCCAGCCAGACCGCCAGCGCGGAACGCCAGGCCAGCGGTTCGCCGACGATGGCAGGCACGCCGGCGCGCAGCACCGCGAAGGCCCCGATGGCCAGCAGGTCGCCACCCCCGTCGCGCAGCAGGCCGGGCGCCTGGCCGCCCAGCGCATCGACGCCGAGGCCGCCCGCCAGCAGCGCGTTCGCCACGGCCAGGCACATCGAGGCCCGCGGCGCCACCGTCGTGCCCGCCGCCATCGACCACCAGACCCCGCTGGCCGCCAGCAGCATCAGCACGATGGCCATCAGCAAGGTCATCGGGTCGGCCAGCAGGAAGGCCTCCGACAAGGTCCCGCTCATCCGAACGCCTCCGCCGGTGCCACGCAGACGCGGTTGCGGCCCTCGCCCTTGGCGCGGTAGACCTGCTCGTCCGCGCGCGCCAGCGAGACCTCGCCCGCCGGGTCGTTGGCGCGGCCGCCCGCGACGCCGAAGCTGGCCGTCAGCTCGACGCGCTGGCCGCGCCAGACCAGCGGCTGCGCCTGCAGCGTCGCACGGATGCGCTCGGCCACCTGCGCCGCAGCCTCGGTCGTCGTGTAGGGCAGCAGCGCGCAGAACTCCTCGCCACCGAGCCGCCCGAGCCGGTCCGCCTCACGCAGGCAGCCGCGCACGATCCGCACGACGTGCAGCAGCGCGGCATCGCCGGCCGCGTGGCCCAGCTCGTCGTTGATGCGCTTGAAGTGGTCGATGTCCAGCAGCACCAGCGCGAAGTCATGGCCGCGCTCGCGCCGCGCCTGCAGCAGCTGCACCTCGTCGGCGATGGCGCGGCGGTTCAGGGTGTCCGTCATCGGGTCGCGCAGCGTCAGATGCTCGACGCGGCCGACCAGGCGCCACACCAGCAGCGCCATCAGGCTGACCGAGATCGCCATCGTCAGCAGCAGCCACAGCGCACCCACCCCTGCGCTCACACCGGCGCTGACTGCACCGCCTTGCGCCGGCATCGCCAGGCGCACGATGCCGAGGCCGGCCAGCACGAGGTAGGGCAGCACCAGCAGCATGGTGATCCAGCGAGCAAGACCCGGCCCCGCACCGCTGATCACGTCGCGCGCCCCACCCAGCGCCAGCAGGGTGATCGCCACGGCGGCGACCAGCGGGATGCCGGCCCGCTGCTGCAGCGCGAACAGCAGGACGATGCCCAGGAAGCCCGCGCCCGTGATCAGCGCGATGTGGCGGCGCCCGCGGCCCAGCCGCAGCATCCGCCGCAACGCCAGCGCCAGCAGGCACACCGCGGCCAGCGCGCACGATTGTTCGAAGGCGACGACCGCCAGCGATGACCAGCCGGCGGTGAGCCCCGCATCGGTCGTCTGCAGGATCCGGAACAGGTGCGCTCCCACCATCAGCCAGCTCGCCCGCGGCGCCATCCGGAACACACCGGCCAGCAGCGCCCAGCCGGCCGCCGCGAAGCCGTTGAAGACCGCGTTGACCAGCAGCAGTGTCGGAGCGTCCAGCAGGTCCATCCGCGCAGAGGTCAGGGAAGATGCCAGGCATCATCACCGATGCGGCCGCGCCGGCACAATGGCCGCACGATGAAAAACAGGATCGTTCTCGTAACCGGCGCCGGCCGCGGCATCGGCGCCGCCATTGCCCTGGCCTGCGCCGAGGCCGGCTGGGATGTGGCGCTGAACTACGCGCAGGACGCTGCCGCGGCAAACGCCGTGGCCGAGCGCATCCGCGCGCTCGGCCGCCGCGCGCTGGTGCTGCAGGCGGACGTGGCCGACGAGGCCCAGGTCCAGGCGATGTTCGCGCGGGTGGACGCCGAGTTCGGCGGGCTCGATGCGCTGGTCAACAACGCCGGCATCGTCGCACGCGGCGCGCGGCTGGAAGACATGACGGTGGAGCGCTGGCGCCGCGTGCTCGACGTCAACGTGATCGGCACGCTGCTGTGCACCCGCGAGGCTGCGCGGCGCATGAGCACGCGCCACGGCGGCAGCGGCGGCAGCGGCGGCGCGGTCGTCAACCTCTCCTCGCGCGCGGCCCAGCTGGGCGGCCCGAACCAGTACGTGGACTACGCCGCCAGCAAGGGCGCCGTCGACAGCCTGACCGCCGGCCTCGCCAAGGAGTTGATCGCCGAGGGCATCCGCGTCAACGCCGTGCGGCCCGGCATCATCGATACCGAGATCCACGCCACCACGGCGCTGCCTGAGCTGCTCGACACCGCGATCGCGGCGATCCCGATGGGACGCATGGGCCGGGCGGACGAAGTGGCGCAGGCGGTCGTCTGGCTGCTGTCGGAGGCCTCGAGCTACAGCGTCGGTGTCACGATCGACGTGACGGGCGGCCGATAGGGCCGATAGGGCCGACAAGGCCGCTAACGCCGGAGCCAGTGCGTGGGCGCGACGCTGGCGGCGAGCGCAGCGTCGGCCTCCTGGCGCAGCTTGCCTGCAGCATCGCCCTGCGCACGGGCCAGCGCATCCAGTGCGAGCGCCGTGCGGAACGATGCGGGCTGCGTACCCTGCAACTGGCGCGCGAGCTTGAGCGATGCCTCCGCGTCGACACGCGCCGCCTCCGCATTGCCAACAGCGAGCTGCGCACGTGAACGCCACTGCAGCAGCAAGGCACGCGCCGCTTCGCGCATCTTGGGCACGGCCAGCAGCGTGTCGAAGCCCTTCAGCGCGGCGGCCGCGTCGCCGCGTGCGAGCGCCAGCTGCGCTTCGGCGCCGATGCAGTTGGTGGCGGCGATGCGGTCGGCCGGGCTGTCGCTGAGCTTCTCGGCGCGACCCGCGGCAAGGCGGGCCTGGGCCTCGGCCTCGTGGCCCGGCTCGCCGCGCAGCAGCGCCAGCGCGCCCATGCATTGCGCGCTGGCGGCAAAGCCGGCGTTGTGCCACGAACGCGCCGCCGCCAGTGTCTGGTCGTACAGGGCGAGCGCCTCCGGATAGAGCCCCAGCTCCAGGCGGTCGGCAGCGGCATTGAGCAGGTTGATCGGCGCCACGCCCTGCGGCCCGGCGAACGCCCGAGCCTGGGCCAGGGCTTCGTCATGGCGGGTCTGCGCAGCGCCCAATTGGCCGGCCAGAAAGTTGCCCAGCGCCCAGTTGTTCAAGAGTGCGACGTAGTTCGGGCCCTGGTCCCGGCCGAGCTCCTTCATCGACTGGATCGCCCGCGCGAACAGCGGATCCGCCTCGGCCACCCGCGGCGTGTTCATCAGGATGCTGGCCTTGAGCCCGAGCAGCGGCGCCTCGAATTGCTTGATCGGCCGCGGCATGGCGCGCCAGTAGGCGGTGGCGGCGTCGGCGGCGCGCAAGGCGTCGTCGAGCTTGCCGGCATTGAACAGCACGGTAGCCTGGTACGAGGCGCAGTTGGCGCGGGAGACGGCCTCGGCATTCGGATCGTCCGCCACGCGCTGCAGCATCGCCAACGCCTCGTCGCGCCGGCCGATGCGCTGGTACATCATGCCAAGGTCGCAGTCGATGGCCTGCTGCTGGCTGTGCTCATGCGTCAAGGCGCGCGCCTCTTCGTACAGCTTCGCCGCCCGCTCGGATTCGCCGATGCCGCCGTGGTGCTGGGCGATGGCCAGGAGCACGCGCGACAGGGTCTCGGGCTCGTCCGCGAATTCGCCGCGAGCGATGCGCTCGGCCCGCCCGACCACGGCCTCGGACGACTCGTTGCCGCCGGCGGCGAGCGCGTCGCCCAGCAGGTCGCCGAGGAAGAACGCAAAGCTCTCGGTCGTCGCCAGCGAGGCTTCGGCCTTAGCGCGTTGCGCCCGGGCCTCGTGCGCCTGCCACAGCGCCGTGGCGGTGACGCCCACGAGGCTGCACACGGCCAGCGTGCCGAGGGCCACGCCGGCACGGTGGCGCTGCGTGAACTTCCAAGCGCGCTGCCATCGGCTGGTGGGCGCGGCCAGCACCGGGTGGCCGCGCAGGTGGCGCGCCAGGTCGGCCGACAGCGCCTCGGCACTGGCGTAGCGTCGCGCGGGCTCGAGCTGCAGCGCCTTGTCCAGCACGGCGTCCAGGTCACCGCGCAGTTGCTTGACCAGCGCGCGGCGCGTCAGGCCGCGGGCCTGGGCGTCGACGTCAGTGGCCGCGTCGGCGGCGCGCATGAGGTGACCCTCGGCGATGGCGGTCTCCAGCTGCGCCGGCGTGTTCAACCGCGGCGCGTAGGGGCGATGGCCACTCAGCAGCTCGAACAGCACGACGCCCAGCGAGTAGAGATCGGCCGCGGTCGTCAACGGGCTGCCGCGCACCTGCTCCGGGGCGGCGTAGGCGGTCGTCATCATGCGGCCGGCGGCGCGCGTGAGCTCGGTGGCATCGGCGGGGCTGTTGCCATCGTCCAGCAGCTTGGCGATGCCGAAGTCCAGCAACTTGACCTGGCCCTGCGGCGTGACGAGCAGGTGGGCCGGTTTCAGGTCGCGGTGCAGCACGAGATGCGCATGCGCGTAGGCCACCGCCTCCAGCACCTGCTGGAACAGGGCCAGCCGCTCGGCCAGGCCCAGGCGGCGGCTGTCACACCAGGCGATCAGCGGCTCGCCCTCCACCCATTCCATCGCGAGATAGGGCGTGCCGTCGGCTGCGGTGCCCGCATCGAACAGGCGCGCGATGTGCGGATGGTCCAGCGCCGCCAGGATGTCGCCCTCGCGCGCGAAGCGCTCGGCGGTGGCGCTGCCGGGGCGGTGCCACAGCGGCAGCTTCAGCGCTACGCGGCGCACGGGGCCCTCCAGCGCCTCGGCCTGCCAGACCTCGCCCATGCCGCCGCTGCCGCAGCGGTCCACGAGCCGATAGCGGCCGACCGTGTCGCCGGCCCGCGGCCCATCGCCCATCCAGGCCTCGCCGGTGAGCCGCGGCCCACGCTCCAGCCAGTCGCCCGTCTCGCGCTCGGCGCTGCTGGCCAGCAGCGCCCGCACCTGCACCGACAGGCCCGGCTGCTCGGCGTCCAGCCGCGCGAGGAAGGCGGTGCGGGCCTCGGGCGCCAGCTCGCCCGCCTCGTCGAAGAGGCGGGACACCTCGGGCCAGTCTTCAGCGCGGATGGGGAAGTTGGGAGCGGTCATGGCTTGGAATACGCAATCCGGCGGCCAAAACCGCCATCGTCATGGCTTCAAGGCCAGGGTGAGGAAGGCGCGAGCGCGCTCCCAGTCGCGCTGCACGGTGCGCAGCGACACCTGCAGGGCGTCGCCAATCTCGGCCTCGCCGAGGCCGGCGAAGAAGCGCATCTCGACGACCCGCGCCGCCCGGGCATCGAGCCGGGACAGCTCCTCCAGCGCGCCGTCCAGCGCCAGCAGGTCTTCCGGCGCGTCGGCGACGGCATCGGCCACCGAGGTGTCCAGCGTCATGTGCTCGACCTGGCCGCCGCGCCGCTCGGCCGCGTGGCGGCGCGCCATGTCGGTGACGATGGAGCGCATCGCGCGCGCGGCGTAGGCCAGGAAATGATGGCGGTCGGCGAAGTGCTGCTCCCCCAGCGACTGCATGCGCAGCCAGCACTCGTGCACCAGCGCGCCGGTGTCGGCCGCGGTGACTCTCGGCGCGCGAGCCAGGCGCGCGCGCGCCATGCCCTGCAGCTCGCGGTACAGCAGCGCGAACACGCGTTCGCCCGCGGCAGCGTCGCCACGGCCGGCATCGTGCAGCAGGGAGGTCAGCGACGCGTCCATTGCGCACGACTCTAGCAGTGGCATACCCCCCATATTTAGGGGGTGAGTTGGCGGCTTGGGCCGGGCGACTGCGTGTTCAGGGATAGGGACTGCCGATCGCGGCGGCTCGTGGATCTCTTCAACCTTGGAGCAACCCGTCATGCAAGCCTTCCGTCCGGTCCCCTCAGTCCATCACCGCCCCGCCCGGTTCCGGCTGCGCGCCTCCAGTGCCGCCGCGGCGCTGGCGCTGGCCGGCATGTCGCAGCTGGCCATGGCCGATGTCTGCAGCTTCAGCAGCGGCAACTACAGCGTTTCCGGCTGCCTGACGACGCTGGGCAGCGGCGACTCCCTCAGCATCATCGGCGGCAGCTACAAATACCTGGACGTGGCACTGACCACCACGGCCGGCGGCGCCATCGACGCCAGCGACAACCTGTACTTCGCCACCGGCAACACGATCAACAACGGCGGCAATTTCCGCTTCCTCAACGATTCGAGCCTGTTCGACAACGGCGCCTCGGGCGTGTTCGTCAATACCGGCACGCTGTCCAAGGTCGCTGGCGGGGGCGACAGCACCATCGGCATCAGTGGCTTCGTCAACAACGGCGGCACGATCAATGCGCAGACCGGCCGCATCATCTTCAACAGCGGCGCCACGTTCAACGCGGGCAGCAGCTTCACCGGCCCCGGCACGGTGCTGGTCAGCGGCGGCGCGAGCTTCTCGGGCGCCTTCTCGTCGGACGGCAGCCTGGTGCTCGGCGGCGGCACTTACACCGGCAGCGGCACCACCCCGGCCACGCTGTCCAGCGGCAGCCTGCAACTGAACAGCGGCACGCTGGCCGGCAGCTGGCAGACGGCCAGCGGCACCACCGTCAACATCGTGGGCGGCAGCTACAAGTACGTGGGCGGCACGCTGAGCAATGCGGGCACCCTGGTCGCCAGCGACAACCTGTACTTCAACAACGGCACGACGCTGACGAACAACGGCAGCTACCAGTTCACGAACGACTCGAACCTGTTCAACAACGACGGCCCCGGCAGCTTCGTCAACAACGGCACCCTGGCCAAGGTGGGCGGCGGCGGCGACAGCCACGTCAGCGTCAGCGGCTTCAGCAACAGCGGCACCGGCGTCATCGACGTGCAGACCGGCCGCATGCTCTTCGACAACGGCGGCCAGTTCGCCAGCGGCACCCGCATCACCGGCGCCGGCCAGGTGCTGGTGACCAACGGCGCGAGCTTCAGCGGCGCGCTGAGCACCGCCAACAACCTGTACCTGACGGGCGGCACGATCACGGCCAACAACGTCGTCGCCACCGGCGACGTGTACTGGACCGCCGGCACACTGTCCGGCACCTGGGAGAACACCGGTGGCAGCACCTTGCGCGTGGACGGCGGCAGCTACAAGTACGTGGCCGGCACGCTGACCAATGCCGGCACGATGACGACCACCGACAACCTGTACTTCAACGCCGGCAGCACCCTGGTCAACAACAGCAGCTACCAGTTCACCAACGACGCGGGCCTCTACAACAACGACGGCCCCGGCAGCTTCATCAACAACGGCACCCTGGCCAAAGTGGGCGGCGCGGGCGACAGCCACATCGGCATCAGCGGCTTCAGCAACGGCGACACCGGCATCATCGACGTGCAGACCGGCCGCATGATCTTCGACAGCGGCGCCAGCTTCTCCAGCGGCACCCGCATCACCGGCGCCGGCCAGGTGCTGGTGACCCGCGGCGCGAGCTTCAGCGGCGCGCTGAGCACCGCCGACAACCTCTACCTGTCGGGCGGCACGATCACGGGCAACAACGTCGTCGCGACCGGTGATGTGCACTGGACCAGCGACACGATGGCTGGCACCTGGCAGACCGCCAGCGGCAGCACCCTCTACGTCGACGGCGGCAGCTACAAGTACGTGGGCGGAACGCTGACCAATGCCGGCACGATGACGGCCACCGACAACCTGTACTTCGACGACGGCAACACGCTGGTCAACACCGGCAGCTACCAGTTCCTGAACGATGCCGGCCTGTACAACAACGGCGGCGCCGGCAGCTTCGTCAACAAGGGCACCTTGGCCAAGATCGCCGGCGGCGGCGACACCCATGTCAGCGTCAGCGGCTTCAGCAACGCCAGCACCGGCGTCATCGACGTGCAGACCGGCCGCATGGTCTTCGACAACGGCGCCCAGTTCGCCAGCGGCAGCCGCATCACCGGCGCCGGCCAGGTGCTGGTGACCAACGGCGCGACCTTCAACGGCACGCTGAGCACCGGCAGCAATCTCTACCTGTCGGGCGGCACGATCACGGCCAACAACGTCGTCGCCACCGGCGACGCGCACTGGACCAGCAGCACGATGACGGGCGCCTGGCAGAGCGCCAGCGGCAGCACGCTGTACGTGGAGGGCGGCAGCTACAAGTACGCCGCGGGCCTCACGCTGGCCGGCCGCACGTCTGCCACAGACAACCTGTACGCCTACGGCAGCGGCGCGCTGACGAACAACGGCCGCTACGAGTTTGCCAACGACAGCGGCATCTACGGCGGCGGCGATCTCGTGAACACGGGCAGCATCGTCAAAACCGCCGGCGGCGGCACCAGCGACCTGTCCGGCGTGGCCTTGCAGAACCTCGGCACCTTGGAAGCGCAGACAGGCACGCTGCGCCTGCCGGACAACTTCACGAATGCCGGCACCTTGATGGGCGTGGCAACGATCCAGGCCAACGGCACGCTCACCAACAACGGCCACATCGCCCCCGGATCCGCCGCGGCGACCGGCACGCTGACACTGGCGAGCAACCTGGTGCAAGGCCCGCTGGGCGTGCTGGACATCCGGCTCAGCTCGGCTGCCGCCAGCGATTTCCTGCAGGTCGCCGGCACGGCTGCGATCGACGGCAGCACCCTGGCGCTGAGCTGCTTCAGCTGCATGCTGCAGCAGGGCGACACCTACCTGCTGATGAGCAGCTCCGGCGCGCTGACCGGTACCTTCGCCAACGTGACGACCAGCGGATTCGGCAACGGCTTCGAGTACACCCTGGACTACAGCCACGCCAACGAGGTCTGGCTGGACGTGACGCAGGTCGGCGCCGTGCCGGAACCGTCCAGCTACGCGATGCTGCTGGCCGGCTTCGGCGTGATCGGTTGGCTGACGCGTCGCCGCAAGAAGCTGGCCTGAGGATAGCCCCTACTTCCGCTCGACCACCACCGCGGCCTGCGCCATCGTGTGGCGCACGCGGTCGGCGGCGGCCTGGGCGTCGGCCCGACTGGCGTAGGGCCCCGCCTGCAGGCGGTTCAGGCCGCGGTCCTTGAAGATGGCCAGCAGCGGCGCGAGCCAGTCCAGCTCGCGCACCAGCTTCTCGCGGTAGGCCTCGGCGCCATCGAGCTTGGAGAAGGCGCCGAGCTGTACCCAGAAGCCCGGGGCCGCGGCCGGCGGCACCACCGCGGGCGCCGGCACCGGTGGCGCGGTGGCCGTGGCGGGCACCGTCGGCAAGACCGGTGCAGGCGACGTGTCCTCGGCCGGCCGCAGGTCCGCCGTGGTCTCGCGCTGCGGTGCGCCGACCGGTTCGGCCGCGGCGTACACCGGCGCCGGATCGTCGGTGCTCTTGCGCCCACGCATCCAGGCACCGGTGCGGATGTCCTCATAGGTGATGCGCTCCACCTCCACCGGCGAGACGCCGCGCAGCACGTCCAGCTTCAGCGCGGCGGTGTAGCTGAGGTCGATGATGCGGCCCTTGTGGAAGGGCCCGCGGTCGTTGATCCGCACGATCACCTCGCGGCCGTTGGCCGGATTGCGCACACGGGCATAGCTCGGGATCGGCATGGTCGCGTGGGCGGCCGTCATCGCGTACATGTTGTAGACCTCGCCGCTGGAGGTCGGCCGGCCGTGGAACTTCTTGCCGTACCAGGAGGCCAGGCCGCGCTCGACCAGCGGCTTGTCCTCGGTCATCGGCTCATAACGCTGGCCGTCGACGTCATAGGGCTTGTTCGGCCCGCCGGCGCGGATGCGCTCGACGTGCGGCGTGGCATCGGGCACTTTCTGCAGATCGGGCGGGATCACCGCCTCCGGGCCGTCGCGCTCGGCGACGCCGCGGTGGCTCGCGCAGCCGGCCAGCACCAAGGTCAACAGGAGCGCCAGCAGCGCCCCGCCCCAACTTGTTCTCTCTCGCATGGGCGCAACCCTAAACGATCCTCGCCGGGACGCAAAGCGTATGCTTCAGCCCCATGAGCAGCACCTACATTTTCCCCGCCCCCGAACAGCCCAGCGTGCCGGTGCGCGGCAGCAGCGCACGCTATGCCGTCTCCCGCATCTTCTGCGTCGGCCGCAACTACGCGGCCCATGCGCGCGAGATGGGCAGCGACCCCGACCGCGAGCCGCCGTTCTACTTCAGCAAGCCGGCCAATGCGCTGGTCGAGTCCGGCGCCACGATCGCCTACCCGCCGATGACGCAGAACCTGCACTACGAGATGGAGCTGGTGCTCGCACTCGGCGCGCCGCTGTTCCGCGCCACGCCCGAACAGGCCGCCGCCGCGATCTGGGGCTATGCCGCCGGCCTGGACATGACCCGCCGCGACCTGCAGAACGCCGCCAAGGCCACCGGCCGGCCCTGGGACACCGGCAAGGCCTACGAGCAGTCCGCCGTCATCACCGACCTGATCCCGGCGGCGCAGGCCGGCGACATGGGCAAGGGCGCGATCACGCTGCAGGTCAACGGCGTCGAGAAGCAACGCGGCGACCTGTCCGACATGATCTGGAGCAATGCCGAGATCGTCGCCAACCTGTCGCAGTTCTATCACCTGGGCCCCGGCGACCTGATCTACACCGGCACGCCGGAAGGCGTCGGCCCCGTGAAGCCTGGCGACGAGATCACCGGCCAGATCGAGGGCTTGGTGAACCTGACGCTGACGATCGGCCAGCCGGAATGAGCAGCGACCACAACGAGACTCTGAACGAAGCCCGCGCCCGCAACATCCGCGACGCGCTGGCCGAGGACATCGGCATCTGCGACTGGACCGCGCAACTGGTGCCGGCCGGTCGCCGCGTGAAGGCCCATGTGCGCGTGCGCGAGGCGGCGGTGCTGTGCGGCCGCGAGTGGTTCGCTGGCGTGTTCGCCGCGCTGGACCCGAGCGCCCGCATCGAGTGGCTCTACGACGAAGGCGCCTTGATGAGCGCCGACACCCTCGTCTGCCGCATCGAGGCCGATGGCCGCGCGCTGCTCTCGGCCGAGCGGCCGGCGCTGAACTTCCTGCAGTTGCTGTCCGCCACCGCGACGCAGACGCGCCGCCATGCCGACGCCATCGCCGGCGCCAGCACCAATCCGCGCGGCTGCGCGGTGCTGGACACGCGCAAGACCATTCCAGGCCTGCGTCTGGCGCAGAAGTACGCAGTACGCACAGGCGGCGGAGCGAACCAGCGGCTGGCGCTGTACGACGGCATCCTGATCAAGGAAAACCACATCGCCGCGGCCGGTGGCGTCGGTGCCGCATTGCACGCGGCGCAGGCCCTTGGCGCGGGCGTGGACATCCAGGTCGAGGTCGAGTCGATCGCCGAGCTGCAGGAGGCGCTGAGCGCCGGCGCTACCAGCGTGCTGCTGGACAACTTCGACGAGGCCATGATGAAGGAGGCCGTGGCCATCACCGACGGCCGCGCGCTGCTGGAAGTGTCCGGCGGCGTCGAGCTGGAACAGCTGCGCTGGATCGCTGCCACCGGCGTCGACAGGATCTCGATCGGCCGCCTGACCAAGGACGTGCGGGCGATCGACTACTCGATGCGCGTGGAAGGCTGACGAAGCAGCAGGAGCGCGGCCCCGCCGGGCGGGGGCCTCAAGCCTCAATCCACGCCCAGTTGCCAGAACAGGAAGGCGAAGACGTCGGTCTGCATGTTGATCGTCTCCGACAGCGGCGTGCCGATGCCGTGGCCGCCGGCAGCCGTCGTGCGCAGCAGCAGGGGCCGGCCCTGCGGGTCGGCCGCCTGCAGCCGGGCCAGCATCTTGCGCGAGTGCGCCGGGTTGACGCGGCCGTCGTTGTCGCCGGTGGTCAGCAGCAGCGCCGGGTGGTCGGTGCCATCCTTCACGCGGTGGAAGGGCGAGTAGGCGTACAGCGCCTCGAACTGCGCGCGGTCCTTCACGCTGCCGAACTCGGTGACGTTGAAGGCGCCGTTCGGGTCCAACTCCACCCGCAGCATGTCGTAGATGCCCACCGCGCTGTGGACGGCACGGAACAAATCGGGCCGCTGCGTCAGCGCCGCACCCATCAGCAGGCCGCCGTTGCTGCCGCCCTGCGCGGCCAGCTTCGCGGGCGTCGTGTAGCTTCGCTGGATCAGATGTTCGGCGGCAGCGATGAAGTCGTCGAACACGGTCTGCTTCTTCGTCAGGTTGCCGGCCAGGTGCCAGGCCTCGCCGAACTCGCCGCCGCCGCGCAGGTTGGCGATCGCGTAGACGCCGCCGTGGTCCAACCAGGCGCGGCGCGTCACTGAGAAGCCGGGCACCATGCTGACGCCATAGCCGCCGTAGCCGTAGAGGATGGTTGGGTTGCGGCCGTCCAGCACCGTGCCCTTGCGGCGCAGGATGTTCAGCGGCACGCGCGTGCCGTCCTTGGATGTGGCGAACTCGCGCACCACTTCGCAGTCGCTGAAGTCCGCGAGGCTGGTCATCGCCAGCGGGGTCTTCGTCGCGTGGCCACCGGCATCGAGGCGCCACCAGGCGAGCGGCTCGGTGTAGCTCGCGATCAGCGCCAGCACGCCGTCGCCGTCGCGCACCAGGTCGTTGACGCTGCTGACCGGCGGCAGCTCGAGCACGCGCGGCTTCAGGGTCTTCAAATCGATCGCCTGCAGTTGCGAGGGCCCGCCCAGCAGGCCGGAGACGAACAGCGTGCGGCCGCTGACCGCGATGTGCTCCAGCGTGGCCTCGCCCTCGGGCAGCAGCGTCTGCGCGCGCGCCAGCACAGGCCTGCTCACCGGCAGGCGCAGCAGCCTGCCGCGCGGCGCGCCGTCGCGCGAGAGCAGGTAGACGAAGCCGTCGTCGCCGAACAGCGCGGCCTTCACGCCGTCCTTCAGGTCCGCCACGCGCTGCCACTTCGCGCCGGCGCCCTTGCCGAGCAGGTAGTACGAGGCCTCGCCGCCGTCGCCGTTCTTGACCTCGGCGAGCTGCTCGCCGGCCTTGCTGCTGCTCAGCGCGATCTCGGCGATGCGCGGGAAGTCGTGGCCGATCACATAACGGTCGCGCTCGACGGGCTGGCCGAGCGCGTGGAAATAGACCTGCTGGTAGAAGTGCGCATCGGCCTCGGCGCGCTCGCCGGGCGCCGGGTAGCGCGTGTAGAAGAAGCCCTTGCCATCGGCGCGCCAGGACACCGAGCCGCCGCCGGTCGGGTACTGCACGCGCGGCACGACGACGTCGGTCTCCTTGCCGCTGGCGACGTCGAACAGGTGGACCGAGCCGTCCTCGCTGCCCTTCTCGGACAAGGACACGGCCACCCGCCGGCCGTCCGGCGAGGGCTCGAAGAAATCGATTGCCAGCGAGCCGTCGGCCGCCAGCACGTTCGGGTCGACGACGGCCTTCTCGGTGTCCATCCGCGCCGGGTCGGCGAAGCTCACCAGCAGCGGCTGCTGCTTCGGCGGCTGCGACTTCAGCGCGAACCAGACGCCGCCGGCGCGGCGCAGGCCGTAGTAGGTGGCGGAGCGCGAGGTCAGCAGCGCCTCGATGCGCGCGCGCAGCGCGGCGCGGCCGGACAGCGCGTCGAGAGCCGAGCGGGTCAGCCGGTTCTCGGCGGCCACCCATTCCCGGGTGGCCGGACTGGCGGCGTCTTCCAGCCACTGGTAGTCGTCGACGACGGCGGTGCCGTGGTAGACGTTCGTCACCGGCTGGCGCGCGGCCGGCGGGTACGGTTCAGCGGCGGACGCCAGGGCGGCGGAAGCCAGCAGCAGGGCGGCTGCGGCGATGCGGGACGATGAACGAAGCATGTCGGCACCCTCTGATCTGGAGGGCAAAGTCTAGCCTTACAGTTGCACCGATACGGACGGCGGAGGCCCCATGGATACCCCGGACATCCTGTCAGCTAAGGAGACATCCGAACGGCGGCTGCGGCTCGCCGACCTGCCGTCTCCGCGCGGCCTGCCGGTGTTCGGGCACCTGCTGCGCGTCGAGCCGGCGCGCTTCCACCAGCAGATGGAGCAGTGGGCGCAGGAACTGGGCCCGCGCTACACGCTGCGCCTGGGCGGCGGCCCGATCCTCGTCATCGGCAATCACGAGGCCGTGGCCACAGCGCTACGCGACCGGCCCGAGGGCTTCCGCCGCACGCCGAAGCTGGAGCACATCTGGCAGGAGTTGGGCCTGCCGACCGGCGTGTTCGGCGCCAACGGCGAGAGCTGGGCGCGCCAGCGCCGGATGGTGATGGCGGGCTTCGACCCGGCCCATGTCCGGCACTACTTCCCGGCGATGCGCAAGGTGGCACTGCGCCTGGCCGCGCGCTGGGAGAAGGCCGCCGACACGCCGATCGTCCTGCAGGCCGACCTGATGCGCTACACGGTGGACACGATCGCCGGCCTGGCCTTCGGCGCGGACGTGAACACGCTGGAGTCGGACGAGGACGTGATCCAGCGCCACCTCGACAAGCTGTTCCCCGCGCTGTACCGCCGCCTGCTGGCGCCGCTGCCGACCTGGCGCTGGTTCAAGAGCGCGCGCGACCGGGAGCTGGAGGCCAGCCTGACGGAGATCCTGACCGCGGTGGATGGCTTCATCGCGCGGGCCCGCGAGCGGATGGCTGCCGACCCGGCCCTGCGCGAGCAGCCCTCCAACCTTCTGGAGGCGATGATCGCGGCGGCCGACGTGCCCGGCAGCGGCATCGACGACGGGCTGGTGGCCGGCAATGTGCTGACGATGCTGCTGGCCGGCGAGGACACGACGGCGAACACGCTGGCCTGGATGATCCACCTGCTGTGGCGCCACCCGGAGGCGCTGGCCCGCGCGACGGCCGAGGTGCGCGGCGCGGTGGGGCCAGATCTTGACGGCATCACGCAGGACCAGCTCGGCACGCTGGACTATGTCGAGGCCTGCGCGCACGAGACGATGCGGCTGAAGCCGGTGGCGCCGATGGTGGGCCTGCAGGCCATCCACGACACGGTGGTGGACGGCGTCGAGGCGCCGGCCGGCACGGTGATCCTGGCGCTGCTGCGGCGCGACAGCGTCAGCGAGCAGAACTTCCCCCAGGCGGATCGCTTCGACCCTGAGCGCTGGCTGGGCCGCGACGCCTCGGCCGCCAAGCGCATCGCGATGCCCTTCGGCGCGGGACCGCGGATCTGCCCCGGCCGCTACCTGGCGCTGCTGGAGATCAAGCTGGCGATGGCCACGCTGCTCTCGCGCTTCGACATCCTGGCCGTGGACACGCCAAGCGGCGAGCCCGAGGCGGAGGAAGTCCTGTCCTTCACGATGGCGCCGCGCGGGCTGACGATGCGGCTGCGCCCCCGCGCCTGAATCCGCACCTGAACCCAAGGCTGCCCGGGCTCGGGGCATCCACTCTCCCGGCCGGGAGGCAAAAGCGGGGATGATGCGCGCCATCGCATCTTTCCGAAGAACGCCTCCATGTCCTCACCCTTCCCGCCGAGTGCCGACGAGCAGCGCCTGGAACTGACCGTCCGCGGCCTGATCCTGGGCGTCCTGATCACCGTCGTCTTCACCGCCGCCAACGTCTATTTCGGGCTCAAGGCCGGCCTGACCTTCGCCACCTCGATCCCGGCCGCCGTCATCTCGATGGCCGTGCTGCGCGGCTTCAAGGGCGCGACGATCCAGGAAAACAACATCGTGCAGACGGTGGCTTCCAGCGCCGGCACGCTGTCCTCCATCATCTTCGTGCTGCCGGGCCTGATCATGATCGGCTGGTGGCAGGGCTTCCCGTACTGGACCTCGTTCATGATCTGCGCGCTGGGCGGCATCCTGGGCGTGATGTATTCAATCCCGCTGCGCCGCGCACTGGTGACGAACTCCGATCTGCCCTACCCGGAAGGCGTGGCCTGCGCCGAAGTGCTGAAGGTCGGCGCCGAGGGCGACGACCCCTCCGCCGGCAAGCAGGGCCTGCTGGCGATCGTCTGGGGCAGCCTCGTCTCGGCCGGGTTCGCGGTCGTCGTCGCCACGCAGGTGTTCGCCGGCGAGGTGGCCAAGTTCTTCCGCCTCGGCGGCCGTGAGGACGGCCCGGCCACCGGTTTCAACTTCAGCCTCAGCTTCGCGCTGCTGGCCGTGGGCCACCTGGTGGGCCTGTGGGTGGGCGTCGCGATCCTGGTCGGCGCGCTGATCGCCTGGGCCGGCTTCGTGCCTTCGCTGACCTCGGGCGTCACGGGCGAGACCGCCGCCATCGCCGTGGCGGCCTGGAAGACCAAGGTGCGCTTCATCGGCGCCGGCACCATCGGCGTGGCCGCGATCTGGACGCTGCTGATGCTGGCCAAGCCGGTGTTCACCGGCCTGCGCTCGGCGATGGCCGCCTCGCGCGCCCGCAAGGGCGACGCCGCCGGCGCGCTGCCGCGCACCGAGCGGGACATCCCGATCGGCATCGTCGGCCTGATCACGCTGGTCTGCATGCTGCCGATCGGCTGGCTGCTGGCGGACTTCGGCAACGGCGCCGGCCTGTCCAGCCAGATCGGCCTGCTGGTGACCGGCGGTGTGGTCTACGTGCTGCTGATGAGCTTCTTCGTGGCCGCCGTCTGCGGCTACATGGCAGGGCTGATCGGCTCGTCCAACAGCCCGCTGTCGGGCGTGGGCATCCTGGTGGTGATCGGCGCGGCGCTGATGCTGGCGCTGGCGGTGAAGCCGCTGCTGCCGCCGGAGTCGACGAAGGCACTGGTGGCCTTCGCGCTGTTCGTGACCTCGGTGGTGTTCGCCGTGGCCACGATCTCCAACGACAACCTGCAGGACCTGAAGACCGGCCAGCTGGTGGACGCCACGCCGTGGCGCCAGCAGGTGGCGCTGATCGTCGGCGTGGTGGCCGGCGCGGTGGTGATCCCGCCGATCCTGGACCTGCTGAACAAGGCCTACGGCTTCGCCGGTGCGCCCGGCGCCGACGCCGCCCGCGCACTGGCCGCACCGCAGGCCGCGCTGATCTCGGCCCTGGCCCAGGGCGTGATCGGCGGCGACCTGCCGTGGAACCTGATCGGCATCGGCGCGGGGATCGGCGTGGTCTGCATCGTCATCGACCGCGTGCTGCGCGCCAGCGGCTCGGCCTACCTGCCGCCGCTGGCCGTGGGCCTGGGCATCTACCTGCCGACCTCGTCCACGCTGATGGTGGTCATCGGCGCGGTGGCCGGCTGGTGGTTCGACAAGCGCGCCGAGCTGACGGCCCGCCCCGCCGCGACCAAGCAGCTCGGTGTGCTGCTGGCCTCGGGCCTGATCGTCGGCGAGAGCCTGATCGGCATCGTGCTGTCGGCCATCGTCGTGTTCTCGGGCAAGGATGCCCCGCTGGCGCTGGTCGGCCCGGGCTTCGGCGACGCTGCCGTGTGGCTCGGCGGGCTGGCATTTGTCGCCGTCGGCATTGCGCTGTATGGTTGGCTCCTGCGCCTGGGCGGCAGCCGTCCAGGGAGGACATAACAAGAAGTCTCGACTGACTAACCTTGGCCGCACTCGACAGCACCGGCACGCCCGTGCGCGGCATTTCGCTGCGCACCTGGCTGACCGCGGCGGTGTTCCTCGCCGCCGTGGCGGCCGTGCTGACCTGTGCGCTGCTGATCGACCGCTTCACGCGCGCCCATGCGGAGCGCAGCGCCGTCGAGTCGATGCACCAGCTGTCCACCGACTTCCGCGACGCGCTGGACCGCGGCATGGCGCAGCAGTTCCAGGAGATCCGCGTGCTGGCGGACCTGGACTCGTTCCGGCGCGTGGACAAGCCGCTCGAGGTGCGCCGCGCGCTGGATGCCGCGCACGCCGGCTTCCCGCACTTCGCCTGGATGGGCCTGACCGACCCGCAGGGCAAGGTGCTGGCCGCGGCCGGCGGGCTGCTGGAAGGCGCGAACGTGTCCAAGAGGCCCTGGTGGCAGGGCGCGCAGCAAAGCCCCTTCGTGGGCGACGTCCATGGCGCGGTGCTGCTGGAGAAGCTGTTGCCCAAGCAGGATGAGCCCTGGCGCTTCGTCGATTTCGCGGTGCCGATCCGCGACGGCAGCGGCGAGCTGCAGGGCGTGTTCGGCGCGCATCTGAGCTGGGCCTGGGCGCGCCAGATCAAGGACGAGCTGATCGACTCGGCCCTGCATGTCCATGAAGCGCAGGCCCTGGTGTTGGCCAAGGACGGCACAGTGCTGCTGGGACCGCCCGGCAGCGAGGGCAAGAAGCTGCCCGAGCTGCGGCCGGAGCTGCTGGAGGACTCGGCCACGACGCGGCAGATGCATGCGGAGGGCCAGGACTGGTTCGTCGTCACCGCGAAGACGCAGGGCCGCGGCGACTACCCGGGCATGGGCTGGGTGGTGATGTTGCGCAAGCCGGTCAGCGTCGCGCTGGCGGACTTCTACCGCCTGCGCCTGCAGATCGCCCTGGCCGCGCTGGCGCTGGCCGCCCTGGGCATGCCGCTGGCCTGGCTGCTGGCGCGCCGCCTGACGGCGCCCTTGGTCGAGCTGTGCGACGCGGTGTCCGCCCGTCAGCACCTGGGCGAGAAGGGGCTGCCACGATTGCGCGGCTTCCGCGAGGTGGCGCTGCTGTCGAACGCGCTGGCCGACCTGTCCGAACGGCAGGCCGAGCAGGATGCGCTGCTGGAACGCCGCGTGGCCGAGCGCACCGAAGAACTGCAGCAGGCCAACGAACAGCTGGAAGCCAGCGAGGCCCGGCTCGACCAGCTCTCGCGCATCGACGCGCTGACAGGCTTGGCCAACCGCCGCCAGTTCAATGAAACGCTGCCCGAGGCCATGGCCCGCACGCGCCGGCGCGGCCGGATGATGGCGCTGCTGTACCTGGACCTGGACAAGTTCAAGGCCATCAACGACACGCTGGGCCATGCGGCCGGCGACACGGTGCTGAAGGAATTCGGGCGCCGCCTGAGCGGCTGCGTGCGCGAGACTGACATGGTGGCGCGCCTCGGCGGCGACGAGTTCGTGCTGATCATCGAAGGCCTGGCCTCCGGCGCCGATGTCGAGCAGGTGGCGAACAAGATCCTGGGCGAGATGGCGTGGCCCTTCGAGATGGGCGACGGCGAGGAGCGCGAGGTGGCCACCAGCATCGGCATCGCCACCTATCTGGACGAGCCCGGCCTCAGCGACGAGCAGTTGCTCGGCCGCGCCGATGCCGCGCTGTACGCGGCCAAGGCGGCCGGACGCGGCATCTACCGGATTGCGCCGGCTGCCTCGCCGGCCGCCTGACCCGGCCTAGTCCAGCGAGACCTCGGTCCGCACGACACCGGCGCGCTCGGCGCTGGCGGTGAGCGCCAGCCGCGTGCCCTTGGGGGCCCGCACGATCCATTCGCCGACGGCACGGTCCGCCGTGACCTCGCGGTTCGGCAGGAAGGCCTGCATCGAGGTCTTGGGGGCGTGGCCTTCCAGCTGCGGCCCCTCCATCCGCTCCTTGCCGCCCAAGAGGCTCACCTCGGCATTGCCGGCCGGCAGGTGGATCTCGAACATCACGCCGCGCACGGTCTTGCGTTCCAGCGCGCGCTTGGTGACGTAGGCCGGCAGGTAGCCGCTGTTGGCCACGGCCATGCGCACGCGCCAGGTGTCGGGCCCCAGCGCGCGCACCTCGGTGCGCAGCAGCTCCAGCTTGGGCAGCGAGAGTGCGAGCTGGCTCATCCAGGCCGGGAAGCGCGCGACCTCGCGCTCGCGCAGCGCCGGTGGCGGGTTGCGCCAGTAGTTCATCTTGTCCCAACCACCGATCTCGACGGCGCCGAGCTGCGGATGATCGAAGGGCTGCCAGTCGACATGGGCCAGGCCGCCGCACTGCTCGTCGCTCCACTTCAGCAGCTTCAGGTCGTCCTCGGGCGAGTGCTCGCGGTACCAGTCGATCCACTTGCTGTTCTCGACACCCGCTTCGCGATTGGGCGACCACAGCTCGACGACCCAGAACAGCGCGCCCAGGTGCTCGTAGATCCAGTCCTGCGTGCCGGTGATGACGTCCTTCGGGTGGTACTTGAACTCGTGCCAGATGCTGATGGCCGGGTAGCCGGTCGACTTGGCCGCGATGTCCGAGAAGCGTTTGTAGGACCACAGGTCCTCGGCAATCATGTCGTCGTCGCTGCAGCTACCCATCGGCCGCAGGATCACGCCGCTGTGCGTGTGATAGCTGATCGCCGCGCCGATGTTCGGGTGGCCGATGATGAAGTCGATCATCGCCCGCACTTCGGGTTCGCTGGCCGGGTAGGGGCCGGCGCCGACCTGCTCGTGCTCCTGGCGCCAGTCGCTCGGGAAGTTGCGGTTCAGGTCCAGCCCCTCGCGGTCCTTGTTGACGGTGACGGTGAGGCCGTTGTGGGCCTTGATGAAGCCTTCCGGGATCAGGCGGAAGTACTCGCCACCGTGCTCGCCGGGCTCGCGCGGCACCATCAGCCGCGGATCGGTGGCGTGCTTCTTCCAGCCGCCGTGCGGGTCGGCCATGCGCATCGTCAGGATGCGGCCGTCACCGTCCACGTCCTCGATCGTCAGGCCGTCGACCGGCTCCTCCTCGAAGGGCCAGGCCCGCGTGGACGAGCGGATGTGGCGCGGCCGGTCGGCCAGGGCCAGTTCGGCGCCATCGGGGCCCAGGCGCGGCACCATGTAGATCACGCGGCTGTCCAGCAGGTAGGTGACCTGGCGGCCGATCTCGTCGGACTCGCCGAAATGCGTCAGCAGGTGATGCAGGTAGTAGAGGCAGGCGGTGGAGGCGGTCAGCTCGGCGGCGTGGATGTTGCCATCCAGCCAGAGCGCGGGCTTGTCGACGTCGGCACCGCTGGCGAGGTTGGTCAGGACGACGACCCAGATGTCGCGGCCCTCATGGCTCTTGCCGATCGAGCGCACCGAGACCAGGTTCGGCCGGGCCTCGGCATAGTGGAACAGCAACTCCGTCAGCTCGGTGTAACGGTAGAAGTGATCGAAGCGCGGGGTGGGCAGGGCGGCCATCGGTGTGGGGCGTCGTTGGGGCCGGGCCATTGTGCAGACTGGGCCGGGCTTCGTACACCGGGGGTGGACCCTGGCTACCGCTCCTTCACTGCCCTTTGAACAGGCCCTGGAACTGGCGCGAGACGGGCAGCCGCTCGTCCCGGCCACGCAGCGTGACGACCATGCTGTTCTCGTCGATGCGGATCGCGCTGGCGATCCTGCGGCTGTTGACGATCACCGAGCGGTGGACCTGCCAGAACAGCTCGGCATCGAGCTGGGCCAGCAACTCCTTCAGCGGCGTGCGGATCAGTGCCTCGCCGCCGACGTGGATGACGCGGGTGTAGCGGTTGTCGCTCTCGAAATAGACGACGTCCTCCGGCGCGATCAGCGTGATCTCGCGGCCGAGGCTGGCCTGGATCGGACGCATCACGGGTCGCGTCGGCGGCAGCAGGCGGCCCAGCAGTTTCTGCAGATCGGGCGCGGCAGCGGCGCGCTCGCGGATCCGGCGCAAGGTCTGCGCCAGTCGGGCGTCTTCCACCGGCTTCAGCACGTAGTCCAGCGCGCCGGCCTCGAAGGCGGACAGCGCATGGTCGCCATAGGCCGTGACGAAGACGACCTGCGGCGGGCGCGCCAGCGCGGCCAGGCGGCGCGCCACCTCCAGGCCGCTGAGGCCCGGCATACGGATGTCGAGGAAGCAGAGCTCGGGCTCGTGCGAGAGGAAGTCGTCCCAGGCGTCGACGCCGTTGGCGCTGGCGGCCACGATGTTCAGCTCGGGCCACAACCGGGCCAGTGCGGCGCGCAATTGCTCGCGCGGCGCTTCCTCGTCGTCGGCGATCAGGGCGTTCATAGTTCGATGCGGGCCAGGCAGCCCGGGTGGAGGGAGCTGAGGGTCAGCCGAGCACGATCGCCGAACTGGTGGCGCAGGCGAGCGCGGGTGTTGCTGAGGCCGACGCCCTCGGGCGCCTCGGCGCAGAGGCCGGCGCCGTCGTCGCGGACTTCGAGGATCGATTGGTCGTCAGTGGCGCTGGCGCGGACCTCGATGCGGCCACCGCGCAACGAGGGCTCGATGCCGTGAGCGATCGCGTTCTCGACCAGGGTCAGCAGGGTGCCGGGCGGGAGCGTGAGGCCGTCCAGCGCCGGATCGGCCTCGATCGACCAGGCCAGGCGCTCGCCGAGCCGGGCCTGCATCACGGTGAGGTAGTGGCGCACAATCTGCAGTTCCTCGGCCAAGGTCAGGGTCTCGCGCTCGAACATCGGCAGGGTGCTGCGCAGGTACTGGGTGAAGGCGCGCAGCGTGGGCGCTGCGCGGGGGTCTTGCGTGTCGACCCAATGTTGCAGCGAGGCCAGGGTGTTGAAGAGGAAGTGGGGCTGGATCTGGGCGGTGGCGAGCTGGCGGGACAGGCGGAGGTTGCGGTCCTGTTCGGCAAGTTCACGCAGCCTCGACTCGATCTGCTGCACCCGGTAGATCACCATGAACCACCAGGCGCTCGCCGCCACGACCGCCAACGTCAGCAGCAGAGCCACCGGCATACGCAGCGTGCCCGGCTCGAACTCGTGATGACGAAGCAGCACCGCGATGAGACCCAGCAGGCCGCCGAGCGAGAGGCAAGCGACGTTGAGGCCCACGCGCGTCGGCGAGCGCCACAAGCGCTTGCCAACCGCCAGCGCCATCGACGCCGCGCCAATGCTGGCCGGGAATGCCCACCCAGGCACTTGGCGCGGCGACAGGATGTAATTGATCAGCAGCAGGACGACGACATTGCCGATCACATAGGAGTCGAGATGACGCGGCCAGCGCTGGTTGCCGGCACGGGCCATCTCGTCGGCCGTGAAGATGCGGCTCGGCCCGGGAAAGAGCCACTGGCTCCAGTCCAGTGCAACGCCGTCTTGCTTTTTGTCCGGGGCATCCATCATGGCGCGCTAGTCTATAGAGCGCGCCTCGCCGCGATGGCAGCGCTGCGGCGGATGGCAGGTGAGACTGCGCGGGTGGCAGCCGGCTCAGGCGAGCGGCGCCAGCGCCCCGTCGATGAAGACCTTCAGCTCACCCGGCTGGAAGGCAATCCAGGGCTCGTCGCAGGTCAGCGGTTCGGTGGCGATGACGGCCACCTGATCGCGGCTCGTCGTGTGCGTGGCGAAGTCGACGCTGAGGTCTTCGTCCTTCAGCCGCGCATGGCCGAACGGGTGGCGGCGCAGCAGGTAGTGCAGGTTCGTGGAGCCGTGCGCCCACAGCGCCTGGCCGTTGGACAGCAGCATGTTGAAAGTGCCGTGCCGGTTGAGCTGCGGCATCAGCTCGGCCAAGGTGCGTGTCAGTTCCTCGATGCTGGGCACATTGTGGTGGGCCTTGGCCATCTCCTGCATCAGCCAGCAGAAGGCACGCTCGCTGTCGGTCTGGCCGACGGGCTTGAATGCGGCATGTAGGCGCGGGTTGAAGTCCACCAGATTGCCGTTGTGCGCGAACACCCAGTAGCGGCCCCACAACTCGCGCTGGAACGGGTGCGTGTTCTCCAGCGATACCTGGCCCTGCGTCGCCTTGCGGATGTGGGCGATGACGTTGTCGCTCCGGATCGGGTAGTGCTTGACCAGTTCGGCCAGCGGCGAACTGCGCGCGCTGTGGTGGTCGACGAAGTGCCGCAGGCCGTGGCCCTCGAAGAAGGCGATGCCGAAGCCGTCCTTGTGTTCCTCGGCCCGCGTGGCGAGGCCGGTGAAGCTGAACATCACGTCGGTCGGGGTGTTGGCATTCATGCCCAGCAGCTGGCACATGGCGTCAGGACCAGGAAAACAGCAGCCGCGACAGCCCGCGCAGGCTCACCAGCGCGCCGGGGCTGCTGGTCTCGTTCAGCACGCCCTGCATCTTCTGGCGCAGCCGCTCGCTGCGCTGAGCGCGCCAGATCAGCAGGTCGCCGATCCACGGGTGGGCATTGATGCGGTTGGCCTTGGCATAGGTCTCGAAACGGGGCTTCAGCGCGGCCAGCGACTGCTCGTAGGCGGCGCGTGCCGCGGCCTCGTCCTGCCCGTGCTGCGCGATCGCTTCGGCAGCCAAGATGCCGGTCTCCAGCGCCTTGCCGATGCCTTCGCCGGTGAGCGAATAGGTGCTGCCGGCCGCCTCGCCGGTGACCAGCAGGCCGGGCCGCGTCCAGCGCGCGCCTTCCAGCGAAAAGCGCAGCGGCGCCCCCTTCAGCTCCCCGACCATGCGGCCTTCGCGCATCAGCTCGGCAGCCAGCGGATAACTCTCGACGAAGGCATCGAACATCGCGCGGAGATTGATCTGGCGGTTCTTGTGCCCCTTGCCATCCCCATCGCTGACATGGCTACCGGCCACGCCAACGCCGATGTTGTAGAGATCGCCCGGCGCCGGGAAGATCCAGCCGTAGCCCGGCTTCACCGCGTCGCTCCAGGCGATATCGAGCTGGCTCTGCAGGCGCGAGGACAGGCCGGGCGCGTGAACATAGCCGCGCATCGCGATGCCGCTGGGCGTCTGGCGTTCGCACATGCCCGCGGCGGCCAGGGCGCCCGGCACGGCACCGGTAGCCAGGACGACCCAGTCGGCCGCGATCTCATGCTTCTGCCCATCGATGACGAGCCGGGCGCCGCAAACCTTGCCCGCAGCATCCACCAACGGCGCCTCGAAGCTCGCCGGCGCCAGGAAACGCGCACCGGCCTCCTGTGCAGCCTCGTTCAGCAATTGGTCCAGTTCCCGACGCGGCAGCACCGCGATCGGCGCCGACAGCTCGAGCCGCCCACCGCCCCGGCCGGTGAACGAAATCTGGCCCAGACGCTTTGCGCGCGCCAGCACGCGATCAAGGAGACCCAAACGCTCCAGGGCCGCGTGCGTGTCCGGAATCAAGCCATCGCCGCAAATCTTGTCGCGGCCGAGGGGCTGTTTGTCGACAAGGAGGACGTCGTGGCCGCGCTGGGCGAGCACACGGGCGGCGGCGCAGCCGGCGGGGCCGGCGCCGATGATGAGGATCTCGCAGCGGGCGGGCGGCACGGGCGCTGCAGCAGACACGGGTACATCTTTGGCGATCATGTTTGCATTGTGTCTGTCTTCTTGGAACGCGCTACTGGGTAGCGATGCGAGGGGCTCACAAAACAAGAATGCCCCGCAACACGGTTGCGGGGCATTTTCCTAGAGACCTCCGCTATGTGCGTAGCCCCCTGGGGTCGTAGCGACTTACTTGAACTGGTACTTCAGGCCCAGCGAGTAGTACCGGCCCATCGCACCGGACACGTCCATCGGGTTGTAGTTGATGCCACCGTAAGTCACAGTGTCCAGCGGCGCAACGCGATCGAACACGTTCTGGATCGATCCGTAGAGTTGCAGGCTCTTCGTGATGTTCCAACGGCCGGTCAGGTCCAGCGTGTAGAAGCTCGGCAGCTTCGCGCACGACTCGGAACCATCCAGCCGGCCCAGGCTCAGACAGGTGTCGTCAGCCTTCTCTGCGGTGTTCTTGATGCTGCTGCGCCAGTTCAAGACGCCCGTCAGCCCGAAGGTCGCGGTCTCCCAGGTCACCGCCACGTTGGCCTTGTCCTTCGGCGTGCCGATGCAGTTGGACACGTCGCAATTGCCATGCGTGCCGACATAGTCGTGCGTGACACCGTCGTTCACGAGCTCCCACTTCCTGTAGCGCGTCCAATGCAGGTCGGCCTTGAAGCGGCCGACTTCCGCGACCGTCCAGCGGTAGCTGGCGTCCACGTCCACACCGCTCACCGTGGTGCTGCCCGCATTGATGAACGGCGCGTAGGCCACGATGATGCTGCCTGAGTTGGGAATACCTGGCAGGTTGTTGTCGGAACGGACAACGTCGGGCCGGTCGAATGCCTCCTGGAACGAGATCGTCTGGATCTGGTCGCGCTTCTTGATCTGCCAGAAATCGGCACCGAAGGTCATGCCCTTCACCGGCTCGGCAACGAAGCCGAAGTTGGTGTTCTTCGATTTTTCCGGCTTCAGGTCAGGGTTGCCCTGACTGATACCACCCGCAGCGCTGCCCGTGCAGTCAGCTTGAGTAGCACCGGACGCCAACACGCCTCCCGGGCAGCGAATCGGATCATGCGCACCCGAAGACGAGAAGGTTGCCTGCGCTTGCGGACTCGCCTCAGCCGGGTTCGGCGCACGGAATCCTTCCGAGTAAGAGGCACGCAGCACCAGTTGAGGCATCGGTGTGAACTTCACCGCGAGCTTGGGCGTCGTGGAATCGAAACTGGCGTAGTGGTCGTAGCGAACCGCACCCGTCAGTTCAACCCCCTTGAGCACCGGGGCCAGCAGTTCGCTATAGACGGCCCAGGTCTTCTCGTCGCCGAAGAAACCGTTGTAGCTTGCCATCACCGAGCCATCTTCGGTGCCGCTCAGCGAGGGTGCGACGAGCTTGAGCTTGCGATACTCCGTACCGATGGCAAGGCCCATTGGGCCGCCCGGCAGGGTCATCAGCTCACGAGAAGCCTTGGCATCGACGATGTCGAGCGTCGTCTTGCTCGCACTGCTGGCATTCACGAGTAGCGAGGCGCGCTGTGCGGCGGTGTTCAAGCCGGCATTAGCGCCCATGCGGTAGCCGAAGGTCGCAGAGCCTGGATTGTGGAACGCATCCATCACGCCTTGAGTGCTGAGCACTGTGTAGACCTGATCGAGCTTCGACTCGGAGTGCATCACGCCCGCATCGATATCCCAGCCGGCTGCCGTACCTTTGACGCCCGCCACGATCCGCGAGATGTCGGAGTCATTGGTGCGACGCTGCGGGCCGAATTCCCCGAAGGCATAGCGGAAGCGCACCGGAGTTCCGAACGGATTGTCCGGATGCTCTGCTGCCAAAGTCAGTTCGGGTACGTTGATGCCCGTGCCATAACCCCGCAGGCCATAGGGCCCGATGATCGTTCCAGGAGTTGTGAGCAAGCTCACATCAAAGCCCGTCTTGTTTTTGCCGTAACTCAGTTCGGCATAGGCTTCCCAAGCGTCGCCGAGGGCCACAGAGCCGCGGGCAAAGATCGACAGATTCTGTAGCTTGGGCTGGAAACTGCGGAACTGCCCGAAGTCGAAAGAGCACCCGTTGTCACCATCGAACCCGGGCTGGATCGCGCCGGGTATAGCCGAGGTGCACGGAGAGACCAATTGGTAGGCAAGGGTGTTGGGGTTACGGATAATGCCGGCCGGCGTAGGCCTCACCGTATTGCCCGTCTGATAGCCATCGGTCCACTGAGTGGCGAAAGCGTCATAGCCCCAGGGCCGCACGTCGCCCTTGCCGATGTACTCGCGATTGCGGTCGCGATAGTGGATTTCGTCGTTCTTCGACACCTCGATGTTCAGCAAGCCATTCCACTTGTCACTCGCGAGATCACCCGCGCCCATCGTCAGTGCCGCCTTGGTCCGGTTGCCATCACCATAGCGCGAAGAGCCCGCCTCGACCTTGCCCACGATGCCGTTGAAGTTCCTGCGCAAGATGATGTTGACCACGCCTGCCAGCGCGTCGGAGCCGTAAATGGCCGATGCACCATCCTTCAGGACTTCGATGCGCTCAACCGCTTCCAGCGGGATCGTCGACAGGTCGGCGAACATCTTCTGGAAGTCATCGGCACGCGGATAGGGCGCCAGGCGGCGGCCGTTCAGCAGCACGAGGGTGGCATTGGCACCGAGACCGCGCAGCGAAATCGCCGTGGCACCCGCAGCGAAACCGTTACCAAAGCCGGTCGGCAGTGAACCCTGGCCGTCCAGCGACAGCGACTGCAGGTATTCGGTCAGCGTCGCCTTGCCGGAATTGGAGATCTCCTCCCGCGTAATCGCCAGGATGGGATTCGCGCCTTCGGCGTCGATCCGCTTGATGTTGGAGCCCGTCACGACGACACGCTCGAGTTGCTGTGACGCATCCTGCTGCGCATGCGCCGGAATCGCCGCCATGGAAGCGACGACCGCAAGATAGATGGGATTAAGTTTCAAAATGTTTCTCCTCAGAGGACAGGCTCGGCGGTAGTGCTCTAGCTGAATGATGGGTCGACCCTAGGGCGAGTCGGCACAAGGTAAAGTTTTGCTGCCACAGGGCCGCAATCCCCCCCGAGGTTTCCCGTTGACAGAAACAAAATATGCTTTATGTTGCCTATTTGATACGCAATGTATCCATATGCGAATGCGGCCGAAGTTTTTCTCAGTGCTGTTCGGCGACCGGCAAACGTCCACTGCTGGCTAATACGTTCGACGCAATAGGCCAGCGAGCGTCAACAAGGCGGAGACACGGCGGGCAGCCAGTCTTGCGTCGAGCACCGCCAATTCGCCATGTCTCCGCAGCTTTCTGTGCAGATGATCTGCCAGCCCATATTTGGGCGCCTATCGAACAACCGGTGCGGCGGCAGAAATCAAACTCAATCCCGGCGTTGCACATGGGCAACAACATAGCCCAACCCATGCCGGAAGTTAGGGCTCAGTCTTCCGCATTTCTTACATGTCGGAGTCCGAAAAAACACCTTATTTATCAATGCCTTACAAAAGGCATTTCAAAACTTCAGCGGCGATGGCGCGGTCGCTCGCGCCGCTCCCTTCATGTAGATGTAGCGAGTTTCCCGGGGACGACATGGCCTAGGTCACTCCCCACAATCGCGACCTCAGTCCGCCAGACCTGTCTTTCGTTACCTTGAATGCAAGTCGTTTGGCGAGCTTCGTTGGTTTACAGACCCCCATTTTTTCTTCGGAGAAGTCATGCACAAACGTTCCCAAGTCTCACTTGCCGCGCTGCTTGCGCTCGGCCTTGTGGGTTTTGCCCATGCTCAAGATACGCAGCTCGAGCGCGTTGAGGTCACCGGATCACGCATTCGCCAAGTCGATGCCGAGACCGCTCAGCCGGTTCAGAAGATCACTTCGGCTGAGATTCAAAAGAGCGGCCTGGTGACCGTTGGCGACATCCTGAACCAACTGTCTGCAGCCGGCACTCCGGATTTCAGCAAGGGCTCAGCCTTGGCCAGCAACGCCGAAGAAGGCGGCCAGTACATCAACCTGCGCAATCTGGGCTCGCAACGCCTGTTGGTGCTGGTCGACAGCAAGCGGTGGACCCAGTCGATTGCGGGTTATACCGATCTGTCTACCGTCCCGTCTGCACTGATTGATCACATCGACGTCCTGAAGGACGGCGCTTCCTCGATCTACGGCTCTGATGCCATCGCCGGTGTTGTCAACATCATCCTGAAGAAAAGCATGGATGGCGGCAGCGTGAGCGTGTACTACGGCGCGAACCAGAAGGGTGATGGTCAGACGACTGACGCCTCCGTAACTTTTGGTGCCAGCAACGAGCATTCTTCGTTGATGTTTGGCGCGAACTTCAGCCAGCAAAAGCCGGTCTGGGCGCGTACCCGCGACATCACCTCGCAAAGCTACGGTACCGGCCCGGACCAGTATGGTGCCGGCTTCGGTGCAGGTCCCTGGGGGCGCATCAACCCCGTCAACCCGGTCACTGGCGTGGTCGAGCCCGCGAAACTGGCCAATGGCTCCCCCAACCCGGCCTATTTCAACAGAGTCCTGAATCACACGGGCACTGCAACGAGCGTAGGCACCGGCTCCGCATCGAATGATCCGGCCAACTACCACAATGGCGTCGATCCTCTGGCCGACACTTACAACTCGAGCCAGGACATGATGTTCCAGATCGGCACCGAGATGAAGTCGATCTTCACCAAGGGCACGATCGACATCACTCCGTCGACGCGTTTCTCTGCAACGGCCATGTTTGCTGACCGAACCTCGACTGCCCAAGTCGCCGGTTATCCGTTGAACAGCACTAGCCAATCGGGCTATCCCGTCTACATCAGCAAAGATAGCTACTACAACCCGTATGGCAATCAAGCCGTCGGCAATACGACCGGCACGGGCGGTGTGGATCTGTTCTTCACGCGCCGAACGATTGAAGTGCCTCGCGTGACTGTGAACAACAACCGCGCATCTCACTTCGACATGGGCCTCGACGGAGACCTGACCCTTGGCGGCAAGGCCTGGAACTGGGACGCTGGCGTGAACTTCAGCAAGGCAGCCGGCAATGAAGTCATGACCGGCAATTTGAACTTGCCGAACCTGAAGAAAGCCCTCGGCCCATCCTTCAACAATAACGGTGTCATCCAGTGCGGCACTGCTGCCAACCCGATCGGATTGTCGAGCTGTGTGCCGTTCGACATTCTCGGTGGCCCGTCGGCCTCGACAGCGGCCGCTTTGGCGTACGTGATGTCGACCAGCCAACTTAGCTATGGCAGCACGGTCAAGAGCATCTACGGCAACTTGAGTGGCGAGATCTACCGTCTGCCTGCCGGCCCTCTGGCCTTGGCGGTGGGCGTGGAGCGTCGCGATGTGTCGGGCTACAACGTGCCCGACCAGATCGATCAGGACGCTTTGACGACCAACCTTGCCGGCAACAGCACTTATGGCAAGTACAACGTCAAGGAAGCCTATGCCGAATTGAACGTGCCGATCTTGAAGGGCGTGCCGGGCGCAGAACTGCTGAGCGTTGACCTCGCTTCGCGCTACTCCGACTACAGCAGCTTCGGCAACACGACCAACAGCAAAGCCAGCATCATGTACAAGCCGGTCAAGGATCTGCTGACACGTGCGACCTGGGCTCAAGGCTTCCGTGCACCGACGCTGGGTGATACGTTCGGCGGCGGTTCTCAAACCTTCGATACTTTCCTGGATCCTTGCGATACGGTCTACGGCGCAGCCAAGACCGATGCGGCGGTTCAGGCGCGTTGCGTTGCTTCAGGTACCAACGCAACCTACCGTCAGGTCAATCAAGCGGGACAACCGATCCCGAGTGCAGGCGGCACGCAAAGTATCACGGCCTTCAACGCCGGTGCGGGCAATGCCTTCCTGACGCCTGAAACGGCCAAGACGCTCACCGCCGGCTTCGTCTACAACCCGTCCTATCTGCCAGGCCTCAACATTGGGCTCGACTGGTATCGGATCGACATCAAGAACGTCATCACTGCGGTCAGCGCCACATACGTTGCAAACCAGTGCTTTGTGCAGAACATCTCTTCGTTCTGCTCGTCGATCAAACGAGACCCCGCGACAGGCCAGATCATCAATCTGTCGCGCGGCAATGCCAATCTGGGTGAGTTGCTGGCCGAGGGCTATGACTTGGAGGTCGACTACAAGTTCCGCCCGACCAGCTTCGGCCAGTTCGCATTGCGGAGTGCCACGAGCTTCGTCACCAAGAATTCGTCACGCAGCGACATGACGGCACCGCTCGAGAACGAGGCCGGCGGCTTCCCGTTCTACAAGGTGAAATCGAACATCACCCTGGACTGGAGCTACCAAGCATGGTCGGCCACCTGGACGACCCATTACTACAGTGGCTTCAAGGCTCAATGCTGGGACAACGACGACACATCCACCTGCTCCAACGGCCAGGCTACCTGGAACAGTCCCGTCAACGGCGACGGTGTCACGGGCTACAACAAATTCGGCTCGGTGTCCTACTCTGATCTGAGCGTGGGCTACAAGTTGCCCTGGAAGGGCTCCATCATGGTCGGCGCGAACAACGTGTTCGGCAAGAAGCCGCGAATCAACTACGACGCGACGCTCAATTCGTCGTCGTCGTCGGTGGATCCGGATCTGCCAATCGACCGTTTCTACTGGGTCCGTTACAGCCAGTCGTTCTGATCTCGCAGTCGAACTCACAAGAAGGGTTCGACTCTTGATTCAAGAATGCGAAGGCCCGCCATCGGCGGGCCTTTTTCTTTGTCGCGATTGCTGCCGATTGACCGCTGCCTATGCAGCCTTTACTTTCAATCGCCACGCATGCAGCAGCGGCTCCGTATAGCCGCTCGGCTGGACCAAGCCCTTGAAGACCAGATCCAGCGCTGCCTGGTAAGCCGCCCCTTGCGGGTTCTGCGCCAGGCTCTTGTACGCCGCGTCACCCGCATTCTGCTGATCGACCACCGCCGCCATGCGCGCATAGGTGGCGCGCATCTGCTCGTCGCTCACCACGCCATGAAGCAGCCAGTTCGCGATATGTTGGCTGGAGATCCGCAACGTTGCCCGATCTTCCATCAAGCCGACGTTGTGGATGTCCGGCACCTTCGAGCAGCCGACGCCCTGGTCGATCCAGCGGACGACGTAGCCCAGGATGCCCTGCACGTTGTTGTCCAGTTCCTGCTGGATGTCGGCGGCGGACCAGTTGGGCCTTGCCGCGACCGGGATCTGCAGCAGCTTGTCCAGTAGCGCCGCGTGCTCGGCGGCGGCGTCGATCTTCTCCAGTTCCTGCTGGATCGCCGCCACGTCGACCTGGTGGTAGTGGAGCGCATGCAGGGTCGCCGCGGTCGGTGACGGCACCCAGGCGGTGTTGGCGCCGGCCTTGGGATGCGCGATCTTCTGCTCCAGCATCGCGGCCATCAGGTCGGGCATGGCCCACATGCCTTTGCCGATCTGCGCGCGGCCGCGCAGTCCGCAGGCCAGGCCGGTCAGCACGTTGCCGCGCTCGTAGGCTTGAATCCAGGGCGTGGACTTCATGTCGCCCTTGCGCAGCATCGGGCCGGCGTGCATCGCGGTGTGCATCTCGTCGCCGGTGCGGTCGAGGAAGCCGGTGTTGATGAAGGCCACGCGCGCCGATGCGGCGGCGATGCAGGCCTTCAGGTTGACGCTGGTGCGGCGTTCTTCGTCCATGATGCCCAGCTTCACCGTATTCTGCGGCAGGCCCAGCACCGCCTCGACGCGGCCGAACAGTTCGGAGGCGAAGGCCACTTCGGCCGGGCCGTGCATCTTCGGCTTGACGATGTAGACCGAACCGGTGCGCGAGTTGCCCTTGCGCTGCAGGTCGTGGATAGCGATCGCAGTCGTGACGACGGCGTCCATGATGCCTTCCGGAATCTCCTCGCCCTTGTCGCCCCAGAGGATGGCCGGGTTGCTCATCAGGTGGCCGACGTTGCGAACGAACATCAGCGAGCGGCCATGCAGCTTCACCTCGCCGCCGTTCGGGCCGGCGTACACACGATCCGGGTTCAGGCGGCGGGTGATCGTCTTGCCGCCCTTGCTGAGCTCCTCGGTCAGCGTGCCCTTCAGGATGCCCAGCCAGTTGGCGTAGCCGAGCACCTTGTCGTCGGCATCGACGGCGGCGACCGAGTCCTCCAGGTCAAGGATCGTCGACAAGGCCGCTTCGAGCACCACATCGCTGACACCGGCGGCGTCGCTGGCACCGATCGGCGTGCTGCGATCGATCTGGATGTCCAGATGGATGCCGTTGTGGACCAGCAGCACCGAGGTCGGCGCAGCCGCGTCGCCCTGATAGCCGACGAACTGGGCCGGCGTGGCCAGGCCCGCCATCGCACCGCCGGTCAGGCTCACCTGCAGCTGGCCGTCCTTCACGGCATAGCCGGTCGCATCCTTGTGCGAGCCCTGCGCCAGCGGCACTGCCTGATCCAGCACTTGGCGGGCGAAGGCGATCACCTTGGCGCCGCGCACCGGGTTGTAGCCGCGGCCCTTGTCGGCGCCGTCGGTCTCGGGAATGGCATCGGTGCCGTACAGCGCGTCGTACAGCGAACCCCAGCGCGCGTTCGCGGCGTTCAGCGCATAGCGTGCATTGAGGATGGGCACGACCAGTTGCGGGCCGGCCTGCGCGGCCAGCTCGGCGTCCACATTGGCCGTCGTCGTCTTCACATCCGCCGGCACCGGCACCAGATAGCCGATCTTCTCGAGGAAGGTCTTGTAGGCCGGCATGTCGGCGATGGGGCCAGGGTGCGCCTTGTGCCAGGCGTCCAGTTCCAGTTGCAGGCGATCCCGCTCGGCCAGCAGGGTGGCATTCTTCGGCGCAAGGTCATGGACGATGGCATCGAAGCCTTTCCAGAAGTCGGCAGCGCTGACACCGGTGCCGGGCAGGACCTGCTCCTCGATGAAGCGGTGCAGGACGGTGGCGACCCGGAGGCCATGGACTTGGGTGCGGTCGGACATGGGGAACCTCAATGATGGGGAATGGCAAGAAATTTATGCGAGATCCCTGTCTCGATTCATACACGCCAATGCATGGAATCCATAACTAAACTGCGGGAATCCAACCTTGGACACCGATCATGGACCGCCTCAAACAAATCGAATCCTTCGTCGCCGTCGCCACCAAGGGCAGCCTGACCGCCGCCGCGCTGGGTGAAGGCGTGGCGCCGGCGGTGATGGGCCGGCGCATCGATGCGCTGGAGGAGCGGCTGGGCGTCAAGCTGCTGGTGCGCACGACGCGGCGCATCTCGCTGACGCACGAAGGCAGCGCCTTCCTGGAGGACTGCCAGCGCGTGCTGGCCGACATGGCGAACGCGGAATCCAGCGTCAGCGCCGGCGGCGTCAAGGCCAGCGGGCACCTGCGGATCACTGCGCCGGCCGGCTTCGGGCGCCGCCACGTGGCACCGCTGATCCCGGAATTCCTGGCGCGGCATCCGGACGTCAGCGTCTCGCTGAACCTCAGCGACCGGGTCGTGGACATCGTCAACGAAGGCTTCGACTGCGCGGTGCGCGTCGGCGACCTGCCTGATTCCAGTCTGGTCAGCACGCGGCTGGCCGACAACCGGCGCCTGTGCGTCGCCACGCCCGGCTATCTGAAGCGCGCCGGCACGCCGAAGCACCCCTCGGAGCTTTCCAGGCATTCCTGCCTGACGCTCAGCTCCGACGCCAGCCAGACGCGCGGCTGGGCTTTCATGGTGGACGGCGGGCTGACGCACCTGCGCCCCAGCGGACGGCTCGATTGCAGCGACGGCCAGGTGCTGCACGACTGGTGCGTCGCCGGCCTGGGCATCGCTTGGCGCAGCACCTGGGAGGTGGAAACCGACATCGCGCAAGGGCGCCTTGTCAGTGTGCTCGACGCCTTCGCCGCCGCGCCGAACGGCATCTACGCGCTGTTCCCGCACGCCAAGCACCTGCCGCTGCGGGTGCGGCTGTGGATCGACTTCCTCAAGATGAACTACGGCAGCGCGGCGTACTGGTCGCCGGCTGCCGCAAGAGAGAAAAGCTGAGGAAAGAAAGAACCGCGCGGGTCAGGACTTGCCGGCGGCCGCGTCGGCCGTGCACTTCTTGACGAAGCTGTTCTTCGCGGCGCCGTGCAGCTTCTTGTCGGCGGCCTTGGTTTCGCAGGCGGCGTTGCCGGCCGGCGCCGAGGCGGCGGCATCGGCATTGCACTTCTTCAGGAAGCTGGTCTTGGCGGCGCCGTGCAGCTTCTTGTCGGTCGCCTGGGCATCGCAAGTCGCATCGGCGGCATGGGCGGCCGCGAAGCCCAGGGTCAGGGCGGCGGCGAACAGGATGCGGGGCAGGGATTTCATGCGGATTCCTCTCGGTGTGATCGGCCATCGGGGCCGGGCTCATTCAAGCATGCCCCTAGGACAGGAGCAAGACGGGCTTGCATGGCTGTCTCCGCAACGCACGCGACCAAAGCAAAGGGGACCCGCTGAGGGTCCCCTTGGTATCCGTTTGCAACAACGATGCAATCACTGCTTCTTGGCGCTCAGGCATTCCTTCATGAAGGCCTTGCGTTCGTCGCCCTTCTTGCCGGCGGCCTTGGCGTCGGCGTTGCAGGTCTTCATCTTCTCGCGCTGCGCGGTGCGGGCCGGCGAGGGTTCGGCGGCTTTGTCGGTGGTTTTGTCGGCAGAGTCCTTCGCCCAGGCGGCGCTGCCGGCGAGGCTGGCGAGAGACAGGGCGACGACGGTGATCAAAGTCTTCATGGCGGCACTTCCTTGCCCGATCGGGCGTTGCGGTTGATGGGAAGGCCATTCCAGCAATGCGCCGGCGTGCGGGCAATGCTCGTCCTTGGGGGCGCGGCGCGCCACTTTTACCCGAGGCGGGTGGCTACAGGATCCGCCGCGGATGCGCGATCGACTCGTGCGCCGCATGCAGGCGCCGCACCAGCACCTGGATGAAGGCGCGGTCGAAGCGATGCTGGCACTCGGGGCTCAGCAGGCCCAGCGAATCGGGCGTGAACGAGATCGTCGTGCACTGTTCGCTGACCTTGATGTCGGTGCTGTGCCGGCGCAGGTCCGGATTCGGCGCCAGGTAGGCCATCTCGCCCACCGAGGTGCCCTTGCCCAAGGTCGCGACCCGGCCGCCGTCGCGCCAGACCTCCACCGTGCCCTGCGCAATGATGTGGAAGGTATTGCCCTCCTGGCCCCGCTTGTACAGCGCATGCTCGACCGGGTAGCGCCGCCAACGCGCCCGGTGCACGACCTCCCACAGTTCCACATCGCCGAAATCGGAGAAAAACTCCAGCTCGCGCAGCATGTTGAAGCGCTCCGAGTCCTTGACCTCGTGCAGCCGCGCCAGCGGCACCAGCTGCTTCGCCACCAGTTCCGACAGCGCTCGCCCGAAGCTGTCCCAATCCGGGTAGCGCTCGTTCGGATGCTTGGCCAGCGCCTTGGCGATGACGGCATCCAACTCGCGGGTGACGCCGCCGCGCAGGTCCGCCAGCGAGGCCGGCGCCTGGTGGTAGATCTGGTGCATCAGCGCCATCTGGTTCGGCGCGTCGAACGGCGGGCGGCCGGCGATCAGGTTGTAGAGCACTGCACCGAGCGAATAGATGTCGGCCCGCGCATCGACGTCGCCGCCCTCGATCTGCTCCGGCGGCATGAAGGCCAGCGAGCCGACGCGGTGCACCTGCGTCGTGTCGGACAGCAGGTTCAGCGCCGAGCCGAAGTCACTGACCTTGACGTCCGTCACTTGGCCCTGCGCATCGAGCACCGCCAGCAGGTTGGCGGGCTTCACGTCGCGGTGAATCACGCCCTGGCGGAACACATAGCTCAGCGCCATCGCGCACTTGAAGCCGAGTTCCACGATCTGGTCCAGCGGCAGCAGCCGGTCGCTGCGACAGAAGTGCTTCAGCGTGACGCCGGGCACGTACTCCATCACCAGGTAGGGCTGCTCGGTGTCGGGCACGGCGTCGAGGATCTGCACGACGTTCGGGTGCGGCAGGCGCCCGGCCAGCGCCGCCTCGGCCGCATAGAAGTGCAGGCTGTAGTCGCCCGGCTCCGCACGGCCCGCCCAGGAGCGCATCCGCTTGATCGCGACCTCGCCACCCTTGAATTCATCGGCGGCCAGGAACACGTCGCTGGTCGCGCCTTCGCCGAGCTGGCGCAGCACCTTGTAGCGCCCGATTCGGGCCGGCAGGTTGACGCTCGAATCGAGCGTTAGGCTGGAGTCCATCGACATGGGTCGGATGATACTCAGGGGGCCAATCTAGAATTACGGGATGATCCAAGCCAAGCAGGAACTGCTCGCCGCCCTGGGCGAAGCCATCCAGGAACTGAGCCCCGGCGCCGAGCTCGCCGCCGCCTTCGAATCGCCAAAGCAGGCCAGCCACGGCGATTTCGCCGTGACCGCCGCCATGCAGCTGGCGCGACCGCTGAAGAAGAATCCGCGCGAGCTGGGCCAGGCCCTGGTCGACGCGCTGCGCGCCAAGCCGGCCTTCGAGCGCTGGGTCGAGGCCATGGAGATCGCCGGGCCGGGCTTCATCAACATCCGGCTGAAGCCGGCCGCCAAGCAGTCGGTCGTCGCCGAGGTGCTGGCCGGTGCCGAGCGCTTCGGCACCCAGCCGTCGAGCGGCCGCCATGTGATGGTGGAGTTCGTCTCCGCGAACCCGACCGGCCCGCTGCACGTGGGCCACGCCCGCCAGGCCGCGCTGGGCGATGCCATGTGCAGCCTGTTCCAGACGCAGGGCGCCGAGGTCACCCGCGAGTTCTATTACAACGACGCCGGCGTGCAGATCGCCACCTTGGCGGCCTCGACTCAGGCCCGCCTGAAGGGCTTCAAGCCCGGTGACGCCGGCTGGCCGGAGAGCGCCTACAACGGCGACTACATCCAGGACATCGCCGAAGCCTTCCTGGCCAAGAAGACCGTCAAGGCCGACGACCGCCAGTTCACCGCCAGCGGCGACATCGAGGACCTGGACAGCATCCGCCAGTTCGCCGTCGCCTACCTGCGTCACGAGCAGGACCTGGACCTGCAGGCCTTCGGCCTGAAGTTCGACAACTACTTCCTCGAGACGAGCCTGTACAGCTCCGGCGCCGTCGAGAAGACCGTGGAGACCCTGGTCGCCAACGGCAAGACCTACGAGGAAGGCGGCGCCCTGTGGCTGCGTACCACCGAGTACGGCGACGACAAGGACCGCGTGATGCGCAAGTCCGAGGGCGGCTACACCTACTTCGTGCCGGACGTGGCATACCACACGAACAAGTTCCAGCGCGGCTACACCAAGTGCATCAACGTGCAGGGCACCGACCACCACGGCACGATCGCCCGCGTGCGCGGCGGCCTGCAGGGCCTGGAGATCGGCATCCCGCAGGGCTTCCCCGACTACGTGCTGCACAAGATGGTCACCGTGATGAGGGGCGGCGAGGAGGTCAAGATCTCCAAGCGCGCCGGCAGCTACGTGACCCTGCGCGATCTGGTCGACTGGACCAGCCGCGACGCGGTGCGCTTCTTCCTGAACAGCCGCAAGGCCGACACCGAATTCGTCTTCGACGTCGACCTTGCGCTGAAGCAGAACGACGAGAACCCGGTGTTCTACGTGCAGTACGCGCACGCCCGGATCTGCTCGATCATCCGCAAGTGGGCCGAGGACTCGGGCGGCGACGAGGCCGCGCTGGCCGGCGCCGACCTGAGCCTGCTGGACGCGCCGACCGAGATGGCGCTGATGCTCAAGCTGGCCGACTACCCGCGCATGCTGGCCAGCGCCGCCGAGGGCCTGGCGCCGCATGACGTCGCCTTCTACCTGCGCGACTTGGCCGCCGCCTTCCACAGCTACTATGCGGCCGAACGCGTGCTGGGCCAGGCCGAAGCGCTGACCCGCTCGCGCATCGCGCTGCTGGCGGCCACGCGCCAGGTGCTGCGCAACGCGCTGCGCCTGCTGGGCGTCAGCGCCCCGGATCAGATGTCACGAGAAACGACGACGGAGAACGCATGAGCAGCGCCAAGAGCGGCAGCAACAAGGGCAGCAATAGCAACAAGAAGCAGGAGCAGCGCGGCGGCTTCGTGCTGGGTCTGATCGTCGGCCTGCTGCTGGGCCTGGCGGTCGCGCTGGGCGTGGCGCTCTACATCACCAAGGTGCCGGTGCCCTTCGTCAACAAGGTGCCGCAGCGCACCGCCGAGCAGGACGCCGAGGAAGCCGCCCGCAACAAGAACTGGGATCCGAACGCGCCGCTGGCGAGCAAGTCCGGCGCGAAGGCGGCGAGCGGCACCGTCAGCGGCACGCCAGCACCAGCGCCGACGCCTGACGTGGCACCGGTGGAACAAGCGCCCGGCGCGGTGGTCACCCCGCCGCCGGTCGTGGCAGCCGTCCCGGCGCCGGCCGCATCGAAGCCCGCGACGACCAAGGCCACTGCCGCCCTGGCCGCCGCCAGCGCGGCGATGTCCGGCAGCGGCAACGATCCGTACATCTATTACGTCCAGGCCGGCGCCTACACGCAGGCCGACGACGCCGAGCAGCAGCGCGCCAAGCTGGCGATGCAGGGTTTCAGCGCCAAGGTGCTGGAGCGCGAGCAGGCCGGCCGCACCGTCTACCGCGTCCGCATGGGCCCGCTGGATGGGCGCCCGGAAGCCGAAGACCTGCAGCGCAAGGTCGAGGCCGCCGGCGTCGAGGCCAATCTGGTGCGCGTCCAACGCCAGTAACGGCTGTCGGGCAAGTCGCTCGTTAAGGCGGCACTAAGCCGCCTTCGGCTAAGCTGCCGCGTCAAACCCCATTCCGCCGAGGAAAGAAAGTCATGCTGCTGCGCCGTCGCGATTTCTCCGCTGCCCTGCTGGGCGCTTCCGCCGTTTCGTCCCCGCTGCTGGCCTCCGCGCAGGGCGCCGCGCCCGTCGAAGGCCGCAACTACCAGCGCATGGGCCAGCCGCTGCCGACGCCGCCGGGCAAGATCGAGGTGATCGAGTTCTTCTGGTACGGCTGCCCGCACTGCTTCGTCTTCGACCCGACGCTGGAAGCCTGGGTCAAGCAATTGCCGGCGGACGTCTCCTTCCGGCGCCTGCACGTCGGCTTCAACGCGATGGTCAAGCTGCACCAGAAGCTGTTCTTCGCGCTGGAAGCGATGGGCGTCGAGGCGCAGGTGCACGCGGGCATCTTCAACGCCTTCCACGTGCAGCGCCTGAACCTGACGGACGAAGCCTCGATCACCGCGATGGTCACCAAGCTGGGCGTGGATCCGGCCAAGTTCAAGGCCGCGTTCAACTCCTTCGGCGTCCAGACCAAGGCTCAAGCCGCCACCAAGCTGAGCGAAGACTACCGGATCGACGGCGTGCCCACGCTGGCGATCGGCGGCCGTTTCACGACCTCGCCGTCCATGGCCGGCGCCGGTGTCAGCGGCCTGACCGAGGAGAGCCTGGGCAAGAACGCGATCGGCGTGGCGGACTACCTGCTCAAGCTCGCTCGCACGAAGGCGTAATCCCGTCACATTTCCCTGCGGGATCGCGCCGCGGCACGGGCTAGAATGTTCTGCAAGAACTGTGCCGCCATGAGACAACTGCCACGCTATTCCTTGTCAACGCTGACCGCCGCAGCCCTGCTGCTGGCGGTCGCTTTGGGTGCCGGCCCCGCTGAGGCCGAGAAGGCCGACCGGCTCAAGCCGATGAACGTCACCTTCGACCAGGGCGGCCAGACCGATGTGGCGAACAACCGCACCGAGATGAACGGCAATGTCGTGATGACGCAGGGCACGATGGTGCTGCGGGCCGAAAAGGCCGACATCCGCGAAACGCCCGACGGCTACTACCAGGCCTACGCCAACGGCACCAGCGCCAAGCAGGTGACCTTCCGCCAGGCCCGCGATGCGCCCGGCGAGTTCATCGAAGGCTCGGCCGACCAGCTCGAATACGACACCCGCGCCGACACCGTGCGCTTCGTCGGCAACGCACGGGTGCGCCACATGCGCGGCACCCTGGTCGCCCATGAGGTGACCGGCGCCACGATCATCTACGACAAGCGCACCGAGGTCTTCGCCCTGGAAGGCGGCAACAGTTCGCCGAACCCGGGCGGCCGCTCCCGCCTGGTCCTGATGCCCCGCGCCGCCAGCGCGCCGGAGGCGCCCGCTTCGTCCGCCTCGGCGGTGCCCCTGCAGCCAAGCCTGACGCTGCAGCCGCGCAAGCCCTCATGACAGGCGCCGGAACCCTCCCCGACAAGACCACCCCGAGCCGTCTCGAAGCGCAAGGGTTGGCCAAGACCTACGGCGTGCGCCGGGTCGTCAAGGACGTGCACGTGGACGTGCACAGCGGCGAGGTCGTCGGCCTGCTGGGCCCCAACGGCGCCGGCAAGACGACCAGCTTCTACATGATCGTCGGCCTCGTTCGCGCCGATGCCGGAGAGATCCGCATCGACGGCCAGGAGGTCCAGCGCCTGCCCATCCACCAGCGTGCGCGCCTGGGTCTGTCCTACCTGCCGCAGGAAGCCTCGATCTTCCGCAAGCTGACCGTCGAGGAAAACATCCGCGCGGTGCTGGAGCTGCAGCAGGACGAGAACGGCCGCGCGCTCTCCGCCAAGCGGATCAAGGAACTGCTGGACGGCCTGCTGCAGGACCTCAGCATCGAGAAGCTGCGCGACAGCCCCGCGCCGGCCCTGTCCGGCGGCGAACGCCGGCGCGTCGAGATCGCCCGGGCACTGGCCACGCAGCCGCGCTTCATCCTGCTGGACGAGCCCTTCGCCGGCGTCGACCCGATCGCCGTGCTGGAGATCCAGCGCATCATCGGCTTCCTGAAGGCGCGCGGCATCGGCGTGCTGATCACCGACCACAACGTGCGCGAGACGCTGGGCATATGCGACCGCGCCTACATCATCAGCGAGGGTTCGGTGCTGGCCGAAGGCACGCCGGCGGAAATCGTCGCCAACGCCGACGTCCGCAAGGTCTACCTCGGCGAACACTTCCGTATGTAAGCCCGCCGGCGCTCACGATGAAACCATCGCTTCAAGTCCGGCTCAGCCAGCACCTGGCACTGACGCCCCAGCTGCAGCAGTCGATCCGGCTGCTGCAGCTCTCGACGCTTGAACTGCACCAGGAAGTCGAGCAGATGCTGGCGCAGAACCCGCTGTTGGAGCCGGAGGAAGATTTTTCCGTCGCCACGCCCGAGCTGTCCGAGCTCCGCAGCGCGGCCAGCGCCGGTGAGGACAGCGGCGCCGACGGCGAGCTCGGCGGCGGCGCGGACGCGGAGAACACGCCCGAGATCAAGGCCGAGGACTTCGGCACCACCGAGCGCGAAGACTGGGAAAACGGCACCGAGCGCGACGATTTCGACGGCATCCGCGAGCTGCCCAGCAACTCGCCGGGCACCAGCTCCGGCAACAACAGCGACGACGACGGTGACCGCAGCGAACGCGAGAGCGCCGAGATCAGCCTGCAGGAGCACCTCTGCCAGCAGCTCGCCGGCATGAGCCTCTCCCAGGCCGACCGCACCGCGCTGCACGTGCTGATCGAGTCGCTGAACGAAGACGGCTATCTCGAAGATGCAATCGAGGAGATCGCCCAATCGCTCGCCGGCGACGATCCCGAAGACCAGGAGGAGCTGCTGGATCACCTGCGCATCGCGCTGAAGTGGCTGCAGCACATGGACCCGCCCGGCGTCGGCGCGCGCGACCTGTCCGAGTGCCTGCTGCTGCAGCTCCGCACGATCCAGCGCAGCGCCGGCCAGGTGATCGCCATCCTGATCTGCAAGCAGCATCTGGAACTGCTCGCCAAGCGCGACCTGAAGCGACTGATGGCGCTGACCGGCGCCGACGAAGGCCTGCTGCGCGAGGCCCAAGGCCTGATCACCTCGCTGGAGCCCAAGCCCGGCCGCCGCTTCGCCCGCGGCCAGGCCCAGGCCGTGGTGCCGGACGTGATCGTGCGCAAGGTCGGCCGCGAACTGCGCGTGATGCTGAATCCCGAGGTCGCACCCAAGCTGCGCATCAACGAGCTCTACGCGAACGCGCTGCGCGCGACGCGCGGCGGCATCAGCAATAGCGCGCTGGGCGGCCAGCTGCAGGAGGCGCGCTGGTTCATCAAGAACATCCAGCAGCGCTTCGACACCATCCTGCGTGTCTCGCAGGCGATCGTCGAGCGGCAGAAGGGCTTCTTCACGCACGGCGAGCTGGCGATGAAGCCGCTGGTGCTGCGCGAGATCGCCGACGAGCTGGGCCTGCACGAATCGACCATCTCGCGCGTGACCACGGCCAAATACATGGCCACCAGCTTCGGCACCTTCGAGCTGAAGTACTTCTTCGGCTCGGGCCTCAACACCGAGGCGGGCGGCAATGCGTCGAGCACCGCCGTGCGCGCGCTGATCAAGCAGTTCGTCGCCGCCGAGGACCAGAACAAGCCGCTTTCTGACAGCGCGCTGTCCAGCATGCTGGAGGAGCAGGGCATCCAGGTCGCACGGCGCACGGTGGCCAAGTACCGCGAAGCGCTGAAGATCGCGCCGGCAAACCTGCGCAAGACGATGTGACGAGGCCGGGCTTCAGCCGGCCGGCCTGACCGTCAGGTACATCGTCGTCAGCACGCCGGCCACCGGCCGCAGCAGCTTCAGCACCAGCGGGCGGCCGTAGCCCTCGCCCGCCAGGCGCTTCAGCAGGTCGGACAGCTGTGCCAGCGGCGCGCCGTCGCAGCCGATCAGAATGTCACCCTCGCGCAGCCCGGCCTGCGCGGCGGGACCTCCGGCCACGACGTCGACAAGGCGGATGCCCGTCGCCGCCGGCCACTCGTTCTCGCGGATCCAGCGCCGCGGCAGCGCCATCGCGGCGCACTGCAGGCCCAGCCGGCCGCGCCGCACGCTGCCATGGCGCATCAGCTCACCAGCCACCCAGCGCGCGGTATCGATGGACACGGCGAAGCTCAGGCCCTGGGCCGACGGGATCACCGCCGTGTTGACGCCGATCACCTGCGCCGCGCTGTCCAGCAGCGGGCCACCGGAATTGCCCGGGTTCAGCGCCACATCGGTCTGGATCACGTCCTCGATCAGCCGCCCGCCGCGCGCCGGCAGGCTGCGACCCAGCGCGCTGACGATGCCGGCCGTGACCGTGAAGTCGAAGCCCAGCGGATTGCCGACGGCCACTGCCAACTGCCCCGGCTGCAGCTGCGCGGAACTGCCCAGCTCCAGGAAGGCCGGCGGATGCGCCTCCAGGCGCAGCACCGCGATGTCGGTCGAGGCATCGACCCCGAGCAGCCGCGCCGCGCTCTCGCTGCCGTCGACGAAGGCGGCGCGCAACTCGCCCGCGCCTTCGACCACGTGGGCATTGGTCAGCGCGAAGCCGTCCGGCGTGAACAAAAAGCCCGAGCCGCTGCCCTGGCGGGCCTTGATGTGGGCCACGGCCCGGCTGGCCGTCTGCGCCACGCGCGTCACGGTCTCGGAATAGGCATCGAGCAATGGCAAGTCGTCGCGGGCACCCATCGAACAGTCCTTCCTTCTTGCCAGCCAGATGGCGGCACAGGCGCGGATTCCAAGTGGGGGACAATCGTGCGATGTCCGCGTCCGTCCCGTTCGAAAAAGAAACCCTCTATCTGTTCCTGTCCTGCCCCTCCGGCGTCGAGCCGCTGCTGGAGCAGGAAGTGCGCGCGATCCTGCCGCGGGCGCACACCGAAGCGCTGCGCGGCGGCGTGTCGGTGAAGAGCAATGCCGAAGGCGTGATGCAGCTGAACCTGGAGAGCCGGCTGGCCCAGCGCGTGCTGATCGAGATCGGTGGCGGCCCGTACCGGCATGAAGACGACATCTACGCGATCACGCGTGGCATCGACTGGACCCAGTGGATCACGCCGCAGCACACGATCCGCGTCGACCTCGTCGCCCAGCGCTCGCCGCTGCAGAGCCTCAACTTCACCACCTTGCGCGTCAAGGACGCGATCTGCGACGTGCTGCGCGACGCCACCGGCGAGCGGCCCAGCGTGGACACGCGCTTCCCGGACCTGCCCGTGGTCATGCACGTCGGGCCGACCGACGCGACGATCTACATCGACAGCTCCGGCGAGCCCCTCTTCAAGCGCGGCTGGCGCGAGGACAAGGGCGACGCCCCGCTGAAGGAGACGCTGGCCGCCGCGATGCTGGCCGCCGCCGGCTGGCGCGGCACGCCCGAGACCGGCGGCGCGCTACACGACCCCTGCTGCGGCAGCGGCACCATCGCCGTCGAGGCCGCGCAGATCGCCTGCGGCATGGCCGCCGGCATGCAGCGCCGCTTCGCCTTCGAGCGCCAGCTGCCCTTCGCCCCGCTGCGCGGCCGCTTCCAGGCGATCAAGCAGGCCGCGAAGGACCGCGAACACGCGCCGGCCGTGCCCATCTTCTGCAGCGACGTGGCCTTCCGCATGGTCGACTTCGCGCGCCGCAATGCCGAGCGCGCCGGCGTGGCGCAATACATCCAGTTCAACGGCGGCGATGCCCTGGAGCGTCCGGCGCCCGATCTGCCCGAAGGCATGCCCGGCACGGTGATGATGAACCCGCCCTACGGCGAGCGGATCGAGGTGCGCGGCAAGGCCGGCAGCATGACGATGAGCCGCGACGCCGGCGGCTCCGAATCGCGCGATGCCGGCGACGACTTCTTCCCCCGCCTGGCCGCCCACTGGAAGCGCGCCTACACGCAGAACCCCGCCGGCTGGACCGCCTGGCTGCTGTGCCCGGACATGAAGCTGCCCAGCAAGATGCGGCTGAAGGAATCGCGCAAGGTGCCGATGTGGAACGGCCCGATCGAATGCCGGCTGTTCAGGTTCGACCTGGTGGCGGGTTCGGCGCGCAAGCCGAAGTCAGGCGAGCTCCCCGAGGGCCAGCCACCCGAGCACGGCTAAGGGTGCCGTATCGGCCCGCAGGATGCGCGGGCCCAGTTGCATTGCGACGAAGCCGCGGGCACGTGCAGCGTCTTCCTCGGCGGCGCTCAAGCCGCCTTCCGGTCCGCTGAGGACCACCGTGCGGGCTGCGGCAGCCTGGGCTGCCAAGGGTTGCGCCGCAGTCGGGCTCAGCAGCCAGCGGCGCTCGTCATCCGCGGTGCCTAGCGACTGCAGCCAAGCGCTCAGGGACAGCACCGGCGCGATCCGCGGCACGCACGTGCGGCCGCTCTGCTCGCAGGCGGCCACGGCCACGCCCTGCCAGTGCGCCACCTTCTTGTCGGCCCGCTCGCCGGCCAGGCGCAGCACCGAGCGTTCGCTCATCAGCGGCTGGATCGCGAAGGCGCCGAGTTCGGTCGCCTTCTCGACGATGCCGTCCATGCGGTCGTTGGCCGGTATCACGACGGCCAGGGTCACGTCCTGGCGCAGCTCGCGCTGCACCGCCTGACTCGAAACGAGGCGCACGCCAACCTCGCTGCGGCCCATGTTCAGCACCTCGGCCTGCCATTCCAGGCCCGAGCCGTCGAACAGCGTGATCGTCGCGCCGGGCTGCAGGCGCAACACCTGCACGTGGCGCGCCGCGCCGGGCGGCAGGTTCAGTTCAGCGGGAGCGCCGGCAAGCGGCTGGTCGACGAAGAAACGCGGCATCGAGAAAGAAGGATCAGAGCGGAAGTCCCAGCGATTGTCGGACCTCGCGCGCCTTCATCGCGCCATGCTCCCGCTCGACACCCAGCGCGAAGCGCTCGGCCAGCACCTGCAGCGCCGGCAGGTCGGCGCAGCGCTCCACATCCAGCACGATGCGGTAGCCCTTGATCAGGCCGAAGAAGGGCTTGGCATTGCCGGTCAGGTAGGCGTAGAGCTCGGCGTAGCCGACCGCAGCGGGGGCGGGGGCCGGCGCAACAACAGCGGCAGCAGCGGCAGCAACCGGCGCGGGGGCAGGCACCGCGGCCGACAAGGACCCGATCAGCCCCTGCGACAGCAGCAGCTCCACGTCACCGGCCGTCGCGCCCTGCACCATCGCCAGCCACTCGCGCGCGCTGCGCGAGCCGTCCATCACCAGCAGCAGGTTGCGGCCGCTGCGCGAAAGCGCGGTCAGCGAGCGCGCCTTGATCTCGGCGCGCCCGGCCTCGGTCTTCTGGTATCGCTGCTCAAGCACCATCGGTTCCGGCTCATGCGGGTGGAGCGGCCGAGGTTAAGTCAGCTCTTGTCCCGCAGTTCGCGGCGCAGGATCTTGCCGACCGGGGTTTTCGGTAATTCGGTACGGAATTCGATCACCTTGGGCCGCTTGTAGCCGGTCAGGTTGGCCTCGCAGTAGGCGCGCACCTCGGCCTCGGTCAGCGCCGGGTTTTTCTTGACGATGACGACCTTGACCGCCTCGCCGGCCTTGGCGTCCGCGATGCCCACGGCCGCTGCCTCCAGCACGCCGGGCATCAAGGTCAGCACGTCTTCGATCTCGTTCGGGTAGACGTTGAAGCCGCTGACCAGGATCATGTCCTTCTTGCGGTCCACGATCTTGAAGTAGCCGCGCTCGTCGACGACGCCGATGTCGCCGGTGCGGAAGTAGCCGTCGGGCGTCATCACCTTGGCCGTTTCGTCGGGTCGCTGCCAGTAGCCAGCCATCACCTGCGGGCCGCGGATCGCGATCTCGCCGGCCGCGCCCATCGGCACTTCATGGCCGTCGTCGTCGAGCAGGCACATCTCGGTGTTGGACACCGGCAGGCCGATCGTGCCGCTGTAGGCCGTGCTGTCGGTCGGGTTGCAGCTCGCCACCGGCGAGGTTTCCGACAGGCCGTAGCCCTCGACGATCGGGCAGCCGGTCTTCTCCAGCCACAGCTTGGCCGTGGCCTGCTGCACGGCCATGCCGCCGCCGACCGAGATCACCAGATTCTTCCAGTCCACCGTGTTGAAGTCGCGGTGGTTGGCCATCGCGAGGAACAGCGTATTCACCGCCGGCATGCTGTGGATCGTGTGCGCGCTCAGCTCCTTGAACATCGCGGGCAGGTCGCGCGGGTTCGGGATCATGATGTTGCAGCCGCCCAGGTGCATGGACAGCATCATGTTCGTCGTGAAGCCGAAGATGTGATACAGCGGCAGCGAGGCCACGCTCATCAGCTGCTGGCCGGCCGGCACCTTGCCGAGCGCCGGCTGGTACCAGGCCTCGGCCTGCAGCGTGTTCGCGACCAGGTTGCGATGCAGCAGCACCGCGCCTTTGCTGACGCCGGTGGTGCCGCCGGTGTACTGCAGCACGGCGATGTCGCCCGGGCCGACCTTCGGCGCGGTGAAGCTCAAAGCCCGGCCGCGCGACACGGCGTCCTTGTAGCGCACCGCACCGGGCAGCTCGAAGGCCGGCACCAGCTTCTTCACATGGCGCACGACGAGGTCGACGATCAGGCCCTTGGCAAAGCCCAGCATCTCGCCCATCGAGGCAAGGATCACATGCTTGGTCGGCACGTTCGCAATCACCTGCTGCAGCGTGTGGGCGAAGTTCTCGAGGATGACGATCGCCTTGGCGCCGGAGTCCTTCAGCTGATGCTCCAGCTCGCGCGGCGTATACAGCGGATTGACGTTGACGACCACGTAGCCGGCACGCAGGATCGCTGCCACGGCCACCGGGTACTGGAACACATTGGGCATCATCACCGCGACGCGGTCACCCTTCTCGAGGCCCAGGCCCTGCAGATAGGCGGCCAGTGCGCGGGAGGCGTCGTCGATCTGGGCGAACGTCAGCGTCGCGCCCATCATCCGGTAGGCCGGCTGCTGCGGGAAGGTCTTGAACGCCCGGTCCATCAACTCGACCAGCGACGGATACAGATCCGCATTGATCTCCGCCGGAACACCGGCCGGATAGTGGCTCAACCAGATCTTCTCCATCGAATCATTGCTCCCAGAATAGCGCTGGGTATTTTCCCCGATGCGGGGCAGCCCCAGCATCAGGGGATTCGATAGCGGTGCATCGGCCGCCCGAAGCGGTGCATAACGCCGAGATTCATCAGCACCTCGATAGCGCACGAATGCGGGGTGGGGCGCACCACCAGAGCACGGTAACCTCGGCCTCGCGATGCAAGACCCGGTCCCGTCACCGCCGACTCCAGGCCACGCCGCGGCCGCAGCATGGCAGGTCCGCCTGCTCGGCGGCGTCGGCGCGCAGCGTGATGGCGAGCCGGCACTGCAGAACTTCGGCAGCCGCGGCGTGGCCGCCCTGCTGGCCCGGCTCGCGCTGCAGCCGGAGCGCACCCATCCGCGCGAGGAGCTGATCGAGCTGCTGTGGCCCGGCGTCGCGCTCGACGTCGGCCGCAACCGGCTGCGCCAGACGCTGTTCGCACTGCGCCAGATGCTGGAGCCGCCGGGGCCGCTCGCGCGGCGGGTGCTGCTGGCCGATCGGCTGGGCCTGCGGCTGGTGCCCGGCGCGCTGGATTGCGATGCCCTCCGCTTCGAACGCCATGTCCGCGCCAGCCACTACGCCGAGGCGTTGCGCGAGTACGGCGGCGAGCTGATGCCCGGCTTCTACGACGACTGGATCGCCGACGAGCGACTGCGGCTGGCCGCGCTGTACGAGCGCGTGGAAGCAGCGGCGATACCCACGGCCGCCCACCCGACACCTCCCGCAGTCGCCGCCACGGCGCCGCCCCGCGCCACCGAACGCGGCCATGCGCTGCCCGTCTACCTGACCCGTTTCTTCGGCCGCGAGGCCGAGCGCGAGGCCCTGCGTGCCGAGCTGCAGCAGCACCGCCTGGTCACGCTGCTGGGGCCTGGCGGCAGCGGCAAGACGCGGCTGGCCGTGGACATCGCGCAGCACTACGCGGCTCCCGTCGTTTTCGTGCCGCTGGCCAGCGCTCGCACCCAGGCCCAGCTGCTCGACGCACTGCTCGGCAGCCTGCAGCTGCAGCCCAACCCGTCCGAGCCGCTGGCACCACTGATCGGCACCCTGGCCGAGCGCCAGGCCCTGCTGGTGCTGGACAACTTCGAGCAGCTCGAGGCGGCAGCGGCCGAGCTGCTGGCGCAACTGCTGGCCGCGCTGCCGCGCCTGCAGCTGCTGGTGACCTCGCGCCGCGTGCTGGGCCTGGACGGCGAGCGCGAGTTCGCCATCGCACCGCTGGCCCTGCCCGACAGCGGCGACACGCTGGCCGAGACCGCCGTCAATCCGGCGATCGCACTGTTCGTCGACCGCGCCCGCGCCGTGCGGGCCGACTTCCAGCTGCGCGCCGGCAATCTCGCCGCGCTGACCGAACTGAGCCACCTGCTCGAAGGCATGCCGCTGGCGATCGAGCTGGCCGCGGCGCGGGTGCGCAGCATCGCGCCCGCGGCGATGGCCGGGCTACTGCGCGATGCGCGCCGGCAGCCGGGTGGCAACGCGCTGGCGCTGCTGGCCCGCGGCTCGCGCGGCCGCAGCACGAATGCCGATGCGCAGCGCCATGCCTCGATGCAGGCCGTCGTCGACTGGAGCTGGCAGCTGCTCGATGCGCCGCTGGCCCGGCTGATGGCCGGCATCACCGTGTTCCAGGGCGGCTTCACGGCGACGGCGGCGGCCCAGGTCTGCGAAGTGCCGGAGGCCCAGATCGCGCTGCGGCTCGACGAGGTGGTCGCCCACTCGCTGCTGCGCGCCACCACGGGCGGCGATGGCGCGGGCCGCTACGGCTGCCTGGAGCCGGTGCGCGAATACGCGGCGCTGCAGCTCGATGCCGACAGCGCCCGGGTGCTGCGCGCACGGCACCGGGCCTGGCTGCTCGGCTGGGCCGCGCGGCTGCCCGCCACGCCCGCGCTGGACGAGCTGCGCGCCGAAACGCCCAACGTGCTCGCCGCGCTGGCCAGCGCCGTTGCCGACGGGCTGCCGGAGGATGCCGTGCGGCTGATGTTCCAGCTGTGGCGCGCTTTCGAGGGCATCGGCCTGCCGACGGCCGGCCTCACCGACCTTGCGCTGGCGGCCGAGCACTGCGCCGATCCTGCGCTGCAGAGCCTGGGCCACTGCGTGCTCGGCGCGCTGCTGTTCAGCGCCGGCCGCAGCGCCGATGCAGTCGCCCACGCAGAGCGCGGCCTGACGCTGGTCACGGCCGATGCGCCCTGGCGCGCGATGGCGCTCTTCGCCGCGGCGCGGGCGCGCTGGCGCCTGGACAAGGGCACCGACGGCGTCGTCGACCGGCTCGCCGAGGCGCACGACCTGGCGCTCGCCGATGGCGACGACGACCTGCTCGCAAGCATCCTGACGATGCAGGGTTTCGCCAGCCACGACTGGCGCGACTTCGAGGGCTGCATGGCGCTGCACGAGCGCGCGCTGCAGCTCTGGCAGGGCCTGGGCAATCTGCACATGGTCCACATGTGCCAGATCTACCTGGCCAACTGCGAGAACGGCGCGCGCCGGCACGAGGCGGCGCTGGCCCGGCTGGTCGCGCTGGAGCCGGCCCTGCGCGCGCAGATGGACTGGAAGATGCTGTGCCAGCTGCTGGTGGCACGCGGCGACGCGCAACGCGGCCTGCGCCGCTGGGCCGATGCCGCGGCGAGCTACCGCCAGTGCGCACGGCTCGGCTGGGAGCACCTGCTGCGGCTGGAGCTGCTGATGGCGATCTGGTACCTGGCCCATCCGCTCGCGCACCTGCGCGAGCCGGAGCGGGCCGTGAGCCTCGCCGCCGCGGCCGAGGCGCTGTGGCTCGCCGGCTTCGGCGGCCTCAGCGACGCCGACCGGCGCGACCTGCGCCGCATCCGCCGGCTCACCACGCTGCAACTGGGCACGGCGAGGGTTCGCCAGTTGTGGGCCGCCGGCGCCGCGCAGTCGCTGGCGGAGGCTGTCTCACTCGCACTGACCGCGCACTAACGCTTGCCTAACGGGTGACGGCGACGCTTGGCGCGGCTTTTCAACCGCACCAGGAGTTCGCCATCATGCCCATCCGCAAGAACCTGTTCGCCGCCAGCCTGCTGCTGGGCCTGGCCACGCTGCACCACGCGGCAACGGCCGCCCCGGCCGGCGCCAGCCTCTCCACCGGCTTCACCGATTTCACGACCTGGACCTTGCTGGGCAGCGCCACGGCCAGCAACACCACACCCGGCAACGGCTTCACCTACAGCGATCTGCGGCTGACGGCGCCCGGCGTCGAAGCCCAGGCCGGTGCCGGCTTCGCGCCGACCGCGCTGGCGCTGGATTTCAACCAGCCCTTCTTCTTCGACTTCAACTTCTTCATCGCGGGCACCCAACTGCGCGGCGACGGGCTGACCTTCACCCTGGCCACGGCGCCAGGCTTTGGCGGTGGCGGCAGCGCGCTGGGCTACGACGGCCTGGACCACAGCGTGGCGCTGGCCATCGACACCTTCAACTTCGACGGCGAACCGGTCTCGCCGAGCCTGCAGATCCTGCGCAACGGCGATGCATCGACGCCGCTGGCCGTCACCGAGACCGGACTCGGCGACGTGATCCGCAACGTGCCCTTCCAGTCCTATGCCAGCCTGACCTACACGCCGTCCGGCAACGGCGACGCGACCGGCACGCTGAGCGGCTTCCTGCAGGTCTACACGGCCGACGGCGATCCCTCGCAATACCAGACCTTTGCCGTGCAGGCCGCGGTCGACTTCAGCGACCTCGCCGGCAGCAGCATCTACTACGGCTTCACTGCCTCCACCGGCGCGGCCACCGACGGGCACTTCATCACCTCGGCGATGGCGGTGCCCGAGCCGGGTGCGGCAGCCTTGATGTTGCTGGGCGGCGCGGCACTGGCCGCGCGCCGCAAGCTCACTCGACGGCTTTGAGCATGTCCTCGACGACCTTCTTGGCGTCGCCGAACACCATCATCGTCTTGTCCATGTAGAACAGCTCGTTGTCCAGGCCGGCGTAGCCGGCCGCCATCGAGCGCTTGTTGACGATGATGGTCTTGGCCTTGTAGGCCTCCAGGATGGGCATGCCGTAGATGGCGCTGCCCTTCACGTGCGCGGCAGGGTTCACCACGTCGTTGGCGCCGAGGATGATGGCCACGTCCGCCTGGCCGAACTCGGCGTTGATGTCTTCCATCTCGAAAACCTGGTCGTAAGGCACCTCGGCTTCGGCCAGCAGCACGTTCATGTGGCCGGGCATGCGGCCGGCCACCGGGTGGATCGCGTACTTGACCGTCACGCCCTTCTCGGTGAGCTTGGCCGCCAGTTCCTTCACCGCGTGCTGGGCACGCGCCACCGCCAGGCCGTAGCCGGGGACGATGATCACGCTCTCGGCATTGCCCATCACGAAGGCCGCATCGTCCGCGCTGCCGCTCTTCACGTTTCGCTGCTGGGTCGAGCCGGCGGCCGCAGCCGTGGCGTCACCGCCGAAGCCACCCAGGATCACGTTGAAGAACGATCGGTTCATCGCCTTGCACATGATGTAGCTCAGGATCGCGCCCGAACTGCCCACCAGCGAGCCGGCGATGATCAGCATCGCGTTGTTCAGCGAGAAGCCGATGCCCGCCGCTGCCCAGCCGGAATAGCTGTTGAGCATCGAGACGACCACCGGCATGTCCGCGCCGCCGATCGGGATGATCAGCGTCACGCCGAGCACGAAGCCCAGCACCACGACCAGCGTGAAGTCGATGTTCGCCTGCGAATCCCAGAAGCCGTAGATGAAGAACACCGCCGCCAGGCCGAGGATCGCATTGACCGTGTGCTGGCCCTTGAACACGACAGGCGCACCCTGGAACAGCCGGAACTTGCTCTTGCCCGAGAGCTTGCCCCAGGCAATGACAGAGCCGGTGAAGGTCAGAGCGCCGATGAACGCGCCCAGGGCGAGTTCGATCCGGTTGCCGCCGGGGATCGTGCTGTCGCCGTGCGCGGCGATGGCAAAGGCGGCCGGCTCGCTCGCAGCCGCCGCGGCGATTGCCACGGCGGCCAGGCCGATCATGCTGTGGAAAAAGGCGACCAACTCGGGCATCTTAGTCATCTCGACCGTCTTGGCCCGCCAGGCGCCGTAGCCGCCGCCGACCACCACGCCGACCAGCACCCAGCCGAGGCCTAGCGCGGTGCCGCCGAGCTTGTAGATCAGCGCGACCGTCGTCAGCGCGGCGATGGTCATGCCGACCATGCCGAACACGTTGCCACGAATGGACGTGGTCGGGTGCGAGAGCCCCTTCAGCGCCTGGATGAAGCAGACGCTCGCCAGCAGGTAGAGCAGGACGATGAGGTTGATGCTCACTTGGCAGCCTCCGTGCTCTTCTTCTCCTTCTTCTTGAACATCGCCAGCATCCGCCTCGTCACGAGGAAGCCGCCGAAGATGTTCACCGAGGCCAGCGCCACGGCGACGACGCCCATCGTCTTGGCGAAGGGCGTCTCGGTCAGCGCGGCGGCCAGCATCGCGCCGACGATGACGACGGCGGACAGCGCGTTGGTCACGGCCATCAGCGGCGTGTGCAGCGCGGGCGTGACGGTCCAGACGACGTGGTAGCCCACGTAGATGGCGAGCACGAAGATGATCAGGTTCGTGACCGTGTGGTTGACGATGTCGAGTTCCATGGTGCGGATGTCCCCGGATAGTTACTTGCGCTTGACTTCGCCACCCTGCGTCATCAGGCAGGCCGCGACGATGTCGTCATCCATCGGCACGTTGAACGCGCCTTCCTTGGTGATGACGAGCTTGAGGAAGTCCAGCACGTTGCGGGCGTAGAGCGCCGAGGCATCGGCCGCCACCAGGGCTGGGAGATTCGTTTCGCCGACCAGCGTGACGCCGTGCTTGACGACCGTGCGGCCCGCTTCCGTCAGCGGGCAGTTGCCGCCGGCCGGTGCGGCGAGGTCGACGATCACCGAGCCCGGCTTCATCGCCTTGACCATGTCCTCGGTGACGAGCACCGGCGCGGCGCGGCCGGGGATCAGGGCCGTGGTGATGACCACGTCCGCCTGCGCGACGCGCTTGGCCACTTCGAGCTTCTGCCGGTCCAGCCAGCTCTGCGGCATCGGCCGCGCGTAGCCGCCGACGCCTTCCGCAGCTTCCTTTTCCTCGGCCGTCTCGTAGGGCACGTCGATGAACTTGGCGCCCAGCGATTCGACCTGTTCCTTCACCGAGGGCCGCACGTCGGAGGCCTCGATCACCGCGCCGAGCCGCTTGGCCGTGGCGATCGCCTGCAGGCCGGCCACGCCGACGCCCAGGATCACCACGCGCGCCGCCTTCACCGTGCCGGCCGCCGTCATCAGCATCGGGAAGAAGCGCTGGTACTTGTCGGCCGCGATCATCACGGCCTTGTAGCCGGCGATATTGGCCTGCGAGGACAGCACGTCCATGCTCTGCGCGCGCGTCGTGCGCGGCGCCGCTTCGAGCGCGAAGCTGGTGAGGCCGGCCGTGGCCAGCGCCTGCAAGCCGTCGCGGTCGAAGGGGTTCAGCATGCCGACGAGGTTGGTGCCGGGCTTGACCAGGCCCAGTTCCTCGGCGTTCGGGCTCCTGACCTTCAGCAGCAGTTCGGACTGGTAGGCGGTCGCGCGGTCGACGATCTGCGCACCCGCGGCCACGTAGGCCTCGTCGGTCGCGCTGGCCGCCAGGCCCGCACCGCTCTCGATGCGCAGCTGATGCCCCTGGGCGATCAATTTCTTGACCGTCTCGGGCGTGGCGGCCACGCGAGTTTCTCCGGCCGCGCTCTCGCGCGGGACACCGATCTGCATAGAAAGAACTCCCCGTTCTAACCGTTGGAATGGGCGGACTGCGGGCGAGCTTACACAATAGGCTCCGCGTCCGACATCCGGGCAAGCATGAAAGCGACAGTTGATGAACAACGAACGTTGGCGCCCCAGCGTCACGGTGGCCGCGGTGATCGAGCAGGACGGCCGCTACCTGCTGGTCGAGGAACTGACCCCCGAGGGCGTGATGCTGAACAACCCCGCGGGGCACCTCGAGCCGGGTGAATCGCCGCAGCAGGCGGTGGTGCGCGAGACGCTCGAAGAGACCGGCCGCAACTTCGCGCCCGAGGCCTTGCTGGGCATGTACCTGTCGCGCTTCTTTCGGCCTGCCACCGGGGAAGACGTGACTTATCTGCGCCTCGCGTTCTGCGGCGCGGCGGGTGATCCGATCGCCGGCTGGGTGCTCGACAAGGGCATCCTGCGCACGCTGTGGATGAGCGCCGAAGAGGTCCGCGCGAACGCGCACCGGATGCGCAGCCCGCTGGTCCTGCAATGCATCGAGGACCACGTCGCGGGGCGCCGTTTGCCGCTCGATACGATCCGCGCGGACGCCTCGATCTACATGCCGCAGGTCAAACAATAAATTTTTTACCCCGTTTCATTGAGGCAGGTCATGGACAAGACCGTGCGCCAGCCGGTTCTTGCTCCGTTTGGGACAATCGCCCCATGAAAAAGCAACGCATCGTCGTCGGCCTGTCCGGCGGCGTCGACTCCGCCGTCACCGCCCACCTGTTGAAACAGCAGGGGCATGAGGTCGTCGGCATCTTCATGAAGAACTGGGAAGACGATGACGACAGCGAGTACTGCTCGTCGAACATCGACTTCGTGGATGCGGCCGCCGTGGCCGACGTGATCGGCATCGAGATCGAGCACGTCAACTTCGCGGCCGACTACAAGGACCGCGTGTTCGCCGCCTTCCTGCGCGAGTACCAGGCCGGCCGCACGCCCAACCCCGACGTGCTCTGCAACGCCGAGATCAAGTTCAAGGCCTTCCTCGACCACGCGATGCGCCTGGGCGCCGAGAAGATCGCGACGGGGCACTACGCCCGCGTCCGCGAGCATGAGGGCCAGGTCCAGCTGCTGAAGGGCCTGGACAACACCAAGGACCAGAGCTACTTCCTGCACCGGCTGAACCAGGCACAGCTGAAGAAGACACTGTTCCCGGTCGGCGAGCTGAAGAAGACCGAGGTGCGCCGCATCGCCGAGGAGATTGGCCTGCCCAACGCGAAGAAGAAGGACTCGACCGGCATCTGCTTCATCGGCGAGCGGCCCTTCCGCGAATTCCTGAACCGCTACCTCGCCCACCAACCCGGCCCGATCAAGGACGAACGCGGCCGCAAGATCGGCGAACACGTGGGGCTGTCGTTCTACACGCTGGGCCAGCGCCAGGGCCTGGGCATCGGCGGCGTCAAGGAGAAGGGCGCCCCACGCGGTGGCGGCGAGCACGCGCCCTGGTTCGTGGCCCGCAAGGACGTGGAGACGAACACCTTGTACGTCGTGCAGGGCCACGACCACCCCTGGTTGCTGAGCACGAGTCTGGTGGCCGACGACATGAGCTGGACCTGCGCGCTGTCCGAGACCTCCGGAGAGCTGGGCGCCAAGACGCGCTACCGCCAGGCCGACGCAAGCTGCGAGTTCGAACCCGGCCCGCAGAGCTTCGCGCTGCGCTTCGCCGAGCCGCAGTGGGCCGTCACGCCGGGCCAGAGCGCAGTGCTGTACGACGGCGAGGTGTGCCTGGGCGGCGGCGTGATCGCCTCAGCCGCACCTTGAGCACCGTTTTTGATCGCTTGTTAGCGCGGGCTGCGCAGCCCACGGTGGTGCTGCGCGTCGCCGCGCTGTCGGTCTGCCTGCTCGAACTCGGCTCGGCCGCAGCCACCCTGGCGGGCTACCGCACCGATGCCTATGACGGCGTCGTGCCCGCGCTGTGGCTGCGCCTGGGCGGCTCGCCGAACGCGCCGCTGCTGCTGCTTGTCTGCCTGGCGCTGCTGGGCCTCTTCGCCTGGGCCTACTGGCAGCTCGCCCGCGACAGCCGGGCCGACCAGCCGCCGCCCAAGGCGCTGGGCCGCATCCTGCTGATCGATGCGCTGGCGCTGGCCGTCACGCCGGGCCTGCCCTTTCTCGTCACCGCGCTGGCCGCGCTGCTGCTGCGTGTGCGCACGGCCTTCCTGTTCGCGCTGGCCCAGGTGCTGCTGAACGTATTGCTCTACTGGCTGCTGCCGCTGGGCAGCGGCGCGGCCACACCCGAGGAAGTGCCCGCCTGGTTCGACAGCCTGGGCCTCTTCATGGCGATGCTGGCGCTGCACGGCATGGCCTTCGGCCTCGGTCGCATGGCCGCCGCCGAGGCCGAGAAGCGCCGCTGGCTGCAGGTGATGCTGGCCGAGCGGCTCAGCGCCGAGGCGCTGCAGGCCGAGCAACTGCGCTACAGCGAACGGACCTTGATGGCGCGCGAGCTGCACGACGTCGTTGGCCACCACCTGACGGCGCTGAACCTGCAGCTGCAGCTCGGCAGCGCGCTACTCCAGCGCAGCGATGCCGCCGGCGCCGCGCAGGCGGTGGACAAGGCCCGCGAGGGCGCGGCGCGCCTGCTGGCCGATGTGCGCGAGGCCGTCTCGCAGCAGCGCAGCTCACGCCGCATCGATCTCAGCAGCGCGCTGCAGGCGCTGGCCGACGGCATCGCCAGTACCCGCATCGAGCTGGACATCGACGCCGGCGCGCGCGACCTGAGTCCGCGCGTCGCCCATGCGCTGCTGCGCTGCGTGCAGGAGGCGGTGACGAACAGTGTGCGCCATGCGCGAGCCGCCCATGTGAGGGTCAAGCTGGCCGTCAGCAGCCCGGCAGACGACAATGGGGAGGTCCGGCTCAGCATCGAGGACGACGGCCCCGGTTCCGCGGACCTGGTCCCCGGCAACGGTCTGAAGGGCATGGCTGAGCGGATGACGGAGCTGGGCGGCAGCATGCAGGTGAGCCGCCGCAACCACGGCTTCGGCATCGAGCTGCGCTGCCCACGAAGCAGCGCTTGATCACGATGAACATCGGGAAGACATGGCAATCAAGATCCTGCTGGTCGAGGACCAGCAACTGGTGCGCGAAGGGCTCAAGGGCCTGCTCGCCCTGAGCGAGGAGCTGCAGATCGTCGGCGAGGCCAGCGATGGCGCGGAAGCGCTCGAGTGGCTCGCCCGGGCGGGTACCGCCGACGAGGGCATGCCCGACCTGATCCTCTCCGACATGCGCATGCCGCGCCTCGACGGCCTGGGCCTGATCCGCGCGCTGGCCGCGCGAGCACTGGCGATCCCCGTCGTGCTGCTGACCACCTTCGACGACGCCTCGGCTTTCGACGAGGCCGTGCGCGCCGGCGCGCGCGGCTTCCTGCTGAAGGCGATCAGCCCCGAGACCCTGCTGCAGGCGCTGCGCGACGTGCAGGCCGGCGGCACCGCGCTGCGCCCCTCGCTGACGACGCGGATGGAGCAGCGCCAGGGCGAGCCGCTGGCCTTCACCGCCGCCGATCAGCCCGACCCGCTGTCGCCCAAGGAGCTGCAGGTGCTGCGCCTGGTGGCCAGCGGCCGCAGCAATACCGAGATCGCCACCCTGCTGGGCAATAGCGAGGGTGTGATCAAGAACCACTGCTCGGCGATCTTCTCGAAGATGGGCGTGCGCGACCGCACGCAGGCCGTGCTCAGGGCAATCGATCTCGGCTGGATCTGAGCCCGAGGTGCAAGACCCAGTAGTAGCCGAAGTGGCCTGAACTGCGAGCGCAGGCCAGGCCGGCGTCCTGGAAGGTCGGCTCCATCAGGTTGCCGCAGTGATCGGCGCTGGAGGCCCAGCGATCCAGCACCTCGTCCAGGTCGCCGTCGCCGGCCGCCAGGTTCTCGCCGGCCCGCTGCATCGGATAGCCGGCCGCCCGTACGCGGCGGCCGAGCGTCTTCAAGACGAGGCCTTCGTGGCTCAAGGTGTCGCGCCCGGCCAATTCGTCGGCGTACTGGCGGGCTGACGCGGCCAGCTCGTCATTCCAGCGCAGCGGCCCCGCGGCAGCCATCGGGGTGGCGCCGCAGCTGCGAGCGGCGGCGCGCAGCGCATTGAGCGCGCGCAGGGCCTGCTCGGCCGAAGGCTGGCAATCGGGGCTGGGATCAGGTGAGGCGGCGGACGCCGCCGCTGCAAGACACGTCGCTGCCGCGATGACCAGGACGGCATGGCGCATGGACGGGAATGTTATGTCGACTTGTTACATAACGCGTCATCTGGACGCATGTTGACGCGTGACCGACTGCGCGCAGAATCCGTTTCATGCCTGCCACCATGATTCCCTGCCTGCGTTACGACGACGCACCCGCCGCGATCGACTGGTTGTGCCGCGCCTTCGGCTTCGAGCGCGGCCTGATCGTGCCCAACGACAGCGGCGGCATCGCGCACGCGCAGCTAGTGATGCGCGACGCCGCCCGCGGCGACGCGATGGTGATGCTGGGCTCGGCCACGCCGCAGGGCGAGTTCGGCCGCTTCACCGCGCAGCCGCATGAGACCGGCGGCCGCTCGACGCAGTGCCCGTACATCGTCATCGACGCGATCGACACGCACTGCGAGCGCGCCGCCGCCGCGGGCGCCGAAATGGTGATGCCGATCGCCGACCAGGACTACGGCGGCCGCGTCTACACCTGCAAGGACCCGGAAGGCCATCTGTGGTGCTTCGGCAGCTACGACCCCTGGGCGGAAGGCGGGGCATGACACGTCTGAGCCTTCTTCTGCTCGCACTGGTCGGCGCCAGCGTGGCGGCCTGCGCCGCGCCCCCGCCGCCGTCTTCGGCCGAGTTGGCGGACAAGGTCAGCGCCACGATCGGCGATGCAGCCTGCGACCAGTCGGACCAATGCCGCGTCATCGCCGTCGGCAGCAAGCCCTGCGGCGGTCCGAGCGGCTACCGGGCCTGGTCGACCCAGGGTTCCGATGCCAACGCGCTGCAGGCCGCCGTGCTGGCCCAGTCCACGGCAGAACAGCGGGAGCACGCGGCCAGTGGCATGCGCTCCACCTGCAACATCGTGCCTGTGCCGACGGCCAGCTGCCGGCCGCGCGACAGCGACGGCAAGAAGACCTGCCAGCTCGACCCGGCCAGCCTGCGGGGTCTGGACTAGGGACTGCTCGCGGCGCTTGCCGCCGATGCCGCTGGCGCAGCCGCCATGAGTTCCGGCACTCCACTAAACGCCCAGTCCTTTGCTTTCTTCACCGGCGAACCATCATCCTTGAACGCGCGCAGCAACGGATGAACTGAACGACTGCGGATTGCGTTGAAGCGGTCAGAACCTTCGCTGACCGGAATCAGTTCCCAGTCGGCCGCGTTCGTGAACGGATCGCGATAGATTCGGCGCAGGTGGTAGCGCGTCTTCAGGCCACGCTGATCGACAAGCAAATCTTCCAGCGAACGCGGGTACTGCGGGGCGGCAGGGTTGGGCGAAGCAGCCGCGTAGTTCGCGATCGCGCGAGCGATCTCGTTGCCGCGGAACACCAGCTCGGCCTCGCGTTCCCGTTCCGCCGCATTGCTCCAGCTCTGGCCCAGTGCTGCCAGCCCCGCCGCCGTCAGCGCGACGAAGAACAGCATCACCAGGTAGGTGAAGCCGTGCTGCCGGTCAGCCATCCGCTTCAAGTCACCGCCCAGTTACCAGTCAGAGAACAGCCGGCCATCCGACGCACGCCCGGCCGCACCGCTACGCACGTCGTACAGATTGCCGGACACCTGGGCATCGGGCGGTGGCGGTACCTCGACCCATTGGTCGCTCTTGCCGACCAGCGGATCTTCCGGGATCTCGCGGATGTAATGCTCCTCGGCCAGCTGCAGCAGCGAGTCGGGGTATTTGTTCTTGTCTGCGACGTAGTGGTCGATCGCGTCGCGCATCGTGTTCAGTGAAGTCCGCAGCGCGGCCTCCTTGGACTTCTGCAAGCCGCCGAAATAGCGCGGCGCGGCGATCGAGGCCAGCAGCGCGACGATGGCCATCACCACCAGCAGCTCGATCAGCGTAAATCCGCGAGGCCTCGTGCCCATCACCAATCCTTGTACCGCGAGCCGTCCAGCGCCTTCTTCGTGGAGCGCGAATAGACGTCGAACACATCGTTGCCGGCCCGCGGCTCGTCGGGCGGGCTGTCGGCACTGCGCAGGCCCCAGCTCAGCGCGACCTCCTGCGCCGGATCGGCAAACGGGTCGCGCGGCAGCCGGCGCAGGAAGTAGATCTTGCGGCCCTTGACGGACTTCACGTCGGCCACGCCCGCCACCAGCGCATCGAGGGTCGGCGGATAGCCGCTGGCGTCGGCTGGGCGGGCGATCGTGCCCTCGTCGGCCGCCTTTTTGTAGGCGTCGATCGCGGTGCGGATCTGCCGCAGCGCCGTGCGCAACTCGTGCTCGCGGCTGCGCTGCGCCGACATCTGCAGCATCGGCCGCGCCGCCATGGCGAGCACGCCCATCATCGCGAGCACGACGAGCATCTCGATCAGCGTAAAGCCGCGCGTGCGCACGTCTGAGTTACCTCGGCATTTCCACGGTCACGAGCCCCGCGCCCTCGGAGCGCGCCGGCACCGGCTCGCCATTGGGCCCGCTGGCCTGCAGGTTGCCGAACTCGATGTTCAGCACCTGTCCGTTGGCGGCCGGCAGCGCGCGCAGCACGACGACCTTCTCGCCGCGCGGCGGCAGCTCGACCGACAGCACTCCCGGCGGGGCGCCCGGCACGGTCAGCGGCAGCAGCAGCCGCGACCCGTCATAGGTCAGCTCGCCCTTGACGGTGAAGCCGCTCTCGTTGCGCAGGCTCACCGACACCGTGCCGCCCGGCGGGGCCGACGGCGTCACCTCGAAGCGCACCAGCGCTTCCTGCGGCGCCGCGGCCGGCGTGTCCTGCGGCTCGGTGGGTGGCGGGGCGCTGGGGCGGGGCGCGACCTGCCCCGTACTCATCGCCCCACCCACGCGCGCCTTCGGCTTCAACATCGTGCTAAAGGCGCCGGGCGAGCCGTCGGTGCCGCCGGCCATGCGGGTGACGCCGACGTCCGGCAGCACCAGGTTGCGCACGATGTGCGGTGTGATCAGCATCACCACCTCGGTCTTGCTGCGGTTCACGCCCTGCACGCCGAACAGCTTGCCCAGCAGCGGCAAGGTCGACAGGCCCGGGATGCCCTTGGAGTCGCCGCGGTCCTCGTCGTTGATCAGGCCGGCCAGCACCTGCGTCTCGCCGTCGTTCAGGCGCAGCGAGGTGGTGCTCTGGCGCGTGCCGATCTGGTAGGCAGTGGAGTCGCCGGGGCCGGTGACCTGGCCCAGCAGATTGCTGACCTCCAGGTTCAGCTTGATGATGACGTCGTTGTCCAGCTGCACCGAGGGCTCGACCTCCAGCTTCAGGCCCACGTCCAGGTAGGTGACCGAGGCCGCCACCGCATTGCCGCCGACCGACAGGTTGGACGTGGTCGTGAAGACCGGCACCTTCTCGCCGATGACGACCTTGGCCTTGTCGTGGTTGCGCACGCGGATCTTCGGGTTAGCCAGCAGGTTGGCGTTGGACGCGGTGCCGGTCATCGAGGCCACGATCTGCGGGTTGGCGATCGTCGCGCGGATGTCGTTGCGGTTCTTGCCGCCGACGAAGATGTTCGACACGCCGTTGCCCGCCGCGTCGAACACGCCCACCGCCGCCTGCGTCGGCCAGGACAGGCCCAGCGACTCGACCTTGTCGCTGCCGATCTCCATCACCGAGACGTCCAGCATCACCTCCGGCTCCGGCAGGTCAACCGAGGCGACCAGCTTCTCGACCAGGCGGATCACCTCCGGCGTGTCGCGCACGACCAGCAGGTTCAGCCGCTCGTCGATGTGGATGTCGCGCACCTTGGCGATCGTGCGCACCATCGCCTGCACGGTCTTCACGTCGGCATTGGTCAGGTACAGCGTGCGGGTGATCAGCTCCTGGTGCTCGCGCTGCTTGGCCGCGCTGTTCGGGAAGATCAGCACCGAGTTCTCGTTCAGCAACTTGCGGTCCAGCTGCTGCGTGCCGAGGATCACGCGCATCGCCTCGTCCAGGGTGACGTTGCGCAGGAAGATGGTGATCTTCGCGTCGGGCCGCACATCACGGTCGAACACGAAGTTGATGTCGGAGCTGCGCGCCAGCGCTTCGAAGACCTGGCGCAGCGGCGCATCTCGGAACTCCAGGGTCACCGGCTTCTGGAACGCGGGGCCGAGCGTCAGGCCGGCCGGATCCTCCAGCGGCCGCGCCTGCAGCGCCTGCGTCATCAAGAGCCGCGCATTGCCGTTCTGCGGCGACTCGGCCAGCAGCTCGCGGGCAATCGCCTCGGCGCGGTCGGCCTTGCCTTCGCGCAGCAGCGCGCGGGCCGTGGCGATCTTGGCGTCCGCCTTGCGGCCACGTTCCAGCTCCGTCTCGAACCAGGCCAGGCGCGGATGCTTGGGGTCGATCTCGCGCAGGCGTTGCACCGCCTCGCGGGCCTCGTCCCAGCGGCCGGCCGCGCGCAGGCCTTCGATCGTCATCAGCAGCCGCGTCGTCAGCAGCTCGCGGACGTGCGACTGCGCAATGAGGATCTCGCGGTCCTCGGGGTTCAGGCGGGCCGCTTCGTCCAGGGTGCGCAGCGCCTGCGGCAGCTGGTCGGCCTTGGCCTGCTCATCGGCCAGGCGCAGCGCCGGGTTGGCGCAGCCGGCCAGGCCCGCGGCCACCAGCATCAGAACGAGAGTGAGCGGCTTCAAGGTCATGATGGAGATGCGGGACGGAATGCGATCGTTTGAGGGAGCTTGGCCGGCAGCCAGATGAGGCTCAGCCCGGTGGCGCCGACCTGCTCGACGCGCCACTGGCCATCGATCACCTCGCCGGCATGCACGCCGAGGCTGCGGTTGGGGCCGGACAGGAAGGCCACCGCCCGCGGCTTGCCGTCGTCGCCCGGCTCTTCGAGGCGGCCGATCAGCTGGTAGGGGAAGGGCGGCGCCATCGGTGCCGCGGCGGCCACTGGCGCGCGGGGCGGCGGTGGGGGTGGCGCGGGCGGGGGGGGCGGCTGCCAGGCGGCGAGCTGGGCCGGCGTCACCGGCGCCCAGGCGGCGCGCTCGGTGGTGTTCCAGTCGACGATGCGGGGCGGCTCGATGTCGACAGGCTTCTTGTCGGACTTGCTGGTATCGACGCTTGCCGCGGTGCCCGGGCGGCGGTCACTGCCAGCCACCGCCTGCACGTCGGCCTCATCGTCATCGCCGGTCTGCGCGGCCCACATCGTCGCGGCCAGCGTGATCGCGAGCCCGCTGGCCAGCAGCCAGTGGCGCAGTTGCAGCGGCTTGTTGCCCGTCTTGTCCGACGCGCCGCTCATCAGGACTCGCCTCCGCTGCGGCTGTGCAGCGACCAGACCAGCTCGGCCTCCACCTCGGGCGCCAGCGGCGAGGCGCGGCGCAGCTTCAGACTGTCCAGGCTCAGCGCCGGGTCGTGCTCCAGCGCCGCCTCGATGTAGTGGCGCAGCTGCGCGTAGCCGCCGGTCAGCGGCATGCTGATGCGCAGGCGCTCCAGGCCGGCGGCCTTGTCGACGCTGAGCCGGTGCTCGGTGCGCACCGGCGTCAGGCCGATGCGCAGGCCGATCTCGAGCAGGTCGGCCAGGCGCTGCTGGCGCTCGGTGGCGGGCGGCAGGTTGTTGTGCCACTCGTCCGGGGTGGCCGGCGCTTCGGTGATCGTCTTGTCGGCGCCGCTGGCCTGCAGCGCGCGCAGGCGCGTGCGCAGACCGTCGGCGCGGGCCTGCAGCTCGGCCGTCTGCGTGTCCCAGCGATGCGCGGTGAAGGCCAGCGCTGCGGCGGCGATCAGCGCCAGCAGGCCGGCCAGACCCGGCAAGCCGAGTGTGCGCAGCTGTCGCTTCAGTTCAGCGTTGGCGATGTTCATGAGGGCTTGTGCTCCTCTTTGGCGGGCAACTCGGCCTTCAGCCGATCGGTCTGCAGCCGGGCGCCCAGTTCGAAGCGCTGGCCGACGAGGCCCTGCTCGCCGTTCTGGAAGCGACTCAGCACCACGTTGCCCCAGCCGGGCGCGGCGGCGAGCCGGTCCACCAGTTGCAGCGCCACCGCCTTGTCCTGCACCAGGCCTTCTAGCCGCAGCTCGTTGCGGCCGGCGCTGTAGTCCAGCGACAGCCAGCTCAGTTGTCCCGCCGGCAGACTGGCGCCGGCCTCCTCGACATTGGCCAGCAGCGGTTCCCAGTTCTGCTGCAGCAGCGCCTGCACCTCGGCGGCGCTGCGCAGGCGGTCGGCGTCGGCGGTCGTCGTGGTTCGGGTAATACGCGGCGCCGCCGCAGCGACTGGCTTGCGGCCCGCGACGCGCGCGGCCAGTCCGTCGACGCCCGCCTGCGCCTCGTCGTGCTGGCGATGACTGTCGACGGCGCTCCAGCCGGCCGTGGCCAGCACCAGCAGGCCCGTCAGCGCGAGCGGCCAGGCCAGCAGCGAGTGGCGCACGCGCTGCGCCAGGAAGTCTGGTTGCGGCAGCGCGCGGTCGGCGGTGCGCGTCGCTTGTGCGAACAGACCCAGCTCTGGCTGGGTCGCGTCGAGTCGGCCGAGCACTTGCATCTGGGCCGGCATCGAGGCCTCGCCGGTGAGTCCATAACCCGCTGCCGTGACGGCGTCCACCGCATCCGCCGCACGCAGCTCGTTCAAGGTCTCGGCCAATGCGGCAAGCGTCGGTTCGACGAGCCGCTGCTGGCGCACAGCGGCGACATCGCCAGCCTTCAACACCACCCACGACAGCAGGCTGCCTTCGACCCAGGCGAGCGCAGCCGTCGCCTGCTCGCGCGCCAGGCGCTGCAGCAGCGGTGCCCAGGCCGGACGCGCGCTGCGCAGGTCGACGTCCGCTTCGTCGGTGGCCTGCTGCAGCGCCGCCCAATCCAGGCCATGCAGCGCGGCAGCGCCACGCCGGGAACCCGCCCGCCAGCCGGCCAGCGGCCAGCGCTGCGCGGCGGCGCCGAAGTAGTGGCTGAACAACTGGCGCGCGTAGGTCTGCAGCGCCGCCTCGTCGTCCAGCGGCAGACCCGGCTCGCAGACCAGCTCGTGCAGCAGCCGGGCCGAGACGATCACATCGGCCGCCTGGCCCGCGTGGCTCGCGCACCAATCGGCGAAAGGCAAGACCTGGCCCTCGACCGTCTGCACGCCGTCCGGGCCGAGGAACAGCGTCTGCGGCTTCGCCAGCCGCGCGGCGAGGCGACGGCGCCAGCGCAGCATCTTGTTGGGCTTTCCGCTACTCATCAAGCGTCACCCGTTCCAGTTCCTCGAAGGTCGTCTCGCCGCGGCAGACGGCCAGCAGCGCGACGGCGCGCAGCGGCTTCATGCCGCGGGCGCGGGCGGCTTCCTTGATCTGAGACATCGGCGCGCGGGCGACGATCAGGTCGCGCAGCGCGTCGTCCAGCTTCAGTAGCTCGGCGACCGCACGGCGGCCCTTGTAGCCGGTGCCACGGCAGTGGCCGCAGCCCTCGCCCTTCAGGAACGTACCCTCGCCGGGCTTCAGGCCGTGGCGTTGCAAGGTGGCCTCATCGGGCAGGAAGGGCCGCGCGCAGTGCTTGCAGGTGAGCCGTACCAGCCGCTGCGCCAGCACCGCGTTCAGCGCGGAGACGACGTTGTAGAGGTCCAGTCCCATGTGCATGAAGCGGCCGATCACGTCGAAGGCGTTGTTCGCGTGGACGGTGCTGAACACGAGGTGGCCCGTCAGCGCGGCCTGCACGGCGATCTGCGCGGTCTCGGCATCGCGGATCTCGCCGACCATCACGCGGTCCGGGTCGTGGCGCAGGATCGAGCGCAGGCCGCGCGAGAAGGTCAGGCCTTTCTTCTCGTTAACGGGGATCTGCACGACGCCGGGCAGTTGGTACTCGACCGGGTCCTCGATCGTGATGATCTTGTCGGTACCGGTGTGGATCTCGGCCAGGGTGGCGTAGAGCGTCGTCGTCTTGCCAGAGCCGGTCGGGCCGGTCACCAGCAGCATGCCGTGGGGCTGGCGCGCCTGGTGGCGCACGGCGGCGCGCTCGTCGCCGTCGAAGCCCAGCGAATCGAGCGTCAACGCGCCGGCCTGCTCGATGCGGGCACGGTCGAGGATACGGATGACGGCGTCCTCGCCGAACACGCTGGGCATGATCGAGAGCCGGAAGTCGACCTCGCGGCCCTGCACGCGCAGCTTGAAGCGGCCGTCCTGCGGCAGCCGGCGCTCGCCGATGTCGAGCTCGCTCATCACCTTCAGCCGCGAGACGAGTTGCTCGGCGGTGGCCGCGCCGTCGACCGAGCGCACCATCGCCATCACGCCGTCGACACGGAAGCGCACCGTCGCGCCACGCGCCGTGCATTCGATGTGGACGTCGCTGGCACCGTCCTGCAGCGCGTCGTAGAGCAGTGCGTTCAAGAGGCGCACGACCGGGCTGGCCTGTTCGGAGAGGCGCAGGGCCGACAGCTCTTCCGCGGCCTCACCGACCTCGGCCTCGACGCTGTCTTCCTCGACGTCGGACAGCGCGCGGAAGTCCGCCTCGCCGGCGCCGAGCCAGTGCGTGATCGCCGCCGGATCGCAGCGCAGCCAGCGCACCGGTCCCTGCAGCCGCGCCTCGACGCTCTGCAGCAGCAGGCTGTCCAGCTCGCGCTCCGCCAGCAGCATGCGCCGGCCCGAGGCCTCGCCGACGGCCAGCACCGTGCGCCAGCGCTGGGCCTGCGCCTGCGGCCAGTGCTCGAAGTCCAGATGCCACGGGCCTTGATCGGCCGGCAGCCAGTCCGCCAGCGAGTGAGCGTTCAGCGCTGCGCTCATTGCACCTGCTCCGCCAGCTGGAAGATCGGCAGGTACATCAGGACGATGATGCCGCCGATCAGCACGCCCATCACCAGCATCAGCGCGGGGTTGATCGCACGGGTCAACAGCTCGGTGAGGCGCACGGCCTCTTCGTCGTGGAAGGCGGCGGCGCGCTCCAGCATGCCGGCCACCTCGCCGCTGCGCTCACCGACCCGCACCATGCGCCGCGCCACCGGCGTGGCGAGGTTCTCGCCCTCCAGCACCTCGGACAGACGCTCGCCCCGCTCGATGCGCGCGCAGGCGGCGCCGACCGCCGGCCGCCACGGCGCGGCGACCACGTCCTGCACGATGCGCAGCGCGGGCAGCACGGGCACGCCGGAGGCCAGCAGCATCGCCAGGCTGCGGTACAGCCGCGCCAGCGCCAGCACGCGCAGCCGCGCGCCGAGGCCCGGCAGGGTCCACAGCGAGGCCTGCAGGCGCAGCCGCAACGCCTCGTTGCGCCACAGCGCCGCACCCACCGCCAGCAGCGCGGCCAGCGCGCCGAGCACCGCACCCGGGTGCTGGCCGGCCGTCTGGCCGAACAGGATCAGCATGCGCGAGGCCCAGGGCAGGTCGGTGTTGAGTCCGTCCAGGATGCCGGCGAAGCGCGGCAGCACGAACAGCAGCAGGAACAGGATCACCGCACCGCCGACGGCCAGCAGCATCAGCGGATAGATGCAGGCCGCGACAAGGCGCGAGCGCAGGTTCTCCACCCAGGCCAGGTACTGCGCGTGCTGCGCCAGCGCGGTGCTCAACTGGCCCGTGCGCTCGTTGGCCGAGACGATGGCGCAGACCAGTTCGTCGAAGGCCTGCGGCTGGCGCCGCATCGCCGCCGACAGTGGCAGGCCCTGCTCGACGCTGTCGATCACCGCGTCCAGCGCCTGCCGCACGGCGCCGTTCGCTTCCTTCTCGCGCAGGGTGTTCAGCGCTTCCAGCAGCGCGATGCCGGCGTCCAGCAGCACCGCCAACTCCTGGCTGAACAGGCGCAATGGGAAGTTCTTCGTCTTGGCGGTGCCGCGTTCGGCCGTCTTGGTCGACAGCTCCTGCACCGCCAGCACATGCTGCGGCGCCACGCCCAGCGCCGCGGCGACCGACTGACGGTCCGCCGCATCGATGCGCTGGGTCCTGACCGCCCCGTCAGGGCCGAAGACCCTGGCTTGATAGCTGGGCATCGCGGCTCACCAACTGACGAGGTCCGCGTCTTCGCCCTCGCCGCCGGGGCGGCCATCGCGGCCGTAGGACAGCAGGTCGTACTCGCCGTGCTCGCCGGGCGCGCGGTACTGGTAGTCGTTGTGCCAGGGGTCCTTGGGCAGCGCCTTGGACAGGTAGGGCCCGGCCCAGCGCGGCTCGTCCGAGGGCTTCACGACCAGCGCCTGCAGGCCCTGCTCGGTCGACGGGTAGCGGCCGACATCGAGCCGGTACTGGTCCAGCGCCTTCTGCAGCGCATCGATCTGCGCCTTCGCCGCCTTGACCTCCGACTTGCCGATCTGGCCGAAGAACTTCGGACCGACATAACCGGCCAGCAGGCCGATGATGACCATCACGACCAGCAGTTCGAGCAGCGTAAAGCCGGCGTGGTAGCGGCGGCGAAAAGCGGAAGAGGAGGAGGCCATGGAAGACTCAGCTTCAGGGAAGACGAACTGCTGTTTCATCAATCAAGTATCGAGACAGTGTTCGGCTGGAGCCTGACTGTCTCATGACCGACCGGCGGCAGCCATTGGGACATGACCGACCCTCATTGTGGGGGACGCCCCGGGTCAGCACGATGACAACCCACAGCCCTTGCCGGCTTCGGTAAATTAGGCACAGCTAGGTAGTAACCCGCAGGCACGTCACTTGCAATGGCGGTTTGATCCGGAGTTCGAGCCATGAAGCCCTTGCTGTCCACCCGCCTGTCGCTGATCGCCCTGCTGGTCCTGCTGGGCGCCTGGCCCGCGCGCGCCGAAACGATCAACGATGTTCTCGACCGTTCGCAGCAGTTGCAGCTCGAATCCTTCGAGCTGGCGGCACCGGACGGGCGAGAGGCGCAGATCCTGCAGCAGAGCTTCAACGAACTGCTGAAGGCCCTGGCGATGAACGGCCAGGCCGAATTGCATGTGATCGTCGGCCCGACGATCGCCGAAACCCTCAACGGCCACGCGCTGGTGGCCAATGCGCGGCTGGCCGATGCACCGGAACAGGTGCGCCTCTTCGTGCTGGCGCACGAACTCGGGCATGTGTCGCTGAACCACTGGCGCCAGATGGGCCTGCTGTTCCAGAAATGGGTGCCGGGCGAGATCGACGCCCGCCGGCCGATCGAACCGCAGTTGAACGAACGGATGGGCCGCGACGCCGCGCGCCTGGCCAACCAGCAGGAATTCGAGGCCGACGCCTTCGCCGGCCGGGTCCTGACGAAGCTACGGCCGGCCAGCTACAACCCGCAAGGCGTGTTCATGTACCTCGGCGCGCAGAACGACACCGTGACGCACCCGAGCACGCAGCGAAGGCTGGCGGCGCTGCGCTGGCAGGCGGACCTGCTGAAGCCGCAGCCCTAGTCAGTCCTCGACGATGGCCCAGCCCGCGCGCTGCGCCTGGGCCCGCAACCGCACGTCCGGCCGCACCGCCACCGGCTGCGACACCGCCTCCAAGAGCGGCAGGTCGTTGAACGAATCGGTGTAGAACCAGCTGCGCTCGAAGGCGCAGCAGTGGAGCGAGCGGGCGGACAGCCAGTCGTCGACGCGGCTTCGCTTGTGCTCGCGAAAGCAGGGCTGGCCGACGATCTCGCCGGTGAAGCGGCCGCGCGCATCGCGGGCGGACTCGGTGGCGATCACGTAAGGGATGTCGAACAGGCGGGCGAAGGGTTCGGCGATGAAGCGGGTCGTAGCGGTCACCAGCGCGCACAGCGCGCCGGCATTGCGATGGCGGCGGACCAGCGCCTGCATCAGGGCCGGGAGCTGCGGCGCCATCGCGGCTTCGAACTCCGTCGCCCAGAACTCGATGGCCGTCGACGGAAAGGCACCCAGCGGCGCGACGGTGGCGCGGTGCAGCGCGACGATGTCGAGCTTACCGTCGACATAGGCCTGGCATGCGGCCAGGTAGTCGTCCGGAGCCGTGGCGGGCAGCACGCCGCGCCCGGCCAGAAAGCGGGTCCAGGCCATGCCGCTGTCGAACGGGATCAGCGTGTGATCGAGGTCGAACAGTGCAAGATCCATGGTCAAGGCTCCCGCGGTCGTTGGCATTTCGGGCCGAGCGCCGGGCCGCCCCAAGCCGGCCCGCTGGCGATGTGCTTGCCGGTCGATCCGGCAAGCATCGCCGCCCCCTCGGGGGGCGGACCAGCGTACTCGCTGGGCCGGGGGCTCACAGGCTAGGACCAATCGTCCATGTCGTGCTTGATCTTGTGGCGGTTGGCAATGAGCTCGTCGACCGAAGGCTCGTTGTTCAATGCGCGTTTGATCGCCAGCTTCGTCGCCTCGTAGTTGGTCCGGTACATGTCCTTCTTGTCGAGGTTCGGATCCTTGGCGCAGCGCGGGTCGATCCAGACGAGGCTGATGATGCACAGCTCGTTGGCGCGGTCCTTGGGGATCACGCCCTCGATCAGGCAGTCGACCACCGCATCGGCGGTGGCGCTCTGGACCACGCCGCCGTAGAGGTCGACATTGGCCATGTCCTTCAAGGTCACCTTGGGCACGATCATCGTGGCCGGCCGCACCAGCTGGTTGCAGGCGCGAATCGCGAACATCGCCGTGTGGCCCTTGCTCTGGGCCATCATGTTGGCGAAGGCCTGGCCCACCGGGCCGTCGGTGCGGCCGATCAGGATCTCGGGCATCGCATCGGTGAACTGGCCCTCGGCGGCCAGCACGGTGGCCTCGCCGGCGTGGAAGAGGTAGTCGTTGTTGCTCATCGTGACATTCAGGAGTTAGCGAAGAAGGATCAGTTCGCCGCGGCCGTCGGCGGCGAGGTCACCCAGATGACGCTCGATGCGGCATGTGGGCAGCGGGGCAAACGGGCCGCCATGACTTGCCAGCTCGCGCGCTAGCAGTTGCCAGAAGACCGGCGCCTCGGCACCGGCGGGGACGAAGGTCGCCGGCAGCCGGGCCGGCGCCTGCAGCAGCACCAAGCTGCCGCGCCGCATGCCATAGCCCGGATGCGCGCCGACAGCGCCGGCCACGGCGATCGTGCCAGCCACCATGCGCGAGGCGACGAAATCACCCGCATCGCCGAACACCAGCGCGGTGCCACGCCGCATGCGGTCGCCGAAGCGCGCGCCGGCGCTGCCCTTGACGATCAAGGTGCCGCCGCGCATGCCATCCATGCTGCCGGGCAGGGTGCTGGCGGCGAAGTCACCGGCGTCGCCATTGACGGTCAGCGTGCCGCCGCTCATCTCGCAGCCGGCCAGCAGCCCGGCGCCGCCATTGATTTGCAGCGTGCCGCCACTCATGCAGGCGCCGGCGTAGTGGCCGGCCGGACCATCGACGATCAGCGCGCCCTGCTTCATGCCCCAGCCGATGCGGTCGCAGCGCGCCAGGCCCTCGCCGCCCTCCAGCAGCAGCCGGCCATCGGCATCGGGTGCCACGTCGAAGAGTTCCGCCAGCGGCAGCAGCTCCTTGCCGCGGCCCACGCGCACGCGCTCGATGTCCTCGACAGCGAGCGACAACCCGCGCAGGTCCAGCCGCAGGGCCGGCGCCTGCTTCAGCCGTAAACGCCAGCCGCTCACGATGCGGCCTCCCCAAGCAGCTTGCGCAGGTGGAAGTGGAAGGGCCCGAGCTTGCCGCCATAGTTGCCGGCCGAGATCCGCAGCAGGCCCTTCGCCGCGCCGCGCTCGATGCCGGCCTCCATGCCGGCACGCATCGCCGCGCCGACGTCGGCTTCGGCGAGGCCATCGATCACGATCTCCATCACGCAGCGGACCTCCGGCGTCAGTTCGCTGTTCGCCACCAGGCCGCGCAGGCTCGGGCAGAAGGCATCGTTGGTGGAGGCGCTGAGGCTGGCGTACTTGCTACCGACCTTGGAGCCCGAACGCACCACCCCGCCCGGGAAGGGCATGATCACATTGGGCACCCGGCGCATCGCCGCCACCGCCGCCTCGGACGCGGCCAGCGCGGCATCGACGTCGGTGCACAGCAAGAGCAGGTTACCGCCGCCCACGCCCTTGACGACGTAGCAGCTCTCCTGCGCGACGAACTCGCCGTCCATCACCGGCACGCGCCAGTAGCGCTGGCCGGCAATCACTTTCGAGGCCTGCCAACCGTCGCCGAAGAAGCGCAGGTTGCGGCCCAGCGGCATGGCCTCGCCCTCCGCAATACCGGCGTAGACGGCCGTCGTCGGGCAGGTGAGCACGCACTGGCCGACGCGACGCTCGATCTGCTTGGCCAGTTCCTTGCCGGACATCGAGAAGATCAGCAGGCTGATGCCGGGCCGGCCGTCGGGCGTCTCGTCGGCGGCCAGCTCGCGCTCGATCGCCGCCTCGCAGCCGCAGGCGATCACCGAGGTGGCGAAGCCGGTGGCGGCGACCGCGGCATGGCGTGCCCATTCGGCGTTGTGCGCGGTGACCAGCAGCCGCGTGCCCTTCATCGGAAAGGCTTCCGCAAAGCCGTCGTCGATAGCGACACCGTTGCGGATCATGACTGCCCCTCGAACAGGGCTGCCGGATGACATGTCAGCCCCTCGCCCAGCGAGTACGCTGGTCGGTCCCCCGAGGGGACGGCGATGCTTGGGGCATCGAGCCCCAAGCACATCGCCAGGAGGGCCGGCTTGGGAGCGGCCCGGCGCTCGGCCCAAGAATACGGGTGCGGTACGCGGCTCATCGCACCCCCTCGAAGCACGCCGCTGGTAGAAGCCGCCCGCCATGGTTGCAGCAAGTGCACAGCTCGTCGTGCGAGATCGCGAAGCTGTCCAGGCCTACCATGCCCTGCGTGTCGAAGTGGCGGCGGAGCAGCTTCTCGATACCGCGGTCGTACTCGGGCTCGACGAAATGCGTGCCGCCCGGCGTCACCGCGGTGATGCGGCCGGCACGGGCGACCAGGGTGCCGTCCTTGAACACGTACTCGGGCGTGGTGAACATCGCTTCGCGGTCGGCCTGCTCGCGGTAGACGGCGATGTCCGCCGCCGCGCCGGTGCCGAGGTGGCCGCGTTCGCCGGCGATGCCCAGCAGGCGCGCCGGCGCGGCCCGCGTCATCACGGCGATCTCCTCCAGGCTCAGCTCGCGGGTGATCGAGGCCAGCGCGCAGTTGGCGGCCACGTCGGGATGGATGCGCTGAAGCTGCTCGTTACGGAAGCTGCGGTCCATCAGCAGCCGGATCAGGTGCGGGTAGCTGGTGAAGGGGCCGCCGTTCGGATGGTCGGTCGTCAGCGCGACGCGCCAGGGGTCCTTCACCAGCAGGAAGATCTCCAGCCCGATCGCCCACTGCAGCGCGTTGACGTAGCTGGTCTCCCGGTAGCGGAAGGGCACGACGCCGCAGCCTGCGTCGCACTCGATGTCGGCGCCGATCCACTTGCGCGGGCTGGCGAGGCCGGCGTTGGCATGCTGGCGCATCGTGTCGCCGGAGGCCGTCACCGTCTGGCCGAACATGATCTGGCCGACGTCGATGCTGACGTTCGGGTTCGCGTTGACCGCCTCGGCCAGCTGCGCGGCGGCGGAGCTGAATTTCTTCGGCCCTTCGGTGCCGTAGCTGTGGAACTGGATGTGCGTCAGGTGCGCCGGCAGGCCTTCGAGCGCCTCGATGGTTTCCAGGGTCGACTTGATGTTGCCGGCCACGCCGAGGTTGCTGCCGTGGATGTGCAGCGGGTGCGGCACGCCCAGCTCGCGCAGCGCGCGTGCCAGCGTGTGGACGACCTGGCGCGGCGTCACGCGCCAGTGCACGTGCTGCTCGTCCACATCGAGCTTGCGCTGGTTGAACTTGAAGGCCGAGATGCCGCCCGGGTTGACGACCTTGACGCCCATCGCCTTGGTCGCGCGGATCGTCCAGCCCATGTAGTCGCGGATGCGCTCGAAGTCCTGGCCCTCGGCCAGCATCTGCAGGAACAGCTCGTCGTTGCCCAGCATCACGTAGGCGCCGTGGTCGACGATCGGCGTGTCGCCCATCTCCATGTGGGCGTGGCGCGCATTGGCCGGCACCATCGCCGGCTCGAAGGCCGCCGTGTAACCCATCTCGACGTAGCGGTAGCCGGTGTGCAGGGTTCCCGGCGCGCAGTCGCCGCAGGACGCCAGCTCCAGCGGATTGGTCGGCAGCGCGATCGGGCTGCCGTCGGGCCGGCGGTGGTCCTCCGGCAGCAGCAGGCGCGACAGGTTGACCTTGCCGCCGCCGATGTGCGTGTGCATGTCGATGCCGCCGGCCATCACGACACAGCCCGAGGCGTCGACGTCGGTATCGGGCGGCTCGGCCGGCGCGTCGATGAGGTGGCCATCGCGCACCCATAGGTCGCGGACTTGGCTGTCCATGGTCACCATCGGGTCGACGACCCGGCCACCGCGCAGGCGGATGGTCTTGCCACTCATGATTGCAGCGCCTTGCCGATGCGGCCCAGCACCTCCGCCAAGGTCGGCAGCGTGTCCGCGTAGATCGGGAACAGCGGCAGCAGCACCACGCCATCGGCTCGGAACAGATGGCCGCGCGAGCCGATGCCCGGCGTCGAGACCGGGATGAAGACCCGTCCCCTGGCCGGCAGATCTGGGTGACCCAGCACGATCAAGGGCAAATCAGTCTGAGGCGGCACCGAGGCGGGCGTGAAGCAGGACACCCACAAGAGGCTGTCCACCGCGCGATCGGCCAGCAGGCGGGCGGCACCGTGGCACAGCGGCTCGTGTTCCAGCCCCAGCGGCCCGGCGCGCGAGCGCAGCGGCAGGCCGGACAGCCAGGTGAAGACCTGGTTCACCGTGCCCGCGCCATTGCCGCCGCCCAGCCACAGCGCCGCCGCCCGCGTGCTGCGGTTCAGCTCGCCGACGATGCGATTCACGCCCTCGATCAGCAGCGCGCCCTGCGGCCCGAGCCGCGCCGGCTCGCCAACGATCACCGCGTAGCCTGCCGCGCGCAAGCGCTGGGCCAGGGCCTTCAACGCTTCCGGCGCATCGACGCCGCGGCCGGCGACGAGGGCCGACAGCAGCGCCACTGTCTCGAACGGATCGCCGAGCGGCAGCGCCTCCACCGTCACGCCCGGCCGGCGGCCCAGTGCGGCCAGGGCCGCCTGCTCATCCGCATCGCCGCCCAGCATCACCAGGTGGCGCTGCGGCGCCAGCGGCTGCGTCGTGTCGCCGAGGCCGGCGCGCTCGAAGAGATCCGGCGCCTGCGCCAGCGGCAGGCCCGGCAGGCAGACGATCAGGTCGGCCCGGGTGCGAACCTCGGCCAAGGTCGTCGTGAACTGACCCCGGTCCTGCAGGGTGCGCAGGCTCTGGCCCAGCGCCTCGCCACCGGCCGGGTCGCAGATCGCGCCGGTGGCCGATGCCAGGCGGTACAGCGCGCGGGCGCCGGCCACGTCCGTGCCCAGGCCACCGAACAGCGGCTGTCGGCTGGCGCGCAGCAGCGTGGCGGCGGCGGCCACGGCCTCGTCCAGCGTGGCCGGGCGGCCATCGACCTCAGGCGTGGCGGCAGACGGCGTGGCGCGGAAGGCTGCCAGCGCCCGCCGCGCGCAGTCGCAGGCACCCTCGACGCTCAGCGCGCCCGTGGCCGCATCGGCGCGGACAGTGGCGCCATCGCACAGCAGCAGGCAGAAGGGACAGGTCCAGGGGTCGGCAAGTACGTGATCGGCGGCAACGGTCATGGGGACCCCTGCACGCAAACGATGTGCCATCGCCCCGGCCGCCACCCGCGCCCGCCGACGGGCCGGAAGCGAGACACTGTGTCGCGTTTCCGGCGGCTGGCTCCGCGTGCACTACCGGTGGGCAAGGTGGCACGAAACGTGATGCGGAGTTCTTTATGGAGACAAGCAATCAGCCGCCGCGGCGAGGAGACAGCCGCAGGTCGTGCAAGGCGCTGGCGACCAGCCAGGCATCGGCGCCAGCAGCCTCGGCCTCGCTCAGGTCGGCCTCGCTGCGGATGCCGCCGGCGCCGATCAGCCGGGTGCACGGCCGGGCAGAGGCGGCAACGGCACGCAGCGTGTCCAGGTCCGGGCCGCTGTCGGCGCCCACGCGTTCCAGCGTCATCACGATGACCCGTTCAGGCCACAGCGTGAGCCGCTCCCAGCAGCCGGCCGGGTCCAGTCGCTGGCCGTCGCGCCGGTCCAGCGACAGCAGCGCCGGGTCGTTGAAGCAGGTGGCCAGCGCGGCGGGCGAGCGCAGCGATTCGCTGGCGAACACCGGCAGCACGCGTACCGCTGCGGCCGGGTCCAGCGCCGCCAACAGCCGCGCCGCGGCCTCGGCGTCCGCAAAGCCTGCGTCGAGCCAGAGCGTCAGCCGCGGCATCGCCTTGAGTAGCCGACCCAGCAGCACCGTCTGCGCCGGCGCGCCCTGCAACGAGTCCAGGTCAGCGACATACAGCGTGTCCGACGCGCAGTGCTCACACAAGACCCGCGCCACGGCCAGCGGCTCGGCCGTGCCGCACAGCGCCGAGACGATGGGGCGGTAGCTCTCGCGACGCCCCTGGATGCCGCGCACGACCTGGCCACGGAGAAGATCGATGACGGGAACGAGTTGCATGGATCGATGATGACAACGACGAAGCGAATCTTTGTTTACGAGTACCTGAGCGGTGGCGGTCCGATGCCCGACGAGGCGGCCGCTGCCGAGCTGCTGCCGCTGGGCCTGACGATGCGCGACGCGATGGCGGCGGACCTGCTGGCCTCGGGCGATTGTGCGGTCACGGTTGCAAGCTCCGTGCGCGTGCGCTCCGGCGAGCCGGCCGGCGCGGCCATCGCGATACCCCGCGCCGGCGAGGCGGCCACCGACTTCGTCGCCCGCCAGACCGCCCTGCACGACGCCGCCTGGATCGTCGCGCCGGAGACGGGCGGGCTGCTCGCGCAGATGGCGCGGCTCGTCGGCCCGGCGCGCTGGCTCGGCTGCTCCGAGGCGGCGATCGCGCTGTGCACGGGCAAGGGCGCGACCCTGCGCCACCTGGCCGCCCACGAAGTGCCCACACCGCTGGCCTTCGCCCAGGATCCGGCCGTGCGCCGCTGGGTGGTGAAGCCGGACGACGGTGCGGGCTGCGTCGACACGCGCATCCACCACAGCCGCGTCCGCGCGCTGGACGAGGCTGCGGCGGCAGCGCAGCCGATGACGGTGGAGCCCTGGGTCGACGGCGAGGCGCTGAGCGTCTCCCTCCTCTGCGGCGCCGGCGGCACCGAGGTGCTGGCAATCAACCGCCAGCGCATCGGCCAGCGGGCGGACGGCCTGCTGTCCTTCGACGGGCTGGTGCTGAACGCCATCGCGCCCGGCAGCGCCGAGGGCCAGGCGATCGCCCGGCTGGCCGCCCAGGTCGGCCGCGCGATCCCGGGCCTGCGGGGCTTTGCCGGCATCGACGTCGTGCTGCACCCGCAGCGCGGGCCGGTGCTGATCGAGGTGAATCCGCGGGTCACCGTGGCCTATGCCGGCATGTCCGCCGCGCTGGGCCGCAACCTGGCCGCCGAGATCGTGGCCGACAAGCTGCGCGCGCCGCAGGAGGCCATCGCATGACGAGCCTGATCGGCTGGGACGTCGGGGGCGCGCACCTGAAGGCCAGCCGGGTCGTCGATGGCCGCACGGTGGATGTGGCGCAGTGGGCCTGCCCGCTGTGGCAAGGCCTCGACCACCTCGTCTCCGCACTGGCCCAGGCGCGCGAACGCTGGCCGATGGATGCCGACACGCATCACGCGGTCACGATGACCGGTGAGATGACGGACCTGTTCGAGCACCGCGAGGCCGGCGTGCAGGGCATTGCCGCGCTGCTGGCCGAGCACTTGCCGGGTCGGCTGCACTTCTTCGCCGGCGAGGCCGGCTGGCCCGCCGACGCCGCCGCAGCCTGGACGCAGATCGCCTCGGCCAACTGGCTGGCGACGGCGCGGCATGCAGCCAGCGAACTGGACGGCGAGGGCGTGCTGGTCGACATCGGCAGCACGACGACCGACCTGATCGCCTTCCGCGACGGCCGGCTGCTGACCGCGGCGCGCAGCGACGTGGAGCGCCTGGCCAGCGGAGAGCTGGTCTACCAGGGCGTCGTGCGCACGCCGCTGTGCGCGCTGGCCGCCCGCATCGGCTGGCGCGGCCGGCCGCTGAACGTGATGAACGAGTTCTTCGCCACCGTCGCCGACGTCTACCGCCTGCGCGGCGAGCTGGACCCGGCGCACGATCTCTACCCGCCCGCCGACAACGCCGGCAAGGACCTGCCCGCCACGCGCAAGCGGCTGGCCCGGATGATCGGCATGGATGCGCGCGATGCGACGGATGAGGAATGGCTAGCCTTCGCCGGCGAGTGGCGCGCCGCGCAGGTGGCGGAGCTGGCCGGGCAGTTGCGGCGGGTGGTCGATCTGCACGGCCTGACCCCGCATCGGGCGGTGGCTGTCGGTGCTGGCTGCGGAGATTTCCTGCTCGGCGATCTCGCGGCCGCGGCGGGCCTCGGTGGCATGCGCAGCTACGGCCGCGAACTGGCGCGCGCCGCCTCGCCCGAGGTGGCTGCCTGGGCGCAGGTCTGCGCCCCCAGTGTCGCCGTGGCGCTGTTGCTCGATCGGGAGCTTCGCTGAATGAACCACCATCAATCCGTAGGTTGGAGTGAGCGCAGTGAACTCCAACGAAGCAGGCGGCCATCGGTCGTTGGAGTTCGCGGTGCTCACTCCAACCTACGCGGGGAGCTTCGCTGATGTGGATCGTCAAGCTCGGCGGCAGTCTCGCGGCGGATGCCGAGGCGCTGCCGCGCTGGCTCGATCTGCTGGCCCAGCTCGGCGGGGGCCGTGTCACCGTCGTCTGCGGCGGCGGCGCCTTCGCCGACGAGGTGCGGCGCAGCCAGCAGCAGTGGCAGTTCCATGACCTGGCCGCGCACAACATGGCCATCCTCGCGATGGCCCAGCTCGCCTACCAGCTCAACGCGATGAACCCGGCACTGCGGCTGACCAGCAGCAAGACCGACATCCACCGCGTGCTGCACAAGGGCCAGACCGCGCTGTGGCTGCCGCTGGAGCTGCAGCGCGACACGCCGGACGCGCAGACCAACTGGGACTTCACCTCCGACAGCATCGCGCTGGACCTGGCCAAGCGGCTGAACGCCGAGCGGCTCGTCGTCATCAAATCCTGCGTGATCCCGCCCCAGGCACCGCTGGCTCAGCTGAGCGACCAGGGCATCGTGGACCGGCATTTCGCCGACGCGGCCGAGGGCGCGGCCTTCCCGATCTCGCTGCTGCACAAGGATGATCTGGACGAGATGCGCGCCCTTCTTTTCGGGGTCTGACCCGTCCCCGCCTCGTCAGGACCCGCCCAGCTGCTTGTAGACCTCGCTGGACACCCGCTCCAGATCGGCTCGCTCCACCGCACCGGAGATCGCGTAGCCGAAGGGCCCGTCCACCCAGTAGAAGACGTTCAGCGCGCCCTCGCGGGTGAAGCGGAACGCGGCGCCGGCCGGAGCGGCCTTGGCCTCGCGGGAGACGTAGAGCGTCAGCCGTTTGCCGGCCTCGTCGCGGTACATGAACTGGGCCACCGGGCCGTCGTCGCCGGGCAGCAGGCGGCCGCCTTCGAGCGAGTAGCCCAGCGGCTGCAGCTGCGGCGGCTTCATCGGCGCGCCCATGCGGCGCGACAGCCAGGTGACCAGTTGGTCCTCATGGGCTGCATCGACCTCCACCGGCCGGCGCAGCTCCGGCGTGTAGACCGCATGCGCGATGGCGGCGCGGCGCGGCAAGCCCTCGTCCGCGGCCAGGGCAAGGACTGGCCCCGGTGCGAGTTCGCCGCGCGCCACCCAGCCGCCCGCCGCGCTGACCACGGCCAGCAGCAGGCCCGCCGCCATCCGCAGCGGCGCGGGCCAGGCACGCCAGCGCAAGGTGGCCGGCGCGGTGCGCAGCAGGCGCGCCGGCGGCGCCTCGTCCAGCACCGGGTCGAACAGTTCGCGCAGTTCGCGCTTCTGCGCGCGGTAGTCGGCGACGCGGCGTGCTTCCTCGGGGTGGTCGATCAGCCAGACCTCGAGTTCGCGTTCGCGTGCCGGGTCGAGCTGATGGTCGACCAGCGCGTGCAGGTCCGTGTCGCTGAACGGTCTTGTCATTGCTTCACTACCTTCAAGCGGACCGGCCCGGCGCGCTCGGCCATCAGGGCCCGCAGGCGCTCACGCCCGCGCGACAGCCGCGACATCACGGTGCCGATCGGGATGTCCAGGGTGCGCGCCACCTCGGCATAGCCCATGTCTTCCAGCGCCACGAGCAGCAGCACCTCCCGCTGCTCCGAGGGCAGCAGGGCCAGCGCCGCCTCCAGGTCGCGCACGGCCAGGCGGTCGGCCTGGGCGGGCGGTTCGGAGGACTCCGGCGGCGGGCCGCCGCTGAGGTCATCCAGGCTCTCGGTCGGCAGGCGGCGCCGCAGGCCGTCCACATGGAGGTTGTGCATGATGCCGAACAGCCAGGCCCGCATGTCGCGCACGCCCGGCCACAGCGCCGCCCGGGCCCAGGCACGCTCCAGCGTGTCCTGCACCAGGTCGTCCGCATCACTGCGATTGCCGGCCAGCGCACGCGCATAGCGGCGCAGGCGCGGCACCCAGCCGAGCAGTTGCTGCGGGCCGAGTGCCTCCTCGACTTTCATGCGTTCATACCGAACTCGGCCGAATGGGTATCCCGGGCCGAGCGCCGGGCCGCCCCAAGCCGGCCCACTGGCGATGTGCGTGCGGCTCGACGCCGCACGCATCGCCGTCCCCTCGGGGGACCGGCCAGCGTACCCGCTGGACGAGGGGCTCCATCAGGGCGTGACGACGTGCCAGACGTCCTTGAACTTGTCGCCGCTGCGGTCTCCGGCCTTCTGGTCGGACTTGAAGGCGTAGAGCGGCTTGCCCTTGTAGGCCCATTGCTGCCCGCCGTCGTCGCGGGTGACGATGCTGTAGTCGCCACTGGCCTTGTCGCCGGCGGCGGCCATCAGCGGCGGCCAGGCGGTGGCGCAGGGGCCGTTGCAGGCGCTCTTGCCGTTGCCGGCGGTGTCCTTGTCGAAGGTGTAGAGCGTCATGCCGTTCGGCGCGACGAGCACGCCGTCGACCACCTTGGCGGGCGCCTGGGCGTGGCAGGACAGGGCGGTCAGCAGGCCGAAGCCGGCGGCAGCGAGGATGCGCTTGGTCTTGGCAGGAAACATCGGATCACCTCCAGGGGGTTGTGGGTAGGGAACATGGGGCAGACGCGATGCCCGCGCCGTTTATTCCCAGGCGATCGAAAAAAGTTCAGGCGGGGCCCGGCCACCCATCCCGCAGCAACTGCGCAGCCGCGTCGAACTCGAAGTTGCCGACCGCTTTCTGCAGCGCGTCGTAGCGCTGGGCCAGCATGCCGCGCAGGGTGCCGTCGTGGACTTTCAGGAAGTCGCCGGCCTCGGCATCGCCATCGTCCAGCAGTTGCGCCAGCTCCCGCGCGATATCCGCCCAACGCTCCTGTGGCGCGACGGCACTGGCGCCGTTCGCCGCCTGGGGGGCGGGCGTGGCCGTGCTGTCCAGCGCCTCGCCCAGTTGGCGGGTCAGGCGCGCCAGCGGCTCGGCCAGCGCATCGGCCAGCACCTGCAGCTGCGCCGTGGGAGCGACGTTGCGCGCCTCCTGTTCGAGCACGCCGGCCAGCTGGGCGATGCGGTCCGCGCCGAGGTTGGCGGCCACGCCGCGCAGCGAGTGCGCGATGCGCTCCACCAGCGCGTGGTCGGCGACGGCCAGGGCCTTGTTCAGCGGCCCGAGACCCGGCGCCTGCTGGTCGACGAAGCGGCGCAGCAGGTCGCGGTACAGGGGCTCACGCCCCAGCGCGCGGCGCAGGCCGCCGGCCGCATCCAGACCCTCGACACCCCGCACGGCCTGGAGCAGGGAGACACCACCGTCCGCCGGCGGGGCCTCCGGGCGGGCGGCGGGCGGCGGCGTGGCCGCCTCGTCCGGGGCCGCGCTGCGGCGCTCACGGGGCAGCCAGCGCAGCAGCGCGCGCATCAGCGCCTCGGGGTCGATGGGCTTGCTGACGAAGTCCACCATGCCGGCCGCCGCGCAGCGGTCGCGGTCGGACTGCATGGCGTTGGCGGTCATCGCGATGATGGGCAGGTCCTGCAGCTCCGGCATGTCGCGCAAGAAGCGCGTGACCTGCAGGCCGTCCATGCGGGGCATCTGCAGGTCCATCAGCACCAGGTCGTAGCGGCGCTGCTGCGCCATGTCCAGCGCCTCCTGGCCATCGTTGGCCACGTCGACGGAGAGGCCGGCCTCGTACAGCATCTCGGTGGCGACCAGCTGGTTGATCTCGTTGTCTTCGGCCAGCAGGATGTGGCGCGCGCCCAGCGCGCGCACCCCGTCGAGCAGTTCCGTGTCCTGGACCTGCGCCTGCGTCGGGCCGTCGGTCTCGGATTCGCCGGAGAGCTGCGCCATCGCGTCGAAGATCTGCGAAGCGCTGACCGGCTTGGTCAGCACGATGCGGATGCCGGCGCGGGTGGCGGCCGCATGGGCGTCGTCCTCGCCGAAGGCGGTCACCATCAGCAGTTGCGGCGACGCGGGCAGCCCCAGCGCATGGATGGCGCGGGCCGTCTCGGCGCCGTCCATGCCGGGCATCTTCCAGTCCAGCAGCGCCACGTCGAAGGGCTCATGCGCATCGCTGGCCTCGCGCAGCTGCACCAGCGCGTCTTCGCCGCTGCGTGCGGACGCGACCACGAAGCCCATGCTGCGCAGCATCTCGGTCATCACCGTGCGCGCGGCGCCGTTGTCATCGACCACCAGCACGCGCCGGTCGGCCCGCAGCACCGCCGCCTGCCGGCGCACGCGGGGCTGGTCGTCCACGCCCAGCCAGGCGGTGAACCAGAAGGTCGAGCCCTTGCCGAATTCGCTCTCCACGCCGGCTTCGCCGTCCATCAGCTCGGCCAGGTGCCGCGAGATGGCCAGCCCCAGGCCGGTGCCGCCGTACTTGCGCGAGGTGGAGGCATCGGCCTGCTGGAAGCTCTGGAACAGTCGCCCGATCTGCTCGGGCTTGAGGCCGATGCCGGTGTCGCGCACCGCGAAGCGCAGCAGCGCGCGATTGCCGGCCTGCTCCAGCAGGCGGACGCTGACGGCGATCTCGCCGGCCTCGGTGAACTTGACCGCGTTGTTGGCGAAGTTGATCAGCACCTGCCCGATGCGCAGGCTGTCGCCCACCAGCCGCGTCGGCACGTCGCTCGGCAGGTCGAACACCAGCTCCAGGCCGCGCGCGCTGACCTTCTCGGCCACCAGATTGGCCAGGTTGGACAGCAGCTCGTTCAGGTCGAAGGCTTCGTTCTCGACGCTGAGCTTGCCCGCCTCGATCTTGGACAGGTCGAGCACGTCGTTGATGATGCCCAGCAGGTGCGTGCCGGACTGGTGGATCTTCTGCACGTAGTTGTGCTGCTTCGGCGTCAGCCCGCTCTTCAGCGCCAGGTGCGACAGGCCGATCACGGCATTCATCGGCGTACGGATCTCGTGGCTCATATTGGCCAGGAAGTCGCTCTTGGCGCGCGTGGCCTCCAGTGCCAGTTCGCGGGCCTGGCGGAGTTCGTCTTCGGCGCGCCTCTGCTGCGTGATGTCCTGGTAGGCGCCGTACATGAACAGCAGCTTGCCGGTGCTCGCGTCGCGCAGCAGCTTGCCGGCCGCATGGATCCACACCACCTCGCCATCGATCGGCCGCTTGTACGGATAGATCGACTCGTACTTGTCGTACTTGCCGTCGATGGCGTCCCGATAGCGCTGCAGCGCGGCGCGCGCCATCTCGGGGTCCGCCTCCTCCATGCGGGAGTACCACTGGGTGTCGAGCCGGTAGAGCCCGTCCGCGCTGAGAGGCTCGCCGAGGATGCGCGCCGAGCGCTCGGACTGGAAGTAGTAGTCGGGGTTGCTGTAGTCCAGGTACCAGTAGCCGCTGCCCGTCAGCTCCAGCGCGATGTCGCCGAGGAAGCTGGCCTGCTGGATCTGCGCTTCCATGCGCTTGCGCTCGCTGACGTCATGGATCCAGCTGACCAGCATGTCGGTCTCGCCGTGGCGCATCCGATTGACGCTGATCAGGACCGAACGGATGCCGCCGTCGCTGTGGATGAACTCGGCTTCGAAGTCCTTGACGATGCCGTCGCGGCGCAGCAGTTCCAGGATCTCCTTGCGGCGTTCCGGATAGCGCCACAGCGAATGGGTGTTGCGCGCCAGCAGCTCGTCGGCGGGCAGGCCGGTGAGCTGTGACATCTGATGGTTCGCGAAGACGATCTGCCCGTCGTCCGAATTGATCGACACCCCGACCGGGCTGTTCTCCAGGATGCGCAGCAGCCGGGCGCGTTCCTCCGACAGCTCGCGCTCCGCGGCCTTGCGGTCCGTGATGTCGCGCAGCATCCAGACCGTGCCCTTGCTCAGGTCCGTGCTGTCGATGGCCGATCCGCTCAGCTCGCACCAGAAGCGGGTCCCGTCGGCCCGCCTCAGTTCGCGCTCGCGCTGATACCGGCCGCCGGCCTGCAGTTGCTGGTACACATTGACCAGGGTGTCCTCGAAGACCTCGTCCGCGTCGTACCAGGCGCGCACCGACTGTCCGATCTGCGCGCCGCTCTCCGTGCCGAACAGCGCATCGAACTCGCTGTTGCAGCGGACGATGATGCCGCTGCGGATGAAGACGACGCCGAGCGTCGCCGCTTCGAGAATGGACGCCTGTTCGGCACTGGCCACGCGAAGCGCCGCCAGCAGTTCCTGCGTGGAGATATTGCGCTGGAGCACCTCGATGTTGGTCGCCAGCACGGGGATCAGCGCGTCCAGCAAGGATTGCCTCGCGGGGCTCAGTGCTTCTTCGCAGGTGATCTCCAGCACGCCGACGAGCACATCCGTCCGCCGGATCGGCAGCGCCATCAGTCCCTCGGTTTCGGTCCGATCGCCAGGGTCCGGAGATTCGCGCGGAAATCTCGCCAGCAGGCGCGGCTCCGACGCATTCGCCTCATCGAGATGGATCGCCGCCTGACCGAGCTTCAACAGCGGCACCACCCGGTCGAAGAAGCGATCGGCGAGTTCCTCCAGCGATCGTGCCGTCTGCAGCTCGGTGGAGATGGCCGCCACCTGCGTCTTGACCCAGCGCTGGTCGTCCAGTTCCCGGGCGCCGACCTGCAGCACGGAGACGGCGCGGGCCAGGGCGCCCAGCTCGTTCCGGTACTCCACATGCGGGACGGCCTGATCCAGCTCACCCGCCGCGATCCGCTCGACGGCGGACTGCAGCTCGGTCGCCGGCACGCGGATCGAGCGGACGATCAGCCAGACGAACACGCCGCTGCAGAGGCCACCCAGCACCAGCAGCGCCAGCCCCTTCGCCTTCGTGCTGTCGGCCATTGCCTGGACGTCTTCGATCGAGGCACGTGCAGCGTCTTCCTTGCTGGAGATCACCACTTCCATCGCCTGCGCGACGGCCTCGCCGTTCAGGTCGAATTCCTGGCTGGAGACGAGCTGCTTCGCCTCCAGGAGGCGGTCGTCCCGGATCAGGCGCAAGACCTGCTCCACGTCCTGACGGTAGACCTCGTAGGACTGCTCGAAGGTTCTGAGGCTGCGCTGGCTTTCGTAGTCGATGACGCGGCCTTGCAGGTCCTTCAGCTCGCGACCCAGCTCGACCCTTTCATCGTCCAACTCGCCCAGCACGCGCCGCCGCACGCTCTCGTCCGAAGTGAGCAGGGCTTGCCGCAGCTCCCGCCCCATCGCCGCGTAGTGGAACTGCACGGCCCGGGCGTTCGACACGCCCTGCAGCTCGTTGGCGTACATGGCCTGGATCGCCGCATCGACCTTGATGATCGCCACGAGGCTCTGCAATCCCAGCAGAACCGCCAGCAGCAGCAGGCTGCCGAACGCGATGGACAACTTGGTACGGAGAGAGGCGCCTTGGAGCATGCGTTTGAATGAGCCCATTGACGGTCCGTAGCCTCCAGCTCCCTGGCGTCCGTTGCACTATGGCGTAGCGCTATCGCCTTGACAAGCTCGGGCGCCTCGACCCGGTGGTTCGCCAGGGCCTGTTCACACTACGGAGAGGGTCGCGAAGGCCCGGCATCAGGGGTCAATCCAGGCACAGACCGCCGCCCGCACTCGCGTGCGGGCAAGGGCTGCAACGCCGAGTGGCCCCTGATGCCGGGCCTTCCCGAAGGGTTGTGATCAAGCGGGCCGCATACAGCGTTGCAAATCCTCGTCGGGTATCAACCCGACTCCGGTTTGCGCCTTGCCTGCGGCCCGCTTGATCACAACGCGATCCCTCTCCGTAGTGCGAACAGGCCCTAGAACAGCCGGATCGCCGAGTCGAAACGCCAGGTACGGCGGATCTCGATCACATCGTAGTCGCGTGCCAGCGCCGGCTGGAATTCGGGATAGTGCTCCTGGCTGCGGATCACGCGGCGGATCGCCTCGTCCAGCGCCGGCACGCCGCTGCTGCGCACGAAGTTGATCGACTCGACCGAGCCGTCGCTGCGCACGGCCACCGTGACCAAGGCGTCGGCGTGCGGCGACTGGGCGGCCTCGCGCACCATCTCGAAGGTCGGGTTCAGCTCGATCTTGCGGGCCCAGGCCTCGGCGTAAAGCACCATCTCGGCATTGGCGTCGCTGCGGCCGAACAGGCGGCCGCGGCGCAGGCTGCTCGCGGCCGAGGGGCGCGCGTCGCGCTGCGCGGCCTCGGCGTCGAGCTGGCGGCCGACGATGGCGCGCAGGCGTTCCTCGCGCTTGGCGGCTTCGATCTGGGCCGGCGTCGGCTGCCGGGCGGCTTCGGCGCGCGCGGCTGCTTCGGCCGTGGCGCGTGCGGCTGCAGCGGCTGCTGCCGCCGCCGCCGTGGCCTCGGCCTCACGGGCGGCGGCCTGGTGCGCGGCCTCGGCCCGTTCCCCCTCCTGGCGGGCGGCCGCCTGCCGGGCCTGTTCCTGCTGCCGGGCCGCTTCGGCAGCGGCGGCGGCCGATGCCGCGACGGCCGCCTGCCGTGCAGCCTCCTGGCGCACTGCTTCGACACGCGCCGCCTCGGCCGCCTGCTGCTGCTGTTGTTGTTGCTGACGACGGATCTGCTCCTCGCGAGCCGCCGCGGCGGCGGTCGCAGCGGCAGCCGATGCAGCCGCCTCGCGAGCGGCGGCCTGGCGCGCGGCGGCTTCGCGCTCCGCGTCGAGCCGGGCGGCCTCGCGTTGGGCCGCAGCGACACGGGCGGCCTCCTGGCGCTCGGCCTCGGCGCGTGCTGCCGCTGCTGCGGCGGCGGCCAGCCGGTCCGCTTCCAGCCGCTCGGCTTCGATGCGCACGGCTTCCTGGCGTCGCTGTTCGCGCCGCTGTTCGTCCTCGTCCCGCGAGGGCGGTGCGGGCACGGGCGGGGTCGGCTCGCTGGCCCGGGGAAGCGGCGGCGGCTCGACGGACTCGGCCGCCGCGACCGGCGCCGACGAGGGGGCCGCCGGCTGGTTCGCCCCGCCGCGGCCGGACGGCGCCGTCCACGCGGGCCGCTCCGAATGGTCCAGGGCGATCAGTTCGGGCGCGCCGGGCGAGGCCGGCGCCGCGTCGTCGGCACGCGGCGTCTCGGTGTCCCTGGCCGTCCCGTCCACGTCGTAGGGCTCGCCGCTGCCCGCCGCCTCCGGCGCGGGGGGCGGCGCCAGCACGACGCGCAGGTCCGGCACCTCGGCACGGCGCACATTCCAGGCAAAGCCGGGCAGGCCGAAGCCTTCGCCGCCGAAGGCCAGGCTCAGCAGCAGCGCATGGATCGCGAGCGAGACCAGCAGCGCCAGCGACTCGCGCCGGCGCTCAGATCCCATCGTCGACGTCCTTTGCCTCTAGTTCTCGTTCGCTCGACCCCATGGGGGCGCATTGTGTATTCAATCAAGGCAGGGCCAGGGCGATCGGGTCGCGCAAGGCGGCCGCCAGCGCGCGCAGACGCTCGGCGGACAGCGCCCCGGCCCGGTCGCCGTCGCAGACCGCGCTGCGAAAACCCGCGAAATCCGGCGCCAGCGCCTGCAGCCGCGGCAGGTCCGCCAGGCGCAGCGCGCCGGCCAGGCCGACCAGCTTGCCGGCCCGGCGCACCTCGCCGACGAAGCGGCGCAGCTCAGCCTCAGGGCAGGCATCGAAGAGGCTGCCGGCGCGCTTGTCGGCCGTGTCCGCCATCACGGCGGGGAAGGCCGCGGTGCCGCAGGCCTGGCGCAACAGCGTGGGGTCGACGCCACGGTCGGCGATGAACACCGGCACGATGGCGGCGCCGCAGCGCGCCAGCATCGCCAGCAACTCGGCCGCGCCGGGCGCCGCCTCGATGCCGACCTTGACGTAGTCGACGCCGCAGGCCGCCACCGCGCGCACCGCCGCGGCGATGCGTTCGATCTCGCCCATGCCGAGGTCGCCGATCGTCGCGCTGACCGGCAGCGGCGAGGCATCGGCCCGCAGCGCGCGGACGATGGCCGCGATCGTCTCCACGGCCAGGCCGCCGAGCGCGCCGTCGCGCGGCTCCTTCAGGTCGATGAAGTCGGCATCGGCCGCGGCCAGCCGCGCCTCGGCCACGCTGCGCACGCTGACCAGCATCTTCATGCGGCCGCACCCCGATGGCTGGCCACCGCTTCCAGCAGCCAGCCCCAGGCCTCCTGCTCCTCGGGGCCGGCGGTCTTGTCGACGGCGATCTGCAGGTAGCGCATCTCGCTGTCGATCTTCTCGGCCGGCAGCATGCGCAGACGGCTGACCAGCACCGCGCCCTCGATCACCGCGGCCTGGGCGCGGTTGAAGCCGATGAACGGGGCGTGTGTTTCCTCGTGGACCGTGCGCATCACCAGCACCGGGCGCTGCGGATCGTCGCGCTGCTCGGCCAGCGCCAGCTCGACATGGCTCAACGCCTGCGCCAGGCGCTGGCCGGTGACGAGCTGCGCCGGCAGCAGCGGCCATTGCCGACGGCCGGTGACGGCACCCGCGAAGACGCGCGTGTCGACAAGGCGGTTCAGCACCGCATGGCCGGTGGCGAGCACGTTGTCCAGGCTCGTCGACGGCTTGAACGGCATCAGCAAGACCCGGCCCTCGGGCTGGTAGCGGATGCCCATCGGGGCGATGTGCGGCACGCCGGCCGATGAGACCGTCGTGATGACGACTTCGAAGATTTGATCGTTGTTCATTTGTTTCTCGCCTGGCCCGTCACCATCGTGCTGCCGGGTGCGCACCAACCCTGCAGGTCCACCGCCGTCGTCTCGACGGCGCAGCCCCAGTCCAGCGGCTGGTCCTGCACGTAGCGCTTGCCGAGCTTCCAGGCGATCTCGGCATGGGCCAGCTCCACGCCCATGTAGAAGGCATGGGCGGCGTCGTTCTCCAGGCCCAGTTGCGGCCACAGCTCGAAGGCACCCTGGCCCAGGCGCAGGCCGTCACGGTTGTAGACGTGCAGGCCGCGCGGCGAGACCTGCACGCGGAAGTTCGGGTCGCGCACCTCCGCCGCCGTGGTGGCGATCTCGTCCGGCGTGTCGGTGAAGGGCTGCTTGGCATGGACCGTCATCAGCGCATCGCTGATGCCCTTGGGCAGGCTGCCCTGCCTGGTCGCGGCATGCATGATGCGGCGCGCCCAGTCGGCCTCGCGCACCGCGCGGCGGGCATGCAGGCTGACCTGCGTCGTCAGCACCGCGGCCACGTCCAGCTCGGCGCAGATGCCGAACAGCAGCGCGTTGATGCCGCTGGTGTCGGCCTCGGTCAGCTCGGTGACGTTGCCGACGCCCATCATGATCGGCACGTCGGCGAAGCGCTGGCGCAGCCGGTGGTAGCGGACGATGGAGGCGGTGAAGCCGAAGGGGATCGGGTCGAGGATCGGATCGGCGAGGAAGGGCAGGCCCCAGGCGCGCATCTGCTCGATCGCCTCGGCCAGCGATTCCTCGTCGCTGGGCACGCGCGGGATCAGCACCGGCACGGCGGCCACCTCGCGGGCCAGCCACAGGGTGTCGGCGTTCAGGCTCAGCAGGTAGTCGGCGCCGGCCCGGCCGCCGCGCAGCAGCTCGTCCGTGTCGACCGAATCGACGCTGACGGTGAAGCCCTCGGCCTTCAGCGCCTTGACGCAGTCTTCGAGCTGCGGGAACGGGGTGGCGGGCAGGCAGCCGATGTCGATCACGTTGGCGCCGTCGGCGGCATGGGCGCGCGCGCGGGTCAGCAACTGCTCGATGCTGAGCCGCGGCGCGTCGACGATCTCCGCGAAGATCTTCACCGCGTAGGCGTTCAGGTCCACCGGCTTGGCCGCCTGCTTGAAGAAGCGCGGCAGGTCTTTCACCTCCTCGGGACCGCGCTGGACCGGGATGCCGTAGTGCGCGCTCAAGCCCTCGATGTCGCCACGGCAGCGACCGGGCACCAGGATGCGGTCACCCTGCACCGGCGCGGGCAGGCGGCGCTGGATCATCTCCGCCGTCATCAGGCCCGCCACCTGCAGGCCGAGGTCGCGCACCTCCCAGCTGAACGCTTGCGGCGCCATGCCCTCCAGCACGCGCCGCAGCGCGGGCTCGGCCAGGTGGCCGGTCAGGAAGACGATGTGTTCCATCGCAGGGACAGCTCCTTCAGGCGCGCGTCGAGCGCCCCTTCCAGTTCCGAAGGAGAACACACCACCTGGCAATGATCGATCTGTCGAAGGCGTTCCACGTTTTCCAATTCGATGCGCCGCGGCCGCAGCGTGACCCAGTCGTGCGGCGCCTTGGTGACGACGACCGGTTCGGTATCGCATGCAAAGACGATGCCGGGGATGGAAAGCTTGCCGGCCTGCGCGAACATGTTCGTCGCCAGCGTGTCGCTGAAGCCGTAGGCGCACTTGGCCACCGTGTTGCTGGTGGCCGGCGCGATCAGCACCGTGTGATAGACCTCGCTGTACAGCATGCCCACCGGCACGCCGCTGGCCGTCTTGTCGCGGAAGATCCGCGGAAAGCGCTCGCGCAGCTTCTCCAGCGGCAGCTTGTAGATGGCCAGCACCTCTTCGCCAGCGGCGCTGAGGAACAGGTCCACATCCGGCAGCCGCGCCGCGATCTCCAGCGATTCGTCCAGGAAATGCCCGGAGCCGGTGATGCACCAGGCGAAGCGCGAGCGCGGCGCGGCGCCCGCCAGCGCCTCGTCTTCCTCAGTCGGGGTGGCTGATCTCAATGTGCAGCTTGTGAAGTTTGCGGTACAGCGTGTTGCGGCTGACCTCCAGGGCCTTGGCGACGTTGCTGACGTTCCAGCGGTGGTGCTCCAGCATCTGCAGCAGCACCTGACGTTCGTTGGCCTGGATCAGGTTGAGCTTGGGTGCGGCGGCGGTGGCCTGTTCTTCGGCCTCCTGCGCCTCCGCGGCAGGTGCCGCGGCCGCGGGCAGGGCCGGCACCAGCGGCGCCGGGGCGATGCCTTCGGCCTGCAGCGAGGGCAGGTTGTCGCAGACGATCATGCGCCCGTCGGCCAGCGCCGCGGCGGTGCGCAGCACGTGGCGCAGTTGGCGGATGTTGCCGGGCCAGGAATAGGCCATCAGCATGCGCTCGGCCTCCGGGCTCAGGCTGATGCCGGCACCGGCTTCGGCCTCCAGCACGCCCTGGATGATGTCGCGCTTGTCGGCCCGCTCGCGCAGCGCCGGCAGCGCCAGCTCGATGCCGGCCAGGCGGTAGTACAGGTCCTCGCGGAAGCGGCCTTCGCGCACCAGCTCCGGCAGGCGCTGGTGGCTGGCGCTGATCAACTGGAAGTCGACCGGGTGCGTGTCCTCGGTGCCCAGCGGCGTGACCTGGCGCTCGTCCAGCACGCGCAGCAGGCGCGCCTGCAGGTCCAGCGGCATGTCGGCGATCTCATCCAGGAACAGGGTGCCGCCGTCCGCTTGCAGGATCTTGCCGCGCCGGCCGGTGCGCTGCGCGCCGGTGAAGGCACCGGCCCGGTAGCCGAACAGCTCGGACTCGATCAAGGTCTCCGGCAGGCTGGCGCAGTTGATCGCGACGAAGGCGCCGCTGGCGTGCGGCGAGCCCTCGTGCACGGCACGGGCGAACACCTCCTTGCCGGCACCCGTCTCGCCGGACAGCAGCACCGGCGTCTGGCGGGCAATCACACGGCGGGCGGTGGCGAGATGGGCCGTCAGCCGCGCGTCCTTGAAGGTGGGTTCGGCCGCGGCGCGCACCGCGGCCAGCCGGGTGGCCGAGCGGGCGGCCGGCGTGGCGGAAACGGTGCCGGGGGTCGGCACGTGGGTCACGCTCGGCACATTGGTGCGCGGCACCACCGCATCGGTGGCCGGCCGGCGCGCCACGGCGAAGTAGCGCAGCGCCGCATTGGCGCGGAAGGTCACGACCGGATGGAAGGACGATTGGCTGCTGCGCTGCAGCATGTCTTCCAGCGAACTCTGGAACAGGTCCTCGACGCGGCGCGTGCGGATCTCGTCGATCGTCTGCAGGCCCAGCTGGAACAGCGCGCTGCGGTTGGCGGCGAGGATGCTGCCGTCGCCGTCGACGGCCAGCCGGCCTTCGTGCAAGGTGTAGACGAACTCGGGGCGGCTGTGGAAGTGCACCGGGTAGGCGTCGCGGAAGCGGCGGTCGATCAGGCGGTTCTCGATCATCCGCGCCGTCATGCCCAGCAGCACCAGCAGATGCTGCTGCATCATGCTGGAGCGGCTCGTCACGTCGAGCACCGCGGCGATATTGCCCGAGGGGTCGAACACCGGCACGGCCGAGCAGGTCAGGCCGGTGAACTGGGTGAAGAAGTGATCCTCGCGCCTCACCGAGATCGGCGCGGCGGCGGCCAAGCAGGTGCCCATGCCGTTGGTGCCGGCATCGACCTCGCTCCACTTGCCGCCGGCGCGCAGGCCCAGCGGGCCCATCTCGGCGCCGAACTCGGTGGAGCTGACCATGTGGACGATGACACCGTCGGTGTCGGTGAGCACGACGGCGGACTCGGAATCGCCCAGCTGCTGGTACAGCGAGGTCATCTCGTAACGGGCGCAGTCGATCACGTCAGCATGGCGCTCGCGCCGCGCTTCCAGATCCTGGCGGCTGACGAAGGCGGGCTCGTGCAGCTTGTCCGGGTGCAGCCGGTACTCGTTGAGGCAGCGGCTCCAGGAGCGCGCGACGATGTCGTTGGCCTCCTCGTGCAGCCCGCTGCGCACGACGTCCAGCACATGATCGGCATGCCGATCGCCACCGCGATCCCCACCGCTATTGCGCAGCGCAAGTGTCATTCATGTCTCCTGATGGATCCTGTGCGATCTTCTTGTGCTCTCGTCGTCGCATCACCCGAGGGTGTCGCGGCGCGGAAATCTGATTCTGGGGCGATTGCAAGGGCTTTGCACCCGGTTAAACGCGCAGTTACACGACGCTGTGCGCTGGGCGTGTTTATTGCAACCTGGGCGCAACATCGCAACCCTCTGCCGCACGCCCATGATCGCCGTCCCCCTGCCCCGCGCCGCCGCGCAAGCCGATGCCGCGGCCACGCCGCTCGACCTGATCTTCATCGAAGGCCTGCGCGCCCAGACGGTGATCGGCATCTTCGACGACGAGCTGCACGCGCCGCAGCCGCTGGTGATCGATGTGCAGGCCGGCGTGCCGCGCGCCCGCGCCTGCGACACCGACCGCATCGGCGACACGATCGACTACGGCCGCGTGCGCGAACGCCTGCTGCGGCTGCTGGCCGAGCACCGGCTGCAGTTGCTGGAGGCGCTGGCCGAGACGATCGCCAGCGACATCCTGATCGGCGAGTTCGGCGCGCGCTGGGCCCGCGTCAAGGTGGTGAAGCCGCGCAAGTTCGACGACGTCGAAGCGGTGGGCGTGCAGATCGAGCGCAGCGCGCCGGCATCGGCCACGCAGTCCGCGACGATCCTGCAGCTGCTGGGCTCCGGCCTCTGCCCAGAACGATAAATCCGGAGGCGATAAAAAAGGCCGGCACCCCTGCCGGCCTTACCCCCGGAGAGACAAACAGTGCTGGCTGTCAGGCCGCCGCGAACGGATGCGGCGACGAGCCCTTCTTGGCCACGACCTCGGCAGCCGTCGGCGTGCCGGACACGGCGCGCTTGATCGACTCCTTGGTGGCGCGGTAGTTGTAGTCCTGGATCTTGGCGTCGTCTTCGGCCAGCCAGTGGATGAACACGCCGACGCAGATGAACAGGTTGTCGGCCTCGTCGGCCGGGATCGTGCCGTCTTCGACACAGTCCGCCACGGCCATGGCCACCGCGCGCTGCGCCGGGCCGAACATCTGCACCGCCTGCTTGGCGCCCTTGATCGTGACCTTGTTGAACATCACGGTAGCCGGCTTGGTCAGCAGGTTCGGCGCGACCACGGCCAGCAGCGAGGTGAAGCCGTCCTTGTTGTTGGTCAGCGCATTCGCGAACGCCGACTCGACCGGGCTGCCGCGCGGCCCGATCAGCAGGTCAATGTGAGCCACCTCGTTGCCGTCGCCGACCAGCGACTCGCCAACCAGCATGCGATCGATCTTTGCCATGATTTCCACGTCTCCTTGCGTATCTGATGAGGGATCGAACCACCGGCGGTTCAAACGGCCGGCGCAAGGGGGGAGTTATCACGATCCGTGCCACCCGCCCGGAGAAAGGACAGCATCAGCGTCGCCACGGTCAGATCGGCCGTCGTGCCGGGATTGATGCCCCGGGATTTCAGCGCTTCGTCCCAGGCGGCGAACTCGGGCGACCCGTCCAGCGCCTCGCCGGCCGCCGCGCGGGCGCGCCAGCGCTGCGCCACGGCCATGACAGTCTGTGCGACGGCGATGCCGTGTTTTCGAACAATGTGTGAATCGGGAAATGTGCCGAGCCAGTCGAGGTAGACGGCCTGCACCGCGGCCTCCGGGCGGCCCTCGGGCGGCGCCGGCGGCACGCGCGCGAAGACGTCCGCATAGCCGTCGCGGTACTGGCGCGCGATCAGGTCGCGATCGGCCGCCAGCGCCATTCCCGCGCGCAGGCCGACGCCGGGCTCGGCATGGACGTCCTCCGCCTCGGCCGAGCCGAGCCCGCCGGGATTGGCCTGCGCGATGCCGCGGTAGGCCGCGCGGGCATCGTCCAGATCCAGCATGGACAGTACCGCCTCCAGCGCGGCCGGCGTCGCCTCGCCATGCCGCTCGACGGCCACCGCCAGCGGCGCGCAGAGCAGCACGATGCCCAGGTTGGTATTGCAGCCGGCGGCAGCCCAGCTGGCGCGCACCGCACCTTCGATCCGCTCGCCGACGCCGGAACCCCGCTCGAACAGCGGCCCGGCCGCCGCCTGCGCGCTGTCCAGGAACTGCTGCGCCTGCATCCGGTGGCCGGCGGAGTGAACGCTGACGTTGCCCGGCTTGCGCACCGCGACGTCCAGGGTGCAGGCGCGCAGGAAGGCATCGCGAGCGTTCATCGCGTGTTCATGCCATGCGCGCGGGCGCCAGGCCGGCGAGCTTGCGATCCAGCAGGTCGTCGACGATCGCCTGCGCGATGTTGAAGCCGGTCACCCGCTGCAGTCCCTGCCAGGCGGCCACGCCGTTGACCTCGATCACCTGGATGGCACCGCCTGCCGCAGGCATCAGGTCGACGCCGGCGTAGTCCATGTCCAGCGCGGCGGCCGCGGCCTCGGCTCGCTGCGCCAGCGCTTGTGTCAGCGGCGCCGGCTGGCAGCGCGCGCCCTGCGCGACGTTGTGCACCCAGTGCGCGCTGACGCGCCGCATCGCCGTCACCGCCCGCCCGCCGACGACCAGCACGCGCCAGTCGTAGCCCGGCTCGGTGGCCGGCGGGATGAAGCGCTGCAGGTAGGCGAGGCCACCATAGCCTTTGCTCAGATCCGGCAGCGGGTGGTGGACGCCATCGACCTGGCCGATCAGCTGCAGCCCCTTGCCCTGCGAGCCGAACAGCGGCTTCAGCACCAGCGCGTGGCCGGCGGCGCTCTCGCGCATCACGATGCGTTGCGCCTGGGCCGGCGACTCGGTGGCCCAGGTCGGCGGCGTCGGCACGCCGGCCGCGTGCAGCAGCAGGCTGGTCATCGACTTGTCGACGCTGCGCTCGATCGCCCGCGCGTCGTTGTAGACCGGCACGCCCAGCTCGCGCAGCGCATGCAGCACGCCCAGGCGCTTGGTCACCTGCTCGAAGCTGCCGCCGGCGATGCCGCGCACCAGCGCCGCCGCCGGTAGCTCGCGGCCGAAGCCGGGGATGGCCAGGCCGTGCCAGGCCGCCGTGGTGTCGATGTGGCAATCGGCCAGGTCGATGCAGCGCCCGACCGCACCGCGCGCGCGCAGCGCCGCCTGCAGCTGGCGGGTGTGCCAGCCGGTCTCGTCAGTGAAGATCGCGATCCTCATCAAGCCTCTTCCAGCCAGAGTCCGCGCAGCAAGGCCACGTCGAGCCGGCCGGCATGCCAGGTCCGCCCGCTGTCCAGGTTGCTGACCCACACCTCGGCCGGCGCGAACAGGCCGCCATCGATCTTGTAGAAGTCGTAGCCAGCGTCCTTGAAGATCTCGGCGAAGGAGCGGCCGTGGTCGGGCGAGTTGGTCGAAGGAAGATTCCGCGCCAACGCCTGCGCGGCCTCGTCCTCGCCACGCACCGTCAGATGGACACGGCCGCCATAGAGGATCGCGTCGTTCGTGCGGCCCATGGCCACGCCGCCGTCCGGGCTCGGTGCGGGCAGCGGCGCGCTGGCCACGCCTTCGACGATGCGGTGCAGGTCGAAGCCCAGGGTGTGAGCCTTGTGCAGCGCCGTCTCCAGCACGCGGCCGACGATCTGCGCCGTGCCGGCGAGGCTGGTCGTCGGCGTCAGGACCACGGTCAGACCCTCGGGCGCGAGGCCGCAGTCGTGCAGCAGTTTGTTCAGGATCACCGGTGGTGGGAAGCGGTCCACCTCCATCACGAGAACGCCGCGGTCGGCCCGGTCGCGGTAGCCCAGCTCGGTGAACAGCGCCTCCTTGGCGGCCAGCGCGCGGGCCGGGCCGGAGCCCAGCGAGAAGAACTTCTTGCCGCCCGTTTCCTCCTTGCTGGCGGCGAGACTCCAGCCGGCGTACTGGCTGGCCAGGCAGGCCGTCACTGGCTGCGAGCTGCGCACCTCGATCCAGGTCGGCCAGCCCGTCTCGGCACCCGCGGCATGCAGGCCGGCATGGCCGAGCCCGCCCATGCAGATCTCGGCGATCAGCAGGCCGGCGGCGGTGCTGCCGCGCACCTCGATGCCGGCATCGACGATCGTCACGCCGGTGGCCTCATCGCGCCGGACGGCGACTTCCAGTGCGTCGGCCTCCGCGATCAGGCGTTCGACCGCGTGACGCGCGCCAGCATTGACGCTGAGCTTCTCAGACATGGGACTTCTCCAGGGAATCGAGCAAGGCTTCGCGCGCCGCGGCCAGCTTCGCGCGCACGGCCGCCGCATCGGGTCCGGCGGCCGAGACGCTGCAGACCGGATCGCCGGCCGCGTAGCGCGTGCCCGGCTGCGGCACATCATGGACGCCGGGCTTGGCCAGGCTGCGCGTGATCTCGCCGGCACGGCGGGCGAAGACGGTCTCCAGGCCGCGCACTTCGCCGTTGGCGGGATAGAGCGCCATGCTGGCCGGCGGCCGCGCGTTCACTTCCAGCGCGCTCAGCGAGGCCTCGCCGGTGCGGATGAAATCGAGGCTGCACGGGCCGCGCAGCCGGAAACTCTCCGTCAGCCGCTGGACGATGCCGTCGATCTTGCGCGTTAGCGCCGGCGGCACCGGCACAGGGCCGATCACGCCGCGAAAGGCAAAGGAGCCCGGCGCGAGGATCATCTCGTTGACCCCAAGCACGGTGGCGCAGCGCCCGTCGGCCTCGAAGGTGGCGGACATCGCCGGGCCGGCGACCTCCTGCTGGAAGTAGTGGTGCGGCGAGGGCTGGCGCGCGCCGGCCGCCACACGCTCCACGTGCGTGCCACCGCAGGCCCAGGCGTTCTTGCGCAGCCAGGGCCGGCCGTCGCGCGGCACCTCCACGCCCCAGCGCGGATGCTCGATGTCGCAGGCGGTCAGCAGGCCGAAGAACAGCGCCGGCTCGCGGATGCGGGCGGCATCTTCGGGTGCCGTGCCGAGCAGGGGGCACAGCGCCGCGGCCCGCGCCAAGAGTGCCGGCTGGGCCTCGAAGCCGCTGCCGGCGATCCAGGCCTGCGCGCCGCTGCCCTGCAGCGCATCGAGCAGCCGCGCGCCGTCGATGCGCAACTCGGCCGGCTCGCCGATGCCGTGCCATTCGACGGCGGCGGCGCGGGTGTCCAGGTCGCCGAACAGGTCCAGCGCGACCACCTCATGCCCCGCACGCGCCGCGGCCTCGGCCATCAGGCGCGCCGACAGGCCGGCGACGGCGATGCGCATCAGCCGGCGGCCTTCGCGGCCTGTTCAGCCAGATAGGCCCGCGCGGTCTCGAAGGCATCGCCGAAGCTCAGGCTGACGGCCTTCTCCGACTCGCGCATGCGCACCAGCAGCCGGTGCTGGGTCTGGTACTTGACGTTGCCGATCGCCAGCGCGCCGATGCCCACCGCACCCTGCGTGCCGGCCACCGGCTTGCCGTCGTCCATCACGCCGACGCCGGCGAAGCCTTCCGGCGCGACCGCGTTGACGTCGGCCGCCACCTTGACCTTGGGCGCGAAGGGCAGGTCGTCCGGCGCCACCACCTGCACACCCGCGGCGGCGCAGGTCAGCACCACGTCCGCCTCGGCCAGCGACTGGCGCACCAGCTCCTTGTTCTTGCCGGAGACGCCGTGCAGGGTCACGCCGAAGCGCGTGCCGGTCTCGTGCGCGCCTTCCTCGGCCAGGTCCACGCCGCTGCGGCTGGACAGGCTCACCTGCGCGCCCGCCTGCGCGGCCAGCACGCCGGCGATGCGCCCGACCGGGCCCAGGCCGCCCATCACCAGCACGCGCAGGCCGTCCAGCCCGCACTGGTGGTGCTTCTTCAGCGCGGCCTCGACGCAGGCGACCATGGCGGCGGCGGTCGTGTAGGCGCCGCTGGGGTCGGCCATCAGCGAGACGACGAAGGGCTTGAACATCGCCGCGGCGGACTGCTTCAGCATGTCGGCGGCCAGCAGCGCGTCGCGACCGCCGATGAAGATGCCGGTGCGCGTCACGCCCTTGGGGCCGCGGGAAAAGATCGCGTCCTGCGTCAGCGCGGTGACGTTGGCCAGGTCGACCTCGCAATAGGGCGCCAGCACCTGGTAGCCGGCGTCGGCAGCCATGTTGACGTCGAAGGGGCTCATCTGCTTGCCCGGGGTGAACATGTGGAGGATGTAAGGGCGTTCCATGGGGATAGTCATTCGATGAGGCAAGGAGTGGATTCGGTCACCAGCGCGCCGCGGTTCAGGCCGCGCACGATGCGCACGCTGGCGCCGGCCGGCAGCAGCGCCTGGACGCCCTCCGCCAGCGCCTCGGCCCGCGCGAGTGAGGACACGATCGCGAAGCCGGTCGGCCCCCAGGAGCTCTGGCCGATGGCGGCCTCGCCACCGCTGGCGTCGTGCAGCCAGGCGATGGCGCGCTCCACCGCCGGGCTCGTGTAGGCGCTGCCGCCCTGGGCCGGCGCGAAGTGGTCGCCCAGCAGTTGCTGGACGCGGTTGACGCCGGCCGCGAAGGGCGCGAACTCGGCGCCGGCCGCCGCCGGCAGCACGCGCATCAGCACCTGGTGGCAGATGTCGGCGGAGAGCGCCTCGGGGAACGGCGGCAGCGCGGCGATGGCCTGCTTCTCCTGCGCGCCGGAGAGGCCGCGGCGCCGCTCGTCCTGCACGACCAGCACGCGCCAGGCCTCCGGGAAGGCGATGCGCGACAGCAGCGGTGCCGGCCGGCCGTCGGCACCGGGGCCGCCGTCCATCAGCAGGCCGCCCTGGTCGAAGCCGGCGATGCCGATGCCCGAGCGCAGGCCGCGCGCCAGCCAGTGCGCCAGGGTCAGGCTGGACAGATCCAGCCGGTGCCAGCGCGCGAAGGCCCGGCCCAGCGCCAACGCCAGCTGCGTGCCGGAGCCGAAGCCGGCATGCGGCGGCAGCACCCGCTTGAGCGTCACGCGCAGCGGCGCCAGGCAGCCGGTGTGCTCGCGCAGCAGCGCCAGGTAGCGGGCGGCGCGCTCCAGCTCGGCCTCGGCGGCCGCGTCTGCGGCCCGCCACTCGTCGGCGCCCGCGCCCGCCAGCTCCACCTCGGTCTCGAAGCCGTCGATCACCAGGCCCAGGCTGCCGAAGCGCCGGCCCAGGGTGCCGGCCGGGTCCAGGAAGCCCAGGTGCAGGCGGCCCGGGGCGCGGATGCCGATGGCGCGGTCGTCGGAGGTTGCCGTTGTCATGACTCGGGATAAAGCAAGGCGCGTTCCGCCTGCACGGGCGCCCGAATGTCCCGGACGGGGGACACTGTGTTCAGTCGTATTTGACGTACTTGAAGCGCGGGTCGTCGGGCGTGCCCTCCAGCGCCGCGCCCTCCACCGCGCCGGGCCGCCACATCACCACCTCCTCGATCTTCGCGGCCAGCGCGAAGTCCTTCTCGGTGATGCCCTTGGCGGCGTGGTTCATCAGCTTGACGGTGACGAAGGCGTAGGAGACGGTCAGATCCGGGTGGTGCCAGGCCGCCTCGGCCAGGTGGCCGACCGTGTTGACGACCATCAGCGTGCCCTTCCAGCCGCTGGTCTTGTACTTGCGGCGGATCCAGCCATCCTCCAGGTACCAGTGCGGCAGCTCGTCCTTCAGCCGCGCCTCGATCTCCTCGGCCGCGTAGACCTCGTCGGCGGTCGACTTCCTTCGCCATTGGCTCATCGTCGTCTCCTGATGGCTAAACCGGTGACCATCATCGCCACGAACGTGCCGGCGCCCTCCGTCCACAGCAACAGCCCCAGCGCCAGCACGGCCAATGCCACCCGGCCGTCAGCCCGCGCGCTGACCGTCCGCGCCAGCGCCCGCGCGCGCAGCGCCTCGGACAGGCCCTCGGCGCTCTCCAGCCGGTGGAAGCCCAGGCCGCGCTCGTCGGCCAACAGGCGCAGGTAGGGTTCGCGCAGCGAGGACAGGTGCTCGCGGCCCGGCGTGGCGCCCAGCGCGGGCGCGGGTGCCGCAGCGCCGGCGTCGTCCACCAGTTGCTCGTTGCCGACGCTGGCGCCGCGGCCGCGGCTGCGCGGGTCGGTCTGCAGCACCTCGTCAGCCTTCCAGAAGCCCAGCGGCCGGCCCATCGGGTCCGTCTTGGGGATCGGCGAGGACTTGGACGGATCGCCGACGCCGACGATCAGCCCCGGGATCTCGCCTGGCTTGTCGTCGAAATGGGGCCGGTACTTGGGGTTCAGCGGCGGCGCCTCCTGGCCGTCGGTGATGAAGATGAGCGCCGGCTTCTCCGGCAGCGCACCGGCGATACCCAGGCCGCTGTGGATCGCCTTGGACACCTCGCTGTTGCCAGCCCAGGCCATCTGCACGTCGATGTGGTCCAGGGTCGCGCGCAGCTCGTTCAGGTTGCCGCAGACCTCGATCGGCGCCAGCAGCAGGAAGGAGCGGTACTCGGTGAACACGCCCCAGCCGACGCGCGAGCCGCAGGGCAGGTCCAGCAACGACTGCCGCAGCGCATGCTTGGCGAAGGCCAGGCGCGAGACGGGCTTGCCGTCGAGCACCCGGTCGGTGACGTTCATGCTCTGCGTGATGTCGAGCACGACGACCTCGTCGAACAGCGGCCGGCCCAGCGTCAGCCCCGGGTTCAGGAAGGTGGCGGCCAGCGCCAGCGCGGCGGCGGCCAGAAGCAGCGCATCGCGGCGCTCGCTCCAGAGGTGGGCCAGCCAGTTCACGGAAGACCTGGCGAGTAGCCGCGCATCGTCGTGGCCGCCCGTTCAGCGTCGCGCTTGGCGTCGGGCGCGGTGTCCTCGACTTCCTCGGGATCGGGCAGCAGGCGTTGGGCGCGTTCGAGGTTGTAGCGGGCGTCCCAGCGGCCGGGATCCTGGCGCAGCAGGTCGCGATAGGTTTCCTTGGCCAACTCGATCAGCGGGATCGCCTGGCCCGGCTGCGGGCCGGCGCGGATCTCCAGCGCCTGGTGCAGCAGCAGGTTGGCGCTGTTGTAGCGCGCCGCCTGGCCCAGCGGCGTGTCGCCCTGCAGCGCGCGGTACTGGTTCAGCGCCGGTTCGCGCTGCCCGGCGGCGGCCAGCGCATGGGCCTGGGCGAAGCGCAGCTCGGGCGGGGCATCGGCCGGCAGCGCGGCGGTGCCGGGCGCGGCGATCTGCGCGTTCAGCGCGTGCAGGCGCTGCAGTTGCACCAGCTCCCAGATCATGGCCAGGATCAGCAGCGCGAGCAGGGCCAGCACGACGCGCGTGCGGCGGCGGGTGGCGAAGTTCGTCGTGCTCATGCCCATCGGCGCAGCTCCATCATCCGTGCGCCGAGCAGCAGCAGCACGCACAGCAGCGCTGCGGCGTAGCCGTAGGGCGAGAGATCGCGGCGGGCCACGGTGTCGAGGTAGGTGATCGGCAGGTTCTCCATGCGGTTGACGTCCTCGATGGCTTTCTGCAGGTCCTGGTCGTTGTCGGCCTCGTAGGGGTGGTAGGGCGTGCCCAGCGATTCGAAGAAGCGGTGCAAGGTGTGCTCGGGCACCGTGTCGTCGTCGGCGTCGGTGTTCTCGGGCTCCAGGCCGGGGCTGTTGGCCGAGCGCAGGTAGAGCCAGTAGATGGCCACGCGCTGCTTGCGGGCGGCGTTGGCGATGTTCTCGCGCACATTGGGGTCGAGCCGGTCGCCGCCGTCGGACACCAGCATCACGATGCGCGAGCCGGTGTAGGGCCGGCCCTCGAAGTAGGACAGCGCCATCAGCAGCGCCAGGCCGATGTTCGTCTCCGACAGGCCGCGGCCGATATTGCCGGCGGCGATGGCGCCCTGGATGGCCTCGTTCTTCTGCGTGAAGTCCAGCACCCGCAGCGGCAGGGTGCTGAAGGCGATCATGCCGAAGCGGTCGTTGGGCCGGCCGGCGGTGAAGTCCGCGAGCAGCCGGCGCGCCACCTGGCCCTTGGGGTCGCGGTCGCGGTTGCCCTGCATGTGGACGTAGCGGTCCAGCGCCTCGGGCGTGACCTTCTCGGGCGTGCCGCCGGGCTTGCGGCCGGTGCCGGCGAAGCCCTGGTCCATGCTGCGACTGCGGTCCAGCACCAGCACGATTTCGGCACCACGGCCGACCTTCTCCACCGTGTACTCGGGCCAGTACGGCCCGGCCAGCACGAGGACCAGCAGCGCCAGTGCCAGCACCGCCGCGGCGCGCAGCCCGCGCTGCAGGTTCTCGGACGCGCGGTCGCGCGGCAGCAGCGCCACCCAGGCGTTCTTCAGCGGCCGGCCGGCGCGCGACCACAGCGGCAGCAGCGCCAGCGGCAGCAGCACCAGCACGGCGGGGCTGTCGAAGTGGAGCGGCGGCGGCATGTTCATCGTCAGGCGGCGCCGCGCTCGGCGTCGCGGCACTTGCGGCAGAACTGGCGCAGCCAGGGGCCGTCGTCCTGGCCCGGGCCGACCGCGAAGAAGGCCTGGCGCGAGCGCTGGAAGAACTCGGCCAGCTCCGCCTGCAGCGGCCGGTAGCGCGGCTGGGCGGCGACGAAGCGATCGACGCCTTGCGCAAACAGCACCTCGCCGGCCGTGCGGTTCAGCGCCTCGTGGACCAGCTGGAAGTCGCCGTGGGCGTCGCCGCGCAGCCGCTGCCAGGCCTGGCCGAAGGGCCGGCCGCGGCGCGCCCACCAGGGCGTCAGCAGGTACACATGGGCCAGGTAGGCGAGCAGCAGCAGCGCGGCGATGCCTTCCACCAGCAGGCGCTGCTGCGGCGGGCGCGTGTCGGCCGGCAAGGGCGCCTGGTCGGGCCGCAGCGGCCCGAGGCCCTGGCGCGATGGCGCCTCGACCGGCACCAGCGGCGAGACGGTGACCGGCCAGGCATCGATGCGCAGGTCCTGCGCGCGCGGCTGGCCGCTGAAGCGCAAGATGATCGGGGCGATCTCCAAGGTCTCGGTCTGCGGCGGCGACTTGAACAGCTGGTAGACGAAACGCAGCCGCAGGCCGTCGGCCGTGCTCTCGCGCTGCAGTTGCTGCAGCTCCAGTGCCGCGCCACGCTGGCCCGGCCGCGGCAGCGAGGCCTCGTCCAGCTTCAGGCCGGGCGGCACCTCGATCGTCAGCTCGCGCTCGATCCGGTCGCCGACGTAGTAGCCGAAGGCGCGCGGCTCCGTGCCGTGGGCGGAGAGCTGCTGCGCCTGCGCCGCCAGGGTGCCCCACAGCAACGCGAGCGCACAGACTCCGCTACGCATGGAAGTGCCTCGTCACGGCGTCGGCATCGAAGGCGCCCTCGACGAACAAGGGCCGTAGCCGCTGGGCGGCGAACACCGCCAGCAGGGCCTCGCGCCGCTGCGCCAGCTCACCCGCCCAGCGCTCGCGCAGCGCCGGCCGCCACCAGACCAGGCGCTGCCGGCCCGACTCCGGATCGGCCACCTGCGCCAGGCCGCGCTCGGCGCTCAGCGCGAACTCGCGCCGGTCCCACAGAACGACCGGCACCAGCTCGTGCGCGGAGAGGCCCACCAGCAGCCGTGACACTTCGTCCAGCGGCAGGTGGAAATCGGACAGCAGGAACACCAGCGTGCGGCGCTGCGGCAGGTAGCGATGCGCCTGGGCGAGACCCGCGGCCGAACGGCCCTCGGGGTCCAGCGTGCGCAGCCGGGCTGTCACCTCGCCGGCCGCGGCGCGACTGCGGCTCTGCGGCAGCAGCAGATCCTCGCGCACGCGCTCGTCGCAGCCGACGAAACCGAAGCTGTCGCCGGTGCGCCAGGCGGACCAGGCGAGGCTGTCGACGAAGTCAGCGACGACACCGAGCTTGGCGTCGAAGCCCATCGACGCGGACAGGTCGGCCAGCACCGCCACCGGAATCGCCTTGCGCTGGCTATAGATCCGCACCGACCAGTTGCCGAAAGGGTCGCGCAGGCTGGCGTGCAGGTCGAGCCGGCGCGGGTCCGGCGCGTCCAGCAGCGAGGCATGGCCACGGAACTCGAAGCCGCTGTCGCCGCGCCGGCTGCGGTGGTGGCCGGGGAAATGGCCCAGCGCCGGATTGCCGATCCGGTAGTGGATCTCGGGGATCATGGAGCTGCAACAGCGGACAGGATCGCCGCGATCAGCGGGCTGGAGACCTCCTGCCGGCGCATCTCGTAGACCGGCTGGTAGCAGAGCCGGTGCGCGATGGTCTCCGCGAACACGGCCTGCACGTCCTCGGGCGTGACGAAGGCGCGGCCGTCCAGCCAGGCGGCCGTGCGCGCGGCGCGCAGCAGATAGCTCATGCCGCGCGGGCTGGCGCCGGCCAGCATCAGCTGCGACACGTCCAGGCCCGACAGCGTGACGCCGAAGTCCTGCGGCGCGGCGGTGGCGCGCCACAGCTTCAGCGCGTAGTCCTTCAGCGCGTCACTGGCATCGACGCCGCGCTGGATCGCGTCGGCCGCGGCGTTCAGGCCGCGATGGTCGATCATGGCCGGCGCCAGCGTGCTCACCAGCCGGTCGGTGTCGTGGAAACGCGGGTTGAAGATCAGCTCGCGCCGGTCGGCCTCGGCGGCGGGCGCGTCGATGGTGATCTCCATCATGAAGCGGTCGCGCGCGGCGGACGAGATCTCGAAGGTCTCCTCGCGCTCCACGCGGTTGCGGTCCGCGAACACGATCAGGTGCGGGAAGCTGTACTCGCGGTTGAAGGCCGAGACGGTGCGCTCGGCCATCACCCGCAGCAGCAGCGAGTGCACCTGCGGCCGCGCGCGGTTGATCTCGTTGAAGAAGAAGATCGCCAGGTCCTCGCCGTGCCGGATCAGCGGGCCGTGCTCGACGGCGGGGCGGCCTTCCGCGCTGATGTAGGTGTAGTAGACGAGGTCGTTGGGCATCAGGTCGATCGTGCCCTCGGTGCGCGCGAAGTTGCCGCCGATCACCTGCGCGAAGGCACGCAGCAAGGTCGTCTTGCCGACGCCCACATCGCCCTGCAACAGCACATGGCCGCGCGCGAAGACAGCGAGGTTCACCAGCCGGATCACCCGCTGCTGACCGATCACCACCTTGCCCACTTCGCCTTCCAACGCCAGCGCGCGCTCGCGCCAATCGGTCAACAGCCGGTCCGTGCTCTCCATCCAGGTTGTCTCCGTGTGTGTCATGGCGCTCTGCGGCGCATCCGGCATGGATTGCAAGAACCACGCCGCCGCTGTTGGCCATCACCTTGCCCACGGCGTCGGCGAACCCTGCTGCGCCGCCGCCACAACCCAATCCAAGCGCTGGAACACTCTGTGGCAAACGTGAGGTGGCAGCCGCGACACGCGAGGCACGAGCGGGCCGGCCGGCCGCGCCGCCCGCGGGGTCGGCGGGCGATTTCACGCGGGAAATCTTCCCTGGCGTGCGGCCGCCGCCCGCGGCACGCTTGTTCTCCATGGTTTTGAAGTGCGGAGGAAAAGCAGGCTCAGAACTTGCAGTTCACCCTTGCCGAGCGAGCGGTGCATTCGTCAGCGGGTCATCTTCGAGTGCTTCTTTGGGTTTTCGGTGCACCCGGCTCAGGTCACTTCAAAACAGGAGACATCAATGCAAGTAACAGGGCATTCGAAATGGCGCTTTCTGCGCCATCTGGGCCTGGCACTGCTCGCCGTCCCGGCCTTGGCTCTGGCCAACGCCGACGTCGAGAAGAACATTGCCAATTCGAAGAACTGGGCGATGCAGGCTGGTGACATGTTCAACCAGCGCTACAGCAAGCTCAACCAGATCAACACAGGCAACGTCGGCAAGATGCAGGTCGCGTGGACCTTCTCCACCGGCGTGCTGCGCGGCCACGAGGGCTCGCCCCTGGTGATCGACGGCACGATGTACCTGCACTCGCCGTTCCCCAACAAGGTCTTCGCGATCGACCTCGATTCGCAACGCATCCTCTGGAAGTACGAGCCGAAGCAGGACCCGGCCGTGATCCCGCAGATGTGCTGCGACACGGTGAACCGCGGCCTGGCCTATGCCGAAGGCAAGGTCTTCCTGCAGCAGGCGGACAGCACGCTCGTCGCGCTGGACGCCAAGAGCGGCAAGGTGATCTGGAGCGTCAAGAACGGTGACCCGAAGCTGGGCGCCGTCAACACCAACGCGCCGCACGTCTTCAAGGACAAGGTCATCACCGGCATCTCCGGCGGCGAATGGGGCGTGCGCGGCTTCATCGCGGCCTACAACATCAACGACGGCAAGCTGGCCTGGAAGGGCTACAGCGTCGGCCCAGACGCAGAAATGCTGATGGACCCGGCCACGACGATGACCTGGACCGACGGCAAGATGGCGCCGGTGGGCAAGGACTCGTCGCTGAAGACCTGGCAGGGCGACCAGTGGAAGACCGGCGGCGGCACCACCTGGGGCTGGTACAGCTACGACAAGGCGCTGAACCTGATGTACTACGGTACCGGCAACCCGTCGACCTGGAACCCGTCGCAACGCCCCGGCGACAACAAGTGGTCGATGACCATCTGGGCGCGTGATGTCGACTCCGGCAAGGTCAAATGGGTCTACCAGATGACGCCGTTCGACGAGTGGGACTTCGACGGCATCAACGAAATGATCCTGGCGGACATCAACGTCAAGGGCAAGCCGACCAAGGCGCTGGTGCACTTCGACCGCAACGGCTTCGGCTACACGCTGGACCGCGTGACGGGCGAACTGCTGGTGGCCGAGAAGTACGACCCGGCCGTCAACTGGGCGACCAAGGTCGACATGAAGAGCGGCCGTCCGCAGGTCGTCTCGAAGTACTCGACCGCGCAGAACGGTCCTGACGTCAACACCAAGGGCATCTGCCCGGCGGCGTTGGGCTCCAAGGACCAGCAGCCGGCCGCGTTCGACCCGGAAACCAAGCTCTTCTACGTGCCGACGAACCACGTCTGCATGGACTATGAGCCGTTCAAGGTCGAGTACACCGCCGGCCAGCCGTACGTGGGCGCCACGCTCTCGATGTACCCCGCGCCGAACAGCCATGGCGGCATGGGCAACTACATCACCTGGGACGCCGGCACCGGCAAGATCGTGCAGAGCCACTCCGAGAAGTTCTCGGTCTGGAGCGGCGCGCTCAACACCGCCGGTGGCATCAGCTGCTACGGCACGCTGGAAGGCTACCTGAAGTGCGTTGACAAGAAGGACATCAACAAGGAGCTGTTCAAGTTCAAGACGCCGTCCGGGATCATCGGCAACGTCTTCACCTACGAGCAGAAGGGCAAGCAGTACATCGGCGTGTTCTCGGGCATCGGTGGCTGGGCCGGCATCGGCATGGCCGCTGGCCTGGAGAAGCCGCAGGACGGCCTGGGCGCCGTCGGCGGCTACGCCGAACTGGCCAAGTACACCGACCTCGGCGGCTCGCTGACGGTGTTCGCACTGCCGAACTGATTGATCGATCGATTCAGTAGTGATGTTCGATAGCCCGGAAACAAGCAAGCAACGTCCGGGCTGGTAAATGACGGGGCGGCTTCCAACGTGGACACCGCCCCGTTTCTTTTCTTGATGTGGACGTATTGGACGTATTGGGAATCGGAATGAAATTTCTCCTTTCTACGAAGCCTTCTTTCTTCGCCGCCATGCTGCTCGGCCTGGCTGCCGCGACCGCCGCCCAGGCGCAGGACAACAGCGGGTTCAAGGTGGTGGACGGCACCAAGGTCGATCCGGTCACGATGAACGGATTCCGCACCTGGCGCGCCGCAGCCTGCGACCGCTGCCACGGCGCCAACCAGGAAGGCATGGTCGGCCCCTCGCTGATCAACAGCCTGAAGACGCTCACCAAGGACGAGTTCTTCACCACCATCACCAACGGGCGCCTGGAGAAAGGCATGCCCAGCTTCAGCACCAGCAAGCAGGTGATGGACAACAAGGAAGCGCTCTACCAGTACCTGAAGGGTCGCTCCGACGGCGTCATCACGCAGGCCCGCGTCGAACCCATCAAATGATCAAACCCGCCTCCCTCCTCGTCGCGCTGGCGCTGGCCGCCGGGGCGACGGCACCGGCGCTGGCCCAGGACGACAAGCCGCCCGCCCGCGAGGCGCTGCGCGTCTGCCAGGACCCGAACAACCCGCCGTTCACGACGACGGACGGCACCGGCATCGAGAACCGCATCGCCCAGGTCTTCGGCAAGGCGATGGGCCTGCCGGTGACCTTCTACTCGTTCCCGCAGCGGATGAACTTCATCCGCAACACGCTGCGCTACAAGCTGCCCGGCAGCGACTACCCCTGCGACATCGTGATGGGCGTGCCGATCGGCTTCGACCAGGTCTCGGTCACCAAGCCCTACTACCGCTCGACCTACGCGCTGGTGTTCGCGCAAGGGCACGGCCTGGACGATGTGAAGACCGGCGCCGACTTCCTCGCGCTGGATCCGGCCAAGCTGCACAAGCTGCGCATCGGCCTGTACGACCAGGGCCCCGGCTCCGACTGGGTCAACCGCCACGGCCTCGTCGACCAGACCGTGCCCTACCACCTGATGAACGCCGACCCCGGCCAGTACCCGGGCGAGATCATCGAGAAGGACCTCGCCGCCGGCAAGATCGACGTGGCGCTGGTGTGGGGCCCGATGGGCGGCTACTTCGCCAAGCGCGTGCAGTCGCCCAAGCTGGCCGTGGTGCCGCTGAAGTCCGAGCCGGGCATCAAGTTCGACTACGAGATGGCCATGGGCGTGCGCTACGGCGAGCCGGCCTGGAAGAAGCAGGTCGAGGGCCTGATCGATTCGCAACGCGACGCGATCCAGGCGATCCTGAAGGAGTTCAACGTGCCGGTGGTGGACGAGTCCTACGTGGACCCTAAGAACGCGGCCCGGCTGGCGGCGGACAAATGAAGAAGGCGCTGCTGCTCATCGGCGCCGCCCTGCTCTCGGGCGCGGCGCTGGCCGCCGACGACTTCTCGCCAGCCGAGAAGGCCATCTTCATGACCGACCAGCTCAGCACGCTGCGTCCGCCGATGACCCTGCACTACAGCTTCCGCAAGAGCGGTAGCCTGGAGCCCGGCTTCGACGACAGCGTGGCGCTGACCCTGAACCCCACCGACAAGGGCAGTTGCTGCGCCGTGCACGGCGAGTTCCTCAGCGGCCCGCGCCGCACGGCACTGCCCGACATCGACTACGGCAGCGCCAATCCGGTGACGCTGTACTTCCTCGAGCGGGACATCCGCGAGATGAACCGCATCACCAAGGGCAGCCAGAACTACTTCCGCAAGCGCATCCGCATGGCCGCCTACCAGGGCGCCACGGTAGTCCCGGCCAGCTTCCGCTACCAGGGCAAGACCGTGGCTGGCCAGGAGGTCACGCTGAAGCCCTACGTGGACGACCCGAACAGCGCGCGCTTCGAGCAGTTCACCGGCAAGGAGTACCACTTCCTGCTGTCGGACGCCGTGCCCGGCGGCGTCTACGCGATCCGCACGCTGACCGCCGGCGGCAGCGGCGGCCAGGCGCTGCTCAGCGAGGAACTGCTGATCGACGGCGCCGAACCCGCGGCGCACTGAGGACACTGATGATGATCACAAGTAAACAACTGTTGATTTGCTGCGCCGCGCTGCTGAGCGGTGCGGCTGCGCACGCCGCCGACGACAACGGCTATCCGACCTCGGACCGCGTCCTCTACGTGCAGGAATGCATGGCCGCGCACCCCGGCCACTACTACGAGATGGTCAGCAAGTGCTCCTGCGCGATCGACTCGATCGCAGCGCAGGTGCCCTACGACGACTACATCCACATGACCACCGTCGTCAACGCGATGACGATCGGCGGCGAACGCGGCGGCACGCTGCGCGACAACGAATCGATCAAGCCCGAGATCAAGCGCTACCGCGACCTGAACGCGAAGGCGCAGAAGGGCTGCTTCATCGGCATGGAAGGGCCGAAGTAGCGGTGCGCTGCATCGGCGCCCTCCTGGGCATCGCCTTCGGCTGCGCGGCGTCCGCCTTCGCCGCGCCCTTCGCCTACATCACCAACCAGGGCAGCCACGACGTCTCGGTGATCGACCTGGCGCAGCAAAGAGTCGTCGCCACCGTGCCGGTGGGGCGCTCGCCGGCCGGCGTGGTCGCGGCGGGCGGGCGGGCCTTCATCTCGAATCCGGACAGCCGCGACATCTCGGTGATCGACATGGCCAGCCAGTCGGTCGTGCGCACCTTGCAGGCCGGCCAAGGGCCGGTCGGCATCGATGCGGCGCCGGACGGCAGGCAGCTCTTCGTCGCCGACTGGTATGCCAACGAGCTGCTGGTGTTCGACACCGGCGGCACGGCGACGCAACCAGTGGCCCGCATCGCCGTGGGCCACGCGCCGGCCGGCGTGGCGAATGACGGCGGCGACATCGTCTACGTGGCCGAGCGCGACGACGACAGCGTGGCGGCCGTCAGCCTGCGCGAGCGTAAGGTCGTCGCCCGCGCCAAGGTCGGCACCCATCCGTTCGCGTTGCTGCTGGATGCGCCGCGCAAGCGCCTCTACGCGCTCAACGTGCTGAGCGACGATGTCTCGGTGATCGACCTCTCCAAGCCAGGCGCGATGTCGGTGACGGCCACGCTTCACGTCGGCAAGGCGCCTTACGGCGCCGCGCTGGCCGCGGGCGGCTCGTTGCTCTATGTGAGCAACCAGCACGAGGACAGCGTCTCGGTGATCGACGCCGCCACTTTGGCGCCGCTGCGCACGCTGGAAGGCTTCGGCTACCCCGAGGGCATCGCCGCGTACGAGGACAAGGTCTACGTCGTCAACTGGATGGACGACGCAGTCAGCGTGCTGGACGCCGCCAGCGGCCGCGAGCTGCGCCGCATCCGCACCGGCAAGAACAGCCGCGGCTTCGGCGCCTTCATCGGCGCACCGACGCCGCCCTGACATTTCATCGACAACAAGGAGACAACAAGTCGTGAACACACGCAGAAAACTCGCCGCTACTTTGCTGGCCCTGCTCGCCCTCGCACCGCTGGCCGCCCTCGCCCACGGGCCGACCCGCCAGAAGGTGACCGAGAGCGTGACCATTGATGCGCCGCCGGCCGCCGTCTGGGCCCGCATCAAGAACTTCGACTCGCTGAAGGACTGGCACCCCGCCATCGCCGAAAGCCCGGCCAGCCAGGGCAATGCAGTCGGCTCGGTGCGCTCGTTGAAGCTCAAGGGCGGAGGCGAGCTGACCGAGACGATCGAGCGCTACGACGACGCCGGCATGAAGTACAGCTACCGCGCCAAGGACGGCGGCGCGCTGCCGGTGACCAACTACACCTCGACGATCAGCGTCACGGCCGGCGAGGGCGCCGACGCGGGCAAGACCGTCGTCGAATGGCGCGGCGCCTTCTACCGCGGACACCCGGGCAACGAGCCGCCGCCGGAACTGAACGACGACGCCGCGGTGGCCGCGATCACCGGCGTCTACCAGTCCGGCCTGGCGAATCTGAAGAAACTCGCCGAGCAGAAGTAAGCACAGCCAGCAGCCCGGCGAGCAGCAGGGCCGCCGACGCCGGCTCCGGCACGACGGCGGCCGGCTCGAAGGTGAAGTCGTCGGCCACCCAGTTGCCGGTCAGGTCGCCGGTCTCGTGCCGGTCGATCCGGTAGCCGGTGATGCCCGCCAAGGTTGCGAACGCACTGGTGTCGACGAAGCCCATGACCCCGGGCTGGCCCGCCACGGCCGGCGCCGGCAGGTCGAACACGACCGACATCAGCGCCGTGCCGCCCGTGCCCAGCGCGCTGATCGTCACCTGGTCCGACCCGGCGCCGAAGCCGTAGTACTCGTTGCGGCCGAACCAGGCGCCGGTCAGCACCATGCCCGTTGTGATCAGCAGGCCGTCGTTGCCGGTGCCATCGCCCCCGTTGGTCAGGAAGTAGTGGCCGGAGTGCGGGATGCCGAACAGCGGCCCCGGCGTCACCGGATCCACCCGCGCCTCGTCGCCGACGACGACGAAGCGGCTGTCCCACGTGACGCCCTGGTAGATCGAGCTGTCGCCGTTGGCGTAGAAAAGGCCGGTCGAGCTGGTCAGCGGCGGCGGGGTGGGGAGGTCGTCGAATGTGGCGGTGGACGCTTGCGCCGGAATCAGGGCGGCACCGGCCAGCGACAGGATGGCGATCGACAACGGCTTCATGCAAACCTCCACGCCTGGAAACCAGGCCGCGAGCGTGGCACGCGGGCGGCGGACGGTCAAGCGAGCCGGCGGGCGGCACTTTGAACCTTCAGGCGCCGGGCGGGAATTCATGCGGAGGAGAATCTACGCATGTTGAACCGGATCCTGCGCAAGACGACGCAACCGGGCCTGTCCAGGGAAGGGGCAGTGCCGCCCGGCGGCGCGCCCGATGCCGCGGAAATGTTTCTTTTCCAAGGGGTGCGGCAGGGCCGGCAGAAGTCTTTCGAGGAGCTCTACCGCCTCTACCACCCCCGGCTGCAGCGCTTCCTGCTGCACATGATCCGCCAGGGCGACCAGGTGGTGGAAGAGGTGCTGAACGACACGATGATGGTCGTCTGGCGCCGCGCCGACGCCTTCGACGGACGTAGCAAGCTGTCCACCTGGATCTTCGGCATCGCTTACCGCAAGGCGCTGAAGGCTTTGTCGCGGCAGGACCTGCCGGCCGACGATTCGGACCTGCCGGAAACGGCCGATTCCGCGCCGGGCCCGGAGTCGGCGATCGGCTTCGTGCAGCTGCGCCGCCGGCTGCAGGAGGCGATGAGCGCGCTGAGCGTGGATCACCGCGCGGTGGTCGAGCTGTGCTATTTCCAGGACATGAGCCATGCGGAGATTGCCGAAATCGTCGGTTGCCCGCCCGAGACGGTGAAGACGCGCATGTTCTATGCGCGGCGCCGCCTGCGCGGGCTGTTGGAAGACCTGGGCGAATGAGAAGCGCCAGGAGAGTCATATGAGCAATGTCGTCGTCCCCCTCGAAACCGATCCCCACCAGGCCGTGCTGGCGCTGCTGCCCTGGTACTCACGCGAACGCCTGTCCGGCGAGGAAATGAGCCTGGTGCGCGAGCACCTGCAGCACTGCGCCGCTTGCCGCAGCGAGCTGGAAGCCGAGCGCTCGCTGCAGGCCGCACTGGCCGACAGCCGCGAGGAGCCCGCACTCAACACCGAGGCCGCGCTGCATCGCATGCGCCGCCTGATGAACGAGCAGGCGCCGGAGAAAGCAAAGCGCGGCTGGATGCCCTGGGCGCTCGGTCTGCAGGGCGTGGCGATCGTGGCGCTGGTCTTCGTCGTCGCCCGGCCCGCGCCGGAAGCGCTGGCGCCGTACAAGGGCCTGTCCGCCGCCGGCATGCCGGCCGAGACCGTGCATGCCGAAACGATCGTGATGTTCCGCCCCGGAGTGGACGAAGCCGGCATCCGCAAGGCGCTGCTGGCCCATCGTGCGCAGGTGGTGGGCGGCCCGACCGAGAGCGGCGCGTACCGGTTGCACCTGCCCGGCGGCGCGCCGGCGCTGGCCGCCCTGCGCGCCGAGCCAGTCGTGTCCCTGGCCGAATCGCTCGATCCACCCCCGCCGCCGGCCCAGCCATGAAGCGCTTTCTTCGCCTGCTCCTGCTGGCGGCCGCGGCCTGGATCGCCGGCCCGGCCGTGGCGGCGCAGGCAGTGCCCACGCCGCAAGCGCAGGAACAGCAACTGCTCGTGATGCTGCGCCTGCCGCGGCCGCACTATCGGCCCGACAGCAGCTACGCCGGCCACTACGGCGACGCCGTCGGCCTTCAGGCCCGCAAGCGCCTGGCGGCCGACCTGGCGCGCGACTACGCGCTGGAGCTGCAGGACGAATGGGCGATGCCGCTGGTCGGTGTCGACTGCTTCGTCATGCGCGTGCCCGAAGGCGGAACGCACAGCGCGGCCGAGGTCGCGCGCACGCTGTCGAACGACAAGCGCGTGGCCTGGGCGCAGACCGAGAATCTCTACCGCGGCCAGGCGGCGGAAGCTCCCGGCGAGAACAAGACGCTCTACCCCACGCAGCCCGCCGCCGCGCAGTGGCACCTGACGCAGCTCCACAGCCTCGCCACCGGCCGCGGCACGCGCGTGGCCGTGATCGACAGCGGCGTCTCCAGCGAGCACCCCGACCTGCTGGGCCAGGTCGTGCTCAACGAGAACTTCGTCGACGGCCGCCCGCTGCAGGGCGAGGCCCACGGCACGGCGGTGGCCGGCATCATCGCCGCGCGCGCCGACAACCGGCAGGGCATCCTTGGCGTGGCGCCGCGCGCCAGCCTGCTGGCTCTGCGCGCCTGCTGGCAGGAGGGCGCCGCGCTCACGCTGTGCACCACGCTCTCGCTCGCCAAGGCCCTGCACGAGGCGATCCAGCAGCGCGCCGAGGTCATCAACATGAGTCTGGGCGGCCCCGACGACCGGCTGCTGGGCCGCCTGATCGACGAGGCCGTGGCGCGCGGCATCGCCGTGGTGGCCGCCGTGGGCAGCGAGGAGGGTGAGCGCTTTCCGGCCGACCACGCCGGCGTGCTCGCCGTGGGCAGCGCGCCACCGCTGCCCGCGGGCGCGGTGCTGGCGCCGGGGCGCGACGTGCCGGCCACGACGCCCAACGGCGGTTGGACCTTGGTCAACGGATCGTCGTTCGCGTCGGCCCATGCAGCCGGGCTGGTGGCCCTGCTGCGTGAACTCGGCGGTGGGCAGCCCAAGGACCTGGGCAAGATGTTGGTGCTGGACAAATCCGGCCGGATCGACACCTGCGCCACGCTCGCGCGGCGCGCCCGTTCACCCTCGCCAAGCTGTGGAGCCGTGACTCTGGGGCAAACTTCGGAGTAATGTCCTTCGGATCTCCGAACCGCGCGGCCACGACCGCATCCCTGGCATGGCTCCTCGCCAGCATCACGCCGCCGGCATTGGCCGAGCTTGGCGGGACTGTGTCCATCCAGTCTGACGCGCGCGACCGCGGCCTCTCGTACAGCGACGACAAGCCGGCCGCGCAGCTGACGCTGGCCTACGACGGCAACGGCGGCTGGTACGGCGGCGGGACGGCGATGCGGGCTAAGTTCTCGGAACACAGCAGCAACGTGATCAGCGCCTATGGGGGCCGCGTCGTGAACCTGGCGCCCGGCCTGGATGCCGAGGCCGGCCTGCAGTTCAACCACTACGCCTCGATCACGCGCTACGACTTCGGTGAGCTCTACGCCGGCCTGCTCGGCGAGCGCTGGTCCGCCCGGCTGCACTACGCCAACGATTACTACGGCACCGGCCAGCACAGCGTCTACGGCGAACTCAACTTCAACTGGCCGCTGCGCAAGACCCTGATGGCCAGCGCCCACCTGGGCGCGCTGAACGGTTCCCGCGGCGACTACGGGATCACGCACGGCGACACCCGCTTCGATTCGCGCCTGGGCCTAGCCTGGCAAGTGCAGTCCGTGGAACTGCAGCTCTCCTGGGTCGCCGTCAGCCGCGGCGGCCCGTACACCTGGATGACCGAGCGCCGGCGCAACGCCCTCGTACTCGGTCTCTCAACCAGCTTCTAGTCCGCACTTGAACCCCTGACCGTCGCGCCGGTACTAACCGGCAATCTCGACGGACTCGGAGGTCATGATGCGGCTGGCTTGGGTGGGGCGGATTGCCCTTTGTGTTTTGATCGTCGCACTGGTCGACGCATGTGGTGGCGGCAGCGGGGAAGGGCTCGATGCCAACGGGCGGCCGATCGGCGAAGGCGCCGATCCCGGCGGCCCGCTGCTGCCCAACTACACGTCGATACAGTCGCACGTGTTCACGCCGATCTGCGCGGCCTGCCACGCCGGCGGCTCGGCGCCGCAAGGCCTGCGGCTGGACGCCGGCAATGCCTACGCGATGACGGTCGGCGTCTCCAGCGCCGAGGTGTCTTCGCTGAAGCGCATCGCGCCGGGCGATCCGGACAACAGCTACCTGATCCAGAAGATCGAGGGCCATGCCGCCGTCGGCGCGCGGATGCCGTTCGGCGGCCCCTACCTGGATGACGCCACGATCGCCGTGATCCGCCAGTGGATCGCCGAAGGAGCGGCACCATGAGGGCGATCCACCTGCTGCTCGCGCTGGTCATCGGCCTGCTGGCGTCCGTCACCGCGCAGGCGGAGCCCTACCTGGCCATCCGCTACGGACTCAAGTGCTCCGCCTGCCACGTCAACCCGAGCGGCGGCGGCCTGCGCACCGCGCTGGGCCAGACCTTCGTGCAGAACGTGATCGCGGCGAACCCCGCACCGGCACCGATGTCCTCGTGGACAGGCAGCCTGGCGAGCTGGCTGCGCGTGGGCGGCGACCTGCGCACCGACTCGACCGAGACCCACGTCAGCGGCCAGCCGAGCACGCGCGTCTCCGGCAACGAGCAGACCCGGCTCTATGCCGATCTGCAGCTGCTGGACAACCGCCTCGGCGCCTACATCGACGAACAGGTGGCGCCGGGCAAGTCGCTGCGCCAGGAGGCCTATCTGCGGCTGCAGACCTCGGACGGCAGCTGGTACGCCAAGGCCGGCCAGTTCTACCTGCCCTTCGGCTGGCGGCTGCAGGACAACACGGCCTTCGTGCGCCAGCTCAGCGGCATCAGCATGACGGTTCCCGACAAGGGCGTCGAGTTCGGCATGGACAAGGGCGACTGGTCGGCCCAGCTGGTCTACAGCGACGGCCCCGGCAACAAGGGCTCCGTGCGCGGCCACCAGCTCACCGGCCAGGTGATGTGGCTGCAGTCCTGGGGGCGCCTGGGCGCATCGACGGCGAAGGTGCAGTCCACCGCCGGCGGCCGCGACGCCTGGGGCCTGTTCGCCGGCACGACGACCGGGCCGGTCGCCTGGCTGGCCGAGCTGGACTACGTCAGCGACGAGGGCTTCCCGGAAGGCCGGCGCCGCCAGACCGCGAGCCTGCTGGAAGCGAACTGGCTGGTGATCAAGGGCCACAACCTGAAGCTGAGCAGCGAATGGCTGGACCCGGACACCCACGTCAGCCACGACGACAAGGTCCGCTACAGCCTGGTCTACGAGTACACGCCGATCGGCTTCATGCAGCTGCGCGGCGGCTACCGCTGGTATGGCGGCATCCCGCAGAACGCGGTGGACAACCGGCGAACCCTGTTCGCCGAACTCCATGCTTTCTTCTGAGCCCCTGCAGTCGCTGTCGCTGCTGACGCTCTATCTGACGGAGCGCTGCAACTCGCGCTGCATCAGCTGCGACTACTGGCGCACCGGCCGGCGCGACATGAGCATGGAGCAGCTCGATGCGTTGCTGCCCGGCCTGAAGGACCTCGGCACGCGCGAGGTACTGATCTCGGGGGGTGAGCCGCTGCTGCATCCCGAATGGGCCGCCATCGCCGACCGGCTGCGCGCACAGGGTCTGCGCCTGTGGCTGCTCACCGCGGGCCTCGCGCTGGCCAAGCATGCGCAGGCGGCGGCGGAGCGCTTCGAGCGGGTCACCGTCTCGCTCGATGGCGCCGATCGTGAGAGTTATGCGGCCATCCGCGGGGTCGATGCCTTCGATGCCGTCTGCAAAGGCATTCACGCCGCGGTGCACGCCGGTGCGCAGGTGGGGCTGCGCGTGACGGTGCAGCGCGGCAACTTCCGCGCGCTGCCGCGCTTCGTGGCACTGGCTCGCGAGCTCGGTGCGGCGAGCGTCTCCTTCCTCGCGGCCGATCTCGGCAACGCCGAGGCCTTCGGCCGCGAGCCGGGGCAAGGCGGCGCTGCGGACATCGCGATCACCGGCGCGGACCTGGATGACTTTGCCGACGTGCTCGACGCGCTCGAACGCGGCGAAGCAAGCACCTTCGCCCAACGCTTCATCGAGGAATCGCCGCCGAAGCTGCGCCGCCTGCACGCCTACTACGCGGCGCTCGCCGGCCAGGGGGCGTTTCCGCCGGTGCGCTGCAATGCACCGGCGTTCTCGGCCGTCGTACAGGCCGATGGCCAGTTGCGGCCCTGCTTCTTCATCCCCGGTCCGCCGGCGCCACCGACCACCGACCTGGCCGCCGCGCTGAACACGCCCTTCATGCGCCAGCTGCGCGGGAACATCGCCGCCGGCCGTCGGCCCGAATGCGAGCGTTGCGTCTGCGCCAAGTGGCGTGAGCCGGAAGCCATCGCGGCATGAACCACACCAGCGAAGCGCTCGCCAACGTCGCCGCCTACGACCGCTGGGCCGAACGCTATCCGCCCGAGGCCCACAACCCGCTGATGCGCACCGAGCAGGCCGCCATGCTGGCGCTGTGCCCGGACCCGAGCGGACGGCGCGTGCTCGACCTCGCCTGCGGCACGGGTCGCTACGGCCTGCTGATGCAGCAGCGCGGCGCCGCGGCCGTGGTCGGCGCGGACCGCGCGCCGCAGATGCTGCAGCACGCCGTGCTGCCCTGGCGCGTGCAGGCCGACATGGCCGCGCTGCCCTTCGCCAGCGCACAGTTCGACCTGATCCTCTGCGGCCTGGCCGTGGGCCACGCCCCCTCGCTGATGGCCTGGGTGCGCGAGGCCGCCAGAGTGCTGGCACCGAGTGGCAGCCTGCTGATCTCCGACTTCCACCCCGACGCGGCGCGCGCCGGCATGCACCGCAGCTTCACCGATGCGCAAGGGCAGGAGCACCGCCTGGCGCACAACCTGCACGACCCGGCCGACTACGCCTTCGCCGCGGCCGTCTGCGGCCTCCATCTGCGCGTCTGCCGCAGCCTGCGGGTCGGGCATGAATTCACCGAACAGTTCAGTGGCTCGGACGCCTTCCATGCGCGCTGGCACGGCCTGCCGCTGCTGCTGGTCGTGCGGATGGACAAGCCGTGACGAGCACGCCGCTGTTCCTCGCCAACGCTAGCGATGCCGCAGGGCGGCGCTTCGACCTGCGCGTGGCCGAGGGCCGCGTGGCAGGTTCGGCGCCGCAGCCCGGCGACCACGTGCTGGACCTGGCCGGCCGCTGCCTGCGCCCGGGCCTGATCAACGCCCACGACCACCTGCAGCTCAACAGCCTGCCGCGGCTCAAGTACCGGCAGCAGCCGCATGCCAACGTGGCCGAATGGATCGCCGACATCGACGCCCAGCGCGCGCTCGACCCGCGGCTGCGCGCCAATGCGGCACGGTCCAAGCCGGCGCGGCTGCTCGCTGGCGGCCTGAAGAACCTGCTGGCCGGCACCACCACCGTGGCGCATCACGATCCCTGGCACCCCCGCCTCGACGACGAGGACTTTCCGGTGCGCGTGCTGCGCAGCGCCTGGTCGCACTCGCTGGGCCTCGATGGCGACGCGGCCGTGCGTGCGGCCTGCCACGGGGCGCCTGCGGGCGAGCCGTGGATCGTTCATGCCGCCGAGGGTGTCGACGATGCCGCCCGGCTCGAGTTCGAGCGGCTCGAAGCGCTGGGCTGCCTCGGTCCACGCACGCTGCTCGTCCACGGCCTCGCGCTCGACGACGCCCAGCAGCGCCGCCTGGTGCAGGCCGGCGGCGGCCTGGTCTGGTGCCCGGCCTCCAACCTGCATCTGTTCGGCCGGACGATCGCCCCGCAAGCACTGGCCGCGCAAGGCCGGCTGGCGCTGGGCAGCGATTCGCGCATCAGCGGCACACGCGACCTGCTGGACGAGCTGGCCGTGGCTCGCCAGCACAGCATGCTCGACGAGATGGCGCTCGAAGCGCTGGTCAGCACGCAGGCCGCCGCACTGCTGCGCCTGCCCGACTGCGGCCATCTTGCCCCGGGCGCGCGGGCCGACCTGCTGGTGCTGCCGGCAGGCCTCGCGCTGTCCCGCGCCCGGCGGGCCGACGTGGAGCTGGTCGCGGTCGACGGCCGCATCCTCCTCGCCGATCCGCACCTGCCCGGCCTCGACGACGCGGACCTGCTGCCCGTCCGCCTCGACGGGCGCCCCAAGCTCCTGCACGCCCGCCTCGTCGCCGCGCTGCAGCTCGAAGACGTGACGGAGCCCGGCCTCGACCTGGCACCCGCCCTGGAAGCCTTGTCATGACCCCGCCCCGCGTATTGCTCATCAACCCGACCATCACCTCGCATGCGCGCTTTCCGCTGGCGGTGATGCAGCTGGCCGCGGCGCTGTCGGAGCGCTATGCGACGCGCATCATCGACGGCAATCTCGATCGCGATTTCATCGACCGCACGCGCGCCGCGCTGCGCGAAGGCGGCGTGGTGGCGATCGGCATCAGCGTGATGGGCGGACCGCAGCTGCCCTCGGCACTGGCGGTCTCGCGTGCGATCCGCGAAGAGGCGCCGCAGCTGCCGATCATCTGGGGCGGCTACTTCCCGACGCTGTGCCCCGACGCCACGCTGGCCAGCCCGGTCGTGGACTACGCGGTGCGCGGCCAGGGCGAGCGCACGATCCGTGAGCTGCTCGACGCGCTGGCGGCCGGCGGCGAGCTGCAGGACATCGCCGGGCTCTCGTGGCGCCGCCAGGGTGAGATCATCCACAACCACGACCGCGGCTTCTCGCCGGTGGCGCCGGCGCTGGATTTCGACAGCGTGGACGAGCCCCAGCGCTACATCGGCCCAACGTACCTGGGCCGCCGCACCACCGGCTACCAGGCGGCGCTGGGCTGCCGCTACCGCTGCAGCTTCTGCGGCGTGGCCGCGCTGTTCCGCGGCAAGACGGCGCTGCCACCGGCCGAACGCGTGGAGCAGGACCTGCTCGAACTGCGCGCGCGCTTCGGCGTGGACTCCGTGCAGTTCTACGACCACAACTTCTTCGACCGCGAGGTGGACATGCAGCCGCTGCTGCACACGCTCGCGCGCGTGGCGATGCCGTGGTGGTGCTATGCGCGGGCGGACGCGCTGGTGGGCCTGTCGGAAGCCTCCTGGGCCCTCGTGCGCAAGAGCCGGCTGCGCATGGCCTACATCGGCGCCGAATCGCCGGACGATGCCACGCTGAAATCGATGCGCAAGGGCACGCGCTCGGACCAGACGCTGGAGGTAGTGGAAGCCTGCCGGCGCAACGGCGTGGTGCCGGAACTCTCCTTCATGCTTGCGCCGCCGCACGATCCGGTCGGCGAGACCGAGCGCACCTTCGAGTTCATCCGGCGCATCAAGCGCGTCCATCCGGCCGCCGAGATCATGCTGCACATCAACACGCCGCTGCCGCCACAGCGCGGCATGCGGCCGGACCCGAACGCGCCCAAGCTGGACTTCCCGAAGACGGCCGAAGGCTGGGCCGAGCCGCAGTGGGTGCGCTACTGGTGCCACAAGGATGCACCCTGGGTGGACGCGCCGCTGCGCCAGCGCATCGAGGATTTCCGCCTGGTGCTCGGCAGCCGCTTCCCGACGGTCACCGACTGGCGCGCGCCCGGCTGGCAGAAGCAGGCGCTGCGCGGCGTGGCGGCCTGGCGCTACCGGCTGCGCCGCTACGACCGGCCCTGGGAGCTGGCGCTGATGCGCCGCGTGGTGCGGCTGTGGGATCCGCAGCTCAAGGGGCTGTGAATGCGGGTCGCGCAGCTCAACTTCCATCGCGATGCCGCGGGCCGTGCGCCGGCGGAGCTGCTGGCCGCCTGGCCGACGCTGGGCCAGCTCGCGCGCTCGGCCGCGCTCGGCGGCGCGCAGGTCCGCGTGCTGCAGGCCAGCGGCCATCGCGCCATCCTGGCCGATGCGGGCGTCGAGTACCGCTTCGGGCCGCTGGATGGAACCCGGCTGCAGGCGGCGATCGCTGACGCGGAGATCCTGCATGTCCACGGGCTCGGCTTCGGCCGCGAGCTGCGCAATCTGGCCGCCATCAGCGCCGGCCGGCCCATCGTGCTGCAGGACCATGCCGACCGGCCGCCGCGGCTCTGGCGCCGCTGGCACTGGCGGCGATCCGCGCGGGCCGCCCGCGGGGTGATCTTCTGCTCGCGCGAGCAGGCCTTGCCGTTCACGCAGCCTCGACTGCTGGCGCCGCAGACGCGCATCTACGAGCTGCCCGAGTCGACTTCCGCTTTCCAGCCGCAGCCGCGCGAGGAGGCGCGCCGCGCCACCGGCCTGCACGGGGCTCCGGCGCTGCTGTGGGTCGCGCACCTCGATGCGAACAAGGATCCGCTGACGATGCTCGATGCGCTGGCACTGGCCGCGCCTCGCTTGCCCGACGCGCAGCTGTGGTGCTGCTACGGCAGCGCGCCGCTGCTGGACGCCGTGCAGCAGCGCGTGGCCGGCGATCCGCGACTGGCCGGCCGCGTGCATCTGCTGGGCCGCCAGCCGCACGAGCGGATCGAGACGCTGATGAGCGCGGCCGACCTGCTGGTGCAGGCCAGCCATCGCGAGAGCACCGGCTACAGCCTGATCGAGGCACTGGCCTGCGGGCTGCCGCCGGTGGTGACGGGCATTCCGTCCTTCCGTGCGGTGCTGGGCGAGGGCACCGAGCTGCCGGGGCTCTCGCCCGTCGCCGACGCGCCGGCGCTGGCCACGGCGCTGGTCGCCGCCTGGGCCCGCCCGCAGCCGGCGCTGCGCGCGGCGGCCCGAGCACGCTTCGATGAGGCGCTGTCGCCATCGGCGCTCGGCCGGCGGCTCGTCGATGTCTACCGGGATCTGCTGTCGTGATCGCGGCGCTGCCGATGCACGACAACGGTCGCCTGCGGCGCGCCTGGTGGATCAATCTCGCCTCGTCCGTCGGCGCCGTCGTCGGCAGCTTCGTGATCGGCCTGCTGCTGGCGCGGATGCTGGCACCGGCGGAGCTGGGCCTGTTCGCCACGGCTTCGGCCGTCATCGGCGTGGCGCAGCTGCTGCGCGACCTGGGCGTCAGCAGCTACCTGCAGCGGGAGCCGGAGCTCGACGCGGAGCGCTTCGGCGCCTGCGTCGGGCTGCAGATCGCCGTCACCGCGGCGCTGGGCGCGGCGCTACTGGCCGGCGCGGGCCTGCTGGCACAGCTGCTGGGCATGCCGACGCTCGCCCCGCTGATCCGCGTCCTCACGCTGGGCCTCGTGCTCACACCTTTCAGCGCGCTGATGGCCGCGCTGCAGCTGCGCGCGCTCGAGGCTTCGCGCATCGCCTGGGTGTCGAGGCTGGGCACGCTGAGCTGGGGACTGGCCTCGATCGGATTCACGCAGCAAGGCCACGGCGCGCTGGGCCTGGCATGGGCGCAGGTCCTGCGGGTGCTGGTCTGCACCATCGCCTACGGGTTCATGCGTCCGCCGGGTCTCTCGTGGCGGCCGCGCTGGCAGGGCTGGCGGCCGGTGCTGCGCTTCGGCAGCGGAGCGCTGGGCGGCAATCTGCTGAGCGGGCTCAACGGCCTGGTGCCGGACTTGCTGCTCGGCCGCCTCGGCGGCTCGGCGCAGGTGGCGATGCTGGGCCGGGCGAACGCGGTCGTCGGCAGCTTCCAGAACATGGCCGGCGCGGCGATCGGTTTCGGCACGCTGCCGCTGGTGGCACGGCAGCATGCCGCGGGCACATCGCTGGCCCCGGGCTTGATGCGCGCCAGCGCCTTGCTCACCGGCGCTGCCTGGCCCTTGCTCGCGTGGATCGCAATGGAGCGCGAGGCGCTGCTGCACCTGCTGTTCGGCAGCGCCTGGGCCGGCAGCGCCGCAGCCGTCGCGCCGCTGGCCCTGACTGCTGCCCTAGGTCTGGCGACGCATCATGCCGGCCTGGCGCTCACCGCCATCGGTCGGCCACATCTCGCGACCCTGCTGACGGCGGCGCAGTTCGCGGCGCGGCTGCTGCTCGTCGGGGTGCTCTACGACGGTCGGCTGGCGTCCTTCGCCTGGGCCTTGGCCGCGGCCGTGCTGCTGGTGCTGCCCTTGCAACAGCGCCTGTTCGAGCGGCACCTGCGGCTGGGCTTGCCACAACTGCTGCGCGCTGACCTGCCCAGCCTGCTCGTCGCAGGCGCCTGCGCACTGGCGGCCACGCCCTGGGCGTCTCTCTGGCTCTCGGCCGCCGCGGCCTTCTGCGCTTGGCCGCTGGCCTTGCGCCTGACGCGGCACCCGCTGCTCGACGAATTGATTCAGCTCGCGCGCTTGCGCAGCACCACCAGGAAATGATCACCCAACTGCCTGATCCCCGGCCAACCGGCCACGCGCCGGTCGAGGCGCCACAGCCGCTCGTACCAGGTCGGATGCCTGTCGCGCAGGCCCAGCAGGTAGGGCGGCGGCACGAAGACGCAGAGCCCGCGCACGTGCTCGACGTCGAACTGCTCAGCGAACGGGCGGGTGAATTCCGCGGGCGTGTAGTAGCGCGTCCAGATCGTCTTGCCGTTCATGCCGACCGGCACGGTGCCGCGCGCAAAGCGGATGCCGGCACGCTGCCAGCGGCCGCGCGCGACGTAGTGCATGAATTCCCACGGGCAGTAGCGACCGATCACGGTGAACACCATCACGCCGCCAGGGCTCAGCAGGCGCGCGCACTGCGCGGACAGCTCGGCCAGGTCGGGCACGCAGTTGAGCGGGCCCAGGTTGGAGTAGATGCCGTCGAAGCGCGTCTCGCCCTCGATGCGGGCCAGCTCGTGCGCGCCGATGGCCAGCGCCTCGACCTGCTCGCCCAGGCCCGCCTGCTGCGCCCGGTCGCGCGTGCGCTCGACCATGGCCGGCGACCAGTCGCTGGCGGTGACGCGATGGCCGAGGCCCGCCAGATGGACGGCATCCAGCCCGGTGCCGCAGCCCAGGTCGAGCAGGCGGCTGCGCGGCGCGAAGCTGCGGTCGAGCCAGCCCCACATCTCGGCGCGCATGTCCTGGATCGCGGCGTTGTTGCCGCGCGGGCCGTCGTAGTCAGGGGCGACGCTGTCGAAGGCTTGCTGGGTGTCGTGCAGGCGAAGCTCGGTGCGGGTGTCGTTCATGGGAATCGATGGGAGACGTTGCGATGAGATTGGCGGTGGTCGTGCCCGGCGGCGTCGACCGCACGGGCGAGCAGCGGGTGATCCCGACCCTGCTCGCCCTGCTGGAGAGACTGGCGCGGCGGCACGACGTGCAGGTGTTTGCGCTGCGGCAGGAAGCGCAGCCTGGCCGGTGGATGCTGCGCGGCTGCACGATTCACAACATCGGCGCGCACGGTCGCTTCAGCGCGCTGCGCACGGCGGCGGCGATCGTCGGCGAGCACCGGCGCGCGCCCTTCGATCTGGTGCAGTCGATCTGGTCCGGCGAGCCGGGCCTCGCTGGCGTGCTGGCGGCGCGCTGGCTCTGGCTGCCGTGCTGCGTGCACCTGGCCGGCGGCGAGCTGGTCGCGCTGCACGACATCGGCTACGGCGGGCGGCTGGGCTGGCGCGGCCGCGCGCGTGAAGCACTGGTGCTGCGCGGCGCGAGCGTGCTGAGCGCGGCCAGCGCGCCGATGCTCGATCAACTGCGCGAGCTGGGCCTGCCGGCGCGGCGCATTCCGCTGGGCGTCGACCTGCAGGCCTGGCCGCCGATGCCGCCGCGGCGCCGCCAACCGGGCGAGCCGCTGCGCTTGATCCATGTGGCCAGCCTGAACCGCGTCAAGGATCAGCCGACACTGCTGCGGGCCATGGCGCTGCTGGACGGCGCCGGCGTGGACTTCGAACTCGACATCGTCGGCGAGGACACGCTGGGCGGCGAGATCCAGGCGCTGGCGGTGAAGCTCGGGCTGGCGCAGCGGGTGCGCTTCCATGGATTCGCAACGCAGGCCATGCTCCGCCCGCGGGTGGCCGCGGCCCATCTGCTCGTGATGAGTTCGCGCCACGAGGCGGGGCCGCTCGCGCTGCTGGAGGCCGCGGCGCTCGGCGTGCCTTGCGTCGGCACGGCGGTCGGGCACATCGCCGAATGGGCGCCGGATGCGGCCGCGGCGGTTCCGATCGGGGATGCCGACGCACTGGCAGCCGCCATCACCCAATTGGGGCGGGACGAAGACGGCCGCCTGCGGCTTGCGGCTGCCGCGCAGCAGTGGGCGCTGCACGAGGATGCTGACCACACTGGTGCGCTGTTCGAGCAATTGCATCAGGAGTTCGCCGGGTGATACGCGATGGCACTGTGCAGCGAATAGAGCGTCGGCGCACGTACCGGACGCCGGAACAGGCGGTGCAGCACGCGCTGCCAGCGAGGCAGCCATTGCCAGTCGGACCCGGTCGACCATGGGTCCTTACGGATCAGCATCGTCTGCCCCTCGAGCCTCGACTCCGGCGGTACAAGGGACTCCCCAAGGTATCGTACGGCCTCGCGAAGATCCGTTGCCCAGGCCAGCCCAAGCAAGGTCGCATGCCGGGGATCGACAAGCGACAGCTCATCGAAGGAGCGCGAATCGACCCAATGCCGAAGGTGCCAGGGACAAGCCTCGGCCGTTCGCGCAAGGAGGAAGTCGGGCACGCTCCCTGGGAAGCAACGCTCGGCAATTCGCAAGCTCGGCCATTTCCACCAGCGAGCCCGGGGGTCCCCGGCCACATCGGCGAGTTCGGTCTGCGGCAATTGCCGGCACAGGCGAGCAATGTCGTGAACCTGGATCAGCCGGCCGCCGCGCCAGGACAGATTACCCGCGACATGCAGCAACAGGTGATTCAGCAGGGCCGAAGGCCTCGCATATCCGTTGAGGCCCGGTTGGGCCTCCGCGGGAAACACATCGACCTGCACATCGCTATAGGGCAGGCGCTCGGCGATGCGGGTGTGAAGCTCGATCTTCAGGGGATTGGCTTCGTGCTCGCCGAAGCGGACCTCGGCGTGCCCGTCAGCGACGTCGTACACGCGGTGCTTCCAGGTGGCTCCCTTTGCCTCGTAGCCGAGCGCGGCAATCGCGCGGTCGGCGGCCCCCAGATCCTGCTCACGGCAGAGCAGGTCGATATCGCTCTGCGGACGTTCTCCCGCAGCATAGATTCCCGTATGCAGCAGCGCCGAGCCCTTGAGCGCCACCAAGGGCACACCAGCCTCGCGTGCTGCCAGATCGATGCGTTCGAGCAGTTGCCGTATCCGCCGCTCACGCAGGACGCCATGCTCCCGCTGCTCGGCCAGGAACGACTGCCAGTCGCCGGGGCCGCGCCAGCGCAGACGACGCGCCAGCAGGGCCGATGTGCCCTGCATCACCGCCACCGCCATGGCCACGCGCCATTCGAAATCCTGCCAATCGGGCGGCTCCTCACTGGGCGATTGCAGTTCGGCGGTCAGGCGGCGGGAGACGCTGCCAAGCGCGCGCTCCAGCTCGCTCCGTGCCGGCAACGGATCCGCAAATCGATCTTTCTTCATCATCATCTTCACTCCTGCGGCCCTACCCAATGAACACCGTGAACCCACCGGCTGCCAATGCGGCCGATCCCTTCGGCGAGTTCGGAAGCAGCCAACGCGCGATCGAGCTTGATCTGCTCGGAACGCGCTTCGAGTTCCGCAGCGACAGCGCCGAATTGCTGGACCTCGTCGACCAGGCCTACGCCGACCTGCCGGCGCAGCGACTGGGCGCGACGCCGGCTCCGTTGCGCGTCGATCTGGCCTTGATCGACGACATCTCGCTCGCCGATCAGGCCGAACCGCCGTTGCCGCGGATGCACGGCGGCGCCGGCCTGTTCGGCGCGGTCATCGATGGCGCGAACTTCGCCTTCGCCGCGCCGGCCGCACGCGGCGCCTGCGTGTCGATCTCCCGCGGCTTGCTTGCAGCCCACCGCTATCACGCCCGCTACGAGCTGCTCGAGTTCGCCGTCTTCACGCTGGCCAGCCGCGCGCAGAACCTGGCGCCCCTGCATGCCGGCTGCGTGGGTTGGCAGGGCCGCGGCGTGCTGCTCATCGGCGACAGCGGCGCTGGCAAGACCACGCTGACCCTGCAAGCGCTGCTGGAAGGGATGGAGTTCCTGACCGAGGACGCGAGCTTCGTCGACCCGGCATCCTTGAAAGTGACCGGCGTGGCGAACTTCCTTCATCCACGCTTCGATGCGCTGCGCTTCGTCAAAGCGGAGGCGCGCCGCGTGCAGATGCAGGCCGCGCCGGTGATCCGCCGCCGCAGCGGGGTGGAGAAGTTCGAGGTCGACCTTCGCGGCAGCGGCGCCGTGCTGGCAGCGACGCCGCTGGCCTTGCAGGCGATCGTGTTCCTGAGCCCGGAAGTCAGCGACGGGCAGCCCTTGCTGCGGCCGCTGGACCTTGCAACCGCGACGGTCCGCCTGCGCGCGACCCAGCCCTACGCGGCCCAGCTCGACAACTGGCCGGCCTTCGAACGCAGCATCGCCAAGCTCCGCTGCTTCGAGCTGCGCCGCGGCGCGCATCCGCGCGAGGGCGTGGCCGCGCTGGGCGAACTGCTCGGCCGGCATTGATTCTTGAAGAAGCGGCGCCATCGTCACGCGAGACAGGCTTCCTGATGGACTTGCGCGCGGGCCATTAGCGCGTCCCAGCGGCCGGCCAGAACAGGCTCGGCCAGCGCCCGGGCTTCGGAAGGCAGCTGCGAGACCCGGACCTGCTCGTGCAGCAGGTCCCGCGCTTCGCGGTAGAAGGCCGTGCCGAAGGTGCCTTCGAACATCATGGCCAGGTCGCCGCTGTCGTCCCAGTGCGTCTTGCCACGCAACTGCGCCTGCACCTCGTCGAAGAAGCGCGTGCCGGGCAGCGGATAGGCGACGCTGACACCGACGTCGTCCGGCCGGGCCTGCTCGACCAGGCGCCGGGTCGCGAGCAGGTCCTCCCCCTCCTCGCCCAGGTAGCCGAGCTGGATGAAGAAGCCCACGCGGATGCCCTGCTCGCGCAGCCGCGCGCGTGCCAGATGGATGGTCTCGACCGTCGTGCCCTTGTCCATCGCGTCCAGCACCTTCTGGCTGCCGCTCTCGGCGCCGAGCCAGGCCTCCTGGCAGCCCGCCCGCGCCAGCGCCTGGGCCATCGCCTCGCTGATCAGGTCGGGCCGGATCTGGATGGTGAAGGGCACGCCGCCGCCGCGCGCTTCGAGCGCATCGGCAAAGCGCTGCACCCAGTCGGCGCGGAAGCCGAAGATGTCGTCCGCGAACCAGACGTGATCGGGGGCGAAGCGCTCACGCAGCAGCGTCATCTCGGCCGCGACGGCGACCGGGTCGCGCTGCTCGTAGCGCCGGCCCCAGATCGGCTTGGCGCACCAGGCGCAGCGGAAGCTGCAGCCCTTGGAGGAGGCCATGTTGAGGCTGAACCGGCCGTGCGCCTGCGTCCACACGCGCCGGTAGCGCTCGACGTCGACGAGATCCCAGGCAGCCTCGGCCTCCAGCGGCCGCTCCTCGCCGCGGCTGGGGACTTCCGCGTAGGCCAGCAAGGGCGCTTCGCCGCGCCGCACGACACCGTCGGCCAGGCAGCTGGCGGAAGGCAGGCCCGCGATCAGCTGCAGCGCCGGCAGGTCGATCCGTGCCGCCAGGCGCGGCAGCATCGCCTGCAGCTCCGTCAGCCCTTCGCCCCGCAGCACCACATCGGCGCCCGCTTGCAGATAGGGTTCCGGCGCATCACTGGCATCCGAGCCGGCCACGATCACCCGGGCGCCGCGCTCGCGCGCCATGCCGATCATCGCCAGGCAGGCCTCGCGCATGCGGGCCAGGCACATCTTGGTCAGGAAGTTGTAGTTGTCCTCGTAGACCAGCACGAGTTGCGGCCGGTCACGCTCAAGGCTGGCCTCGAACTCTGCCTCGCTGGCGGCCAGCATCGCGTCGAACAGGCCGACGCGGTGGCCCTGCTGCCGCAGCAGCGCCGCGACCTGCAGCGTCGCCAGCGGCGGATAGGGTTTCGCGCGTTCGGCCTGCTTGCGGTCGAACTGCTGGAAATAGGAATGTCCGATCAGGATGGACAGCATGCAGGGCCTCTCCACAGGGCGCCGCACGACGCTGCGCCTGCGGTATGTGCCTGCGGGCCCTCGGCGGGTTCAAGCGCGCACCTTTGCCGGGCGGCAAAGAAAAAGGCCCGCAGCCGTTGCGGCTGCGGGCCTGATGCGGGCAGGGCTGCTGCCGGCCGGACTCAGAACGGGATGTCGTCGTCCATGTCGTCGAAGCCGGTCGAGGACTTCGTCGGTGCCGGGCGGGCAGCCGCCGGCGCGCGGGGAGCCGGGGCGGCCGTGCGGGCCGGAGCACGCGGGGCGGCGGCCGGCGCATCGCCGTAATCGTCGCCGCCGCGCGGGGCGCTGCTGCGGCCGTATCCACCACCGCCGCCGCCTTCGCCACCCTCGCCGCCGCCGTCACGGCCGCCGAGCATCTGCATCTCGGTGGCGATGATTTCGGTGGTGTAGGTGTCGCGGCCTTCCTTGTCCTGCCACTTGCGGGTGCGCAGGCGGCCTTCGACGTACAGCGAACGGCCCTTCTTGCAGTACTCGCCGACGATTTCGGCCAGCTTGTCGTTGAAGACGACGCGGTGCCATTCGGTTTCTTCCTGGCGCTCGCCGCTCTCGCGGTTCTTCCACTGGCGCGTGGTGGCGATGCTGACGGAGCAGAAGGCCACGCCGCTGGGGTTGTATCGGAGTTCGGGGTCGCGGCCGAGGTTGCCGACGATGATGACTTTGTTGACGCTGGCCATGAGGGGCTCCGCTCGTTCGTTCAATTCGGTGGGTAGGTGGCGGATTATGCCGCCTGACCCTCGGCGGCCGCCTCCTGCGGACCAGGGGAGGCCCGGCCGGTGTCACGAAATCGCAATCCGCGCCGCCGGGCCGGCGATTGATCGCCCCGGCGCTGCGCCGCCGGTGGGCGACTCCTAAGATGCTGACCATGTTGCCCCCCCGCTCACTTCGTTCACTGCCCCCCGAGGGGGCGCGTCAGCGCCTTCGGACGGCCGGGCAGCGCTGACCATGCCCGCAGCCCCCTCGTCACCGTCCACGCCCAACAGCCGCCGCCTCTGGCTCGCCTATGCCGGCGCCTGCCTGCTGGCCTGGCTGCTCTACGTGCTGGCCGGGGCGGAATTCCAGCGCGGGCTGTGGCAGCTGTGGGTGGCCGTCTACCAGGCCAGCCTGACCCTCTGGCCCCCGATGCTGCTGGGCTTTGCGGTGCTGCCCTGGGTGCGCAGCCTGCAGAAGCAGGAGTTCTCCGCCGGCGTGCTGGCCGGCGTCCACGTAGCCGCAGCGCTGCTATTCGGCGCGGCCTGGCAGGCGCTGGAGTTCGGTAGCGCCTGGGCGATGTTCGGCATCGACCATGCCTCGGCGGTGCTGACGCAGACCTTGCTGTGGCGCGCGATCTGGGGCGTGGTGGTCTACGCGGCCATCGCCACAGGCTTCACCGCCGCATTGCAGACCCAGCGCGCCCGCGCCGCCGCGGTGGCCGCGGCGCAGGCCGAGTCGGCGCTGGCGCGGGCCGAGCTGGCCGTGATCAGCGGCAAGCTGAATCCGCACTTCCTGTTCAACACGCTGAACACCTTGATCGCGCTGACGCGCAAGGACCCGCAGGCCGCCGAGGCCGCATTGCTGCGTTTCGCCGGCATGCTGCGCTACGTGCTGGACACCAAGCGGAGCGCCACCGACCGGGTGAGCCTGAACGAAGAGATCGAGTTCGTCCGCGACTACCTGGCGCTCGAATCGCTGCGCCTGGGTGGCCGGCTCAGCATCGACTGGCAGCTGGACCCCGCCACCCTGGAAGACGAACTGCCCCCGCTGACCCTGCAGCCGCTGGTGGAGAACAGCATCCTGCACGGCGTGGCGCCGCGCGTGATGGGCGGCAGCATCCGCATCCGCAGCAGCCGCAATGCGCTGAGCCAGGGCCTGGAGCTGAGCATCGAGGACGACGGCCCCGGCTGCGACCCGGCCAAGCTCGAAGACAAGCCGGGCGGTCGCCGCGGCATCGGCCTGGCCGCGCTGCAGCGCCGCTTTGCGCTGGACTACGAGGGCCGGGCCCGGCTGCGTGTGCAGACCGCGCCGGGCGCCGGCTTCCGTGTCGACCTTCTCATTCCCCAGTGAACATGATGAGCACCACCAGAGTCCTGATCGCCGAAGACGAACCGCTGGCCGCCGAGGCGCTGGCCGACTGGGTGCGCGACATGCCGCAACTCGATCTGATCGGCATCGCCGCCAACGGCGAGGCCGCGCTGGCCGAGATCCGTGCGCAGAAGCCCGACCTGGTGCTGATGGACATCCAGATGCCCGGCCTGACCGGCCTGCAGGTGCTGCGCGCGCTGGGCGAGGACGGGGAGCGCCCCGCCGTGATCTTCACCACCGCCTACGACGAGCACGCGCTGGCCGCCTTCGAGCTGCATGCGGTGGACTACCTGCTGAAGCCTTTCTCGCACGAGCGTTTCGTCGAGGCCGTCGAGCACGCCACGCAGATCGCCGCGCCGGTCGTCGAGGCGCTGCAGGCACCGTCCAGCGAACCGCTGACGCGGCTGATGGTGCGCGACCAGGGCAAGATCTTCCCGCTGCAGGTCGACGAGATCGAGCACCTGCGCTCCGACAACAAGTACACCGCCATCGCCAGCCGCGGCCGCAGCTTCCTGGTGCGGCTGCCGATCGCGGCCTTCGAGCAGCGGCTGGACCCCACGCGCTTCCTGCGGCTGCAGCGCGCCTGCATCGTCAACCTGGATTTCGTCGACTCGATGACGCCCGACGACAACTCGCAACTGATCGTGCAGATGCGCGACGGTACCCGCATCACGGCCAGCCGTGAGGTCTCCAAGAAGCTTCGGGAGCAATCGATATGAACCGCATCTGGCCGAGCCTCCTGCTGCTGGCCTGCGCCGGCTGCGCCGAGGCGCAGCGCGCGACACCGCCGACCCCAGCGCCGTACCCGACACCCGCCGTGCCGGCGACGCCCGCAACGCCAGCCACGCCGGCGGCCCAGCCCGTCCCCGCGACACCGGCCGTTCCCGCGGTGCCACCGGTGCCTCCGGTTCCGCCGCTGACCGACGGCCGCCTCTACACGCCGGGTCCGTTCGACCGCGTCGAGATCGACGGCTCCGCCAAGGTGCGGCTGATCCAGGACGAGCGCGACCAGGTCTTCATCTCCGGCGACGACACGGTGCAACAGGGGGTGGAGATCGAGGTGCGCAACAAGCGGCTGACGATCCACCCGGGCGGCGGCTGGAAGTTCTGGGCCGGCAACCGGCGCCTGCAGGTCGAGGTGCGGATGCGCGAGCTGAGCGCGCTCACCCTGTCCGGCGCTACCGACCTCGTCTCCGTCGGACCGATCCGCTCCGACCAGCTCGTCATCAGCATCTCCGGCGCCGGCCAGGTGCGGATGGACGAGCTGAACGCGGGCACCTTGAGCTTCGACGTCTCAGGCGCCGGCGACGGCCAGCTGTCCGGCCAGGTCAAGGCGCTGCGGCTGAGCATCAGCGGCAAGGGCAAGCTGATCGCCGACTCGCTGCGCGCCACCTCGGCCAGCGTCTCGATCAGCGGCGTCGGCAACGCCCACCTGTGGGTGACGGACGCGCTACGCGTCGGCATCTCCGGCGTCGGCAACGTCGACTACTGGGGCCAGCCGCAGGTGAAGAAGTCGACCGAGGGCCTGGGCTCGGTCAACGCGCGGGGCGACAAGAAATAGCCCTCATCAGGGCTCGCCGTCCCAGTAGTCGAGCGATTCTCTTTGGATCAAAGGCGGGCGCTTGCCCTTGCCGAAGAACACCCCGGTCTTGTCCGAATCCGGGTACTCGCAGACCTCGGGCCGCTCCTGGCTGCTGATCGACAGGAACTTCAGGTCGGCGTCGGAGGTGTTGAGGATCTGGTGCGGGTACTCGGGGCCGGGCGGGATGTGGATCACGTCGCCGGCCTCGATCGGCAGCATCCGGCCGGCCACGCGCAAGGTGCCGCGGCCTTCGAGGATGACAAACATCTCCTCCTGCGCATGGTGGAAGTGATAGGGGCAGCCGGTCTTGCCTGGCGGCAGCGTGTCCACGCCGCAGCCGAGCTTGCGGGCGACGGTGCCGTCGCTGACCCGGGCCATGCTCGACTCGTACAGCGGCTCGCGCACGAAGTGCTCGCGCGGCACCGTCAGGAAGTTGCGAATCAGGCTCCCTCGAAGCTCGTCTGGGCTCAATTTCGTCTCCATCGACAATAGCGGGTCCATGAATGATTCCCGCCCCCTGAACATCCTGCAAGAAGTCTTCGGCTACGGCGCGTTCCGCGGCGCGCAGGCCGAGATCATCGATCACGTCACCGGCGGCGGCGACGCGTTGGTGCTGATGCCCACCGGCGGCGGGAAAAGCCTCTGCTACCAGGTGCCGGCCATCGCGCGGCACCGGGGCAAGCAGGGGGTCACCGTCGTCGTCAGCCCGCTGATCGCGCTGATGCACGACCAGGTCGGCGCGCTGGAGGAAGCGGGCGTGCACGCAGCCTTCCTGAACTCGACCCTGGACACCGAGCAGTACCTGTTCGTCGAGCGCGAGCTGATGAGCGGGCGCCTGGTGATGCTCTACGCGGCGCCGGAGCGGGTGACGAACCCGCGCTTCCTCGCCCAGCTCGATTCGCTGCACGAACGGGGCCTGCTGAGCCTGTTCGCGATCGACGAGGCGCACTGCGTCAGTCAGTGGGGTCATGATTTCCGCAGCGAGTACCTGGCGCTGTCGCTGCTGCACGAGCGCTATGCCGACGTGCCGCGCATCGCGCTGACCGCCACCGCCGACGACAGCACCCGCGCCGACATCATCCAGCGCCTGAAGCTCGAGGAGGCGCGCGTCTTCATCAGCAGCTTCGACCGGCCCAACATCCGCTATGCGATCGTCGAGAAGGACGAGCCGCGCAAGCAGCTGCTGCGCTTCATCCGCGACGAACACGAAGACGAGGCCGGCGTCGTCTACTGCCAGAGCCGCAAGAAGGTCGAGGAGACGGCCCAGTGGCTGAGTTCCGAGGGTATCCGTGCCCTGCCCTATCACGCCGGCCTGGACGGTGCCGTGCGCCAGAAGCACCAGGACCGCTTCCTGCGCGAGGACGGCATCGTGATGGTCGCCACCATCGCCTTCGGCATGGGCATCGACAAGCCGGATGTGCGCTTCGTCGCCCACCTGGACCTGCCCAAGAACATCGAGGCCTACTACCAGGAGACCGGCCGTGCGGGCCGCGACGGCGGCCCGTCCGACGCCTGGATGACCTACGGCCTGGCCGACGTCGTCAACCAGCGCCGCATGATCGACGAGAGCCCGGCCGAGGAAGACTTCAAGCAGGTCCAGCGCGGCAAGCTCGACGCGCTGCTGGCCCTGGCCGAGGCGACCGACTGCCGGCGCGTGCGGCTGCTCGGCTACTTCGGCGAGGCCTCCAGCGCATGCGGTAATTGCGACAACTGCCTGAACCCGCCTGCCACCTGGGACGCGACCGACGCGGCACGCAAGCTGCTGTCCTGCATCTACCGCTTCCACCAGCATGGCGGCCGCCGCTTCGGCGCCGGCCACCTGATCGACGTGCTGCGCGGCAAGTCCACCGAGAAGGTGGCGCAGTACGACCACCAGGCGCTCAGCACCTTCGGTGTCGGCGCCGACCGGAGCGAGCAGCAGTGGCGCGCGGTGCTGCGCCAGCTGATCGCCCTGGGCCACGTCGTCGCCGAAGGCGAATACCACACGCTGGCGCTGACCGACAGCGCCCGGGCCGTGCTCAAGGGCGGCGTGGAAGTGCGGCTGCGCGAAGCCAACGAGAAGCCCAAGCGCGGCAGCGGCGGCAAGTCCTCACGTGAACGCGGCACCCGCACCAGCAGCAAGGCCGCCGTCGAGGCGATGGACCTGGACACCGGCGCCCAGCAACGCTTCGAGGCGCTGAAGAGCTGGCGCGGCGAGGTGGCCAAGGAACACGGCCTGCCCGCCTACGTGATCTTCCAGAACGTGACCCTGGCCGAGATGGCACGCCAGCATCCGCAGAGCCTGGACGACCTGGCCGGGATCAGCGGCGTCGGCGCGAAGAAGCTGGAGGCCTACGGGCGAGAGCTGCTGCGGGTGCTGGAAGCCGTCTAACGTTCAATTTCAGCGGCGCCGTTAGGCGTCCGCTGGAATGCAGGGTTAGCCATCGCCTTCACACCCACATCAGCTTGATATACGACAGGTCCACATCCCGGGATGCGAAGAGTGCCTTCCAATGTCGTGGCGCACAGGGAAAGAAGTGATTGTTGTCGCCAGGCACCCGGGATTCCGAAAAGAGTAGCGACGCGACCTTGGTAGGGCCATATCGACATTGCTCTCGAAAGAAGTACCGGAGAAATCCATGCACGCCACGACTGACGTTGATTGCATCTGATTTGCCCCAGAATTTCGGGTTGACCGCAATATCTAGGCTTTTGGTGCGAACGGACTCGGCCGACATGCTGCCATCGAGATCACCGATCCATTCGACCTTGTGAGGCTTGAGGTGCACAAGGCCATCCCGGAGCCTCTTCAGCTCATACAGCCATTCAACATAGTGACTGCCGCGATCAAGATTGCGACCCTTAAATCGAATCCGAAGGTAAAAGTCGAACTTTGCAAGCACCGGAAGTCGGTCCATTTCGTCGTGCACAGATCGGCTTAAGTCGAGATGTTCGAGACAGGTGTTCGCGACCGCCTCAAGGAGCAGCAATGAATAGGTTATCGAGATTCGGGCGAATGCTTGGCCCTCATCGTCCACTTCGTGGAGGTCTGAAGACCTTCTAAGAAAGTCGAGGCTGTCGAGCAGCAGTGTGTCGAAATTTCTCTCGTAGAGCAGATGTGTATCCGGCATGAAGCGCTGCTGCAATGGCTAACGAATGAAAGGGACTTCCCCGTCCCGAATGGGCCGCGTTGCGGCGAACGGCAACTGAATGCCACGATGGGAAGTGCGATATCTCATCAACGCATCCGGAAGGGGAAGTCCATGAGCATTCTCAC
>NZ_JAXCLA010000011.1:0-263774 GCF_034043675.1 Roseateles agri | reverse complement strand
GCCGGCAAGGGTGTACGAGCTCTTCCCGCGGCTGGCGGAGCGCAAGAGGAACCTCGGGACGCAGCTCAGTGGCGGCGAGCAGCAGATGCTGGCCTTCGGCCGGGCGCTGGTGCTCAACCCGAAGCTGTTGCTGCTGGACGAGCCGCTGGAGGGTCTGGCGCCGATCATCGTGGAGGAGTTGCTGCGGGCGATCCGGCGGGTGGCGCGCGAGGAGGGTCTGCCGTCGATCGTCGTCGAGCAGCATCCGCACATGGTGCTGGGGGTGACGGACGACGCGATCGTGCTGGACAGGGGCGGGATCGCGTATCGGGCGGAGAGTGCGGCGCTGCTCGCTGACCCCGCGCCGCTCGATCAGTGGCTCGGCGTGGCGGAGCGCCGCTGACCCAGCCCCTCAGGCCGACGGCAGCGCGATCCGCGGATCGAACTTCGCGCGGTGGATGCTGAAGAAGGCCTTCACGTTGCGCACGTTCGCACCCTGCGTCAGCAACGTCTTCGTCAGCGCGTGATACGCCGCCATGTCGGCCACCTGGATCACCAGCACGAAGTCCGGCCCCGGTGACACGCGCCAGCACTGCTGTACGGCACGCTCGGCCTGCACGCGCGCCTCGAACGCATCCAGATGCTCCGCCCCCTGGCGGTCCAGCGTGATCTCGACGATGGCCGACAGGCCGGCGCCGAGCCGGTCCGGCGAGAGCAGCGCCACCCGCCGCTCGATCACACCCAGCGCCACCAGCCGCTTGACCCGCCGCAGGCAGGTAGCCGGCGAAACGTGCACGAGCTCGGCCAGATCCTGGTTGCTCAGCGAGGCGTCCTGTTGCAGTTGGTCGAGAAGACGCAGGTCCGTGGCATCCAGATCGGGGGTGGTGATGGTGAGTGAATCAGTCACAGATCGACTTTTCGTGAAATATTCGTACGCGTTATGGATTGAATGAAATATTAATTCATTTCAGAAGAAATTTCGAATAAATGTATTTCGAGAGCCTCTCTACGATGCGCTCCTGGCTCACCCGAGCCCAATGAAGGAGCAAACCCCATGTGCGGCATCGTCGGCGCGGTCAGTCAGCGCAATATCGTCCCCATCCTGGTCGAAGGCCTGAAGCGGCTCGAGTACCGCGGCTACGATTCCTGCGGCGTTGCCGTGCATCAGGAGGGCCGCCTGCGCCGCGCCCGCAGCACCTCGCGCGTGGCCGAGCTGATGAATCAGGCGCAGGAAGACGGCATCGTCGCCGGCACCGGCATCGCTCACACCCGCTGGGCCACGCACGGCGCGCCGGCGGTGCACAACGCGCACCCGCACTTCTCCGCCGGCCCCAATGCCGCGAATGACGCGCCGGGCCGCATCGCCCTGGTCCACAACGGCATCATCGAGAACCACGACGAACTGCGCGCCGAGCTGAAGGCCCGCGGCTACGCCTTCTCCAGCCAGACCGATACCGAGGTCATTGCCCACCTGATCGACCGCTACTACGAAGGCGACCTGCTCGAGGCCGTCCAACAGGCGCTGCCGCGCCTGAAGGGCGCTTACGCGGTGGCCGTGTTCTGCCGCGACGAGCCGCACCGCGTCGTCGCTGCCCGCGAGGGCTCGCCGCTGGTGCTGGGTGTGGGCGATGCCGCGCAGGGCGAGCACTTCGTCGCGTCCGACGCGATGGCGCTGGCCGGCGTCACCGAGCAGATCTGCTACCTGGAGGAGGGCGACGTCGTCGACCTGCAGCTGGGCCGCTTCTGGATCACGCACCTGTCCGCTGAATCCGGCCGTTATGAGCCCGTGCAGCGCGAGGTCCGCACCGTGCAGATCCACAGCGGCGCGGCCGAGCTGGGCCCGTACCGCCACTACATGCAGAAGGAGATCTTCGAGCAGCCGGTGGCGATCGCCAACACGCTGGACGCCGTCGGCGGCATCAGCCCTGAGTTGTTTGGCGATGGCGCCTACCGCGTGTTCAAGGACATCGACAAGGTCCTGATCCTCGCCTGCGGTACCAGCTCCTATTCGGGCCTGACCGCCAAGTACTGGCTCGAAGCGATCGCCAAGATCCCCACCAGCGTCGAGATCGCCAGCGAATACCGCTACCGCGACAGCGTGCCCGACCCGCGCACCCTGGTCGTCACCATCAGCCAGAGCGGCGAGACCGCCGACACCCTGGCCGCGCTGAAGCACGCCCGCGCGCAGGGCATGAGCCACACGCTGACCATCTGCAACGTCGCCACCAGCGCGATGGTGCGCGAATGCGAGCTGGCCTACATCACCCGCGCCGGCGCGGAGATCGGCGTCGCCTCGACCAAGGCCTTCACGACCCAGCTCGTCGGCCTGTTCCTGCTGACTCTGGCCCTGGCCCAGACCCGAGGCCTGCTCAGCGAAGCCGACGAGGCCGAGCATCTGAAGGCGCTGCGCCACCTGCCGGTGGCCGTGCAGGCCGTGCTGGCGCTGGAGCCGCAGGTGATGGCCTGGGCCGACGAGTTCGCCCGCAAGGAAAACGCACTCTTCCTCGGCCGCGGCCTGCACTACCCGATCGCGCTGGAAGGCGCGCTGAAGCTCAAGGAGATCACCTACATCCACGCCGAGGCCTACCCCGCCGGCGAGCTGAAGCATGGCCCGCTGGCGCTGGTGACGGCCGAGATGCCCGTGGTGACGGTGGCGCCGAACGACGCGCTGCTCGAGAAGCTCAAGAGCAATATGCAGGAAGTCCGCGCCCGCGGCGGCCAGCTCTACGTCTTCGCCGATGGCGACACCAAGATCGAGAGCGAAACAGGCCTGCACGTGATCCGCATGCCGGAGCACTACGGTGCGCTGAGCCCGATCCTCCACGTTGTACCGCTGCAGTTACTTGCGTACCACACGGCCTGCGCGCGTGGGACCGACGTGGACAAGCCTCGTAACCTGGCCAAGTCAGTCACGGTCGAGTGAGTAGGACGTGATCCTCCGCGTCGCTGATCGCCAACAATTAAGTCTGTCGGACTGGAAAAAAGTCCGTCGGACCTGATGCACGGTCAATCGAATCAAGCCCAGCAAAGATTGCATCCCGCAGCATATGCAGTCAGGGACGTGAGGCTATCTGGGCAACTAGGAGGCCCAGAATCGAACTCGCGACGTCCGTGCGATGCCGGCCGCCAACGCTTTTATGTTGAAGTCTGTCGAGGGCAGTTCTCTGGCGTGTTGAAGTCTGTCGAACATGACTTTCCTGGATCACGACAGGAAGGTTGGTGGCCCCTGCTAGCCGTAGCGTCGATGGATGCCGGGGTAGGGTGGTTCGATCCCAGCCGGGTGTATCAACGTGGGACTGCTTCCGGCCGAGGCTGTGTGAAAACGCCGCTTCGCTACAAACCGGCGAGAAGTCGACGTCTCAGATCGGCTCAGGATGGACGATCGAACGGGCGCCAATGCTGTCGAGATCCGGGAAATAGCCTGCGTGCCGAGTTTTCACACAGCTTCGGCTACTTCCAGACTTTCATGACCGGCAACTCCCGGAAGGGCTAGTAGAGAGGCTCGGAAGCCGGCCAGGCGCCTGTTTCACTGCATTCAGGAGCCCCAGGAAGTCGCCTTCGTCGCAGGCCGCCTTCCAACGGTTGATGAATTGGCAGACAACCTGCAGGTTGCCTGGTTCGTAGTGACCGTTGGAGTCGCGCCGATCCAGTGAAGGGAGGTACGGGGCATCGACTGGGCTGTGCTGGCCACGGCGTTTCAGGGGAATGCCGGTCAGCCGGCAACGGTACCCCTGTTCTTCCAGCAACAGGGTAATGTATGCCTCCGCGTCCTCGCGCGAAGGAAAGCCAAAGTACTTGGCCTTTGTCGCGCTGAGCTTTAGTAGGCCGGATTCGGCCGCGGCACTCTGGGCGTTAAGAGCCATTGACCGGATGGATGCAGTCCAGTCGTCCGGCGCCTGAGGCGCGTCAGGACGGACTTCATGGTCGGACGTCAGCGCCAGGCATTCGCGCACGAATGTACGGAATTCAGGAAGGTAGCCCGGGTTGTGTGTACCGTATAGATCGCGCTTCGCGATGCTGGCTGGCAGGTCCGAAGTGCGTACGCCCGTATTGAGTCGCCGCACTTCATGCCATCCCGAGCGCGTATGGCGGTACCGGTAGTCTGCTCCAATCAACAACGGTCCATCCGCGGCGCAAGCCCAATAGGTGCGTTCCTGGACCACGGTCCAGAATAGGGTAGTCGGCCCGGCCAGCACCACGGCTTGCACTAGATCAACGTCGTTGCGTGCGGCGCGCATCGACCGGTTGATCTGTGTGGCGGCGTCTAGCAGCTCTTCCGGGTCCATACGAGCTAGTTGCTCCGCCGTAAGGTAGGTGCAGCTGAACGGGATGACCCCGCCCGACAGGGCGGATCGGGCGAACTCGCTATTGCGCCCCATCTGGATTCGATGGGCTTCCTCAGCCCCATCCAGTTCGCTGATCCACTCTAGCTGCAACATCTCTGCGTCCTCTTCGTCCCTCTGGCGGATTCGTATGGTAGTTGGCACCTAAAGCCAGACGCTCCTGCCACCCTCTACTTCAGGGTACCCACCCAGCGCTTGAGGTTTTAGTCGATCGCCTTCGCCGTGGCCGAACCGTCGGGGACCTTCTGACGTTGCTGCAGCAGCCATTGGTGAAGCGCATCGGCGACCGGTCGTGATCGTCGTCTCTCTTCGAGCCGATGCGCACTGTCGGTCGCTTCGATCGATCGCTCCACGCGGTAAAGCTCGCCGAAGTACTTCAACGCCTGCTGATGCCGGGCTGTGTACTTCCTAGCTTTGCGCTTCTGGATCATTGGGCGGCAGAGGGCGCGGCGGCGGCAGCTCCCCGAAAAACTGCTCCATCAGCTTCTGGTTGCTGAGCTTGAGCTCTTTGAGACGCCTGGTTTGTGCGTCGACGCCGTCCTCGGTCATCCCAAGTTCGGTCGCGATACGCTTGCGAGGTATCCCACGCATGCGCCGCACAGCCACGTCGAGGCAACGCCGGCCGAGCGGCAGCAACTTGTAGCGTTCAGGCGGGGGCGGTCTCTCGATAGGACTTTTTGTTCTCAGCTGCCATTCGAACAGCGCTGCCCGTACCCGATAGCTCGCCAGCTCTGCCTGTTCTGCAGTGAAGGGCTCCTTGGGCTGAAGCCGGCGGTACAGCGTCATCCAGCACAATCCCATAGAGCTCTCTAGCCCGACAAGCAGCAAGCTATCCACGTCGAAGAGCCGAAGGTAGTCATTCATTTTGGCGCTCTGCTTGCTCGTGTCATCAACGTAGCAGGTGACACCAACCTCGATCGTGATCGACAGAAACGGTGCGCAAAGAAACTGCTGCGCGGCCGAGTCAAAGGCTTCGTACTCTGGGTAGGCCTTCACGAACCTTTCGCCAAGGCCACGGGAAACGTGGTACTCGACGATGTGGATGCCGCCATCAGGCTTCCGCGTCCCTCGCCCCACGATGTAGTCCGTGTGAGGAATCTCCCGCGCAGCTTGCAGCACGTCCTCAATCGAGCGCCCAGATTGGGACGGTTGGGCATCTTCGACGCTCATGTCAGACCTCCGTGCTAGCCCCCTACGACGATCCGCAGGGGTGCGTTCCCGACTGCTTCCGAGCTCTTAAATTTCCGGCACACCAACGCAATTCTGCCGCGGCGAAGCTTCCCAAGGAGTTCATTATGTTGAGTTCGAAGATTCTCTCCCGCTTCTTTCTGGCCTTCCTGGCCTTCGTGGTTCTGGCCGGTTCGGCGCGCGCGACGACCTACCAGGTCAGCTCGGGTCCGAAGACCAGCGGCAGCGGCTCCGCCTTCTCCGAGGAATACCTGATCTCTTACAGCGCCCCTACTGGCAAGAAGATCGCCCACCATGGCCTGACCCTCATCGGTGATCGCCGCTGCAACGCCTGGTCGACCTGCCGGGTCGTCAAGGCGACCAGCACCTTCGTCCAGTACGCGTTCTCGCTGCAGGGCCACAACGAGGGTGGCTTCCTGTTCATCAACAACCCCAACAGCGGCCAGCGGGATAGCACCGCGCTGCTGACGGTGGAAGTCGAGTAACCCCCGGGCCGGCCTCGCTCGGCCCCAATTCTTCCAATTGCGAAAGGCGACCTCATGGAAATCTCGACCAAGACTCTCGTGGCCGCCGGCGCACTCGCGCTGACGGCGTTCGCTGCCCTGCAGAAGGCCGGCGCTCAGCAGGGCGTGACCATCATCCTATCGGGGAAATACATGACTACCGGCAGCACGGCGCAGGTCGCGGTCATGGACCTGAACTGCAACAAGCGCATCCTTGGACCGTTCACGCTCGCCGGCAACCAGGGGGTTCCTATCAACGTCTGCGGCAACAACGCTGGCTACGCGAACATCGCGACCCGGATCGTCTCCAACAACGGCGACTGGCACGGCTCGTCGTTGCTTCACGACCGGGAGGCCGTATATCCGTGAGCGTGTCTGTCGTGCAGTCATGCGATTGACTCGGGCGTTGGCGAACAGATACCCAATTGCCATCGAACGAGAACCTGTCAGCCTGCCTGCAACTTACTGAATGCCAAGATTGACGCCGGAACTCTGCCGTTTCGGCGATTGTTGGGCGTCTGCTTTGCGGCCGCGAATTCGGCGGTACGACGGTCTACAACGGGTCGTCAGCCGATATCGGCCATCTCCGGTCGGTCGGCAACGACCGCTATAGGAGCACTCAATTTTTCACCAACGGGCACGCTCTCGAGTCCAGTCGGCCTTCGCGTCGACGATTCGTAGCCGCGTTCCGGCCCCGCACGCGCCAATCTCGGCACCGCCTCGGATCTCCTCTCATACGTACTGTCAATGAGACGGCAAGCACCCACCGCGACGCGCACGGTGGATGGGCAGGTAACGGCTTACACTTGGCTGTCTGTCGGCTTATCAGCTGATGTTGCCGTCTCGCCAGCTACGAGCTTACTGGGCCTTTTTGCCATAGCCCTCTTCGAAGGCACTTTGCTCGCCGCCTTTGCGGTGCCCATCGTCTCGGCCGACTTGGACGCTTTGCCAGCCTTCCGTGCGAGCGGCTGCGCAGCGGACGTCCGAGCGGCTCCCTTCACTGCAACCGCCTTCTTCGCTGGCGCCTTCTGTGTCGCAGCAACTGCTTTCTTGCCAGTCGCACGCTTGTTCGGAGCAGCCTTCACGCTTGTCTTCGGAGTTGCGTCGGTCGCAGGCTTGGCCTTCTTGCCAACCAGGAACTCTTCGAGCTTGCGGCCGGCTGCAAGCACCTCATGAATCCATGTCGGTCGCTTGCCGATGCCGTGCCAAGTGTTGCCCTTGTCATCAGCGAACTTTGCCGGCTTGGCCGCACCCGCCTTGGCCTTCACGGTCTTCCTCGCCTTGGCAGGGGTCCCGTTCCCGACAACGAATCCGCCGGACTTGATAGCAAGGTCCTCGATGGTCAGGCCGTGCTGGGCCATATCGCGTTGGATGCGCGCAATTACGGTGGAGCGCATCGCGTCAGCTTGCTGCTGCAGCTTCTCGATTTGGCTCTTGATTGCGGAGAGAGACTTGGCCATTCACGAACTCCAGGGTGTTGTTGCAAGGCGGAGTCTATCGAGGGAATGCAGAGAAAGCGAAGTTCTGGAGTTGGAGAATTGAATAAATTGCCAAACGGGCCAGGCAGTAAGTGCCTCTGGTCGGGAATGTAAAAGCACGGCAGCATGACTCACGACTTGTGCCGACACGCTTGGCGTGACCATTCCGTCCTCGAGCCGCTGCTGCTGGTCAAAGTGGCGGTTCCGCATTCGAATTGCTGACTCGGTCTACAGCATCAAGAAATCCGGGCTCCAGACTGGTAACGCCTGCACATTGGCAGACCATCCACATTACGAGCTCTCCGAGAATCCACTGCCGTCGTCCAAGGTCGTGGTCAGTGGCGCGGATCCTCTGACCTGTCTCTGCCTTCCGAGAGAACGCCCCAAAGGATGCGGGCATTCTTGTTTGCAATGGCAACGATGGCCTTCGACCAGCCAACTCGGGCATGCAGTTGGACTGCCCACTTGCTGAAGGCGTCGTCACGCCGCGAGACCGCCGTGAGAACTGCCCGACCGCCGAGCACGAGCAGCTTTCGAAGGTAGGCGTCGCCGCGCTTTGTGATCGGTCCGAGCTTCGGCCGTCCTCCGGTTGAGGACATGCGCGGCACAAGACCTAGCCAGGCACTGAACTGCCGACCGTTCTTGAAATGGTTCATGTTGCCAACGGAAGCAACCAGCGCCGATGCGGTCAGGGCGCCGACGCCGAACACGCTCATAGCCAACTTCGCGCGCGGGTCAGTTGCGACATGCCGCTCGATCTGCTGGGTACACCATGCGATCTGGCCTTCCAGCTCGTCGAAATGAGCCAGGCACTTCCTCAGTGCCATTCGAGCCAGCGGGGTCAGTTCGTCATCCGAGCCGCGTAGCACTCCAAGAAGCTCGTTATGAAACTTCTCCGTCGACAGCGGGAAGAGCACCCCGAACTCGGCAAGTACGCCTCGCGCTCGGTTCATGCAGGAACCCCTTTCAATGATGTAGCCTTCCCTCAGGGTATGTATGGCCCGCCAGCTTTGCTGGTCCGGTGTCTTGACGGGGACAAACCGCATCTGCGGCCGGCTTGCCGCTTCACAGATGGCAGCTGCATCATTGGCGTCGTTTTTTCCGGTCTTCCCGCTCATGCGATAGGGGGCGACAAATGCCGGAGCGACCAGTCTGACGTCGATCCCCATTGCGAGAAGTCGTCTGGCCCAGTGGTGTGCAGCAGAGCAGGCTTCAATAGCGACGAGACACCCCTGAGGCAATTGCTCGCACCAGGGCAGGAATCCAGCGCGCGGGAGCTGCTTTGCAGCGATGACTGCACCGCCAGCATCAACGGCATGGACCTGAACGACCGACTTTGCCAGATCGACGCCGACGCGGACGACCTTTGCGCGTTGCTTCCTCATGCCTCACGACCTCCGAGAGACATTAGGTCGGAGCGTGCGGCTTTTCGACCTGTCCTTCCGTCATCGGGGGGAGCGCCGATGACGCTGCGACGGATAGCGCCGTCGTGCCCTTCCGTCGCTCGGCTACGGCTCGCTGTGCGGACCTGTGACCATGGGCATCACATCCTGGAACACCCTGAAGGCCTCGTCGACTTCACGCATTACCTTGCGGTTGCCGGTGAACCGGGACAAAAGCCTTGCCGCGAAATGGATGAGTCCGTTCGAGAGCTTCACGACGCTGATCGCTAGCGACTCAGGGAAACCATCTCTGACGCGAGCGAGCGGGTGAAGGCCGCAATGGACGAAGGCGTTCATGGGTTTCCATGCTTCGTCGCGCAGTTCCCGCAGCGGCATCACTAGGCCAGCGATGCCTGGCTCGACCTTCATCTTGCGTTCGAGGTCCTGGAGCATGGTCAACGCAGTAGGTAGATTCTTGGCAGCCTCGCCGCTTTCCCTGGTCAGAGGCGTGGAAGCCTTTGCGACCTCACCGTCCGTCGCCGCGTACAAAAGCCAAGCCGACCTGAGTAGCGCCTCGTACTCGAGGCGCAGAAGGGCGACTGCGGAGTTCGCCAGGCCCATATCGAACAAAGCATTGAGCGCTGTCCCATGTTCAATCGCCACCTCGGCCGCGGCGATGGCCGCCTCTTGCCGCTCGTCGGCTCCGCCGAAGTCCTCGGCCGATGAGATTTGATCCATCAGGGCTTCGAGGAACGCAGCGGATCGCTGCAGGGTTTGCTCAAGACTGGGCATCGAGCTCACCGCTTGGAGGCCAGCCTTACCAGGCCTCGCGGCGCCACAGGCGGTATGCGCAGAGTGCCATGACAAACCACGCTAGAGCCGCAATCCCAAGCGCGACAGCGTTCACCACTTCTAGGACCTGATCGACGGCTGGACCGGCCAGGCCCGTGGATGGGCGCAGCGAACCGACGATCCATGCGACACCAAGGGCATTCAGCGCCACGAAGAACGCCAGCGCGCCCCAACGCTTCAGGTTTCGCTGCTCGGTCATGTACGGATCGTCGCTACGACGGTGCCTGAGCTCGTCAGCGAAGTTGCCGATGGCATTGATGAAGTCGAGAACGGCTCCCAGCAGCGCTTCAAGCAGTCCACCCATTGCTAACCTCCCTTTTTTCGGCCATTTCAGCATGGCCGCTTGGCGGACGCTAGAGGATCGGCGCACTTCCAACGCCGCGCCTATGTACGCCCGGCAGTCAGGACGGCCGGAGCACTGGGACCGCCCGTAGCACAAGGTCTATCGCAACAGCAGACCGCCAACAGTTCCTCGAACCTCTTGCGGAACGCTTTGCAGGCTGGGTTGACTTCCAGTTTTTGTCTTTTGCAATAGCGGGGTCGCCGCCTTTGCCGTTCTGTTGGTGAAGCGCTTCACCAAGTTTTCGCACGCGCCAAAAGACATAGTGCTCACGGACTGACCATAGTGACAACAAGCAAACCGATTTGAGGGCGCCGGTGCACCCCTGCAAATGTCCCGACGATTTCTAGAAACTGATCGAAGTGAAATGGTGCACTCGAGATCAGGGAAGGAGCCGCATTTGAGAAGCAATGGGTGCCACTTTGCAGAACAACGCCGCCGCCGGACTGAACTTGGCGCTCCTGGCCTGGCAAATGGTCATGTCGACCATGGCCTGGCGCAATTGAATGCCTGCACTCTCGCTGAGTTAAACCGGTTTATCTATTGCTCCACGAATGTTGCCAGCACCATCGCACCAGCTTCTCAAGACAGGGTCGCGATCAGATTCTTGTCACGTTCAGAGCAGTACCGCGATCAATCAGAAACGGCTTCCGCCGTATAGATCCCCCTTAGGTTGCCAATGGGCAAGCATGATAGGAGTTCACATGTCTCCCAGGAATTCGAAGCCTGATCCCTACTGCGGCTTCAAAAACGATGAACTGCGGCGGCGAGCTCTGGCCACACGCGTTCGCTGGACGAGCGTCGCAGGCGTACTTTGCGTAGCTTTAAGCGGCGACCACGCGGGCATGGCAATCCGATGGCTTGCCAACTTCGTCGGTACTAGGTGGTGAGCAAGATCCGCCTGGTGCCCTAACGTCATGATTGCATTCCTAGCATCGCCCCCTGGTCCATTGAACATGAGATACAACTCATGTCCGGGCGGTCGAGCGGTCCGCGACGTGAAGATCGAGGGAGGACAGCCTGTGGACGGTGAGGAACCAGCCGCAAGTGAGCGGCTCAGTGCTTTTCTGTTTTCGATGCATCAAGCTGGTCCAGACCAACTGAGCATTAATCTGCCTCGCAACGAGGCACTTGAGGACGACGTAGATGGCTCCGCGCGCGTTGTCGGCGGCCGGCTGGTGTTTGGGAGCCAGCAGGCACGAAACACCGCAGCTTCGGATAGCTGATAGCGCCGGGCAAAGGCTCGGTGCTGGCGCTCTGCCAACCTGTGGCTTTGCTGCATGCATCTCCCTTGGCAGCAGTCTCCTACGGCTGTAGAGTCAGCCAATAGATGACGCCCTCCGAAGAGGGTGCGAATAAGACCAAATGATTGGCTAGTCGAGGTCGACATAGCCAGAAGGGAAGGTCATGAGCAGCGCAGCTAGGGTTCTGGACCGGCATGGATTGGTGTCGGCTGTCCGCGCGTCCTCGTTCGAATTGAACCGTGGACGGCCGTCCTCCATCGAGCACCTTGTGCTCAGCATGAACCTCCTCTCAACCTGCTCTTGATGATCGGTGCCCGGTCGAAGCAGGTCGTAGGGGATGCCAACCCATGCTTAGGCGTTCTCTATCCGAACGTTGGCCTGTCCAGCCAGTCTCCAAACGACACGTTCAGCTGAGCGTCGCTCAGCTCGGTGTAGTGAATCTTCATGATGTTGTGCCTGTTTAGACAGAACGTATAGGTATCAAAGATGAGCGGTGCGCGTACTCCCGAAGGATCAATTTGGCGGCTATGGGACTTCCATTGCCATACGCCGGCGTCGTACCAATGGAGCGGCCAGAAACTCCGTGGGCTCGTCGGTGAAGAACGCGAGAAGCTAGTCAGCCAGACCGTCGCGGCGCTGGCGGGTGCTGACCCTGACGTCGTAGTCATCATGGACTACTGGACGTTCGACGGCTATCTCGCCATAGCCGAGCACGAGCAGAAGTATCCCGGGTCCTTGAAGGGGAAGGTTGTCTTCCCTGGGATTGAGCTACGGGTTGAGAGCTCGCTCTCGCAGCGGCTGAATGTCCATCTGGTGGTTAATCCGGCCGTTAAGCCGCAAGTCTTCCAGGACGTGCTCAATGCGCTAAAGGTCAGCCTGAAGGCTGGCCTACGAGGTCTTAGCGAAGACTGCCTCATTCAGCATACGCGCGAGCTCGGGCAGGACCGACTCAAGACCTATGACTACGAGAAGGCGCAGAAGAACGACGAGTACGCGCTGGAGGTCGGCTGGCAAACCGCCATGGTCACCCCAGAGTCGCTCACGGCGGCGCTAGCAGTGCTTGGCGACCAGGGTCTTCTGCTGATGCCATGGGACACCTACGGCGGGCTTAAAGAAATCGACTTCATGAAGCACTATGCCGAGGTGCGGCGCTTCAGGTCGGCCGCAGACATTTTTGAGTGCAAGGATGAAGGAAACCGGCAGGCGTACCACGGTCAGAAGACGCCGCTGAACGAAAAGTACTTCGACAACTTCTGGGGCTCGCTGGATGGCAAGGCACGGCTCTGCGTCCGTGGTACAGACGCCCATAAGTTCGCAGACTACGGCGTGTTTCCAAGCAACATGAAGACTTGGATCAAAACCGAGCCAACCTTCCAGGGGCTCCGGCATGCCATCAAGGAGCCGGTTTTCCGCTCGTTCATCGGCGACGTACCTCCAAAGAAAGCATTCGTTGAAGCCAATGGCCGCCTGTTCATGGAGCGCCTGCAGCTGTCGCGCAAGGCTGGCGTCAAGACGGATGAGAAGTGGTTCGACGGAACCGACCTCAAGCTGAATCCTGACCTGGTGGCGGTCATTGGGAACAAGGGCTCGGGCAAAAGCGGGCTTGCCGAGGTGCTTGCCTTGGCCGGCAACTCCAAAGCGCACGAGTTTTTCACCTTCCTCGTCGACACGCGGTTCAAGAGCGGTAGTTCGCAGCGCGCAGGTGCCTTCGAAGCGAAGCTGACGTGGCGCAACGGAGACATGGCCCCCGTCACGCTGGACCAGAAGGCAAAGCCGGAGCAGCCGGAAAGGGTCAAGTACATCTCGCAGATCTACTTCGAGGAGCTGTGCAACGACCACGTGGCAGGGCGGTCGGACCGGTTCAGCACGGAGATTCGGAAGGTCTTGTTCTCGCATCTGGACCACGCCGAGCGTGGCAGCCATCAAAATCTCGATGAGTACTTGGCAGCAAAGGAAAAGCCCGCCGAACAGAGGGTCGAAGAACTACGTCAAGAGCTGCACGAAAAGAATGTGCAGCTCGCAGAGCTTGAGAGGCAGACCGGAACTTCCCACGAAAACGAGTTGAAAGAGAAGCTGGCGTCTAAGGAACTGGAGCTAGGCGATCTCAATTCCAAGAAGCCCGTTGAGGTCCCTAAGCCGCAAGATGCAGCATCTGCAGAGCCTACCGATGAGGCGACGAGGTTGCTTGCGATTGCCGAGTCCATTGCAGCGCTGGAGCTTCAGAACACGACGGCCGATGGTTCCAAGCGGACGCTGACCGATCGCCGCAATGTGGTGACTAGTGTTGCCGAACGACTGCAAGCCTTTGAGCAAACAGCCGCACGCACGGGTGCTGCTCTTCGCGGCGAGCTGGAGGCTGTGGGTGTTGCGATGCTTGACCTCATTGCGGTGCAGACGAAGCGCGCTGACCTACTGGCGCTCGTCCTCACGACTGATGCAGAGCTGGTGAAGATTGCTGGGGCGCAGCAGGAGCGGACGAATCGCCGCGATGCACTCGTGGTTGAGCGCACGCAGCTTCAGGAGAAGCTGGACGGGCCTAGCAAGGCCTACCAGCATTACGTGGTGCAGCTCGCGGCTTGGGAGAAGGCAGTGAAGGCACTGAACGGCAGCGCCGAGGAGGCCGACACCATCGCGTTCTATAAAGCGCGTCTGGCCGAGTTGGCGCAGATTCCTCAGAAGTGCGCTGCCCTTGAAGCGGAGCAAGATCGGTTGGTGCGCGAGATCCACGCCGCGCTCATGGCAATCGCTGAGTCGCGCAAGCCCTTGTTTGCCCCTGTGAAGCGAATCGTTGAGACCGTGCCGGGCGTCGCTGACGAGCTCAAGGTGGGGTTTCAGAGCGCGCTGTTCTTTGACCGCCCAGCGTTTGGCGAGAAATTCTTCCAGCTGATCAGGCAGAACACGGGCGGCTTCCGAGGTGACGATGAAGGGCCGGCCAAGCTGTTCTCAATGCTGCGCGCCATCGACTTTCAGGATGCTGAGAGCGTTGTGAAGGGGCTGCGCGAGATTCGGACGGCCATTCCCGCGCCCGGCCAAAATGCCTCCGCGCTGCTTCAAATCCTCCGTACGCGGATGACGGTCGAGCAGCTCTATGACCAGCTATTTGGGTTGCGTCAGCTCGAAGCGAAATTCTCGCTGAGCCTGGCTGGGACGACCATCCAACAGATGTCGCCTGGCCAGCGGGGAGCACTTCTGCTCATCTTCTATCTGCTCGTCGATACCGACCCAACCCCGCTCGTCCTCGACCAACCCGAAGAGAATCTGGACAACCAGACCGTCTACTCAATGCTGGTGCCCATCATCCAGCGGGCGAAGGAGCGCCGTCAGATCGTCATGGTCACACACAACGCGAACCTGGCCGTTTGCTGTGATGCCGAGCAGATCATCCATGCAGAGTTCGACAGGGCTGACGAGTTCGCTCTCAAATACCAGTCTGGGGCCATCGAGAGCACACAGCTGAACAAATCGGTGCTCGACGTGCTTGAGGGAACAACCGAAGCCTTTGGCAATCGCAGCGACAAGTACTTTCATTGACCGGTGCGTTTAAGCGCCGGAACACGCCAGCGGTCCATGACGAATCCGTTCTTAGAATTCACAGCGGGCCGCACGGCTCATTTCCTAGAAGAATCCAAGCGGCTGCGGAGCAAGGCGCCGCTGCAGGAATACAAGGTCCTTCTCGACGTCTTCGACCTCATCTTCACCAAGCTGGGAACGGTCGAACACGAGGTTGCGCTAGCCCAGGTGAGCAAGGAGTTTCAGGCGGTTTCTAAAGAAGCGAGTGAGGTTCGCCGGTCCGCATGGCGAAACTTTCAGATCAATCGCCGTGAAGAGAAGGTGTGGGCAGCCGAAAGAACGGCCGAGGCCAAGGAGTCAGCGGAGCTCCTGGCGGAAATCGAGCGCGCTGCGAAAGAGGCCATGGACGGGGAGATCAGCCCAGACATGCGTGCGGCGCTGGATGAGACTGTCGCGGCCGCGAGGCAGGCCCACACGGCAACTCTACCTTACGGGGAGGAAATGGGCGGTACAGCCTGGCTCTTGCTGCGCATCAACCTTCAGTCGTATGGCCTGTATATGCGCTACCACTGGGCGCGCACCCAGTTCTTCCTCGTGCGGCACGGGTTCATTTTCTTGACGTCTATCTTGGTGTTTGGGATCGCGTACTCGCAGCTCGCCAAGGAGGTAATCTCGCGCCTCGTTGCGCTTGCGCCAGCATGGCCGTGGGCGGTTGCTGTTCTGACCGTGTTGGCCGCTATGGCAAAAAAGTACCTTATCGATCCCCGACTCAAGAAGCTGCAGGTCAAGCTAGAAACCCGACGTCTGAGGCCGCTTGCCTTCCAAATGCATATCGCGCGGTCGCTCGCGTTGGCGATGCGCATTGCTCGGCGTGGCGCGGCAGATGGCCGAGCGGTATGACGCTATGCGACATTTGCGCGCGCATCGTGCAGCGCATGGGGTGCCGCGCCATGCAGAGCTAGGTACGTATTGCGAAAGCTGCCGTCAGTCCTCTGGGCAACAATCTCAACCTGCCACCCTCACCCTCGTCTGACTGCCGCAAGGCCTTCCACGCTCCCATTTCGCAGCGCGCATGGGTCATAAGGCCTGTCAGGTAGTAGCTGGCGGAGGCATCGCATCAATTACCCGCGGTGAGTTGGATGTGCAAATGATCGACAGCGACATATCAAGAAGACGACGGACTCAGCGCCGTTTTGGAGTGGGCGTCCATGCGGCATGGTGCAGGGGACGGCCCAAAAAGCAGGGGCGGTCCGGCCGGTCGCGTCGATCCTGAGGCAGCATCTAGCCCGGCGAATGGAGCTTCGGAAGGTCGAAGCCCTTGCCAGTCATGAACTTCTCGAATTCCTTAAGCTGTTCTTGGGTGGGCGGCTCAGCATCCAGGTCAAGGTATCTAAGCGAGTCGGCAATATCACGTCTGTTGATGGTCCCTGTAGAGTACTTGCCATTCTCCAGCTCGTAGTCCAATGAGCCGCAGTACATGTTGATTCGGCCGTAGCCAGGGTACATGGCCTTAGAGTTGTTGACACCCTTGACCTCGTGTTTAGCCATCGCAATGCGGATGAAGTCCAAGCGGAAGTAGGCGATATGAATGCTGCGCTGCTGGCGCAGGGCAGTGTCCAAGAGCCGCGGGTTCGCTTGCAGTTCTATCAGCTGGTCAAGCAGGGTGGTATTGCCGATGTGTGCATATTCGTGGGCGGCAGCGCGCAGGTCGTCGATCCGCTTTTGCAGATTGCTGTGGTCAACTAACTTCTTCATGTCCCGGATGCGTTGATCCCACGTTCGCAGAACCTCGAACGCTGCAAAGATCCACATCTGTGACTGAGCACCCAAAAAGTGCGCCTCACGGGGTGTACTCCCCTTCTTGAGCAAATCACGCAGCACCTGCTGCTCAAGCTGCATCAGGAACTGATCGACCATGTCCAGATTGAACGCCTGCTGGCGCATAAAGATGTCCGAATTGAAGAACTGCAGGCGTCGCAACGACGTGAACAGCTCCATCGACTTAACTTGTTCTATCGGCAGGTACCGGGGACCATCGTCATGCCGGTCGTAGTCGTCGAATTCTTCTTCTTCCATGTGGTTCAGCTTTTGTATAGGTCAGTTCAGGTCGCCGCTGCTCTACATCAGCTCGAATGGTGAAAGCACGCCACAGAGTCGGCCGGGATTCTCTTCAACCAGCCAAAGTCTGGGGTCCCGTTCGTCATTGGCTGGGCTTAACAGATCGTCCACCGACGTATTCATGTCGATGACTTCCGCTTTTATCAGGGTCAGCCCGGCTGCCCGCGCTTCCGTGATCGGCACAGCGAAGACGCGCATCTTCTCAGGGCGCGGAACGTTTAAGAATCTGGCCATTGCGCCTTCAGAGATGAGCCACCATTGATTCTCGATGTACACGGGAATGAAGGAGAACGAATGCGTGAGCATGAGTTGCCGCGCATAAGCTATGGGCTGCCATGGCTCAACAATGATGGGCGACTTCACCATGAAGTCCTTCGCGGAACGCCTAGCGATTTGCTGTTCTTTCATGAGCGCTTCTTCCAATCCAATGCACAGTTCAATGGCTGCAGCCGTTGCGTGTCGAGCGTAAACGCCCGTGTGCATAGCGTCGTTGCGGGCTGAGTAAACCAAACCGAAGAGGCTGCCGAAGTCGCTGAAACGTGCAGAATCGCGGAACGCCAGCTCACTTAGCACCAGAGAGTCGCGGGCAAGAACTGCAAGCGACGTCTTGTACCCACCCAGAGCCTCTTTCTTTCCATACAGACGCATGCCCAGGGCTTCGACCGCGAAGCAGATCGCTTGAAACCCTTCAGCATCGGCGAGCGCTGCGTATCTCCCAGCGCGGAGTTGGTCGCGGTAGTACACACGCTCCGACCAGCTCAGTGTCGGTATCTCCACGGGGATTTTTGGGTTCACGTCAATGGGGGTAGGGTTAGTTCGACACACGAAGTGTCACCGAAGCAGACGAATATCCTCATCAGAACGTCAGCTGTAGCCACAAGCGGCATCGGCGGGCGGTTGCGTCGTGGCGCCCGGGTCGTGACCGAAAGCGAGGCGACCTATCACGAGCCGCTTCGCTCTTGGCTTCGAATCCCTACGGCAGCGGCAACAACTCAGGAAACAGTAGCTCCACCATGGCCTGCGCATCACGCTTCGGCTCGAACGGCGTTGGATCCACGTCGTACTGGGCACGGAGCTCAAGGTAGCGCTTGTGCCAGTGTCCCTCCTTCCCCTCGGCCTTCATGGACTCCTCGCGGCCATAGCGGCGCACCGCATGCATGAACCACTTCAGATGGTTCTTCTCGGTGTTGGCCACGCGATGCGCGACCTCAACCAGAAGCTTCTGGCCTTGTCCCCAAGGCCGGTTGTGCTTCGCTGAATACAGGTCCGTCAGCACCTCGCGGTCGATGTAGTTGTCGTACTGGTGCAGGTGAACGCCAAGGCGGGAAAACCGGCGACGGAACTCATTCCAGTCCCTGGACGATTCCTTGCCCTGGTAGCCGGTGATGCCCATCCAAGCCTCGAAATCGTCGCGCAGCTTCTGCTTCTCAGCTTCCACGTCGGCCTCGAGCTGGCGCTTCGCGCCGGCGTAGTCGAAGTAGTACGCGTGCTGCCGGGTGGGGTCGAGGGTCAGTTCGTGGAACGGCACGACGCGCCGGTGCAGGCCTGAATGGCCGCCACCCTTGGTTGGCACCGCCCAGATGCATTCGAGCCTGAACTCGCTGGCTTCCACGGAAGCCTCGACGGTCTTCGTGGTCACGACGAAGGCGTTCAGGTTGTTGTTGTAGAACACGTCGTCATCGGTCATGCGCCGATGCTCGGTGTCGAACTCGGCAAACAGCCAGACCAGAAGACCGCCTTCCTGCTGATAAAAGTCGCGCCGGGCCGCGATGACGTCCAGGTGCGTGGTCGAGAGCTGGATTTCAAAGGCGATGGGCAGTCCGTTGTAGACCGCGCGGACGTCTGGCCGGCGCCGTTCTCCGGTCAGCGGTCCCTTCCAGGTCGGCTCCTGCGCGATGTCCTCGAAACGGCCGTCGGCCGCGAGGCACTGGCAGACCCAGTCCTTCATCCGGCGGTGGAGCTTGCTCTCCTTGGCGCCGTTGTACTTGCGCGCGTTGATTTCATCCTGGCTGAGCGCGCCGCGCGTCTGCGCCGGGCAACTGCCATCCTCGTGCTGATGCTTGAAGAAGAACCTGGCGCTCTCTTTGGTGCGGCAGATGTACACGGCCGTGTTGCACAGCGAGCATCGGTACAGCGGGTCGTCCTTGCGCATCTGGCTGCGGACGTTCATGCGCAACTGAATCAGCCGCTCGTAGTCGGTGCCGATGACTGCAGAGACCGGCAGGTGCAGGCCGGTCTCCATCTCTTGCACATCCTTGACCTCCGGCTTCTCGACCCAGAGTGGCTCGCCGGGGTTGGGACGCTCCTGGGCACGACGGCGGGCCGGCCGCAGGGCGGCGTCGCGAGCTTCAAATGGCGTGTCGATGTAATCGTCCATGCTCACCCCCGCGCTGCGCGCGCGGGCGCCGTGTGCGTTGCCGACTCCGCCGGCACCAGGAAGTCATGCGTTCGGCGTGGGCGCATACGGCGCGGACGCAGGGCATCCAGCGTCTTCGACTCGGCCATCAGCAGGTCGTAGAAGTCCTCGGCACGCACGGCCTTCTCGTCGTCGGCGCGGATGCGGACCAGCGGTAGACCCGCGAGCTTGAACAGCAGGTTCTTCAGTTCGTCGCGCTCCGCCGCTTCTTCGGTGTCGTGGTCAACCGAGTCCAGCTCGATGCCGGCCACAGGGTCTTCATCGGCTGTGCACAGGAGGACATCAACCTGGGCGGCCCAGGCGTAGTTGCGAACACGCGCGGGGACGGTCGCCTCCAACTTGTCGATGTCGATGAAGTTCTTCAGCGGCATGTTGGGGTAGGCCTGAAGCGAAGGGAAGAACTGACGGACAGCGCGCAGGAACTCGCGCTCCTGCTGGCTGGCGCAGGCGTTGCGGCGGAAGTCGAACGCGTCCACCGCTGACCATGTGCCGAAGGAGAAGGCGCTGACGATGGCCACGCGCTTCATCTCCGTAGCGGGCACGCGGCGACCGTCGGTTGCGCCAGGCGGGGACCAGCGCACTTCCTTGGCCTTGATGTCGTCACCCGTCACCAGTGGCAGCACAGGCGTTGCCGTCTCGGGTTCAGCCTGGCGCATCGCCTCGTTGATGCGCAGGTTGATGCCTGCGAGCAAGTCATCCTCGACCAGCACCAGGCGGCTGGAGCGGACCATGCGGTAGAGGCGCACCAGCGTGGCCGGCTGCAGCTGGTCTTCAAGGAACGCCTGGCGCAGCAGAGGCGGGAAGACGCGCTGCGTCAGCGCGGTGACGACGGGCTCCACCGTGTGCTGCTGGCGGTAGCTCTCAAAGGCCTCCAGGAAGCCGTCGATGTTGCGGCGTTCCAGCAGGATGCGCAGGTTCTCGGCGGCGGGCGTCATTGCGCATCTCCTTGGCGCTCGAAGCGCACGATGAGCGCGTGGCCGAACGCCCACGGCCAGGTCTTCACGCCAGGGACTTCCGGCACCAGGCCGTTCATCGGGATGAGGTGCGGGGACACTGCCACGTACATCTTCAGGCCGAGCGCGTCTGCGCTCGCACGGAGTTCCTGCGCATCGCTGGCGTACACGAGGTACGGCAGCTCGTTCTCCATCGACATCGCGCCAGCAGAAATCATCTTCTGCAGGTTCAGGCCGCTGGCGAACTGGTCGATGGCCTCGGCGACGGCGGTAGCCGTTTCGGGGTCGAGGTCCTTCGGCTTGGCGTAGCGGACGGCGTCCACGCGCGGCAGCAGGCTGTACAGGAGCTTGTCGTCAGTGACCAGCGCCATCTCGGCCAGCGTTGGCCAAGCGAACGCTTCGTTGGGGTTGTCGACCTTCAGGTTCTCCAGCATCTGCATCACGAAGCCGACCGGCAGGTTCTTCTCCATGGCGCGCGGCTCGACGCCGAACTTCTCGATGTAGCTGTCCCAGGTGAGGTCAGCCTTTGCCAGCATGTGCAGCACGCGGTGCAGGTCGACGCGCCACGTATCGGGTGGGCCGCTCAGGTAGTCGACGCGCTTGGTGAAGTCGTGATGGCGGAAGCCGCCGCTGTGGATGCGCTTGGCCAACTTGTAGCGGCGCAGCAGACGTTCGCAGGCATGGGGGCCGATTTGGCGGTGGACGCGGCCAGGCACGAAGCCGTTCGGCTTGAGGGTTTCGACCGCCCAGACGTAGCGCTTGCCGTTGACCAGCCAGGCGCCCACGCCGTCACGGGGAACGAAGATGTCGACCTGGTCGGGCTTGCGGTTCGTGCCGTCCTCGCGCAGGGACAGTTCTAGTTGATGCCAGCAGGTGAGCTCATCGCCGCGCGCGATTTCGTAGCCACCGTGCGGGTCATCCTCATCGGGTTCGAATACCAGCACCAGTTCGGAATTCACGACGTCTGATGCGGTCACCGCGTCGATGTCACCAGGAATGGCGTAACCGTTGGCGCAGAGCTTGAGGGCTGCGTAGCCATCGAGCACAGCCTTGCCGGTTTCTTCGAGATGACGGCGCAATTTCTCCAGGGCGGCCGGTGCATCGGCCAGCCAGTCGTGGTCGTCCTCCAGCATCGGCGTCACGCCGCCCAGGGACCACATCTCGTTGCGGCCGGCGGCATCGCCCTGCTTGGGCACCGGGACCGAGAAGCTCAGACAGCGGCCTGTGAAACTCATGGTCAGAACGCCGAGGGGCAGCTGGCCGCGCACGCGTAGGTTGTCAGTCCACAAACGCAGAGCGTCTGCCAGGTCGCGCCAGTTGGCGAACTCCGAGTGGCGCAGCTGATAGCCGCCGTCGAAGACGTAGAACTGCAGGCGCGAAGGGGGCGCTTCGCCATCTGTGTGCCAGCTGGTGTTGCCGGTCAGTCGCGCGGCGGCATGGAGCGAGTTGACGTACCCGAGCGCGATGCCGCGCATCTGCAGCGCCTTGCGCAGACGCTTGGCCAGCGTCTTGTGATCCTCGTGTGGACTGATGCCCAGAGAACGCACAACGTCTAGCGCTTCGCCGGACGCGAAGCGGGGAGCCTGCGACTGGAGAAATTCCCAGAGCGCGCCGGCGCGTGCGTCATCGCTCAAAGGCGATGCCGAGCCAGCGGTGGAGAAGGAAGACGTGGCCGAACTGGCCGACGTACCCGAAAAGGGAGTAGACATGGATTGAGCTCCGTCATGGAAAGCACATCGAAGAACGGCACACGTTGTTCGGCTTTCCGGGACTCAATACCAAGTCGAGGAAGGACGGAGTACTGCTGCTGGTTTTGCCGTGCCGGACGTGCCTGTCCGGTGTGTGCACTGACGGGAGCAACTCACCCACGGCCCGTTGAGCCGCGATGGAATCGTAAGTAGAACCGACCGACGTCGTCAAGTCCTCGGGCGGACACGGGACCTCAGCCCGTTAGTTCGCGCTGGTGCAATTCGCCGTATTCGCCCTGGCGTAGTGCTTTGTCCAACCAGAATTTTCCATCCCGTAGCTCCGCCAGCCGCCTGTCAAGAAGGCGATGGATGTCTGTCCGCAGGAGAACCCCGTCTTCGGCTTGGTTGTCTGTGCGCCAGTCCTTGCCCGGCAAGTGCGCCGCGTCGAGCACTTCCTTCACGGAGGTCCCCGTCACCACACAGCGCCAGCCGCAACGAGTGCCTACGCGCAGCCGAAACGCTTGCTGCCGCATTCGCACCTCTTGCTCAGCCGTCAACTTCTTGACGTCCACGGTGCCCTTCGGCTCCTGCGTGACGCCGCCAATCGACGATAGGGGAAGCTCAAGGTCGGTGACGGCCGTCACAGCATCGGTATCGGCGACGTTCCGCGCGTCCTCGAACCAGAGGGTTGGCGTCTTCGTGTTCCGAGCGCGCTTCGGCCAGAGGGCCATCTGACGCCGATAGGCCTCCGCAACGTCGTCCACCTCCAGCGCCACGTAGTTGACGATTTCGCCCTCGCTCATGTGAATGAGGAGCGCGTGTGATGCACCCTTGGACTTCGCGCTTGCCACCCGGGCCTCGACGAACTTGATGAAGTGCCTGTTCGGAAAAGCTGCCGCACCCGGTTCACTGAAAAGCCCAAATTGGATGGCGCTGAACTTCTGCGGGCCGGTCCAACCTTGTTTGAGCCAGAAGCGAACGTCCTTACCGTCCGCGGCCTTGGCCTCCACGAACTTCATGCCGTGCGCTCGCTTGGCGAGGACGGACGAAAAGCCATGGGGCTCAAGTAAGGCTGGCATGTGAGCCATAGCAAGCTGCTCGTTTTCGTACGACCGCGCGCTCCGAGCAATCTCCTTGGACACGGCTTTCTCCCCCGGCTTGGTTGCGGTGACCTGCTCATGGCTCGATTGACTGCCACGGCGCCTTTGTTACGATTGTGCTGCGGTTCAAGCCGAACCGCGGGCCAGTTGGCGCCCATCAGTGCACGCACCGGAACCTCTCCGGCACGGTGAAGCCAGAGCAATTTCTTGACCATCTTCCGGCTACATGACCTCCTATTGGAGAGCCGGGCAACGCGTGCCGTCCCTCGACGCTCTCCGGGAGTTCGTCATGACAGCCACTTTCCGAGATGCGGCCGGGCCCGCAATATTGTCCCCCGAAGCCCAAGCCGGCACCCTCTGGACCTTCATCCAGGCCAACACGCGCAGGTTCACTTCTGCCGACGCACTTGAAGTCGTCATCGGCCTTGGCGACATCACTCAGCTTGAACTCAAAGACCTGGCCAGGCGGCTACAAGCAGCCCTAGTTGGGCATCGGGTGAAGCTGAAGTACACCAACGCCCTCAAGGTGGCTGCGCAGATGCGGGGCCACGAGAGTTATCACTCGCCTTCAGTGGCCGCGGCGGAGCCGGCGCTGCTGCAACTCGTTTCCGCAGCAAGTATCTAAACCGGCCGATTCGCGACTGGAAGGAAGGTATCGAGCAGTTCTGCTACTTCGCGGAAGGCGACCAAGAAGCTCGAAGCTTGCACAGCATCTACCAAATGGGCTTCACGCCTACTTCTTTGACGATGGGCACGCCGCAGATGACCGCAGTGGATGAGGCCGGCCGCCCTGTGCCTGAACTTCAGTTGCAGTGGCCCGAAGACAAACCGCAACTGGCGCAGGCCATTGCTGGTGTAGAGATGATGCGGAGGCGGTACGAAGAGACAGGGCGCGCACTCATCGACGGTCTGGCCGCTGCGCAGTTCTGCCTGAACAATCCACATTCGGATGCGCACCCGCATGACCCGGCCAACTCAGAGTTGGTCATTGTCGAGACTACGCCGGGGCCAAACTTCGGCGAAGAGGTTGCACGTGGCGACGAGGTGAAGTGCTGGGCCGAACTGGAGTTCCTTTACCCGGCTGCGCAGGCTCCCACCATCACGGTGGACGATGCGGCGTGGGTGGTCAACGGAAGCCGATTCGAATGGAGACTCTCCACGGTTCGCATGGAAGGCTTGACGCCGTCGATTGTGACCAGGCCGCTCACGGCAACCGAATGCGCAAAACTCTTCCGGCGGCATCGCAACGCGGTGAATAGCCGTCGCTACTTCGGCACTGAGGACCGGGTCAAGCCGCTTCCGTCGGTGGCGGCGGCAACCCAGATAGTTGTCCTCGACCTCGACCAGTTCCGGAGGTATACGTCTATGGAACGTGCAGGTGCCCTTGTACGGCACGAGCGGGTCACGGTGGATGTGCTGGTGAAGCTCTCCCAAGTGTTGAAGCTTCAGGACCCTTCAGTACTGGTCCGCAAGCCAAAGCGATCGGAACTGACGCTTCTGCGCGATGACGAGCTGATGCGTACGTTCATCTCTCGTGTTCACGATGTGGTCTGCGAAATACCGCGCCGCCTGAGCGACGACCTTGCCGCCCAGGTCAACGAGATCGTCGACTCTATGCTCCTTGGCCTCAAGGGCGATGTCGTCTTGGCCAACGGTAAAGTCCACAACGCGTTTCCGCGGACGCCGCCTTACCTCGTCTACGCGAACAGCGGCCGAGAAGCATTGAATCAGCTGCAGAAGCTTGGCTTGGTTGTATATGCAGGCGTGTTCACCACGGTGAATGCCTTTCTGCCCCCGGGCGTCGCTGAGCGCGACATTAACAACACCTCGACCTTGAGGGTTGAGCAGGTCTTGTTCCTCGACATTGACGTCGCGGACGCGGCGAAATGAGTCACGCCGGCGGCGTTTTCGGGCGCCGTTCAACCTATTCTCGCGAGACGCAAAACGTGGAATCCAATGTCTGGCTTGAACGGCTAGCGTCGGTGCTGCCTTCCCATGTCTTCCCTGCGGTGTTCTGAACAGTCACGCGCGCATCCTTGATTGGGGCGCTGGCCGGCGATACCGCCGATGTCGAATCTCGAGAGGTCCGCGTTTGCGGACGCCGCGAGCCACAAGCTCAGCGGCTTGCTGGCTGTCGCGCGTTCGAGAATGCCTCTAGGCACCCCGGCAAGCGCCACCAGGATGAACTCGCCGGAATTTGCAGCGTGTACTGACAGCTGACAACGCGTCGTGCGAGAACAGATCGAAGACTAAAAGCTTGGATCGGACCGCTTCAAAGCGTCCCGATCCTGGTTATTTGGGCCGAGCGGAGAAACACCCTGACAGTCCTCATACAGTTGCTCCAGGAGAGACAACGGGCAGTTAGAGATTCCTCACTCGCTCATTTGTTGAGCGTGTCGGCCCGGAAAGGCAGGTGGAATCATTCAAGAAGGGGAGGACCGTGCTCCACGTGGACGCCTTCCGGGTACGCAAGACAACGAGTAGCGACGACAACACCTAGATCATTTGGTAACCTCTTGAAGTAATACCTCAATTCAGGCGTGACGCATAGGGGGGGCAATGTATAGCGATGCACAGAACAAGGGGCTCCCTTTCGAGTTGATCATTTCGCATGGACGTGCAGTTCTTGAATTGCAGAGAGCCGAGCGAAACGTTTTGAATATTCTTCTTTTGCTTGCTGCGCTGCGCGGGAATCAAGAAGGATCAATGCCAAAAGACGTGCTCGATCACCTAACGCGGAATCCATGGACGTTGGGCATCTGGTCAGCCCTTAAGTCGGACGACGACTTATCCAGAGTCGCGAGACGCTTACTTGATCCGATCGACCTTAATGAAGCCGTGAGACTAGGACGGCTTCGCGACTGGCTCTTGGTAGATTGCCTACTAGAAGCAGAGGCGTCTCAGCGTCGTGGGGGGGCTGATGAATCCTTTGAAGATTTGATCGGGAAGCTTGATCGATATGCAGACCACTATTCAATGCTCGCCGAGCATCTGAGTGATCGCCATCAGCAGCTAATGAGACAGGCGATCTCGAGCGTCGAAAAGGCCGATGAGATTGCCATGGCTCTCTACGAAAATTTCCAGAGATTTAAGCTAAGTTCCGAGGGAATCCTTTGGGATCATCCAGATGAAATGGGAGATCGCCGTCCATCTATGTTGGCCTTTGCTGCGATGGCGGAGCGCCAAGACAGAATCGAACTTGCGGTGACGCTGTACGAGGAAGTCGCGAGGGATGGAACGCATCGAACCGACGAGTCCTTTGCCATGGCGTTGTATCGTCTTGGCGGCATCGAGCGCGGTCGGGGTGATTTTCTGCGATCGCGAGTGCACCTGGAGAACGCGCTTGCCGTGTTTGAGCGGATCAACCATGAGGAAGGCGCGAACTACGCAAGGATTGGCCTTGCAGAGACCGTCAGCTTGGTCGGCGAGCACCTCGGAGCGCTCAACTGGCTTGCACAAGTGAGAGACAGCGTAGAAAGTGATCGTCTGTCAAATCACGCGCGCCTTGAATCCGCGAAATTGCTGCGGCGCCTGCAGGAGCCGGACGCCGCGCGCGCCTTATACGAACAAATCTTGTCGAAGTCCCAGCAAGCGAATGATTTGATGTCGACTGCTGAAGCTTTTCTAGAACTTGGTGAAATTGAACGGGAGCGACTGGAGTGGAATGCCGCGCTCTACTTCTATCGACAGGCGCGGGATGCATTTGTCCAGTTAGACGCGCCGCTTGGAATTGCCCGAGCTAGCTCGGGCCTGGCCCTAAGTTTTCGACAGCACGGTGACTCTCTCGAGGCTGAAGCGACCTACGAGGAATCACTGCTGCAGTTCGTCCGCGCTGGCGATCGTGTTGGCGCGGACCTTGTTCTACAAGAACTCAAGTCACTTAGGGCGGATGCGGGTGCTTCACACACCCTGTCGAATCAAGAAGCCCCGGTAAGGCAGACAGTCGAACAGATAGGCGAGCGCGATCAAACCGAGTTGCTGAAGCGATTTCCGAACTGGGTTTCCGAGCAGCAGGCAACTGAGATGGTTCAGATCCGCGTGCGGGTTCGATGCGGCGAAGATTTAGATGCTCTATCGGACTTCATCTTTGAGGCCCGTCCCGATCGGATCGAAGTTGGGTTGAGCGAAGCTGCAGACATAAGTGGTGCGCTTCCGTCTCTGAGGGCAGTGGCGCTATTCCGTAGCAACCAGGTTCGGACGGTTGGCGTCGTGCACCTTATTGACGGAGGACTTAGAGCGGAGATTGAGCTATTCGACTACTGGAGTTTGCTTGACCCTGATCAAGCAGGCGACAGTTCGGATCGTTTCATCCAAATGGAGGCTGTGATAGTCGGCGTGGGAGTCGAGGAATGAGCGGAATGATGTCCTCAAAACAGCAACGAGCCGCTCGGATCGGCGATGCGCTACTGCGTTTCCCTGATGGAGCCAAAGCGACTCAGGCAGATTTTGGTGCAAGGAGAACCGTTGTCTTTATTCACGGCTTCACTGCGGATGCCAGCTACATGACGGACCTGATGCATCAGTTCGATGGCGCGGGATTCTCTGCGTTCGCGTTTGAGTACGCATGCTATCGAGGCATTGATCATGCGGCTGACAGCCTTGTCAGTCTGTTGCGCTTGCTGGATGGTAACGGCGACATCTCCAAGGATCGAATTGTGCTAGTCGGTCACAGCATGGGTGGACTAGTGGCTCGGGCGGCGGTAGCGCTTGCGAACGGCGGCTCGCTTGTTCGAAAGGTCATTACCATAGGCACACCGAACGATGGGACCTTGCAGGGTAGTTTTCTGCCCCGTGCAATGGCTTATTGGGGCGAGGCCATTGGCGGTGCGGATCCACGAGGGTTTTCGCCACAGGGTGACTCGGCTCGGCAACTCGTCAAAGCGGACCCAGCTCCGACCCTCCTTGACCGTTTGCACACGACGAGCGCGCCTGCCGGCATTGATTTCTACAGCATCTCCGGTGGCTATGGGAAGCTCGATTTTGGTCAGAGCTATTGGAAGAATTTGTTGATCAACAACTACCTGCAGCGTCGACTCGGTACACCCAATGACGGACTCGTTAGCGAGACTAGCAGTGACCTGTCTCGCCCGGTGTTCGCCACGAGCGCACCGAACTGCACGCATCAGAATGGCTATGTGGACTATCCGCACGCGAATCATTCCTTTTTGATCAACAACCAAGCAGTGGCGCTGACGGCGGTCTCTTTCGCACAGTGAATCCAGGACGATGCCGCGAATTGCATTGGCATCATGGTGACCGTCGAACCTGTGCCCTCAAGGTTCAGTAGGCCGCTCATCGGCCTGAGATCGGCCTGAGCGGCGGATTCCCTGACTATCCACAGCAGGTTACGGAGTCGAAGCGATGAATTGTCCACACCGGCATTCTTCGGTGCGGACTACGACGATGTTCCATGTCCTCAGGGTCGAGCGTCGCGGGCATACGAGACAGGCCATTGTCCCCGTAGCTGTACTGGTGGGGGACGCCCGGCTCGACCTGCAGGGAACTGGATACGTCGATAAGAAGATCGTCGGACTGCTTTGTGCAGCAGGCCATCACGAGGGTACCGGAGGCGAGCTCGGACGCAACGTCGTGGCGGTGTGGCCTCCGGACCGCTAGTCTTCTGGAGGCAGTGCTTGTCAGTACGTGACACTGTCATCGTCTATCGCCGTCGTCAACAACTGGCGTCGTCGAAAGATCTGGACATTTCTCACGTAGTTGCCAACTATTGCCCCGTTGCCCACTTTGGACTCGACCTCATCGGATAGCCTTCTTCATGACACTGCTTGAGCGCATGTCGTCGCGCGCAGGCACCTGCCACGGGGGACGTTATGGTTGGCCCGATGGCTAGGTTCTGAAAGCATGCATCGACGAGTTAGCTGCGAGTTTGAGGACGACGCTAGATCTATTGCGGACAGATGCAACTGATCAAATCAACATACATCAATAGCGAGCACGTCGCGGGGACGATCCGATTCCTGCGCGACCTGCTCGACGGAATGCCCTTTCCGCACGTACACGCCTTTGCCGTCCGGGATCGCAAGCTTCCGCAAGACTACCCGCACCTGCGCATGAACGGCGCAGGCAAAGCTATCCTCAGTATCACGTCACTGCCTCAAGCATTCGACTGCTACTGGTGGGACCGCGCTGACTTCGCTACGAACGCGCGGAAGCTCTCGAAAGTGCAGACTCGCGTGCTAGAGGCATGGCCACGCGGCGACACTTTGAGGCCGAGTGCTGAGGTACTTCTCGATGCTATCCGCGCGGTCCTCGAATGGGGCGCCGGCGGAAAGGGTTTGCGCCTCTATCGCGAGAACGCGCGCTGGGCCGAAGAGAACGTCGACACCCTTTTCGATCGCCTCGACCGTGCACGTGCGTCGATTGAAGCAGAGGAAGTCGCTGACCTTTCGGTGTTCGGCCGCGCCGATGGGGCGCGGATGAACGCCGGCTTCACGAAGTTCTTCGCGCTGGGCTGCGCCGGATCGATCATCTATGACGGGCGCGTGGGCGCTGCACTGGGCCTGATCGTCCGCATGTACTGCGAACGTGAACGTCTTGCCAGCGTGCCAGTCGAGTTGGAGTTCCGGTGGGGTGCTCAGGTTTCCGCTGGGAAGACGCAGCCCCTGCCTCGTAACCCCAGTGCCGGACCGTTCGCCTTTCCCGCACTGAACACCAGCGATCGAGTGTGGGCCAAGTGGAACATTCAGGCCAACTGGATTTTGTGCAAGGCCTTGCGTGGAGTGAGCGCCGAGTGGTGTGCACCACCGGATGGACTACGAAGGGTCGAGGCGGCGCTGTTCACTCTCGGATATCAAGTCCTGCCGCAGACGCTATGAGCCATATATTACGGATCAGAGCGCTGAACAGCCTGCGCGATCATGGCGTGGCGCCCGCTACGGCTTCTATTTGCAAGGGAGAAATCAATGTCCGCACTTCAGCCAAAGGAAGGCGATTGGGAGGAGATCTGTCGATACTGGATGAGCGTCTTAGTGACAAAGGCGGCTGCCAGGTCTGCGACCTTTGAATACTACGGTCGCAAGGGCCAGCGCCAGCATGGCGTTGACCTTTTCACCAGCGATCCCGAAGTTCACAGCGTAGTCGCGCAGTGCAAATTCAAGGGGCGATCGACGGTGCTAACCTGGACCGAGGTCGTTGACGAACTAGAGAAGACGCACGGCTACCCAGGGGAAATCGACCACTATGTCGTGCTAACGACATCGCCGCGAGATAGGACCATTGCCGACGGACTGATTGCGTGCGAGCGAACGTACCTTCGGTCTCCTGACCGACCCATGCGCGTCTGGGTCAAGTATTGGGATGACGTCGTCGATCCGAGTTTTATTCCGCAGGCCAGACTCGCCGAGTTCTTTCCCGAGGCGACGAAGTTGGTCCGTCTCATGACGACGCCCTCCTTCGATTCCGGTGATTTCACCAAGGCGGTCGAGCAGATGCAACACGTGATTCCGCAATGGATTGATTCGCGGGACTTGGATTGCTTCAGCGAAAACGAACTTCGTGAGGGTTTCATCCTGGATGAGGCGTTTTCAAGGTGGCGGCGTCTGGACTTCGCCTTTGATAGCGCTAGACAGGCGTTGGCCGGCGCTGAATTCGAACTGTTCGATTCTGACGTACGCGCGCTGACGAAGACGCTCCCTGCATCCAGGGAATTTGCAGACCAAGTGCACCGGCTTTGCGGTGTTGTCCTTCAGTATGGGATCGGTGCGAGCCGTGTGATCGGGGTTCCGGCCCGGACGGTCGAGGTAATGCAGTTCGACGACAAGGGCGAGGCATTCCAAAACCGAGCATTCTTAGACATCCTCTCTTGCGCCAATCGGCTCAAGCAAATCTATGTCGAACAGGTTTTGGGCACTCGTAGATGGTGACAGGACTCTTGGGTGACCATCGTCGCCTTTTCAAAAGGCCGCGGAGGCAAACCGTCGGGCTTACCGCGGCCGGCCGCCCGGGCTGCGCCTAGTTCGACAAGCTCGTCGGCTGCTCGTTTAGGTTGCCCTAGTGCCGCAAGGCCAATGCCGTGTCGATGCGACCAAGTTCATGCGGCGTCAGGCCGACCGCGCCATCGCAGAGCACTAACTGCTTGCAGAACGGTCCGAACATCCAAGCCTGGTCGTCTAAGGCGGCCCACCGTCGCCAAGGTTCGCCGCTCCCATGGAGCCACTGCTTCACTTCGGTCTCGCGCTCAAAGCGCATCGGCGGAAGCTCTCCATCGAACTGCGCCCAAGCCTGCCGCTTCAACACCGGCGTCACTCCGATGACGCGAGATTGCAGGTCCGCAGAGAAGTAGCCACGCAGCTCATCCAGAGAACGGCGTTCCCGCCAGTTGCTTGAGATCACCACGTCCAAGTCCGGTCGTTCGCGCAACCACCCCTCCAGAAGCTGCCGCCGGCAGAAGTACTGCTCGACCGGGCACGGGTATGGATGAAGAACGCCGTCGAAATCGAGGAACAGCACCATCCTTCAGACCTTCGGCGCCTCATCGGCGTTCTGTGCCTGGCCAGCCAGCTGTGCGGCGACACGTCGTCGCGCCGCCACCACCTCCTCGGCGAGTACGTGCTCAAGCGCTCCGAGGCCGGCAGCGTGAGCCTGAGCGGCAGCATTCCATGCGCGTTCGGCGACCTCTTGAAGTTGCTGGTCTGTCGGCTCGAAATTCGGATCAGCCAGTCTGGGACGCGAGGGGCCCGGCTGCCGGTGCGCGGCCTCCCCATGCGGGACGCCGTCGTGACCGTGGTCCGGGATGTTCATCCTTCTGCCTCGCCAGCTCGCAACCCGACGTGGGGCGGCACTTCGATGACGAACCCGGGATCGAATTGCGGGTTCTCTGGAGTGCCGTCCTCAAGAAAGTGCCCCCTTGGGTTGCTCACGATGCGGCAGGCGCCGCGCTTGTAGTCCGCCGGCACATGGGTATGACCGTGAATCCAGAGCGCAGGCACGTCGAAGAACTCGTCCGGCAAGTGGGTCACGTAGGCGGGCGGTAACCTGTCGCCGGCTCGGCTTGGGGGCAGCGAGGCCGACGACGGCGCATGGTGGGTGACGACGACCGTGGGTCCCTCAAACGGCTGCTTGAGTTCTCGTCGAAGCCAGTCGCGATCCTTCCAGTGCCTCACCAAGGTGTCCTCGGCCTTCAACGGACGCTTCAGGTCCCGGCGGCGGCTCTCGGTATCGATCGTCTCCATCACGCGGATGCGCGCGTAGTCGTTCAGGTCGCGGTTGGCTGCCGCCAGGCTGCTGTTGATGTCGGTGTCCCACTGTCCGTCGGCTTCGACCGGCAGGCTGAAGTCCGTCCACAGGGTCACGCCGAAGAAGCGAACGCCACCGATCACCGCGACGCTGCGGTGCAGGACGCGCACGGGGCCGTCCTTACCCTCACGCGACATCGCGTTCAACTGGAGTTCGAGGACATGGCCATAGAACTCGTGGTTGCCAGGCACATAGATGACGGGCCGACCACTGAAAGCCATCGGGTCGGCCGCCCACTGCACGCCGAGGGCGCCGGGCGCCTGGATGTCGCCTGCAAGAATCGCGACGTCGAAGTCCAGGTCGGCCGGCACCTGGTAGTCGTACCGCTCGCCGGACTCTGGCTCAGTACGGAACTCCAGGTGCAAATCGGACAGGATCAGCAGTCGCATCACTCGGTCCCCGCGGCCCTCGCGGCTCTCGCTGCGCGTTCGGCTTGTGCCTGTTCCCGCCGGGCCTCAGCGTCGACCAGGTGCACATCGCACCATGTGGTGCGAAGTCCGCCAAGCGATCGGATCTTCCCGGGAGCGCCGCAGGTCTCGCAGACCAACTGCGCCGCGAGCTCGGCGGTCCAGACGATCTCATTGATCCGATCGCGCAGGGCCTCGTAGTCCTGAGCCTGTCCAAGGCGCCAGGCAAAGTGCAAGTGGCCGAATTTCTCCTTGATCTGAAGCACCGTGAAGGCAGGCGCGTCTGCGCCCAACACGGTCTCCAGCCGCGAGCAGAGCTCGTCCACGACCTTGTACCAGCCTGCCGTCAGGTAGCTGGATGCCTCCGGCACCCTGTTCTTAAAGAGGTGCGGATGCGCTTCGATGAGGCGGCGCAGGTTCGGGTCAACGGCGGAGAGGGAGGTCATGAGGGGTCCTCAGAGCGGCCTGCGATGGCGGCCGGTTGACGCAAGTGAAGTCGTTCCTCGATCGCGCGCAGAGACTGCGATGTCAGATCAGCCCCGGTCTCGCACAGTACAAGGCAGGACAGGTCCGGCGTGAAGGCCGAGGCGTCGTCATCGATAGCAGCCCAGTTCGCGTGCTCCAGGCCGCGGCCAGCCAGCCACGACCGGATCTCCCGTTCACGCCGTGCCGGCCCCGCCGGCAGTGAGGGGGTGGTCCCCAGAACTCGATGCCCAAGATCCGCGGGAAAGAGCGACCGCAGTTCTTCCAGCGTCGAGCGTTCGCGCCAGTCGCTGGAGATCACGAGCATGACCTGCGGCCAACGGCGGAGCCACCCGGCCAACAACGGCATGCGGGAATAGCGCTGGCTGGCGTCGATGGGATTGCCAGGGTGAAGCACGCCATCGAAGTCCAGAGCGAGATAGCAGAAGCCGGTCATCGCGCGGTCCTCGACACATGGCTCGCATCGCCATCGAGTTCACCCGGGACGATGACCTCCCAGCGGCCATCCGGCCACAAGCCGGATACGCCGCGCAGTCCAACGCCGTATGACCGAAAACCTTGCTGCACCCACACCGAAGACGAATCCAGAGCATCGTGATGATGGCCGTGCACCACGACCTTAGCCTTCATCCCCCGTGCCAGCTCGTCAAGCACGACAAAGCCGCAAGGGTGGTATGAAGGCGCCTCGTGGAGCACGAGGATGTCTGCGGATTGAGTCGCTAGGCGGTCGATCGCCTCGGGGTAGATGGTTCCCCAGTGGCGACGGTGCGTTCCGCCTCGCCATCGGTCTTGGCGCGGTGTTGCGCGTGCATGCTCCTGCCGGGTCGGGAACTTGGGCCGATCGCCGGCAAGCTCCGATGATTTCGGAAACCAGACGGATCCCCGGAAGACGCCGCCGAGGCCGGCCAGCCGTCGGCCATCGGGCAGCTCGATCACGCGCCCATCGATGTTGCGATCGGCAAGCTCGTCATCCCAAACACGCCGCCAAATGTCGTCCGAGTCGGAATCGTGATTGCCATGAATGAACCAGACCGGAATGCCCTTCACGAGCAGGGGTGTCAATTCCTGGTGAAGCGGCCGCCGCGGCTCCAGATCGCCGAGCAGGATGACCGCCGATGCTTGGGTGATTTCGGCGGCCCGAATCACGGGTTCGAAGTCTCCATGTGGGTCTCCGGCGAACAGCACGGGGGTATTCATCGGAGGATCCCCCACAGCTCCATATCAAGCTTGTCCAACACGGCGACAACGCCGGCCTCTGGCGGATCCTCGATCGAATACGACGGGTTCGATCGAACATGCAAAGCCTCCTCGTCGAGGACGACCAAGCGCCCGAGAGGAATTTGCCAGCGGCGGCACGCGCTGTGCATCGCCGTCGCGCGGTCCGGTGACTGGATCGCGCCAACGCACCGCATGCGGTGACCCAGTGGACCGAGCAGTTTTCGGATCATCTTCTGATGGCACGCGATTCGCCAGCTGCTGTGAAGGAGGATGTCGACCTTCTCACTCTGGCGAGCCAAGAGGTCCTCGAGGGTTTGCGCATGGCAGAGGAGGCCGTCATCGAGAAGTTCATGAACGGGGAGTCGGCCTTCGTAGAGGGCGCGCATCAGGTCGAACGAGCGGGTGACGCGTTCGAGGCCCACGCAAAGCAAAGCTCTCATGCTCAGCCACCTTCGACACGGTGGAGTGCGTCGAGAACCAGCTCAAGGCCGTCTTGCTGGTCAAGGACGTCGAGAGGGATCCGACCACCGAGCGCAGGCGCCGGCAGTGCGATCCATTCGAAGACCCAGTCGTTTCTCTCGACGCCGACAATCGACTGCATCCGCACGAATTGCCAGTGACGATCGGCATAGAGCGTCCATGCTTTCCATGCAGAGCGCAGGGCAAGAGCATCGGCGAGCGCGTGATGCCGGCCGAGCGGCATTGACCGCTGTCGCAGGGCTCGGAAGGCCGCCTCCCGGGTCCAGACCGTCACACCGAGGCCGGTCTCGTTGGCGATGTTGCGAATGCCGGTGACCGCTTGCACTCGCGGCCAGAGGCCACATTCCTCGAGCGCGCCGACAAGGAGCTCGTAGTCGGTGGGATAGTCGAACATCAGCTCGATCCGGCCACTGTCGTCGGAGGCCGCGACGTTGAGCAGCCACTCGCCGACCCGCATCCCCATGGCGGCTTCCGATGCACAGATCGCCTCCGGGAACAGGCCCCACTTGTCCTTGATGACGCCGTCGCGGACATCCCAGGCGGTCTCGGCAAGTCGAGCCTTCCCGAAATCAGAGGCAAGGTCGAGTTCGGCATAGCACTCGCGGCCGTCGAGCGTGACCAAGCCGATGCTCAGCAGCTGCGGCTGGAGCAGGGAGGTCATTTCGCAATCGAGCAGAACGTCGGTGGTCATCGGTTGAATCGCTGGCGAGGAGTGGGATCTCAACCGGCATCGGTCTCCCAGACCGGACTATCTCGATCGAACAAGCGAGCGTCGATTGGAGCCTCGACCGTTCTCGCCCATCGACGCAGGTTTGCAACCATTGTTGGCGGGACCGGAATCGGCCGCCAAGGCAAATCGATCGGCGATGGTGTACGAGATATTCACTACACGATCGACATTGCGCGGCAGCAACACGTGATGACTTACGGGAGGGCGTTTACGCGAGCAGCGCTCCCGTAAGTCATCACGTCGAGCAATATTGCCCCGGCGGCGGCGGCGGCGGCGAAACCGTCACACCTCGCGCTGCATTGCCACTCGTTGGAGGCGACGACCGCGCAGGACTGAGTTTTCCGTGATGCGGTGGCGAGATCGGGCACGGCCTGCATGGCTGTTTTCTTCGATACACGAGCCCTGGGCCGGGGAGCGCGGTCAGATGGTCTGGGGCGCGCGTTTCGCTCTACGCGGGGAGTTGGCCTTCATAGTAGAAATGTGGCTGGGAATCGGACCTAAGCTGCGGCGGGCAATACGATCCTGGCCCGGGAATCCAGCAGATGCATTGCGTCGCTGAAAGAGTCAGATAGCAGAGACGCGACTACCGCCACTGCGAGCACGGACAGCGGCATCGAATTGTTACAGATCGCTTCGAACGAACCTATGACGGGCTTCTCCCATTTGATGCTTTTCGGGAAGGCCTCCTGGAGCCATTCTTCGGGGAGTCGATCTCGGACCAGGAATGTCATCGCTACAGGTGCATCGTCGATTCCCCGGCATAGAGATAGAGCAACAGCGCGCCCAATGAGAGCGGCGCTGGACAAAGCTCTGTCGACGACCGGACCAGCCTCCAACATTCCGGCGAAGACATCCATGCAGCGTTGAACGTGCCTGTTCTGCCTTGCGCGGGCTGAAGCTCCCGTATCGAAACTCTGCGCGCGGTCAAGGTGGTGATCCGGAGGCCCTTCCTCCAGGGCGGCCAGACTGCAGCGCCAGAGTGGAACCTGGTGCTTGTCGCACCATAGCGCGCCAGGGAGCTGGTGCGATCGACGCCAGTACGAAACATGCCAGAAGGCCAAGTCTTCTTCGATGCAGGACTTGCAAAGCCAGGCATGACGCCTGACACCACGCATCAGCGAGGTTCGCCCAGCCTGAGTTTGTGCGAATGCCTCGACGGCGGCCTCGCCTGCTGGCCGATCTATCGCGGCAGCATACGGCCACATCGTGTGGTGGATGACCACATCGTGGATCGAGCATTTGTTGTGCTCAGCGATCAGTTCGGTAAACGCCAGTTCGCTCCGCTGCGTGCAGCTCATTCGTCCGGCGTGCAGGTTGTTAAGCGCATGAGTGACCGCCGCCCCATCAGCGAGGTCATTGAGAAAGCGGATGCGACCGCGATATCCAAACAGGAGCTCCTCGGGGAGCATCTTCGGTATATACACGATGGCCTCCTTCCTTCAGCGTCGCACTACGGTTGGCAGCGCGCCGAGGCTTCGAATGACGCCGGCGAGCGCCTCAGCATGGTCTTGAGTTCCGTCCCAGACCGATGCCAAGGCATCGATCAGCGTCGCGCATCGTTTGACCTGCTCGATTGAACTCAGTCCTGATCGAGTATGAACATAATCACATATTCGTTCAGTCGACTTGGTGTGCCTCGAGAATGTACCCGCGAGGATCCGACTGATCTGCGACTGACTCACGCCTGTGGCTGAAGATATCTGCATTTGCGTGAGGCCAAGGCGCTCAATTGCTTTTCTAGTCTGGAGTATTCCGGCTGATGCACGATGACTCGACATGGCAGAAAAATACATAAATGCATAAAATAAATCAAGAGTGATCTCTCTCGGTTTCTGACTACGAGATGGTGAGTAGCTACTGAAGATCGCAGGCGTCGCCAACGGCAATACTCGCGTGCGGCGCTTGACTAGGTTCCGATCGCTGATCGCTATGCAACGGGTGCCGAACTGTCCGGCAGGTACTTGAGGGCCCGGTCGATCGCCGCTCGCGTCAAGGGAAGACGGTCGAGATGACCCAGCTTCGGCTTCAGCTCTGGAAAGCGCTGATATAGGCGCCACAGGGTGATGCGCTTCAGAGGGGACTCTGTCGCCAGTTCAATGCTCAGCGTTGCGACGATGGTGGCCAGACTTTGATCACGCGCGTCCCAGTTCACGGAGGAGTGGTTCCCGCGCTTGGCGCCGGTCACGGAAGCTGACTGCTCAACCAGCCAAGTTCGGTCATTCCGGTACAGCCATGCGTACGTGGCAGGTGCTAACCGTCGTAGTAGCTTCAGTCCAACGGTTTGGTTGCCGACCAGCAGGGCCAGCCAGCCCTGGCGCTCAGCCGCCCTACGCGTTTCGATGCGTGCGCGAGACCATTCGTCATGCAGTCCCACAGTGGTTCGCAGTGTTGTCGTTATCGTGACAATCGACACATTGAATCTCGTTGCTGCGGTCGCCTTGTCGCAGCCGCGCCTAAGCGCCTCCACCAGAGCGGCGCGAACGTCCGGTCGTAGCTTCTTCGGCCGGCGCCCTACCGCGATACCAGCCTGAGACAGCCATGCCATGCCGGTCGTCGTGTCGATTCCTACGATCCTGCACGCTCGCGAGACGGAATGCCCCTTGTCTCTCACGAGCGCCACAAGGTTGGAGTGGCGGGAATCCCCGTCATTGGTGTCGCCCGCGGGCTCAGCGGCTGGCAGCTCGGCGCACTGCCACTTCCGATACGACTCGACAAACCGATCCCAACTCTCGAAGAGCCAAAGGGCATAGGCAAGATGACGCAGCGGATGGGTCATCACTCGGCTGGGATTGCTGAGACGACTCAGTTGAGATTGAGCAGATGAGCCCTGCACCGCCAGGGGGGCCAATTCGCGGACAGCGTTCAGGGGCGCAAGAAATCTTGTGAGGCTCTGGCCAGCGCTGGGGCTCAGCTGGTTGCCGTGCCGCAGGAAGCCGCGAGCCTGCAGTTGCTGCCGGTTGAGGCTGGCCAGTCGTATGGAATCAAAGTGAAACCCAATGGGGAGTGCCGCGAGCCCGCTCGCCGCAGACGCAAAGAGATACAGCAAAGTTTCCAACTGACTGCTGCCGCAGGGCCCTTCAGACGCAGTCCCGATTGCGGTGGTCAGGTCGCTTTCATCAGGTAGCGTCCAATGGAAGCGGCGAACGCCGGTCGACTTCAGCGTCGATTCCCTGAGGTGCACGCGGTGCTTGGTACAGACCCATGTGCCAGGGAGCTGGTGCTGCCGATGCCAGTACGGAGCATGAAACTCGACCAGGTCCTCTTCCATGCAGCGAAGGCAGGCCTTGAGTGGGTGGTTGGCGCGGAACCGGCTGGTCAGCATGCCGAGTTGGAATTTGAGCGAGCCGATGTAGGGGCCACGCATGGCGTCGACTGCGGCGTTGGCCTTGAACGCCGCTTGGAATGGAAGGTAGAAGGGCAGGAGCGTGCGGTCGCGGATCACTTCCTGAGCGCTGCATCCCAAAACCGCCCGCGTGCGATCAGCGAAGGCGTCAACGCTGTCCGGTAAGTCATGGGCGAGTCCACCGCGACGACGTCCGAAGAGCGTCAGACAGGTCGTCTCGGGCCGTACCTGCAGGGAGAGGCGGTGGTAGCGGCTTGCCAGGCTGAACAGCGTTTCATCGGGCAGCCAGTGAATGAAGGCGAAGTCGGCAAATCCCAAGCCGCCGTCCTCTTGGAGATTCGTCATACCCGTGTCGCTCCGTCCTCCCGTGCGCCGACGCGTTTCCCTGTCGAATCGAAGAAATTGTATTTCAGCTTTCCATTGAATATTGAAGCGAGTGCGCTGCGTACAATATATTCAATACGCGATGGTAAGTCGAGAAAACGGAAAATATATTATCACCTGTGGCTCTTGTTGAGAATAGGTGAGAGTACGGTTCGCTACCTATCGAAAGTTGTCGAAACTCGCTCATACGCACACCCCGTTGGAGACCTTTGTCCGAAATGGCACCCACTGCGAGTGAAAGAGAGCGCGTCAAGGCGTGGTTTGAAGCCGCGGGCTTGTCGGTCACCGACTGGGCGAACGAGCACGGGTTCGACCGTGCGCAGGTCTACGCTTTTCTCAATGGCAGGACGTCAGGGCGGCGAGGCGTAGCGCACCAAATAGCCGTGGCACTCCGCCTGAAGGCGCCCCCGGGACCGCTTCCGGCTGGGATTGGAATTTCCGGCAATCGCAATTCAACCGAAGAATTGGAGAGGAGGGCGCAAACTAGCCATGTCGACTAATCGGGGCGGAAAAGGCGCAGGGCCCGGTCTTTGGCGAGACGGGGCCCTGCTGGGGTCAAGAATATGCGGAACTAACCCTGACTCCATCGTGCACCTGCCAAACTGGGCTGTCAAGGCCCGGGGCCCCCTATTTCCGGCTAACTTTCCGCGTGCCGGTTTTGTTGCTACGGATTTCGGCGTTTGGCGCCCATTCAGGCCCTGCCAATATCCGTGCGCGATGGAGCAATCATGCCCAAATCGAAGAATCCGGCCATGCGTCGGATCGCAACCACGCGCGCCCGAGCGGCAGCCTCTGGCTGGGGACCCGACTATCTGGCACCCTTGAGAGCAAGCCGGGGCGAGGCGCCTTCAATATCGCGGGCCAGCGAACTGTATTCGCCCAAGGTGGGGCGCTTCCTAGAACTGCTGTCGACGCCAGAACAGGTCGCCGGTCTGCTGGCCCTGCATCATCCCGGGCTGTTCGAGCTGATTGAGCAGAAGGAACTCTCCCCGATGCCGGACCTCAATCCTCTTGAGGGTCATCCCCGGTATACCGGCCCTGCCTTGCCGCCCGTGAGCGGCACGATCGATATCGCGGACCGCATGGGGCTGCTTCGTTTTCATCCCAAAGCCTGGCAAGACGTCCCGGTTCTGCGGACTGACGACTTGGCGACGACAGCGTTCGACACGGCCGACTCCTACTGCGTTCCCGGCTACTGGCATGGTGATCTGCTCCTCTACCTGGAGGACGAGCAGGGCATGTACTGCCTCCACTGGGACACCAAAGCCAAGCCCGGGGACCATGGCATGCCGGGCCCGGGTTATGCGCCGTCTCGACGGCGACAGGCGATCTCAAGGGCGCAGGCGCGGGATAAGGTTGTGTTGGCCTATTTCCACGAAGCGAACATCCGAACCGTGCGAGTCGCTGGCAGTGAGATCGATCGGACCGTGACCAACAATCTCCGCGCGGCCGTGGCATGGCAACGTCGGCCACCGGACATGACCGATGAGCTGCAATTCGGCCTCATGTCAGAGCTGCGCGCCGCGCTGCTCAGCGAAACAACACCTATCGAGGTCTTCAGGCGCTTCTCCAGGGACACCAGCGCATCGATGGATGCCTGCAGGAGGGTGTTCTATCGCGCAATTATGAGTCGTGAGCTTCGACTCGATCTCTTTCGAGACATCGTCGTGGATCGACCCATGCTGGCCGAGCGCCGCGATGTTCTGGCGGTATACGCTGACTGGTTCGAGAGGTAGTCATGACCGCGACAAGTCAATTCTTCGCGCCCGACGGACTAGGCGAACTGAAGCGTGGCGTTCGATACCACCGCATTCATGTCAGCCTCAAGAGCGGTCGGGTCTTCCTGGCCAGTTTCCTGCCCTCGCAATCGGCAGCGCTTCATGCGATGCAAGTTGAGGATTTTGAAACTGCGCTTCTAAGCGATCGTCTTGTTCGTTGTGAAGACACTCTCAACCTGCCTCCTTGGCTCATTGATCTTGGCGGTGAGGACTTCGCATCGTTTGACCAAGCTCGGCCGAAAGGCAAGCAAAGCCTAAGAGACATGGTGGAGTTGCGATTGTTCCATCTGCAGCCGCTAGTGGAACGACTCGACGAGGTCTTCGCCTCTGACGATGTCAGACGGGAAATCAACCGCTGCGCCCGAGTCTCCATTCCTCGGCAGAACGAGACTCGGTTTACACGCTGGCTGCTTGTCTATCTGGCCTTCGGGCGAAACGTCTGGGCGCTTCTTCCAGCATTCCATCGAATCGGACACTCGGATCGGGACAACTGCCCAGCGGCGAAACTGGGCAGATTGTCGATTGACGGCGGACTGCACGGATTCCGTGTCGACGCCTCCATGCGGGAGAAGATTGAGTTCGCGGTAGACAAGTTTGCGGTCGTTGGACGCCCGATGATCGACGTTTATCGGCTTGCAGTGACCAAGGTGTTCGGATGCAGGACTGCTCAGGGCGATGATGGATCGACCTCGTTCGTGCATCCTGAAGGCGCACCGTTCCCGTCGCAGAACCAGTTCCGCTACTGGGCCGAAAAGCTGTTCGGCAAAAACGACCTCAATCGTCGCGTTTATGGCGATCATCGAAATCGGCATGAAATCTTGGCGCCGCAGGGCAGCTACATTGCGGCTGTGGCCAACTTGATGGAGAAAGCAGAAGGCGACGCGTACTCGACGCGAGAGCATCCGACGGGCTTTACCGCAAACCATGCGTCGCCGAAGGTGTACGTGGTACGCCTGCAATGCGTTACTTCAGGGGTTGGATTCGGCATCGGCTTCAGTCATGGGAGTGAGACAAGCGAGGCTTACCGGTGCGCGCTGTTCTGCGCAGCAATACCAAAGAAGAAGTTCTGCGAGCTCTTCGGAATAGAGATTGACGGGCCAGACTGGCCGTGCATTGGCTTGATGGCGATGTTCACTCCGGATCGAGGTTCGGGATCAGCAGCGGACGTTGTTGAGCAATTGAAGAAGGTCGTTGCCATCGTTGAATTGCCGCCGTCATACGAGCCGCAGAGTCACGGCGTGGTCGAGTCAGGGCATCCAAGGGACATGCACGTAGCAGGAGCTCCGACGCACGAAATCAGCCGGCTGAATGCGGTCGGCCTGGCACGACGCGAGATTCGGCAGATGATCGCCAGGAACAAGTCGGCCTCTGCGCAGAGCCGAATGACCCCGGAAATGCGCAAGGCCGGCGTTCTGCCGACGCCACTCGGCGTCTGGAACTATCTCGACGCGCGTGGACGCAACGACGCGCAGGCGATATCGTTTGATGACGCGGTGCGTATGTTTCTGACGCCTGTAAAGTTTAAGCTGGAAGACGGCAAGTTCTATCTTGGAAAGATGCCGTACGGTTCGATGGCGGCGACGACAGCGTTGACGTCGGCCAACTACAGCAAACGATGGCATGTCGTCGAAGTTGATGGCTTCGCCCTCAACATGTGCGTTCGGCACGCGTGGGTAACGATCGAGAACCGCATCGTTGAGGTCGACGCGCTTCTGAAAATACGAGATGACGGTGAACAGCTGTATATGTCGCTGAATGAGCTTGCAGCTCACGGATTGGCAGAACGACGCGACCGTCGACGTCTTGACAAGAATAGACCAGCTGCGCGAGCCGCAGAGATGGAGGCGGCTGAGCGGGATTCTGGAATCGAGCCTCACGCGGCAAGGCGTGTAAGGGGGCAAGCCAAAGCGAAGTCCGGCGTTGCCAAGCGCGAAATCCAGCATTTGAAGCATTCTTCACAGCCAAAGCGATAGTCGGCTCGAAAAGCAGGCTTGACGGACTAATCCTTGTATCGAGAGAACTGTTGCGCGCGTGAATCCGCCGATCGGATCGTGGCCGTCGCTGAATTCTCGCCGACAACGATGAGCGATCTGTTGAAGGTCACTCCGGCATCATCAGAATGGAGACTTCTCAATGGCAACAACTGCGTGGCCAGTCGAGCTTGCGCTCGGCTGGACTGACGACGAAATCAAGAACGTTGTGCGCCTGCCAGGGGAGCCGATCCCAGGCCTCATGGACATGAGGCCCGGGCCGGCCGCTGAAGCTCTGGAGCGGGGATTGGGAGAGATTTTTGAACCGAGTGATGGTGTCATCGCAGCACTCCGCAAGATCGTCGATGCAATGCGATCCCATCTGCTCCGCTACTATGGTGATCGAGGAGCGTATCTGCGAGGAATCAACGCAAAGAAGTCGCCATTGCTTGAGGAAGATGTTATTGCCACATGCATCACTGGGCTTCAAGGCGTTGGGAAGTCCGCGCTGGGGCGAGCGCTTGGGCGATTGATGGCAACACGGCTTGTAGTCGAGCCGGGATCGGGATATCCATCGGTCTCATTCGAGATGTTCTGGCATGTTAAGGCGTCGACGAGAACGACGCTGCGATCGCTCCTCGAAGACCCGCTGGCAGGGTGCCTTCATAACTTCAACTCTCTGAAACAGAGTGGAGATTTTTCCGCTTCAGTTAGCCGGGCTGCTTACCGAATGGGGGTTCTGTTGGCGTTTCTGGACGAGCTGCAATTCTTGACTCAGAGTGAAAATGCAAACTCGCTGATCACAAAACTCTTGCATGGAATGCGCTATCTGGGTCTTCCTCTTTTCTACGTGACCAACTACAGCGTCGCTAGGCGTTTGCTGTCGAGACCGCCCGAGGATCAATATCGCTTGCTCGCGAATCCAATCATTGTTCGCCCTGACGTCATTGACTCAAAGTCGAGCGTGGACCTTGATAGACAGTACACCATTGTTTCAAATGGAGCATTGCTGAGTAAGCGTGAGGCTCTGCTTGAACAAATGCAAGAGTACACAGGCGGACTCCATCGGGCAAAGATTCGCTTGCTCTCGCTGGCATTTAAAGCCTGCCGCGAGCGAAGCAAGAATGAAGTCGTCAGTTCACTCGACCTGCAGTCTGCGTTCCGATCCGTCGAATATGCGAATTTTCGGAGGGATGCAGACATCTTGCGCAAGCAGGCGGTGACTGGCACGTGGGTGGACAGAAACTATTGGTGTCCTTTCGATACTCCAGGGTCGCCCAGCCCAGCGGACTCCGTTCGGGCAAATGCCGAGGAGAAGCGCCGAACACAACAGCAGGCGCTGCTCGCGTCGCTCAAACCTGATGAGACCGCGAAACTCAAGGACTTGCAGCACTCGGAAGAATTGCCTACAAAGGAGCCAACTGCTCGGCGGCGACCATCCGCAACTGCGGACATGCTTAAGCAAGGGCACGAATTCTTGCAATCACAAAAGCAGCGTTGACGCGGGCGGAATTTTCGGTTGGTGCATATTTTCTGTCGGGGTGATTCGACCCGGGGCGAATGCTGGATCGGCCTCGTCGGGCAGGCGCAGCGGCAGGATGAACACCGGTTTGTCCGTGTCCTTCAGGGGCGAGCGACAAGGCAGCAGCAACCGGCCAAGCGCAAGCTGTTGCTATTGGAGAGTAGCCTCTCTGGTCCGTGATCATCGGCAGTCGAGATTGTCCCGAGGATGTCTCACCCGCGAGCGGCGGCCTGCTGAATTGACGAACTGGCCTGCACCGCTCGAGCGGACTATTCAATTCTTGGATAGTCGTCGTATGGAAGAAAGTAGTTGCGAATAAGCTCGGCGTGGAGACGGTGGGGCCCGTTGGGCGGAGCCAGCGTCTTTCTCGTGATTTCAGTAACTACAAGGTCCCCGGAGCCCTTCCCTAGTCCTTCAGCACACAGATCGTGAACGACTTCTTGGCCCATGTGATGACTGACAACGCACAAGCCATTGATGCCGCCATGCCCCGAGGACTTGCCGTTCAAGTTCAGTACGTTCTGCAGGAAAACTGAGTGTCCTGGATTGCTTCTGCCACGTGCAAGAGAAACCTCGTATAGGCGCTTGGCCATGCAGCCCCCTCATTGCGATTCATCTAACGGATTTACACAGACGGGCGATGCTCGGATTGCCACTCAACTGATGACCACCGACAACGCAACCGAACATTCGGCTGCAGGCATGCTGATGTCAAAGCATTGACCCGTCTTGCAATTGCACCCCATCCCCGGACGGTCCTGAGATCTGGGCAATAGCATTGTCAAGCATTGCATCGGGGTCATTCGGAATCCTGACCCGTTCGAAGGCCTGCTCCAGGTTCTCGAGCGTTAACAAGATGGTTCCATGCCTGCGCAGTTCTTCTGCCTCTGCAGCAATCTGATCGCGAGGAAGTCGGCAGACGAGCACCGTAGCGACGACATTGGGGTGTTCGCTTGCCGCTAGAGCTCTGGTCAGATCGCCGCGTCGATCCACTAGCTTTCCAAGCTTTGCGCTGAAATCGGCAATACGAGTCGTGCATTCAACGATGACCAGCTTTCCTGCTGGCGTAGCCACGATGATGTCTGGTGCATTCGTCTCCAGTTGAACAGCTGGTGAGAATCCCAGAAGGAATAGCAGCGCTGCAACGCCGAGTTCGAACTTCGAAGAGTCTTGGCCTTCCAGCACGCCCTGCCGGATCATCTTCAAGTCCCTATCGAAGTGCCGAACGGCGAGCAATCGACTGTTCCGAGCCTTCGTTGAATCTATGAACCACTGACGCCTGATGACCGAACTTCCAATCATCAACATGGTGAATACGTTCTCGGCCCTGTCCAACTCAATGGTCGCCGTCCCCATCCGCAAGCCGTCTTCAACGCCAGACCAGTTAATGCGGGCCGCAACCTGCTGTCTCGCATCAAGGCCCAACCCAGGAACGGCGCGCACCGCCAACCTCACGCGATCTACGTCAAATCCCTCTATGGCGTGAAGAATCAGATGAATGCGATTGTCATGAACGGTGCACTGTTCGAAGATGAGATCGCAGGGCGGGGAACCATGGATGTTGATTGCTGGCGGCGTGATGGTGCCGGGAGCAGGGAGATCCAGCCATGCACTTGCATCGGATAGGCCATCGAATGGCGGCGTAGCGAGCCGCAAAGCGTTGTCGATTCCAGCTAGGTCGCTTGATGTCAGAAGTGGAGCCGTCCGATCTCCGGTAATTTGCATGTGAAGCGGCGAGAACCACCTGTCGCGGAAGGCCATCTCTGAGAAGTAGTCGAGCGGCTGGATCGCTTGAAGCTTGAAGCTATTGCCTGGCAGTTCTAGACGGCCATCGAGTGCTGCCGCGAGCGTTTCCATCAGGGCAGCCTTCTTCATGGGGTACCCCTGGGCCTGGCCTACCGCGAAGTTGGGAGTGCGGATCTGGAACCGGTGGTCGAACCCTGGCTTGAGCGGTGCAAGCGCAATCTTCGCCTGCAATATACGGCCCACCATTGCGCACTCTGCAAAGTAGCGAACGTCTATGGAATAGCCGTCACAGAGCCAGTCGTCTGCAGCCGTCCAGAACGCCGCGCGCGTCGCGTCATTGTTCATATCGCCTGTTTCCATGCAGTGATTGCCGATCGCGAAGCCTTTCGGGCCCAACTCCAGCCGCGGATTGTGCTGCAGCCGTGGATTCGGCCTGACGATGGGAGCCCCTGCCGCACAGACTGCTGGACCACCAACGCTGGGCAATGGGTTTTATGCAAACGACGCAGTAGCCGGCGTCCAAGCGGACCTGAATCCGTGCCTATGCTCGGAACAGGCGTCCAGCGCAGCCTGTAGTTGCGTCTCAGCGTCTTGCCTATGCGGCATTGAACGGAGCAAAGGCGGCCTGCACAAAATCAGCAAACGCGCTCTCCTTTGAATCTCGCTGCGGCCGTTCGGCTGTCACGGCATGCAATGGCTTTCGCGACAGGTGCCAATGGTCTAGAAGTCGTACCACTTGGCCCTGGGCGAGTTCATCGCCCCAGAACCAGGCTGGCGTAATGGCTACGCTCAGGTCGGCCATAACGGCGGTGCGAAGCGCGTCCGTCGTTGACACGCTCAAGCGGCCGTCGACACGGACACTGACGTTTCCAGCCTCGCCCTTGAATACCCATGGACGTTGCCGGACAGGAATGAGGACGTGCCTTGCGAAAGCGTGCGAGCAGGAAACTCGTAGTCCTCCTTGAAACCCTGATACCGACGACGGCGATTCGAGCACGGCCTCCTGGCCAGCCTGCAGTAAGCGCTCCGCACGCGGCAGAAACTTCTCCCCTTGTTCTGTCAATGTGAGCGCCCGGGCTGAGCGTCGCACAAGTGGGGCTCCCAGCCGAGCCTCCAGCGCTGCCAACTGCCGAGTGATGGTGGGCTGAGCCAGCCTGAGCTGCGCTGCCGCGACGGTCATGCTTCCGGCGTGCGCGACCGCCACGAAGCAGCGCACCTGCTCCAGGAAGCCACTGCTCATCTCAATCCTTTCTTGACCGCTCGATGCCCGATTATTGGCCGGTAGGCTCAGCCTGTCCTGGACTGTGCCTTCAGGTTCTGCCTCCTGTGCTCCCTGAGCTTCAACCGCCCGTGCTCTCCGCTGTGCGGAAGCTCCTTGGTCGTACTGGTGCGAAATACACTGGAAGCTGGGAGAAGGGCTCCCGATCCAACAGCGACTCCAAGAGGTCTGCGGCGTGCCTATCTATGAACTCCACCGCCTAGGGTGGAATAGCTTTCAACAGCTCTGTCAGACCATCTGCCGAAGGGTACTGGGGCAGACCGTCCAGTCATTTCTGGACTCAAACGATGCCGGCCGCGATGGCGCCTTCGCTGGCACTTGGTCACCGGGCCCCGGGGAGACCTATTCGGGCCGCTTCGTTATTCAGTGCAAGTACACGGCAGACCCAAGTCAGAAACTGAAGCCGTCCGATATTACGGACGAGATTCAAAAGGTCGAGCGGCTTGTGAAGCAGGGGCTGTGCGACGTCTACGTTCTTATGACGAACGCCGGGGTCTCTGGAGCGCAGTCCAGCCGTATCGAGGCGCTACTGGTGCGCGCGGGCGTGAAACAGGTTTTGATCTTCGGTTCGACGTGGATCAACCAGCAGATTCAAGCGAACAGGGATCTGCGCATGCATGTGCCACGGCTGTATGGGCTGGGCGACCTCAGCCAGATTCTGGACGAGCGAGCCTATGCGCAGGCTCAAGCGGTGCTCGAGTCGATGCGAGAGGATCTGTCAAAGGTCGTCATTACGGCGTCCTATGCCAAGGCGGTCAGCGCCTTGGACGTCCATGGATTTGTGCTCTTGATAGGCGAGCCTGCCGCAGGTAAGACGACCATTGCGTCGATGCTTGCAATGTCGGCCGCGGACAAGTGGGGTTCGTCTGTGCTCAAGCTCAATGACCCGGGCAAGGTTGAGGAGCGATGGAATCCTCATGAGCCGTCTCAGTTCTTCTGGGTTGACGATGCATTCGGCATCATGCAGTACGAACCGTCGTTGGCGTACGCCTGGAATCGGATCCTCCCACAGATCAAGACCATGCTGCTGCGTGGGGCCAAGATCGTCATGACGTCGCGCGACTACATCTACAGTCGCGCACGCGGCGACCTGAAGCGCGGTGCCTTTCCGCTCTTCAATGAGAGCCAAGTGGTGATTGATGTCCACGATCTTGCGCCGAGGGAGCGGGAGCAGATTCTGTACAACCATTTGAAGCTTGGCACACAGCCATCTAGCTTCAAGTCGCAGATCAAGCCGCACCTTCCATCCGTTTCGGGGCATGCGCGCTTCATCCCCGAGATTGCCAGGCGCCTCGCTGATCCCGCGTTTACCAAGCACCTGCATCTAACGGAATACCACCTCAGCGATTTTGTTGATAGGCGGGAGCAACTGCTGCAAGAAGTTCTGGATGGGTTGGACAAAGACAGCCTAGCGGCGCTTGCCTTGATCTACATGAAGAAGGACCACCTTCAAAGCCCGATATCGTTGACGGCCGCCGAAGAGGACGCCCTACAGCGACTGGATAGTAGCCTTGGAGATTGCATCGATGGACTGGAGGCCTTGAACGGCAGCCTTGTCGTGCATCAGCAGGTTGACGGTGACTCGGTATGGCGCTTCAAGCATCCGACGATCGGTGACGCGTTTGCGGCAAGCCTGGCCAGGAAGCCGGACCTTATGGGGATTTTCCTGACGGGTACGTCCGTCGAGAGCCTGATAGAACAGGTCGTGTGTGGTGACGTGTCAATTCGAGGTGCGGTCCGTGTGCCAAGAACCTTGTTCGAGCTGGTATTGGCCAGGCTTGCAGAACTCACCAATGGCAACAACGAAGCGTCAAGATACATGGCCAGCTGGCACGCCAAGTGGACGCTGCATGCCTTTCTTACAAGGCGGTGCTCCAAGGAATTTCTGGCCCTGTATGTCCAGGCGAATCCTGATCTCCTTGAACAAGTTAGTCGCCCGGGCCTGGCGCTCAGCGCCGCCTCGGAGGTCGACCTGGCCGTGCGCCTGCACGAATTCCAACTACTTCCTGAGGCCAACCGGCTTGCCTTTGTACACACCGTCAGCAATTACGCAATTGACGGTGACGACATGCGGGGGCTTAGCGATGATGACATCCGCGGGCTGTTCACGGATGCAGAGCGCGCCTCGCTTGTCGTGAGCGTACGCAGGCAACTCTTGCCCAGGTTGCGCTACGTTCGCGAGCGAGAGCAGGACTCGTATAAGCACGACAGCCCTGCAGACGATCACCTGAGTCAGCTTCTAGAGAACTTGGACACCCTCAAGGAGACGTTCGGCGATGATGCCAATGTCGTCGACTTGATCGAGCAGCAGATCAGCGAGGCGAAGGCATGGATGGATGAGAATGACTACGAAACTCCTCGCATGGTGCCCCGTACGCTCGGCGCTGCTACGGCGGTCGACGCAGCACATGGTGCTCGCAGCGTCTTCGATGACGTGGATCAGTGAGCGGTGAGCCAGAAGCACCGTCACCGGCCTTCGGTCGTTCAGGACAAGCGGCCGCGGCGAAGCAGGATCAGCGTTGGGATACCGCCTTCAGGCGCTCGCGCGAGATAGCTGACCCGCGGAGGACGTCGAGAACGCCGTGATGTCGCTGTCCCAGCAAGAGGTTCATCGAGCCTAGGTCGACGCCGAGGTCGCTGCGCTGTCGCGAGCGCGCGATCTGTCCGAGCGCAGCTACAAGGCGGGCGCCACAACGCTGTCTGATTTGCTCACGGTGGACCGTCAGCTGCTGTCGGCCAAGGAAGAACTCGATGACGCGAAGGCCAGGGCCGCACGCGCGGCCGTCGCGTTGTTCAGGGCGCTCGGCGGCGGCTGGACACCGGAGGGGGCAGGCGAGCCTTCGGGGTTAGTTATGAACGGCTCGGGTGTGGCTAGGAACTGAGCGTCACGGACCTTGGATAGCGAGGCGCCCATGCTTCTGTCTATGCTCTCGGACACCGTCTAGAACTAGGAGCCTTCTGTCATGCCACCTGCCAGCAAACCGTGGAAGCCGTACAAAGTCGGAGCCCCTTCGACCAATACAGGGTGGAGTGTCGATTGCCAACCGTTTGACGAGGTGAGTCACGTCAGCCATATCGAGTCCGCGCTCAGGATCGTGGAGGACAGGAAGATCAAGCAAGGTCTTGTCTTCGATGAGTCGATCCTGAACACCGAACGGGTGCTGGTCAGTTGGCTCTCACCAAACTCCTGGGCCTACGGTTACCGGTACGGCAACGTTCGATTCACGTTTGACTTCGCGAGCCTGGTCAAGGGCAAGAAGTACTACTGGGTCGAAGTGATCACCAAGTACAAACCTCCGGCCTTGCGGATTCTGGTCACGACTGAGGATCACTCGGCTCGCCTGACTCCCTACGATCCTGAGAAGGGGGACGGACCCTGGTGGTACGACTCGAGCAATGACAAGCACTACTACAACGGCGCGTACACACTTGAGTTCATGTTCGAGCAGGATCTGCCGATCCGGGAGCTGAAGAAGGTGGATTTTGTTCAGCATCATTCCGACTACTGTTCCGTCCATCGGACGTCTCCAAACTCATGCTCCGAAATTGGCATGCACGGCTCCAAAGCAGGCGCGCGGTTCTTGGCCATGGCTGCGGGACGCGGGGTCAGCCTCCAAAGATTGCGGGACACCTTGGTCGAGGAGGACAACAAGCTCTCCGACCGTACGACGGACGCGCTGGGTTGGATCGCTCTGAAGCTGCGCAAGGTCGTCTTCACTCAGCAGGTCAAATCGAGCTCCGATACCGGGCATGCCGTCGCTCGGGCTGTACTCAATGCGCTCGCAGCAAACGAGATTGAGGACGCCCAGCTGCTTGCCTCCTTGTTTTGGTCCTACAACGCATTGGTCAGGGCGCTGGCGGCCGTGGTCGGTAAGAGCTTGGACTGGGACGATACCGGTGAGATTCGGTCGGCCATGGACTGAATCTGCTCGATTGCATGCTGGCAGCTTGGATTACTTCGGAATGCTCTTGGCGCTGCAAGCGCCGGCAAAACCCGTCGTCGCGGTGTCGATCGATGTCCCGTTCACTCGCCTGAAAGCCAATTGCCCTCGGCCTGGGGTCTTGTGAATGCCAGTCCATAGGCGTCAGGCGGCCACTGATCGAGCCGAACTGGGTGAGGAGCTATCTCAATCGCTGGTGCGAGTAGGCCTGCGAGTGAACGCGGCGATGGCCAGGATGAGCCCGTCGAGCGACCTTTCCTTTGCCGAGCAGCGCGCATGCGCCTTGTTGGCTGCGGTGCCAGGTCGTAGCCTCTCCGAGCTTGCAGAGGCGGCAAGGATCGGACTCCCTGCGGTGTCCCGGATGGTTGAGCGACTCGCGGCCGCGGGGCTTGTGCGTCGTGACCGTAGTCGCGCGGACCGGCGAGTGATCTGCCTGAACTTGGCGGGTCGCGGCGCTGAAGTCGCGCACCAGTTTGAAGCTGCGGTTGCGGAGTTCGAGGCGAAGGCATTCGCTGGCTTTAGCGTCGCGGAGGCGTCGCTCCTGCGAACCATGCTGCTGCGAATCGAAGCGAATGCCTCTACGCCACCCTGACTTAGTTCGTGATCAGGTTCGGCCGATGGAACCACCTGGAGGCACATTGACATGCATCGACCCACGTTCGAATATTCGGGTTGCGCAGTCTCGCAAATGTCCTTCAAAGGGGAGGTTCTATGGAGAAGAGACCCAAGATAGTAGTGCGAACAACGATATCCACGACGGCAAAGACAACGACCCGGCGCAGGATGTGCGGCGCCACCGAAGTGCACGCACGTCTGTGCGAGGAATATCCCGAGTTCCGTGTCAACCGCGGCAAGATCCATGCAGAGACGGAAGTGATGGTTCGCACCGGCCGCGCCTTCGCCCGCGTTAAAAAGGGGCCCGTGACGATCCCGGTCGTCGTACATGTGGTCTACCGCATTGCCGCCGAGAACATTTCGCAAGCACAGGTTCAGAGTCAGATCGCCGCGCTGAACAGGGACTACGCGGCCGCCAATGAGGACAAGGGCGACACCCCAGCTTGTTGGAGGGGCCTAGTCACTAACATCGGCGTGCAGTTCAAGCTCGCCAACAAGGACCCGGAGGGCAAGGTCACCGACGGCATCACTCGTACCAAGACCAAGGCGGCCTCATTCTCGAGCCATGATGAGGTTAAGTTCACAGCGAAGGGCGGTGCGGACGCATGGCCCACCGACCAGTACTTGAACCTTTGGGTCTGCAGTCTTGGCGAAGGCCTTTTGGGCTACGCGCAGTTCCCGGGCGGCCCCGCGGCGACCGACGGCGTGGTCATCTTGAACACGGCATTCGGCACCACAGGTACGGCGACCGCGCCGTACAACCTCGGCCGCACAGCCGTTCATGAGGTTGGTCACTGGCTCAACCTCAATCACATTTGGGGAGACACCAGCGACTGCAGCGGCACCGACCACGTCGACGACACGCCGGATCAACAGTTGCCAAATTACGGCAAGCCAGCGTTTCCGCACGTCACCTGCCAGAACGGGCCAAACGGCGACATGTTCATGAACTACATGGATTACGTCGACGACGACGCGATGGTGATGTTCACGGCCGGCCAGTCGGCACGCATGCATGCCACGCTGACGGGCCCTCGCAAGAAGATCGGCACATGATCGACAAGTCCGCGCTGATCGGGACCTGGCGCCACTCGCACGAAGAGGACACGCCAGGCGAAAGCGTTTATCGGCGGGCTAGCTACGCCTTCCCGCCGTCGCGCGGTCGGCACGGCTTCGAGTTGCGGGCGGATGGCACGGGCACGGACTCGGCCATCGCGCCTGCCGACGGGGCGGCGTCGTCGAAGGTGCGTTGGAGCCTGGCGGCAAACGGATCGTTGGTGCTCACCAACGCGGCGGGCATGGCCTTGAGCACGATGTCGGTGATGTCTGCCTCGCCTGATCAACTCATCGTTCGACGCTGAGCCTCGGCTCATCATCACCAGGTTTCCCCGGTTGCGGCCGCTGGATGTCGGGCGACAACTGATGAGCTGGCGAAAGCTACTCGCCCAGGTCCTCCGAGAACTTGGACAGGTACTTCATGCCGGTGTCGCACATCACCGTGCCGATACGAGCCGACAATGAGCGCACTTCGATAGGGGAGGTCCATCGTGATCAATCCTTACCTGTGTGATGAGCCTCGCACGGATCATTGGTTGCAGGCGCGCAGCGAAGGTCGCTCCGGGATTTGTCGTGACTCAAGCACTGCCAGTGAACGTGCGAACCTCGACGGCGGTCTCCGAGAGAAAGGGCTGCAGTTCGTTCTTCGTGATGCCTATTGGGAATCGTGAGATCTCAGTCATGGGAATCCGATACACATTGAGGGTGTTCTCAGGGCCCTCATTCGTGATGCCTATTTCTATGTCGAACACAGTGCCGAAGCGCCGCATGTCTACCGCTGGGCCGGGGGGGGTGGGTACAAGCCAGCGCTGATTCACGTCATTCAAGATCTGGGCTACATCGAAATCAACGGATGGTTGGTCGTCCCTAAGAATCCGGACGAGCGAGAGCTGAGGCTGCTTTGCGCCGAACGTTTCTTCCCGGTGGAACGAAGCCAATTGATCGAGACGCCACTTGAGCTGCGCCACCAGATAGGCGTTGAATGCCCACGAGCCGTCGAGGCATCGCGCAAGGATGGTGGCGACTGACGCAATGGCTGCGATCTGAGCGGGCTGAATGGGAACCTGCGAATCTCCGTACGCGCCTCGACCGAGACTCGGCGCAACAGCCACGCCCCCCGGGCCAGCACGGAAGCGATCGGTATGGATCAACGTATTTCGCAACGGATACAGCTCTCGATACAGCCGCGAGAAGCGCTGTGTGAGCCAGGGGTTCTGCTTCAGGAGCGCGGGCAACGTAACCGACGCCTCGAAGGTTTTGGCCTTGTCATTGAATTGCCACTGGTTGCTTTTGGGTGGACCAATGATCCACTCAACGATCATGTCGAGCACCTTGAAGGCGGTCACGACAATCAGTGGCCCGCCAGCGACACGGAAGCCACCGCTCCAATGCGACACGCCGTCGATGACATGGTGGTCCGGCCTGCCGGGGAGCGGAACTGGGGAATCGGAGCCGCGTGGATAGATCCAGACCCGCTCGTACTGGCCTTGAAGCGGCTCCTGGAGCAAACGGTAGACGTTCAATAGCAAATACGTCTCGTAGGCTACTGCTTCTCGCAGCTTAGCGGGGTCCAGGGGGCTCATCTAACGTCCGGGTGACATTCAGTCCGTCAAGGCTAACTGAATGCTGGAGTGCCAGTATTGAGAAGGGGCTTGCGGGTGTGAAGTTAAGACGTGCCGCGCAACCTGCCATCTCATCGCACCACGTGCGCGGAGCGCGCGGCATCCACGTCCGAGTGCCCCACCGATTGCTATCGACCTGGCTGATTGAACGCGGCAAGTCCGGCGCGTACGTACGGCCTGTCGACCACTTCATCGAACCAGCGTTTGAGGTTCGGAAGAGTGCCCCAGTCCAGGCTTCCGGCCGCGGAGAGGGTGATCGTGACGGCGGCAATGTCTGCCATGGGGAACACATCGCCTGCCATGTAGCGACTGCCGGCGACGAATCGCTCCGCGAATGCCAGCGCAGCCAGCATGCGGTCGTTGAGTGCGCTTGCGCCAACGGTATGGCAAGCAATCGCCAGAGGCTTGGCCTGTCGGCTGCTGATTTCGGCTTGCTTGTCGGCACGACCGGTCAGTCGATCTATGCATGGGAACAGGGGCGCGCGACGCCGCGGCCTAAGAATCTCGCGGCAATCGCCGCGCTCCGCGGTATGGGAAAGCGGGAAGTTGCAGCCAGGCTAGAGGAACTGAAGGCGTCCGAGTAGTCGCTCCCGGCGTAGCCGTCGTTTCCTAATCTGAACAGGGCGGGAGCCGTCGGCCATGGCGCTCACTCAAGTTTGGTTGTGAGGCGCCTGTCATAGCCGGTATCCCTCCTGCATAAACCAAGGCGATCGAAGCAGGCCTGCGTAGAGGGCGGCCTCCCACGTGTTGGGATACGGGAAACCAACTGCCTTTCGGCTGAGGTACCACTGCAGTTCGTCCGGCATCAGCTTTCTCAGGAACGCCTTGATATTTGCAAGGTGGCTTGCGGACTGGACCGCGTAGCGGCCGGCCAGCTCGAGCTCTGAGAAGTAGCGCTGAACGCGCCCGCTGAGGGCGGCGGGCCAATGCGCCGGAGTCTCCGCGCGGTACGACGTCGTGACCGGCTGGGTCTGGAGAACGTCGCAAAATAGCCAAGTGTCAGATTCGATGCGGGATTCCTCGAAATAAGGATGAGGCATGGCCGAGCCTGCCTCAATGGGGGCTGATCCTTTTCCCTTGTTGCAGTCTGCACACGCAGGGACTAGATTGATCGGCAGAACTGAGAACGCTGGGTATCTGGCCTTGGACGCGAAGTGATCTAACGTGGATACATGGCCAAAACCACAGAATGGGCATATCCCAAGCTCAGTCATTCGCAGTCGGTCATAGTGATTGCGCCCGTTTCCGTTGGTGCTAGACATTTGACCGTCGTAGAGTCCAACGAACTCGCTTTTGGTTAGATCCTGCAGGACGAGCTGATCACCGTCTCCCCAGGCAGCGGCCTGAAAGAGATGCAGTTCACTTGCTGCAGCGCGCACCGCATACAAGTCCGCTTCATCTTTTACCGCTTGGGTGGCCGCCGAAAACTTTGCCGACAAGGCTGCATTCGATAGCCCAGCGACGCAGTCTGCGTAAACGGTGGCACTGTCCATCGTAGGCATGGGCAGCCGTCTCATGACAGCGCCCCTTGCGACTTCTCGCGAAGCATGGACAGAAGTATTGCCTGCGCTTCGTCGCCTAGCTGTCCACCAAACGTGGCCGAAATGCTGTCTAGCGTGCCACCAGCGCTCACGGCTACATCCAGCATTTCGTGGAAACCAGATTTCGATACTTCCAAGCCGAAAACTTCTCGGGTCAGAACGCCCACGTTCTCGCCGAAAGTCTCCCGGGCAGGCCTATCGCTTCGAGCCTCCAGGCGACTTCTCGTCAACTTCCAGACGCAGGACTTCGGAACCTCTTGCAGCACAACCGGCGAGTGCGTGGCGACAATCGCTACGCCGTTGCGATTTGATAGAAGCTCGGAAAGTGCTCGGGTAAAGGCTGACAGCAGTGGTGGATGAAGGTGGCTCTCCGGTTCGTCGAGTAGCACGAGCGACTTTTCCTCGACCATCTCGACGAGCTTAGTCATGGTCAGGAGAACTATCGAATGACCTGAGCTCATTCGTCGCGCCATGGAAGCCGCCTCCGCGGATGCTTGAATGCTGTCCTCGATTTCAGCGAGTTTCGCCCATCCCATCTCCTTGAAATTCGTATCCGACTCAAGACGAGATACCGCTCTGAAAAATCTTGCCCTCTTCTCTGGTTGGCTCATGCAAAGGCCGAAACTCTCGACGAACTCATCGACAAGAGCCGAGTGAGTCTTTGGTGGGCTCGGTTCAAGCGACTCGCCCGCACGAATCGTCTTCATGCCGACGTAGTAGTACGCTGGGCCCTCAGTCCGGTCCTGCCGGTCCGTCGGAGGGATGAACGGATCGAACGCACTGAATGAAACAGAAATGACGCTGCTGAAGTAGTCCTTATCGAGCAGAAATGGGAGGGGGGTCTGTGTCGCAAATGCACTGGGCGGCGTCGTTGGTGGGCTGTGAGCTATCAGCGCACCAACCATATTGTTCAGGAGCGTTGTCTTGCCGACCCCATTTCTGCCAATGAGCACATGAATGTTTGTGGGCGGGTGGGACGCCGCGGTGACGTCAAACTGAAGGCGCACAGCCGCATGCCGGTCGTCAGCCTGTTGATTGAACGTGAACTTGAAATCTGACAGCTCTACCTCCCCTCGCAGGACGCGCTTGAATTGCCCCTGTATGACTGAGTTACTGACGCCGCGCATCAGTGAATTCTTGAAGACTGACTCAGCTTCAGCTCGGGCGTGCAGGCTCTCGTCATGAACGACATCTCGCAGCGAGGTCAGTAGTTCGATGCGCACTTGCTCAGGCAGCTTCTCTCGCAAGTTTTGGTAGTACTCGACATCTTGTCCGAGGGAGAACCAGCCGTCGGGAAGGTGGGTGAAGGACTCCGGTATCAGGTCTCGGGTCCATCCATGCGGTTGACCCATATAGCCAATCTTCACGGTTCCAAGTTCCAGTTTTTGCCCCCGTAGAAAGACCGTCATCGAGAAGGTTGTTTTGAACGAATAGTCGTCCCAGTCGCCTGGAGTTAGCTGAAATACGTCGGGTACGTTGACGTTTGCCCGCTCGCGTACCGCCAGTTTCTTGAAGGTCAGTGGCATATGAATGTTTCCAATTTCTGGGTCGGATCGGTACAGGGAAGGTCGTCTAGCGCGACACCGACGAAGGCGTCTGCCTGTTTCCCCCGACCCGCATGAAGATGATCGTTCGGGTGTCTGTCGGAGATAGGCGCCGCCGAATCACACCAAAGCACTCCGTGACATGGGGCGTGCCCGGGAGGCGCTCGGAAAGATCCAGGGTTGCGAGAACACCCAGCCGTACGTCCCCGACGCTGTATGCGCTCGCCTGCAGAGAGTGAGGACGGAAACCGAAGCATGACCAGGTCTGGGCGGTCGCCCGTTTCACCTCAATGATGAAACGGAATCCGTCAAACGGTAGGTAGATATCGGTCCGGCCTGCGGCGACGAACGGGACCTCCAAGAGCGGCGTGCCCATGGCGCTCTTCAGATAATTGAATAGGTCCATCTGAAGATCGGATTCGGGTGGGAGCTTCGCCCGGTCAGACACCTCGGCCAGGTACTTGAAGTGGTCCTTGATGATGCCCAGGTCCGCTCGCGACGTCAGAAACTTGCAGAGCCGTACCACGAGAAGATCGAACCAATTCTTGACCTTGCCGACGTAGTCCGGTGCTCCTGAGAGCTTGCTGCGGACGTCGTCCACCATGGTCTGTTCGGTACTGCTCAACGGTAGTCGAACCAGGGCGTATGAGTCTCTGAAGCTGACCACCTGTTCTTGGTCTGCCTCCGAAAGCCCGGTCGTCGTGAGCTGGAGGAAGTCGGGTGACCGTTGTACCGATTCCTCTAGTGTTTTCCCGGCGAGTCTCCCGGTGGCTTGAGCATCGCCTCCAACCGCGCTCTACCGTCTGCGGTCAAGCCTGACGCCGCGCTGCTGCGCAACCAGCTTCGCGCCAGGCCGACCTCCCTGGCTCGCTCGGAGAGCCGGCTCAGGGGCGGAACTCGAAACTCGCGCCGGCCCTTGATGATCACCTGCACGGAGCGGACCTTCTCAAAGACCTGGATGGCGCCAGCAAGGAGCGACAGCGGATCGGGGGCCGCAGAGCCATCCTGCGTGGCCAGCAGAGGGATCCATTCAAGCTCGGCCTCGGCCGGCGGTGCCAGCCAAACGGCGCCCGCGCGGGGTGGGCAGTAGTGGACGACGAACTGGATGTCATCCGCCAGCGATGCAACGTCTAGCGCGCCACCCGCTCCGGCGTTCAATGACTGCGCGAGAGCTCCGGCCACGGCACCGTACATTCGCGCCCGCGGAGCATCTTCGGCGTAGTGCGCACTCTGACTGAACCATGAGGCCGATTGAGCGAGATGAACGCTCATCGACACGAGGTCGTCGCTTCCGAACGCCGATGCCATCTCTACGAAGCCCAATTCTTGCCGGGCCTCCGCCGCGCAGGCCGCGCAACTGGTGAGTGCCTTCAGCGACTCGATCGCCTGGTCCCAGGCCAGTTGGTCATGGAGGATCGACGTCAGCCGGCACAGCTTGGCCTTCACCCATTCGTCGTCGACGCTGAGGAGGCGCAGAACGCCCGCACCGGCAAAGGTCGTCCACTGCGGCGATCGAAGGGCAAGCCTGGTGAGTCCAGCCACGGCTTCCACCCTGATGTGCAGCGGGGAGTCTTCATCCCCCGTGCGAGCATCAAGTGCTCTCGCGAAGGGCGCGAAGTCGTCAAGATCCGATTCGGCCAGGGCATCGACAGCATGAATGAACGCATCGCGGTGGACGTTGCGCTTCAGACCCCCGCATATCGCTTTGACAGCAGCGGCTTGGTCATCCAGGTCAGACCATTGCACCAGTAGAAGTTCCACGAAGTCGCCGAGCAGTGCCGATGCACCGAGGGTCTCGGCACTCGCAATCAGCTCCGACTCGGGATAGTCGTTGGCCTGGAGGTCGCGGCCGAGCGAAAGCGCATCCATCATGCGCTGCTGCACGGACTGTGGGGTGTGCGCCATGGCGTAGCAGTGCTAGCTCACCAGAGAGTCTGATTCGCGCGCGCCAGAAGACAGTGGTCTTCCTGGAAGTGCTTCAGCGCGCGCTGAGTCCCACGGAACGCCGCAAACAGCTGCAGGTTCACCGTGCGGGGGAGGTCCGCGAGCGATTCCAGCAGTTCTTCGACGTTAGGATCGGCCATTTCCTCCTTGGCCGGCGAATCGATGATGAGGAAGCCAGGGTGTCGACCGACGCCGAACTGCTGCGCGGCCTGCAGCAGCGCAATCACGGTCGCGATCCGAACGCGCAGGCGCTCGCCCGCGGATAGACGCGTGAACGTTGACAGGCTGCCGCCCTTGTGGATCTCGACGCCGGCGTTGCGCTTCAGGACGACCCTCTCAACATCTCGCATGCCAAGCCGCTGCACCATTTCGCAGATCAGCTCCCCGCTGCGCTCGAGAACGGCTTCAGCTTCCGACTCCACTTGATCCTTTGCGACGTCAGTGGCAGCTTCCAGAACGGCCAGGTCAGACTCCTCGCCCGTGTCGGTCTGGACCATCTTTGACACGGCCTCCAGCATGCCCTCAAGCTTTGCCGCCTCGAGGCGCAATTTCTGCTCCTCTTGGGCCGTACCGCCGGCGGCGAGCCGCGAAACATCGCGAGCCGCCCCTTCGAGATCCTTGCGCGCCTGTTCAAACTCGTTCTTCACCTCGCCTGCATTGGTCGCGACGGCGCGAAGCAGCTTTTCCAGCTTGCTGACCTCCTTGGAGAGGCCTTCTTTCAAGGCACCGCAGTTGATCTCCTCGGTCTGTTCTACGTGCGTCAGGCAAACAGAGCAGTCGCCGGCGGTCCGCTCCCTGTCGATCCGGCTCTTGTCGAAGGCGCGGGTGCAGCGAGGACAGCAAGTGGGCGAGAGGCGGCCGAAGAAGCGAGACGCCGCCATTTCCTCTTCGATCTCAAGCAACGAGCGCTTCTTGTTGTTGAGCTCCTCGTTGCCGGCCAGCACCTCCGCATCCAATACGGTGGACGTGGCCTTCAGCTGAGAGACCTTCTCCGCCAGCTCGTCATACCGCCGCTGTGCAGCATCGAGCTGGGCGAGAGCTGTCTGTTGGGCTGAACCATCGGCGATTTGCCGTGCAATCTCCTCTAGGCGATCCTGCAACTGCTGGACCGACCGGTCCCCGAGCTGCCCCAGCCTTCGCTTTCTCGACTGGACCAGGGACTCGGTGACGCGCTTTGCGGCCCGCGCTTGGAACAGGGTCGTCGCCCAAGGGATGCCCAGAAATACTTGAAGCAGGCGTTGCGCGAGGTCAGTGCCGGTGTGCTCGCCAATGATGGCGCTGCTTTCGCTGTCGAAGAGGAACGCACCGGTGTATGCGGCCCACCCGTCGGCGTACATCACAACCTTCTCAAGCGAGGCGACTTCGCGGGACGTGGCAATGGGATCTAGCGCGAGGGCATCCAGCATGACGCTGTTCATTTGCGACTTGAACAGCTCTGCCGTAAAGAAACCGAGCGAGTGGATCACCGCTCCGTCCTTGTTGATCAATTCGATCACGCCATGGGGCACGCCATCTTCGACGTCGAACGCCACGCGGACATGTCGATCTCCAGCTTGGAATTCGGCGACGACGTTCTTGATCCAACCCTGAACCGTGGCCGTCAACGACTTCGGCTCGCCGCGCACCGCCCAGAGCATGGTCTGCAGGATGCTCGACTTGCCAACGAGGTTGTCGTCACTGGCAATGACGTTCACTCCCTCCTGCTGGGGCGACCAATCGAATTTGAAGGGCACGGTTTCGTGATGGACGTGCTTTTCACCCGAAAACTGGAGCCGCTTGAGGCGGAGCTGGCGCGACACGGGTGGTGTCGGTGCGTCGACGATGTGATGCCGGGCGAGTACCGCACGAACATCATCGAGCGATCGTCCAGTCCTCTGCGCGATCTTCTGAGCGTAAGTCGACGTCACGGCTGCATTCCCTTTTTGAGTTCTTCGAGGCGCTTGAGCACCCTCTGCTTGATGGGGCCAATGGCCTGGTTCCACCGGGCACCCTGATACTCAGCCTGCGCGTACTGTCGCGCTTTCAGTTCATCGCCTGATCCCGTGCCAGCGACCCTGGCCACCAAGGCTGCTCTGTCGCGATACCAGGCGAGATGAGAGGAGTAGTCCGCAAGTTCCGCAGCGCAGGTCCGACCAGACTCCAACAAGAAGAAGTCGGTCCGGCTGAGTTTGCCGTCCGGCTTGATATTGCGCTTGATGGTCGCCAGGCCCAGGGAGATCAGTTGCGACATGGAGTCATCGATCTGCTCCCATGCACCGAACAGGAAGCGCATCATCTGCATCCTGCGGATGTCTGGCTCATCCCCTTGCATCACCTTGAAGGCTTCGTCCAGGAAGCCCTCCTCGGGATACTTCTCGTGCAACTGCACCAGTTCGGCTGCCAGATAGTCCGGGCTCCTCACCCAAAAATCGAGTGCCTGAAGTCGCTTTTCTGCCTTGATAACCGAAACGGCACCAGCCGGCGCTACCGTTCCTGGCGCGGTTCCGGCCTGATCCAGTATGAATAGGATTCGTACCGCATCACGCTTGCGTGCGGTGTGATCGAGCGCGTGCCCCACATCTTTCCCCTCATTGCCTGGCATCTTGGGGCCAAGCTATTTGGCCGGATGATAGGTGAGCCAGCACTTGTCCGCGAGAGAGCGAGTATTGCGTTCGTGGTGTCGTAGCTGAGCCGCATCGCTTAGGAGATCATCGGCGAGAAGCAGCGGATGATTGCCAAGATGCGCCTGGTGCTTGGCCACCTGAGACATCCGGAGGAAGAGGCGCCATGCGTCCCGGACGCTGCATCAAGCCTGCGGTGACAGGTGGAAAAACGACACAGCGCCGACCAAGTCGCTCGCCTGTTGGCTGAGGCTTGCAGCTGCGGATGCGTTCTCCTCAACCAAGCGCTGCAGAAGTCCGCTCGAAATGCGCCGCTCATATTCGGATCTACCCTGGCTCGCCAAGTTGTGGTGCTTTTCACCAGGTGTCCTGGGCTAGGCGGCTTCCCATGGGCCAAGTCGGCATTTTCCTGGGTGTGTTCCAGACATTGCCGGTGCAATACTCGCGCGCGCTGTCCGTGACCGAGAAGCCCAGGGCGTGCAACGGTGATTTGCCCTCTAGTTATCGGAGCGAGGCGGCTAATAAAAGCCGAGGTTGCTCATCGGAGACGACCTCATCGCGAGAGGGCGGGAGCATGTTGAACGAGAGCGAAGCCGACAGCGAAGAGGATCAGCGAAAAAACCCGGATATCGGTATTTCCGTTGGCCGAATCCGAGATCATTTGGACTATGTGAAGTCCATGCCAGTCCGTCTCCAATCGGACGCTGGGGTGGCTCTGGGGCGGTCGCCGACTTGTTACCTCGAGTTGGATCCATTTGGCAGCGGCGTCGCACGCTCAATAGGCCCCTTGACCCGTTGGCTGGTCGCTGCCGACATGCTGACGGAGTCTTGCCCCAAACCGATAACGCCACTGCACAGGCAGCTCAATATGAGCGGCGACCGGGGCATGATGAAGAGGCGCTTGCGAAGAATGTTCGGAGTTCGCAAGACCGATGACATTCTGGTGCAGGCCTATTGGTATAGATCGGAGTATGCCCCGGGGAAATCCCAGGCCGATACCGATGCGGCCCTGGTCGCAACTGCGCTCATCGAGCGGCTCAATGAGCGGGTGGCCAGTACCCGGGGGCGCAAGATCACGTCGAACGACTTTCAGAATGTCCAAGTTCCCGTTGACGCGGCCGAGCCGAGAGTCGGAGCTGAGCCGATCTCGTGGTTCAGAAAATGGTTGGCATGGGGGGTCGGATTGCCTCGACGTCAGGCGAGCCAGGATGACTTGGTGGCGAGGGCAAGTTGTGCGCAAGGCGAACTCGGCGCAGGGTGGGCGCAGCTCCATACCCGCCTGGTTGTCAGCCAAGCGCCGCAAAAGACTGGTGATACTGCGTCGGCGGCGGTGCCAATGCTCAGCGGGCACCTCACCAACGTTTGGTCACGTGATGACAGCGCGCTGCGGGACTTTGTGGCGATTGCCTACCGGCAGCTACACGAGGCCGATGCAACGGTGCCGACTATTCGGTTGTCATTGGCCCGGGGTGCGACCAAGCTGTCCATTCTGAAAAAGCTCTATCAAGTGTTCAATCTAGATAGCGCTTCCTTGGAGGCGATCGATGCGGGCTTTCGCAGCATCGATCTGGCCGCAGATCTTGACCCGGTGCGGAAGGCTCTGACGGTCAATGCAGTGACGCTGCTCTTTGACGGCTGGGATGTCGCGTCCGGCCCATTCGAATGCCTGAACGACTTCCTCTCGAACACGAATTGGGCGGAATTCCTGCGTGTGCTCGCGCAACCTCACCTCGAGACGCTTCTGGCGTCAAGTGATCCGCCCGCGGCGACGTATCAGATCCTCGTGGCAACTTCACAGCCGATCGCTGGGCTGGCGCCCTGGATAGATTCCGTGGAACTTGCTGAGGTTTGGGTCGCCAAGCCAATTGGGGATGCAGGCCTTCCAGCCTCCGAACAGTCGACGGTCCGTCAAGAAGGCGACCTCAGTGAAGCGGAGCTGCTGCTCGCGCGATTGGTGTCGCTGAGCAAAGATGGCATGCGGCGCAGTACGTTGCGGCGGTGTCACGAGGACTGGCTGCTCTTGTTCGGAGGCAACCGCTCTCAATCGTTTGATGCGGCATTGAAGTCTGTCGCGACAAAGTTCGGGCCCCGGCTCAGGTGGTTTGCAGACGACGAACATCCCGTCCAGAGACTATCGATGCGTGAGTTGGATCTCAATCGATCGCCCACGGTCTCCCTTCATGTTGATGATGCAAGCTCCAAGGACAACGAAGTGCTGGCGTTCTGCAACGCCAGGGCACAGCTTGCCTATGTTGAGTCATGGATTGACGGGGCGATGAGCTCGTCGAATCCCTCCGCGCAGTCTGCGGTGGGACGATTGGCCACCATGAGTTGGGGCCACCTGCACTATCTGATCTGCACGGAGGCCTTGCGGCAATGTACGTGGCACCTCCGGAACCACATGGGAGAGGACGGCTCTGGCGCCCACCAGTTTCTGCGTTTGGCTGCAACTGCACTGGTGCATGGTGTCGCGTCGCTCGACCTCCGCGCTGACGCGTTCGTAGACTTCTCAGCGGCAAATGATCTGTTCGGCCCGCCGTTGCCGGCCGACCGGGGCAAACGCCATCGCTATTTGGTGTCACACATCTATCGCTATCTGATCGAAAACGAGAACTGGCGGCTGGGCCGGTCGCTAGGACGATCTGACCTCCGATTGGATTTGCTGACGCTGATCGTCAACCCGAGTTCGGCGCCAGCGCTTTTCCGATGGTTGGCGCCAGGTGATTCGACGGCGTTCCTTCCCAGCTATCCCGTTACCGCCCGGGGTGCGGGCGATGAGCGGCCCGTGGCGCCAGAACTGGTACAGAACAAGGAGCTGTGGGCTGAACTTGTTGAAGCTATTGGACGGGCCGGGGCTGACTTGGACGGAGAACTGGGGGCGCGCGCCATCGAATGGGCGTTGAGTCGGCTTCCTCACGAGGGCGCGCCCGCTTCTGTGATTGCGGCGTTGCCGCGCCCAGGACGGGGCGGTAGCTACGAACGGTTGCTCACGTCCGCAACGAAGCTCCGCATCGATTGGCTGCAATCGCGCGACACGGTTGAAAGCTTGACGGAGGCCGAGCGCCTTTGCCTCCGCGGCCTGGGGAAGATCGGCGTTGATACGGTGCGCCTGTCTGAGCTCCTATTCGGGACGACGTCCGATGCCATCGCCAAGCTCTACGAGAACCGTACCGGGGTGCGCAGGGCAATTCTTGAGGCGCTGCTGGCCGCTCAACGGTTTATCGAGGAGAACACTGCCGAAGTCGGGTCCAGAGAAGAGGTGGTCGACTTCATGTTTCGGTGGGGCGAGATTCTGGCGACCCGTGCTGATGAACTGAACGAGTCACCGTCAGAGGGCGCAGAGACCGGCGCTGCTTCTTCAAAGAGGCAAGAGGTCGCCTTGTCGTTTGCCAAGTCGCTGGCCGTCTACTGGACTGCCGATCGTGTGCGCTCGGGCATCGTTGTCTTAGACGGGCAGGGCGTGAGGTGGCCTCGAGCCAGTCCGCGCCCGATGCGTTATTTCGTACGTGTGCTGCTGAAGTTGGCGCGCCTTTTCTCAAAGGAGCGGCCGCTGCATGGCCAGCCGATGTACCGGCTGACTACCGATCTTCTCGAATTTGCCGGAAGCAGGATCGAGGTTTATACGCGGCACAACTACCAATTCGTCCGGGAGAGGGACTCGATGTTGACACTGGAGGCGATCAGGTTGCGCGCCTGGACACGTGTCCTCCTTGAGCGGTCAGCGGCTGAATTGAGCCATGCCAGGTCGGCTGAAGAGCGGGCGCAGGAAGCCTTAGACGCTAGGCCCGGAAGCCTGGATCTGACGCGTGATCTTGGCGTCGCGCGCAAAGCGGCAGAGCACGCCCGGAAGAAATTCAGAACTGAGTTCAACCACTGTCGCCACCTGCTGGAGCGCTGCTGGGACCTCTTGGCCCAGGCAGAACGTCGACTCATTAGTCTTGGCTTCCGCCCAGGGCACCTACGTCGAGTCCTGCTTGAGCGTATCAAGTCCGCAGCCGCGCTCTTGAAGCTGTCGGCGACCCAGCAGGACCTGCTCAAGACCATGGCCGTGAGCGAAATTGAAGAGCTGCAGCGCCAAGTCGAGAGGCATCGGCAATTGGCCGTTCACGACCTCGAGATGCTGACGGCCATCAGCCGTGATCGTCCGTTCTACGAGCACCTGGTGGACCGTCAGCGAGTCAAATTGAAGCGCGCATTGGACGCCCTCAATCACGCTGTTTAGTACAAACCCTGATCTCCCGCTCCTCGGGACTGGCCCCCGACATGGGCCCCCCTGCGGGGCCAGCAGGGTATGGAGGACGTCGAGGCGGCAGACATGTGCGCTCCGGCCGATTCGAAATCGTCGCGCGCTCCCGAGATCTTTTTTTGCCCGAACGGAAAGATTTTTCTATAGGTCCACCACGCCTAGGCTTCGCTCATGCGCCTCGGAGACACGACTTTTCCGAGAGAGCAGCTAGCAATCGAGCCCCTCGCTGCTACGACGCATTTGGGCCAAAACCTAAGGAGACAAACCGTGGACACTGTGTTCGACCGCAAGGAGAAGTCTGACGACGCGACCGGCAACGACGCCCTCGGGATCCCGAGGAAGTGCAAGCCGAAGCGCATTGCCGTCATGGGGGCCGGTCCGAAGGCGATGGCCATCGCGGCCAAAGCGCACGTGCTGCGCCAATTGGGTATCGCCGATATCGAAGTGGTGGTGATCGACGCGGTCGATATCGCCGCTAACTGGGATGGGGAGCACGGGCACACCGATGGCGACCATCGCCTGGGTACGCCCGCAGAGAAGGATATCGGTTATCCGTACCGGAGCGTGTTCGGCCCGAAGGTGGATAGCGAGACCTTCAGGTTCACGTTCGGGGCCTACCTGGTCTCGAAGGGGCGGTACGGGCCTTATGTGGATCGGGGCAAGCCCCATCCCCATCACGCGCGCTGGGCTGCCTACCTGCGGTGGGTAGCCAAGCAAATCGGGCTGGTGGTGGTGCGGGGGCGCATCACCGAGATCGAGGTGCTCGACCAGGGGCAGGGCGTTCTGCTGACTTGCCAGCACGTTGACGGGAGCGTTCAGAAGCACCGCTTCGATGGCGTGGTCATCACCGGCCCCGGGGCGCCCAACAAAATCGGCGCGCACGACTGGAACGAGGCGATCCTAAGTGGCGCCCAGTACTGGCAGCGCAAGGCCGTTTTCGCTGAGATGGGGCAGAAGGCCAAGCGCGTGGCGCTGATCGGCGGCGGTGAAACGGCAGCAAGCGTGGCCATCGACCTGGTCACCAATTCGCCCGGCCTGTCGGTGGATATCGTCACGCGCCATGCCACTCTCTATACGCGGGGTGAGAGCTACTCTGAGAATGCCATCTACTCGGACCCCACGCTGTGGCTCCAGATGGAGGAAATCGACCGAGAAGACTTCATCCGGCGCACGGATCGCGGCGTGTTCTCCGTCGAGGCGCAGAAGGTGATCGATCAGGTGGACACGATCCGGGTGATCACCGGGAACGTGCAGAGCGTGGCGGAAGTGGGGAAGAACGTCCGTGTCAATGTCCGCCGTGGCGAGCAGACCAAGGAATACTCATACGACAAGGTGATCATTGCCACGGGGTCCGACGCGCTGTCTTGGACCGAACTGCTGCCGGCCCACCAGCGGCACCGCCATGTGACCAATGCCAAGGGCGAGCGCGTCGACCTGACTCGCGATATCCGTGGCAAGGTCGACTGGAACCTGCGTGTCCCGGTGCCTTTCGACGGCGAATCGGTCGCCCCGGTGCACGTGCCGATGCTGGCCGGCACTGCCCAGGGCCCCGGCTTCCCGAACCTGAGCTGCCTGGGCGTCCTATCCGATCGCATCCTGAGCGCGTACGTCCCGGAGGAACTGGCGACCGAGCTGGACGGCGTCAGCCAACAGAAGAGCCGTGTCGACTGAGTTTCCGGGAGAAGCCGCCAGCAAAAAAGGGGCGCGGAAGCGCCCCCTTTTTATTCGGCCACTGTTTCTGAAGGCACTCCGTGCCGGTGCTGTTCACTTCGGGCAGTTGGAAGGGTCCTGAATACAACTGCTCAGCCGCGCCTGCTGAGCAATCTTGTCGGCTGCAGCCTTGAGCGCGGCCTGCTCAGCCGTGTCTTCGGCCGCGGGCTCGCCGACAACGGAGGAAAGCGCATTGAGTGCACCCGATGCGCCGACAGAGCGGCCGTATCCGAGCGTTGTGATGCGCCCTGAATCTGCGAGGACGACGGAGAAGTTTTGCTTCCCGAACAGTGCTGCCTTCGGGATGGGTAGAACGATGTAGCTCGCTGGGTCCTTCATCGGCACCACCACCGTTCCGCTGCCAGCCGGCTTGCTCGCGTCGAGCGCAGAGGTCGCCGTCAGCGACAGCGCTTGCATCTGCTGAATCTGTAGGGCAACCTCATTGAAACCGGCGGTGCTCTTCGCATTGACCGGCTGCGGCGCTGCGTAGTTGTCCTTCACGAACTGCGCGTCCACTTTGGCGCCCAGGTCCAGGTGAATGGCTCTGAACTCGGCCATGAGCCTGGTCGCTTGGTCATCAGCTGCTTCAAGATCCATGGCAGTCACTGCTCTGGAGATCCCTGCGATCTGAATGACAGAGATCTGCGGCAGATCCTTCGGACCCGACGCGGTGCTCCAGCGGGAGACAACCCCGCAGATTTCACTGGCTGCAGGGGCAACTTCGGTCTTTCGTACTCGGTTGTCATACAGGCTGAAGGTGCCCTTCAACTCCGTCGTCAGCTTAGGCGCGGCGTCGAGCATCGGCACGTTCTTCAGAACACCCGCGCTGCCGATCGTTGCCGCAGTGGTGGCAACGGCCTTGGTGATGTCTTCCCCCTGGCCGGTTGTCGACTGATTGACCGACTTCAGTCGGCCATCGTCGGTGAAAGCCACTGTGAGATCAGAATCCGCGAAGAAGCGATCCATGTCCTTAATACGCAAAGGGATCGGGCTAGCCTTCGCGTCGGCCTTGTACACGGGAGAGAAGGTCGCACTGCGAGCGATGAGCACTCGCTTTCCGTCTCTGGTGCAAGTAAAGGTGTGGATCACGCTGACGCCGACCGACCAATCCACCGGCTGGTAGGTCATGGTGACGTCTGGAATCGCCGCGCAGCCTGTGAGGGACAGCGCGGCCAAGATCAGGCCGGAATGACGGGCGAACGACGCGCGGCCGGACCCACCGGATTGCCGATTGGACATGATGGCTCCCCCTGAAGGCTGGTGCTGCCCTGACGGATGCACTGCTGGTGGCAGGTTGCTCCATCGCAGCCTGCACGGCAACAGTAAATCTGCGGATATCTAGTAGTCGACCGTCGCAGGATGGAGCAAGGCCACCTAGGCCCTGACCAGGGCTTAGGTCGATAGGCACAACGACATGGATCCTTTGGGCAGCCAAACCCGGCTTTGCTGCCGACCGATCGGCCTGGAATTGGCGAAACAATGTGCATCTCGATGAAGCCAAACGCCATGCGCGCTTCGGAGACTACTGAGAACCAGAAGATCAACAGGGGTTGATATGCACGCAGTGCAACACGAGATCACCAAGCCAACGGACGATTCCGCCTTCGAGGACATGTGCGCCCGTGTCTACGGGGAAGTCTTTCAGGACGCCACGCCAAAGATCAATGGGCGGCGCGGCCAAGCTCAGGCGGGAGTGGACGTCTTCGTCAATTCCGCGGCGGGCCGCGTCGGAATCCAGGCAAAGCGATACGTTGACGGAGCCCTGACGCTCAAAGACGTTGAAGCCGAGGTGAGCAAGGCTGACAAAGGCAAAGCGCCAATTGTTCGGCTCATCGTGGCGACGACGGCGGCAAGCGATGTCAAGCTGCTACGCGCAGTTCAAGCTCGTTCGGACCGCCGTGTTGCTGCCGGCCAGTTCTCCGTCGACATCGAGTTCTGGGACGACATCTGCCGCCACATTCGCGGAAGCGCGAAGCTGCAGCGGGATTACGCACCCAATTCGCCTGGGGCAACGTTCGACGAGATGCGGGAGGGGCAACGCGCTCTTCATGCCGCAAGCATGCGCATGGAGTCAAAGATCGATGTCCTTGCAGGCCTGCCGGCGGGGCGACCAGACTCGGTCAATACCTACATGTCCGGCCAGCTAGATGCCATCAATGAGCAGTTGAAGGCCTGTCGCTTCAAAGATGCCTCTGAGCAGGTGAAGCGGATTGGAGCCAACATGGAGCTGCTTGACGCTCACCAGCAGGCGCGGTGGTACGTCCAGCGAGGGTTCTGCGCATGGCATCTCGATGACGAACAAGCCGCAGCGCAGGACTTCCTCAAGGCAGCGCAGCTCTACCCAGACGACGAGAAGATGGCCGCTGCGGGAATCCGCGGCCTGCTGATGACTGGAGACCCAGCTGGTGCCTTGGCAGCGGGCGGGGCTGCAGTTGGCAAATTCCCCGCTTCGGCGCACGTGTGGACAGCCTACGCCAACGCCCGATTGGCAAACGACGACAAGGTAACCTATGCGCCGGCTGCGCTGAAGACGAACTGCGACGTACTGCAGATGCTCGCCCTTGGGCGGAAAGCTGCAGGGGATATTGATGGCGCGCTGGAGACGATCGCTGCTGCACTTGACCTTCCGGAAGCCGGATTCTTTGCGAGGAGAAATGCCCTCGCGCTGGCCGTCGAAGCCGCTACGCAGAATGCGTATGGCGCCTTCGTGGTGCCGCCAGGAAAAATACGCTCGACCCTGGAGCGAGCAGTCGCCGAGTTCGCGCCCCGCAGGGATCGGCTTTGGAGTATTCAGAGTGCAACATCGCGAGACGATGCGGTTGTCCAGCTAGGGTTCGCGCTTATCCTCCTTGGGCAGCCCGAAGAAGCATTGAAGGTGTTCGATGAGGCGCAGCACGCTGATGCAGTGAGCCCCCGTCTGAAACGTGTAGCACTTGAGGCCTATCGCAGACTAGATCGGCTCGACGAGCTCATCGCAAACGGCCGTGCATGGATCGAGGCGCTTGATGAAGATGCCTTAATTCTCCTCGGCGAGGTCGCAGCCGATTCTGGAGACGTCGCGCTCGTCGATGCGGTCGCTCGGAGAATTCGGAACGTGCCGAGATCCTCGGCTGCGTCGTTGGATGTCTTGAGCGCGCTGCGGTGGGTTGCACTTTGGCAATCGAAGGACGGTCGGGCACAGGCGTTGAGGGAAGTGCAGGAAGCGAATCTCGCGACTACAGACAGCTTGCCGCTCATCTGCGCCGGCGCGCGAGTTCTCCATCACTCAGACCTTGAGACCGAACGTGACGCCGCCATAGAGCGGGGTAGGGTGCTCGTCAAATCTGCGGAAGGGGCGCAGCCTGCGCTCCAGTTTGCAGATCTGCTTTTCGCGACTGGCAACTTCTCGGAGGCTGCTACGTTCTATGAGCAGCATGCACCCAAGAATCCCCAATCCGAACTCCAGGTGCGCCTACTCACCGCATACGTGCGTGGAGGTGCAAGGAAGAAAGCCAAAGAACTACTGGCCTCCATGCCCGGTGATTGGGCGGCAGACGACGATGTTCGCCGCCAAGCGCTGGAACTTGGCCAGCAGGCGGCCGACTGGGAGTTTTTGATTCCACTGGCCGAGCGTCAGCGTGAGCGTGCGCCGAACAGTTCTGGCGCTTGGCTGCTCAATCTGTACCTTGACTTGAAGACTGGGAAGATGCTTCGGTTCCATCAGGATTTGGAAGCGCTACCCCGTGATTTGAAGGGCGTGCCTCGTCAAATTGGCCAGGTCGCGGCCTTGGAGCTCAAGTACGACCGCCAACTCGCGGGCATGAAGCGACTCTTCCGCATGTTCCGTCAGAACATGGACGACGTAGAGGCCGCCTCCGCGTTCTTCATTTGCATCGTTGCAGGTCGCGGGGATCTGCCGGATATGGAGGACTCGCTGCCGGAAGTTGCGCCCGGCAGCACTGTGCATCTGCAGGATGAATTTGGTGGAAAGCTGACCGTTTCCATCGATCCCATCGATGTCGGACCGTTGACGGCACGAGACGGCTTTTATCCTCATGATCACCACGAGGTTCAGGCGCTTCTCGGTGCTCCTGCTGGAGCAGTTGTCGAACTGCCTGCCGGCCTGGGGATGACCCGGAAGTACACAGTGGCCGGCATCCTCTCAACCTATCGCCATGCTCTGCACATCGCGCAGTCGAAGCTCCACTCGTCCATTTCGACCGATGCGGCGGTGACCTCTGTCCCCGTTCCGAGCACGGAGGAGGGCGCGGACTTCTCTCACATGCACGAAGTCCTCAAGCGTCAGTCGGCGCATGCGAAAGCGGTAATGGACGCTTATAGAGACGGCCCGCTGACCTTGGGGTTGTTCGCGCGCATGCTTGGTCGTAGTGCTACGGAAGTCGTAGCGGGCTGGCCCAACATAGGCCCCTCAATGTTCGTCTGCAATGGAACGATGGATGAGCGGAAAGCCGTCAGTGAACTTCTGGATCGTGTGGACGCTGTCTACGTCATTGACGCCGTCACTATCGCCGAACTTGTCTGGCTGCGCGCACAGGACGCACTTGCCGTCTTTCCGAAACTGTATTGCACGACAAAGACGCTGGAGACCCTAGAGGCAGGTTTGGAGGAGATCAAAACCGACCGAGCCCGAGGAACGATCTATGACGACGACGGCGTCATGCGGTTCGAGAAGTTCGACGAGAGGCGCAACGAGAAGCGCCTCGAATCCCGTCAAGCCATGGTGGATGTTGTCGGGAAGTACTGTCAGGTTGTTCCGGCTTATGGACCCGACGTTCTGCCTGAAGGCATGGAGCAGGCAGAGGACACACTAGAGGCCGAAGAGTATTCGGTTCTTTTGCTCGTCGCCGAGCTAGGGGCCACCTTGATGACGGTGGACGGTCGATTGGCGCAACTGGCTCAGGCGACGTTCAAAACGCAGACCATCTGGCCGCAGCCTCTTCTGGTAAATGCTGTTGCCAAAGAGATCATTGCGCCGACCGCCTACCGGATGGCAATACTGCAGGAGTTCATAGGAAATCGATCCTTCATCTCGATCACGGCGATCGACCTTTCAATGATGATCATGCAGGGCGGCTATTTCCTTCATGGAGGGCTTCAGAAGTTCAAGGAGTATCTGGCAAGCCCGATTGCAGATATCGCTGGCGCAATTCAGATCGCCTTCGACTTCATGAGGCTTCAGGCAGCCCAGAACACGCAGATCAAAGCCTTTTCCGAGCTCCTTGGTCATATCGTTGAAGCGATTGCTCGTCATCCCGAGTGCGATGCCAGGCAACTGCAGAACCAACTGGAGGGCCTGATCCAGGACTTGACGTTCGCCGCCGCGGGCGAACCAATGCTTTATCCCCTGGCTGAAGTCCGACGGGGAGGTAGTCTCCGGGCCATCTTGGAACTGCTAGGGGCGAGCGTGAAGGATGCGCTGGATCTGGCATCACTTCCGGAGCGCCGGCGCGCGATCAAGCTGCGGACTTTGAAGTGCACCCGGATTCCATACTTGGTATTCGATGGCACAGTTCCTGAACCGGAATCGGCTTCACCGTCGACAGTTGGCGGGGCTGCGGCAGCGCCGCCATCGGAAGCAGCCGCCAGCGAAGGACGGCGGATCGAGGAGGCGTATTTAATTGATGCCCGGGAGATCCAAGGGCCCGCTGATGTCGACGGCTAAGGTGTGGCGAGCTTGGGCTTCGGTTCGTTTGCGAGCTTCCAAGTCGAACTGTCAGCGCTTGGCTCGGTATCCGAGCACCTGAAAATTCTGGAAATTCTCCAGATCTGCAAATGCAGGCAGGCGTATCGCGAATCGTGCCGGCGAATTGGGAAGATTTCACCCCACGCTGTCGCGGCACAGGCATCCGGCGTGCATTAGCTCAGGCAGAAGTCAATGGCTGGATCGTGAGCGCCTGATCCCGACTGACTTTGGTCTAGCGGATTTTCGTACGGCGATATTGATTTCTAGTTCGACAGCGCAAGTGCGTTTCTTAGCGAAATCGGTGCGCGGACATTGTCCCGACCGACTTCATTGTTGGCGACCATCGCCCACCAGAACAGCAGCGCCAACAAGCTGACCCCCGCGCCCAGCAGGCAGACGCCTCGCCAGCCGGCGCGGGCGTAGGTGGCCGTCGCAGCGATCGCACCCAACCCGCTGCCGACGGCGTAGAACAGCATGTAGAGGCCTACGAGCCGGCTGTGCGCCTCGGGTCGCACGCGGAAGATCATGCTCTGGTTGGTGACGTGCAGCGCCTGGCCGCCCAGGTCGAGCAGCACGATCCCGATCACCAGCGCCCACAGCGATGAGCCCATCAGCGACAGCGGCCACCACGCCAGCAGCAACACCGCCAGGGCTGCCACGCTGGTGCGCTGGCCGTGCCCTTGGTCGGCCCAGTACCCGGCGCGCGAGGCCGCCAGCGCGCCGACCGCACCCACGAGTCCGAAGGCCCCGATGGCAGTGTGCGAAAAGCCGTAGGGCGGTGCGCGCAACGGCAGCACAAGCGAACTCCAGAAGATGTTGAACGCCGCGAACATCAGCAGCGCCAGCATGCCGCGCACCTGCAGCACCTTCTCCTGGCGCAGCAGTGTCAGCATGGAGGCGATCAGGCGTGGATAGCTCATCGCGTCCGGCGAACGGGCCAGCACGGGCAGCCGCCATCCAAGCGGCAACGCGATCGTCAGCATCAGCGCGGCGGCGCCAAGGTACACGCCGCGCCAGCCGGCCAGGTCGCTGACGGCACCGGCGAAGACCCGTGCGAGCAGCAGGCCGATGAACACACCGCCTTGCGCCGCGCCGACGACGCGCCCCCGCTCATGGGGCATGCTGGCGCTGGCCGCATAGGCGATCAGTCCCTGCGTCATCGCCGTGCCCAGCAGGCCTATGGCCAGCATGCCCGCCAGCAGGGCAGGTGCCGATCGTGCAAAGCCCACAGCCACCAGCGCAGCCACCAGCGACAGCAACTGCAGCACCACCAGGCGGCGGCGATCCACCCGGTCGCCCAGCGGCACCAGCAGCAGCAAGGCCAGCGCACAGCCCGCCTGCGTGGCCGTGACCACGCCGCCGACGGCCGCATGGCTGATGCCGAAGTCCCGCGCCAGCGCGTCCAGCAGGGGCTGCGCGTAGTAGACATTCGCCACGCTCAGGCCACTGGCGACGGCGAACAGCCCGACCAGGCCTCGCGGCATGTCCGAGGGCTGCGCTTTCATGTGCGCTGCAGGAACTGCAGGATCAGGGCCGAGATCTCTTCGGGTGCGTCCTCCAGGCAGTAGTGGCCGGCACCGGGCAGCCGGTGCACAGCCGCGTGCGGGAACAGCGTGCTGAACGACGGCAGGAAATGCTCGGCATGCAGCGTGTGGTCGGCCTCGCCCCAGATCGCGAGAGCGGGCTTGGACTGGATCGCCCGCTGGGCGGCTTCATCGGGCACTTCGATGCGGTGTGCCCCGGTGGCAAAGCCCTTGGCCCAGCCGATCGCACCGGCGCACTCGGCCGGGGTGGCGAAAGGCGACCCATAGGCGCGCAGCCAGGTGTCGTTGATCAGCGCGTGGTTCTCGAAGCCGTTGAGCTTCAAGGTGCTGAGGATGTTGTAGCCCAGTTCTTCCAGCACCTTTTCCAGGCGCCCCTCGGACTCGGCCTTCAGGATCCACTGGAACCAGGGTGACACCAAGGCGTTGGCCGCCCAGCGCTCCGCGAGGTCGGCTTGGCCGAAGGGGGCCGGACCGTTGGTGGAGACGATGCGGCGGATGCGGTCGGGGTGCCTTGCCGCTAGGCCCATGCCCGCCGGGCCGCCGAAGTCGTGCATGACGAGCGTGATGTCACGCAGGTCCAGCGCCAGCACGAAGCGTTCGAGGTTGTCGATGTGATCCTGCAGCCAATAGCTGCGGTCACGCGGGGTGGCGCTCTTGCCGAAGCCCATGTGATCGGGCACGACGACGCGGTGCGTCGGCCTGAGCGTCGCGATCAGGTGGCGGAACAGGTATCCCCACGTCGGCTCGCCGTGCAGGCAAAGGACGACGTTGCCGTCGCGCGGGCCCTCATCGACGTAGTGCATGCGGAATCCGGGTGCCTCGCTGAAGTGCGGTGCGAAGGGGAACGTGCCGTCAAAGGTTTCGTTGGGCTGAATCATGGTGGTCTCGTTTCCTGGGAATGGCTGTGATGTGCATGTGGTTTCAATATGAAACCAAATGCGTTGTATCAGAAGAGTTTTATGATGCAACCTTCAACGAGAAATGGCCCTGCAAGTCCCAGGGCTGTCTCAGGGGTTCCAACGAGGAGGCCAGCCGTGGTCAAACGAACCAGCCAGAAGGATTCGCATTGCGGCGTCGCTAGGCCGCTAGACGCGATCGGCGACGGGTGGTCGCTGCTGATCGTGCGCGACGCCTTCGATGGGCTGCGCCGGTTCGGAGAGTTCCAGAAGAACCTGGGCCTGGCCAAGAACATCCTCTCGGCGCGGCTGCGTCACCTGGTGGCTCACGGCGTGATGGAGGCGGTGCCCGCTGCCGACGGCAGTGCCCACCAGGAGTACGTCCTCACGGAGAAGGGACTCGGGCTGCTTCCGCTCCTGGTGGCGCTGCGGCAGTGGGGCGAGGCGTTCTTCTTCGAGCCCGACGAGGCTCACGTGCTGCTGGTGGACCGCAAGAAGGGCCGTCCCATCCCGAAGCTGGAGGTCCGTGCCGACGATGGGCGCATCCTGGGGCCGGGGGACACCGTCGTGCAGCACGTCGCGCCCTGAGGCAATCGCCGTGACGTGAAAACCGTCACGGGCTCCGGCAGGCGGTCGGCCGCATTTCACGAAGGAGGCGGCGCGGCTCCCGGACACTGGCTGCCACTCCAACATTTCCTCGTGATCCATGACCAGCGGTTCGTTTCAACCCAGAACTCTCGGAGGGCGGATGGCCCTCGTGCTCGGCGTCACCTTGACGCTGGCGATGATCGGTGCCGGTTACGGCGCCTGGGCCCTGAATCAGGCGGAGGACGAGACGGCTCACCTCGTCGATGAGGCCGTCGCCAAGGAGCGGCTGGTCTCGGACTGGTACCGGTATGCCGCCATCTCGGTGCGCAGGACCTCGGCGATCGCGGCGAGTTCCGACCCGAGCCTCACCGAGTTCTTTCGCCAGGAGACGGCCGAGACCACGAAGATCTCGGTCGACATCCAGGACAAGGTCAGCGCCGCGATGCAGACGGACGAAGAGCGGCAACTGTTCCGCGATATCTCCGAGATCCGCAAGGGCTACATCGCCGATCGCGATGCCGTGACGGCATTGAAGAAGTCGGGAGATGCAGAAGGCGCCCGCAAGGTGCTGGACGAACGCTACCTCCCGGCCTCGGTCAAGTTCCAGGATGCGCTGCAGGGCCTAGCCCAGTACGAGCGTGATCGCATCGACAAGCTGGGCGATCTGGTCAAGACCTCCAGCCGCCACGCGAAGTTCGCCCTGCTGGGCTTCGGTGCCTGTGCCCTGGTCCTCGGCGTCTTGCTGTCGATCTGGCTGGTCCGCAGCATCACCGGGCCGCTCAACCGGGCGGTGGGCGTGGCGAATCGGATCGCCGGCTTCGACCTCACCGAGCGCATCGAGACGCACGATCGCGACGAGACCGGACACCTGCTGGCCGCGCTGGAAGGGATGCAGGGCTCGCTCCAGTCCCTGGTGTCCAACGTCCACCAGACCACGGAAACCATCAACACCGCATCCTCCGAGATCGCCGACGGCAACCTCGACCTGTCAGCGCGGACCGAGGAAGCGGCCTCGAGCCTGCAGCAGACGGCCGCCTCCATCGAGCAGATGCACGGCACCGTTCAGCAGTCGGCCCAAAGCGCGCGGCAGGCGAACGAACTGGCCGGCACGGCCGCTGCCGTCGCCGAGCGGGGCGGCCAGGTCGTTGCCCAGGTCATTCAGACCATGGCGGAGATCCAGGGCTCGTCGCAGAAGATTGCCGACATCATCGGCGTGATCGACGGCATCGCCTTCCAGACCAACATCCTGGCCTTGAACGCGGCCGTGGAGGCCGCGCGTGCCGGCGAGCAGGGCCGCGGATTCGCCGTCGTCGCGTCGGAAGTCCGTTCCCTGGCGCAGCGCAGTGCCGTGGCGGCAAAGGAGATCAAGTCGCTGATCGGATCCTCGGTCGAGCGCGTGTCTGCCGGATCCGATCTCGTGGCGGAAGCGGGCCGGACGATCGACGACGTCGTGCGTTCGGCGCGTCAGGTCTCCTCGATCGTCTCTGAAATCTCAACCGCGGCGAGCGAGCAGAGCCAGGGCATCGGCCAGGTCAACGTGGCCGTGTCGCAGCTCGACCAGGTGACGCAGCAGAACGCGGCTCTGGTCGAGCAATCGACCTCGGCCGCGGAAAGCTTGAAGCATCAGGCCCAGCAGCTGACGGATCTGATCCGCCGGTTCCGCGTGGCCTGAGCCTGATCAGAAGCCGACCTTCACGCCCACGCTGAACTCACCCACGTTCGGCTTCTCGTCGAAGGCGTTGGTGAAGTGGTAGTAGTCGTACTGGCTCACCAGCGCGACCTTGTCGGTGAGCTGGTACTGCGCGCCGATGCCGGCCTTCAAGCCCGGGCTCGAATCCTTGCCGGCGCTGGTGGTGAAGCGGGCTTCCGCGACGCCGGCGCTGCCGGTCAGCGAGATCTTGTCGGTGACGGGGAGGATGCCGACGGCGTCTACGTAGACGTCGCGGGTCTTGACGTCGCCGTTAGCGTTGTCGATGTGGCCCAGGTCGGCATAGCCACCTTCCACGGCGAAGTTCTTGTTGAACTGGTAGCCGCCGTAGATCTTGGCCCCGACGCCGGAGCCACTGCCCTGGATGCCGTTGACGGCACCGTGGTAGTCCGGCGTGCCGACGTTGACACCGGCGTAGGCGCCGGTTCCGTCGGCGGCCTGAGCGGCGCCGATGCCGCCGAGGACGAGCAGGCTGGCGATGAGGGTTTGGGTGATCTTCATGGGTATTTCTCCTGTTTCCGACGCATCCCTTGATGCGTTGGAACCCATGTTCTCGAACGAGCCGCTCGCCAAGTTTGCAGAACGGCGGGGCGAAGATGACAAATGCAATATGGGCTGTATCAGGCCAGCATCTGCGCCAGCGCCCTCGCCACTTCGGCCCGCTGCGCGGGCTTGCCCAGCACGGTGGTGACGCCGGCTTCCGCGGCCCGCTGCGCCAGCAGGCTGCCGCCGTAGCCGCTGAGCAGCAGCACCGGCAGGTGGATGCCCTGGGCTCGCAGCGCTGCCGTCAGTCGGGTGCCCGTCATGCCGGGCATGACCTCATCGGTCACCACTGCTGCGAACTGCGCCGGATCCCGGGACAGCGCTTGCAGCGCCTGCGCGGGGTCATTGAACGGCGTGCCGGCATAGCCCAGCTCGTTCAGCAGTGCCGTCGTGGCCTGCAGCAGGGCCGGTTCGTCATCGAGCACCAGCAGCTTCTGCCCGGCACCTCGCGCCGGCGTGTTGTCGGCCTCGGTCGCGGGCCCCGCGCGCTGCTGTGATTCGGGCAGGTACAGGGTGAAGCGCGCGCCCAGGCCGAGGCGGCCCTGCACATCGATCGCGCCGCCGAACTCCGACACCACGCCATGGACCACGGCCAGGCCCAGGCCCGTGCCGGACTGCTCGCGCCGCGTCGTGAAGAAGGGCTCGAACAATCGCTCCAGCACCTCGTCCGTGATGCCCGGCCCCTCGTCGGTGACGGACAGCACCAGGTGGCTGCCGGCCGGCAGCGCACTGTGCGAAAGCACCCGCGGGGTCAGGACTTGCTCCCGCCGCAGTTGCACGCTCAAGGTCTTGGTGCGCGATGTGTCCTGCATCGCCTGCATGGCGTTGGTGCAGAGGTTCAGCACGGCCTCGAAGGCCAGGGTGGGGTCGCCCTGCAGCAGCGCGCCGGGTGCGCGCAGGTCCCGCTCCAGCCGGATGTCCTCGCGCAGCGAGGCCGAGACCAGGGTCAGCGCCTCCTCCACGAGCGGCTGCAGCTCGAACACCTTCGACAGTTTGGCCCCACCGCGGCTGAAGGCCAGGATGCGCTCGGCGAGGGTGCGGCCCCGCAAGGTCGCGGCCATCACCTTGTCCAGGTACTGGGCCTGGTCGCTGCCGGGCTCGGCCTCGTCCTGCGCCATCTCGGTGAAGCCGAGGATGCCGGCCAGCACATTGTTGAAGTCGTGGGCCACGCCGCCGGCCATCGTGCCCAGCGATTCGAGCCGGCTGGAGCGCTCCTTCTGCACCTGCAGCGCGCGCTGGGCCTCGCGGCGCCGATGGTTCGCCCGCATCACGAGGCGAACGCCCGCCACCGTCGCCAGCGCCAGCGCGGCCAGCAGCAGGACCGCGAGGTCGCGCGTCTCGCGCCAGGGCTTGAGCGCGAGGCCCAGCTCGTTGGACACGAGCACCCTCACGCCGTAGCCGGGCAGTTCCAGGCTGCCCTGCAGCTCGTCGCTGCCGTCGGCCCGGTGCTGGAGGACCACGCCTTCACCGGCCGGTCGCTCCGGCCCTCGCGGAGCCGCGGGGTGCGAGGGCAGGTTGACGCCGGCCAGCAGGCTGCCGTCGGCGCGCTCGATGGCGATGTGGGTGTCGGCCGTGGGCAGGTTGCTGCCGAACTTCCCCAACAGTTCCTTGGCGGGCAGGGCGGCCAATACCCAACCGCCCCCGGGCAGGCGGCGCGCCAGGGCCAGCATGGGCGTCTTCTCGCCGGCGAAGACGAAGGCCTTGCTCACTGCGAGGGCCTTGCCGCGCAGCGTCGCGAGAGGCGGCTCGAAACTCTCCGGCGCCGGCATCGCCTGCGGGTGCGACGCGGCAATCAAGTGGCCCTGCGGATCGACGAACCAAAGCGACTGCACCAGCGGCATCAGCTCCGCGCGGCGGCGCAGCGCCCGCTCCAGCGCCTCGGTCGCCAGGGGCAGGTCGCCGTCGCGCAACTCCACGCGCAGGGCCTCGATCCCTTCGTCGGCGCCGCGCAGGCCCCGCTCGATCGCATCGCCCAGCGCCAGCGAGAGCAGTTCAAGCTCGCGCGCCTGCTCATGGATGGCGGCGTGCCGCAGGTTCAGCAAGGCCGCCGCCGTGCCCAGGGTGAGCAGCAGCCACAGCACCGCCGCGGTCACCCAGATGCGCGGGCCCGGTCGCTGGTTTTTTGCCTTGGTGTCGTGAACAGTCATCGAGCAGTGGTCGTCAGGGCCGTCTCCCGGCCAGCGTTATATTTTGCTGCCATGAGTTCGAGCGCCCTTCCGCACATCCTGGTCATCGATGACGAGCAGACCATCCGCGAACTGGTCTCCACCTACCTGAGCAAGAACGACATGCGCGTGAGCTGCGGCAGCTCGGGCCGCGAGATGTTCGAGATCTTCGATCGCGAGTCGATCGACCTGGTGCTGCTGGACCTGAAGCTGCAGGGTGAAGACGGCATGCAGCTGGCCCGCGAGCTGCGCGAGCGCGCCACCGTGCCCATCGTGCTGCTCACCGGCCGCGACGAGGAGGCCGATCGGGTGATGGGCCTGGAGCTGGGCGCCGACGACTACGTGACCAAGCCCTTCAGCCCGCGCGAGCTGCTGGCGCGCGTGCGTGCGGTGCTGCGGCGCTACCAGGTGCAGGCGACGCTGCCAGAGCGGGACAGCGCGCGCCGCGCCTTCCGCTTCTCCGGCTGGGAGTTCAACCTGCGCACCCGGCGGCTCGTCTCGCCCGCCGGCGAGGCGGTGGACCTGTCGAACGGCGAGTTCAGCCTGCTGAACGCGCTGTGCCGCGCGCCGCAGCGCGTGCTGTCGCGGGACCAACTGCTGTCCCTGTCCCGGCTGCACGAGGCCGAGGTGTACGACCGCACGATCGACGTGCAGATCCGGCGCCTGCGCCTGAAGATCGAGGCCGATCCGGCCACCCCGACCCTCATCGTCACCGAGCGCGGCGCCGGCTATCGCCTGGCCAGCGAGGTCGAGACGCTGTACTGATCAGTCGGCTTGCTTGGCGGCTCGGCGGCGGCGCAAGCCGGCCACGGCCAGCAGGCCCGCGCCGAACAGCGCATAGGTGGCCGGCTCCGGCACGGCGCTCACGGCATTCACGGTGATGGCCGCGCCCGTGTTGTCGTAGGCCCAGCCCAGGATGCGTACGGAGCCTTCGGCGGCCGGCGAGACCGACTGCTGGATCGCGAGGTAGCCGTAGTTCTCGACCGAGGTGTCCTCGTTCAGGAAGCGGAAGCCGATGTAGTGGATGTCCGTGCTGCCCGAGCTGGCATTGACGGCGCCGTTCTTGTAGACCAGGCCCGGGCCGACCGTCGCACCGATCGCCAGTTGCTGGGCCGGGATGCTGGGGATCACGCCGGCGACGACGATGCCGCCGCTGAAGTCCGGTGTGTACAGCTCGAAGCGCGCGGGCTGGCCGCCGTCGGTGCCAAGGAAGAAGGGGTTGATGTCCCAGCCCGGAACATCGCTATCGGAAATACTGGCGCCGCCGGTGACGAGATTCAGATAAACCCCGCCCAGGTCAAAAGGAACGACGGAAAGCGGATTCCCGCTGAAATCAACCGTGATGACGTCTGCCGAGGCGGTTTGCGCCGACAGTGCTGCACCAGCCAATACCAGGCTCGATAGAGCCAGCTTGCGAATGTAATTGGTCGACATGGATCAACTCCGTAATATCTGCTGTTGGACGAATTGACCAGGACCGCCATCAACGACTTCGGCCCAGGTGCTGGATGGGCAGCAATGCCGGTGCCGAAATTACGATCGTGGAAATTTTCCAAAGCAGGCTGGGAGGCCGGTGTTTCGACGCCAAACCCTCATGGTTTACGCGGAGGCGAGCGAGCTTGCGCACCAGGACGGGCGAATCACGCACGCCGATGGCGAGTGGATGCCCGGCTGGGAGTGTCGAAAAATCTTACAGAGGAGACGGGCGCTCGCCGTAGCCCAGCTGTCTCAGCAGGGGGCCGGTGTCTTCGTCCTGATCCAGGAAGCGCCGGATCGCCGGGAAATGCCGGCCGTAGTTCCGCTTCAATTGCGCAATGCCGCGGATGAATATGGTTCTGGCCTCGAATATCGCCACGGCTTCGGGTCGGGTATCGAGTGGATCAATATCCCCAGCCCCGTTGGCAATCGTCGCCAGTTGGACGAAATTCCAGTGCATCCGCGATGAGGAATGCAGGCGTGTCAGATCGGCAAGCTGGTAGTGCGCGTATCGGCCCAGTATTTCTCGCGCGGCGTGGCGCTGTTCATCGCGGTTCAGCGGCGCACGGTTTTCCTCGGTCAGCACGAACATATTGCAGACGATCCGGAGCAACTCGTAGCAGAGAAGAAAACCGGCCGTCAGTTCGTGCAGGTAGAACCAGGGCTCATGTTCCGGCACGCCGCGCTGATATTGCTGGGCCTCTATCACCGCCACGACTTCATGGTGGAGCGCCGCCAGCGCCGGCATGCCTTCGACGGAGCCGCTGAGCGCCGCCAATCGCTGCGGATTGGGATTGGCCACCCACGAGAGCGCGACGACCGCCCGCAGAAAGCAGGTCTGCAGTGCGTCCGACTGGTTGGGAAGGCCCGTGTGATAGCTCTTGGCCTGGGCGTTCAGCGCATAGGCCGCGATGGGCCCGGCGATATGCGGATTGCCCGCCCGCAGCTGGTGAAAGGCATCGTGCGCCGGCGCGCCGATGACGTCGGCGTCGTAGGGCAGGTCGATCGGAAAGGCGCGCCGGGAGGCCCACACGTCGAGCACCTGGCCGTACTTTTCCGCAATGCCGTCGGCGAGGTAGTCGCCCAGCGATTTCCGATTGCGCCCCAGGAAGGTCGCGGCCGCCTCCAGGTCGTTGGCGAAGGTGCCGAGTTCGAGCCGCGTGATCTTGCGCCGGGCTTTCGGCGGCGCCTCGGCGGCCGTGGCGCCGTCATGGCGCATGCGCGCCAGCCAATCCTTGCTGCGCAAGGGACGGTCCTCTCTGCCGCCGATGTCCATCCAACCCCCGTATCAAATCGGGTCAGTTTCTGACACGCCGGGCGGGATGGTCAATTGGGAGGTGCGCGCCTGTGCGGCGGCGAGCAATTACTTACTTGCGCGATCGCTTGCGCAGGCCGTAGAGCGCGATCAGCCCGAACGCCAGCAGGGCGTAGCTCGCAGGTTCCGGCACGGCCGCTGCCGGCGAGGTGACCAGCACCATGTTCTGATACTTCTTGTCGCTGTCGGACAGGAACTGCAGCGAATATTGTGTCGAGGTATAGGAAACCGGGATCGACGAGAAATTCGCCTTCAGCGCGCTCATGATCGAGAGGTAGGAATCCGATCCGTTATAGAAGATGGATCCGCTGCTGGAATCGAGGCTGCTGGCTTTTCCCGTGAAATCCGTGGTGATTTCCCAGAGCGCCTGGTTGAATCCGTAGCCGGAATTGGAATTCGCGGTGGCGGAAAGCATGTCGGTGGCGTAGTAATTGTCGAACAGCCAATTAATAACGGCTTGTGCCTTCGGCGCTGCCGCGGGTTTGGCGCTGATCACCGAAGCCGCGTCGACGATGCTGTAGGAGTGCACCGAATTCATGTCCGGGAAATCGGTGGACGGTGCGATGCAGACGATGGTGCCGCTGCCGCCGAAAGCGCTGGCGCCATCCGCGAACGTCATATTCGTGATCGAGGCCGTATAACCATTTTCCGTCGCGCCGACCGTACCGGTAATCGAAGGAGTTGCGGCGAAACTCGCGCTGGCGCCGATGGACATCACGAGGGGAAGAATGCGTGCGGGCAGATTCATCGAAACCATAAATCCAGTTGTCAATATTGATTGGTCAAGCCCGCCATGCTCGCCAAAAGTAGATGGAGCCACAATCCCCTGATTAGGCGTCAATGGGCGAATCTGTATTCCTACGTAGATGATTGTCAATATTCTGACAATCCATTTTGAAACTGGAAAACTCGCGCTGCCGTGAATTAATTCGCATTTAGGAAATTCAAGCGACGCCAGTTTCCTTGCCGGCGAAGTACCGGCCTGGCGACTCGCCGACCGCCTTCTTGAACATCGTGATGAAGGCGGTCACCGAGTCGTAGCCGAGCTGGCCGGCGACCTGCTGAACGCTGTCGCCCGCGGACAGCTGCCGCATCGCGACGAGCAGATGTAGTTGTTGCCGCCAGCGGCCGAAGGACAGGCCGGTCTCTAACTGCACCAGCCGCGCCAGCGAGCGCTCGCTCATCGCCACCAGTCGGCCCCATTCGGCCAGCGTGCGCCGGTCGGCGGGATCATCGGCCAGCATCGCGGCAATGCGGCGCACCCGTGCGTCCTGCGAGGTCGGCACGTGCACGCCCTCGACCTGCAGGCCGGCCAGCTCGTCCAGCAGCACCCGCGCCTTGCGGCCGACCGCGCTGTCGGAGGCGTAGTCCCAGGGCTGGGTGCTCATGTCCAGCACCAGCTCCCGTACCAGCGCCGAGATGGCTAGCGTGCAGCAGTCCGCCGGCAGCCGGACGGCGCCCGGCTGAACGAACAGGTAGCACAGGCTCGCGTTGGCGGTGGCGCGCACGCTGTGCGGCGTCTGCGAGGGAATCCAGATCGCCCGGTGCGGCGGCACCATCCAGATCGCGTGCGGCGCCTCGCAGGTCACCCCGCCGCGCAGCGCGAACACCAGCTGGCCGAGCCGGTGCGTGTGCAGCGGCACCTCGCTCTTCTGCTGGCCGACGTCGAGCCGCCAGCCGGCGACCAGGCTGCGCACGCGGCGCTCGTCGAAGTCGGTGAGGACGCCGTCCAGCGGGCGAGGGGATGGGAGTGATGAAGGCAAGTTGGCAGGATTCAGCGATCAACAGTCCGATTATCCAAATCCTGCCGACGGCATTCCGGCTACCTTGTGAGGCCCTTTACTTCACCGAGGAAAAGCGCCATGAGCCCACGAGCGGCCGCACGCGCCAATGCCACTTCCGCCTTGCTGCTGCCGGGCCTGCTGCTGATCGCCATGAACTTCCGCGGGCCGATCACCGGTGTCGCGCCCATCCTGGCGCAACTGCAGCGGCGTTCTCCCTGTCGGCGGCGCAGGCCGGGCTGCTGACGACGCTGCCGCTGCTGGCCTTCGCCATCGTCTCGCCCTTCGCCGCCCTGTTCGCGCGGGAATACGGGCTAGAGCGCTCGCTGTTCGCCGCACTGGTGCTGGTGGCCAGCGGGGTGATGCTGCGCTCGGCCGGCGCCGCCTGGAGCCTGTTCGTCGGCACCGCGGTGATCGGCACGGGCATCGCGATCGGCAACGTGCTGCTGCCCAGCCTGGTCAAGCGCGACTTCCCGCGGCGCGTGCCCGGCATCACTGGCGCCTGCGCGCTCGCGATGGGCATCGCCGCCGCGCTGGTGTCGGCCAGCGCCGTGCCGCTCAGCGCGGCCGCCGGCTGGCAGCTGACGCTGGGCATGCCGGTGCTGCTGCCGTTGCTCGCCGGGGCGGTGTGGATCGGCCAGTTGCGCCGGCACACGGCGCCCGCCGCCGGCACGGCCTCGCCCCCGCATGGCGGGCCGGTGTGGCGCTCGGCCATCGCGTGGCAGGTGACGCTGTTCATCGGCACGAACTCGCTGCTGTACTACGTCGTTGTCGCGTGGCTGCCGAGCATGCTCACCGCGGCCGGCTTGTCGCCTGCGCTCGCCGGTTCGCTGCATGGCGTGATGCAGCTCGCCACGGCGGTGCCGGGCCTCTTCCTCGGGCCGGTGGTTGGCCGGATGAAGGACCAGCGCCTGGTGGCCGCGCTGATGAGCGGCCTGCTGGGGCTGTCGCTGGTCGGCTTGGCCTGCTGGCCGGCCCTGGCGAGCCTGTGGGCCGCCTGCTTCGGTTTTGCCTCTGGCGGCGCCTTCATCCTGGCGCTGATCTTCATGGGCCTGCGGGCCAGCAATCCGCAGCAGGCCGCGGCGCTCTCTGGCATGGCGCAGTGCGTGGGCTATCTGCTCGCCGCCGGCGGGCCCGCGGTGGCTGGCCAGTTGCATGGCCTCACCGGCGGGTGGAGCGCCGTGCTCGTCGGTGGGGCGGTGTTGAGCCTCGTCATGGCCGGCTGCGGCGTGTTGGCCGGCCGCTCGCGGGTCATCGGATAGCGCAATGAGAAAGGGACGCCGAAGCGTCCCTTTCCATCGCCTGCATCGCGGGGCTTACTTGACGAAGCGCAGCACGATGGCGTTCACCTTGTCCACGCCGGTGCTGGTGCTGGCCTTCAGCGCGCTCAGTGCGTAGGCGCTGAGCGTGTCGCGGCTCATCGTGGCAAGTTCGCTGGGGACCTGCACCACCAGGCTGCCGGTGGACAGCAGGGAGAGCTCGATCCGCGCGTCGCCGAGCGTGGCTTCGGTGCGCAAGGTGACGGCGCCATCCAGCTGGGGCTGGCCGGCGGGCTGGCCGGCCTGGCGCAGCAGCGACAGGCTGCCCGCCTGGTCGAGCGCCTCGTACTGGCCCTGGTAGCTCAGGCCCGCGCCGGCATCCGCCACGAAGACGGCGAGCTTCGACTGGGCCGGTGCATCGTTCGGGCCGGCCGGGGTGGCGACGCTGACGCCTTCGGCCGTGCGGAACTCGCCTTCGCTGGACAGCTGCACGGCTGGTTGGAGCGGACTCGCGTTGCCGGACGAAGCCGGTGTGGCCGAGCCGCGGGCATCGCTGCCGCCGAACAACTGCGCCTGGCCCGAGGTGCCGGGCAGCAGCGTGCTGCCGGTGCTTGCGTCGGCGATGCTGCCGTTCACGGTCGTGCTTTGCTGTGTGCCGTTGCTGCTGTTGGGCTGGACTTGCAGGGCGCTCACCGCATTGGCGGCCGGGTTGCCGCCGATGCTGCCGCTGACGGTCACCTGCGTCGCGCTGAGCTGGTAGTTGCCAGCGTCGGCGCCGCTGAGGCCCAGGGTCACTGTGACCGTCTTGCCGATGCCGGCGGACGGGTCGGCATAGCTGCCGGAGAGCGTCGTCGTCACGTCCTCGCCCGCGATCACGCCGGTGAGCGCGCCACCGCTGACGATGGCGGCGGTCGTGCCGTCGTAGAACTTGGTGGCGACGCTGATTGCGCCGACGTCGACGGTCTTGGCGGCAATGTCGCCGCTGGCATGGACCGTGGTGGTTTCCAACACATAGTCGCTCGTGCTGCTGCCGCTCAGGCCCAGGGTGACGGTGACGTCCTTGCCGGTGCCCTTGTTCTTGTTGTCGTACTGGCCGGACAGTGTCGTCGACACGTTGTCGCCTTCGATGACGCCCGACAGCGCGCCGCCACTGACATTGGCCACGGTGCTGCCGTCGTAGACCTTGCCGGCCACGCTCACGGCGCCGGCCGAGATCGCCTTGGCGCTGATGCCCGCGTCCACGGCGGCGAGCGTCGGTGCGGTGAAGACGTAGTCGCTGGCCTGGCTGCCGTGGCTGCTGGAAGCGATCATGTAGCCCACGCTGCCGGTCGCGCCGATGTGGCTGGCGTCGACGACGTGCGCCGAGTCGTAGGCCAGCGTGACACTGCTGGTGTCCAGCACCAGCACGTCGCCGGCGACGCCGGTGGCCGTGCCGCTGATGCCGGCGCCGGTGGCGGCCGTCGTGCCGTCGTAGGTCTTGCTCGTGGCGCCGACGATGGCGGCCGTGGCGGCGATCGTTGCTGGCGTGATGGTCACGGCCGCGTTCGCCGCATCCAAGGTCGGCAAAGCGTAGTTGCTCGCGAGGCCGCTACCGTTGGTCAACGTGATCCCGTCGATGTACTTGCCCGCAGTCGCGACGTGCGCGTCGCTCGCCGTGGCACCGCTGTAGCCCAGGGTCTCGCCGTCGACGAGGTTGCCGATCGTGACGTTGCTGCCCGAGAGGGCCGTCGTGCCGTCGTAGGTCTTGCTGCCCGACAAGCTCACCGTGCGCGGCGTGATCACGCCGGTGCCGGTCACCGGCGCCGCGATCGTGTAGCCATAGACCGGCATGGCGCCGTTGCTGGCGCTGAACTCCACGCCGCTGGCGGTCACGGTCTTGCTCGTACCGGCATCCTTGGTGTCATAGCTGGCGCCGCTGGCCGTGACGACGACGTGGTCGCCGTCGATGGCGCCGGTGGCGTTGAGCGTGGCGTTGGCCAGGCTCGCGCCGGTGTTGCCGTCGTAGGTCTTGCTGATCGTGCCGGTCAGGCCCACGGTGAGCGTCGGCGCCACGCTGTAGAAGAAGCCGTTGCCGCTGCCCAGCACGGTGCCGTCGAAGTAGTTGGCGTTGTACTGCTTGAAGTCGGGCGTCAGGCCGTTGCGGGTGTCGTTCAGCGGGCTGGTGGAGTAGACGCGCCAGGTGCCGGCGCCAGCATCCAGCACCGTGCTGCCGACGTTGTTGATGAAGTTGCGGTCGGCGATCAGGACCATGGACATCTGGCCGCCTGCCTGCCCGGCGCTGTCAGCGCTCACGGTGCCGGCCAGGGTCAGGTCGGAGCTGCTGCCGGAGGCCCACAGGCCCACCAGGCCGCTGGCGTCGACGCCGTTCACCACCAGGCTCTTGCCGTTGATCAGCGCCACGTTGTGGCCGGTGGCGCTCAGCGTGTTGACCTGCTGCACGGTCGCCAGCGACAGGTCGCCGCCGCCGATGTCCACCATCAGGTGATTGGTCGTGATGACACCGTTGCTGCCGCCGTCGATGTCGGCGTTGTTGGTCGTCAGGCTGACCGTGTCGGTGGCGGTCAGCGCGTGGCCAATGTTCAGCGTGTTGCCGGAGTCCAGCGCCAGGCTGCCGACGGTCACGCTGATGTCGTCGCCGACGTTCACGTGGCTGCCGACCAGCTTCAGCTGGCCGCCGGCGGCCGTGGCGATATTCAGCGCCGCCTCGGTGGACACCTCGGTGCCGGCGCTGCCGATGGTGATGTTCTTCGTGCCGCTGAAGCCGCTCAGCGTCGTGCCGGGCAGGGTGCTGCTTGCCGCGCCCACCGTCAGCGTGTTGCCGTGGTCGATCACGTCGAACGTGACGCCGGCCAGCGTCTTGTTCGAGCTGGTGGGCGTGCCGGTGAAGGCGTTGGACAGCAGGGCCAGCGTCGTCGCGCCGCTGTTGAAGTTGATGGTCCCGCCCAGGTCCAGCGAGCTGGCCGCCGTCAGCGTCGTGCTGCTGCCGGCGCCCAGGTTCAGGCTCGTCGTTCCCCAGATCGCGCTGCTGCTGGTGACGCTGCTGCTGCTGTTCACGCCGGTGGTCAGCGAGAGCGTGCTGAAGTCGAAGGTGCTGTCGCTGATCGTGACGCTGCCGCCGGCCGTGGCCACCAGGTGCGGCGCCGAGACGCCGCCGGCCGTGGCCGTGATGTTGCCGCCGCTGATCAGGTTGACCGTCGTGGCCGTGGTGGCGATGTCGCTGCTGAACGTCAGGTCGCCGCTGGTGCTGCTGCCGATCTCCAGGGTGGCGGCCTGCAGCTGGTTGAGCAGCGCGGTGTTGATGGTGCTGCCGCCCACGTCCACGAGCGCACCGGCGGCCAGCGGGCGCAGCGTGATCTTGCCGGTGCCGCCCTTGGCGTTCACCGTGTTGCCGATGCTGAGCGTGTTGCCCGTCAGGGTCACGTCGCCGGTCGTGTTGGTCAGCGCACCGCCGTTGACGTTCAGCGTCTGGTTGATCAGCTCGATGCGGCCGGCCGCGGCCACCGAGGTGTCGGCGTTGACGCTGGTGGTGCCGGTGCCGTCGTTGCGGCCGATGATGATGTTGGAGAAGCCGCTCAGCTTGGACAGCGCGTTCGTGTCGATCAGCATGTTGCCGCTGCCGGCGGCGCCGATGTCCACGTTGGTGCCGGCCAGGTAGGGCTTCAGCGTGACCGTGCCGCTGTTGCCGGCGATGGCCTGCTGCAGGTCGAAGGAGCTTGCCGTCAGCGTCAGCGAGGCGCCCGAGCCCGTCATGCTGGAGGCGCTGCTGATGGTCAGCCGGCCGTCGGTCGAGATGCCCGCGCCGGCGCCGAACTGCAGCGACTGCGAGATCGAGATGTCGCCGGACGCGCTGAGCAGGCCGTTCAGCACATTGGTGCCCGTGGTGTGGGTGCCATCCGCGCCGAAGGTGATCCGGCCGGTGCCCAGCGTCATGTCCGAGTTCATGTTGATGCCGCCCGTGCCCGTGGACAGGTACAGGTTGCCGCCATTGGTGGTGATCGGCTTGGCCAGGGTCAGCGAGCCGCCGCCGCCGTTGTTGGCATCGGCCCAGATGCGGACGTAGCCGCCGTTCGTGGTGACCGAGCCGCCCAGGGTGACGCCCTCGGAGCCGAATAGCGTGATCGAACCGGCCGCGGGCGTGCCCACGCCGTCGCTGACGCCGCCGGTGAAGAAGCCCGTCGCCGCGGCGACCCCGGGGCCGGAGGCCACGAGGTTGCCGATGTTGCTGAGGCTGCCGGACCGCGTCACCTGCAGGTAGATGTAGCCGGTGCCGGAAACCTCGATGGTGTTGGTCGGGTCGTTGAACTTGATGATGCCGGTGGACGAGTCGATGCGCAGGCCGACGTTGTTCTGCATCGTCAGCTTGCCGTTGCCGCCGTTGAGGTCGAGGTCGGTGACCGTGACGTTGCCGCTCGCCAGCAGGTAGACGTTGGCCGTCTGCGCTTCGAGGTTGCTGGCGTAGAGCACGCTGCCGTCGGATGCGTTGGTGCCGCTGCCGCCGTTGATCGTGATGGTGCTCGGGTCCAGCAACAGGTTGCCGGTCGCGCCCTTCGCTGCGCTGGCATCCGTGAGGCCGCTGTAGTTCAGGGTCTCCTTGCCCGAGACCTCGGCGCGGCCGCCATCGCCGCCCTGGACGCCGCCGCGGATGCCGATCCTGCCGGCGAAGCTGGTGTGGTCATCGGACCAGAACACCACCTCGCCGCCGTTGCCATTGGCCGTCGCGCTGGCCGAGGCCGTCACGCTGCTGTCCGCGCTGACGGTGGTGGCGTTGAGCAGGCTCGTGTCCTTGCCCTGGTAGCCGCCGCCCACGTGGATGCTGCCGCCGCCGGTCGCGCCGTCGGCCGCGAGCGTGGCGCCGCCGTCCAGCGTGATCGCATGGCCGGTGACCGTGATGCTGCCGCCCTGGGCCGCGGCCGAGCTGGCGTCCAGCGTGCCGGCCACGTGGACCGCGCCGTTGTCGCCGCCGTCCAGCACGATGTGGCCGCCGCTCTCCGACAGGCCCGTGGCCTCGATCACGCCTTCGTTGTTCACCACGGTGGCCACCGCGGCGCTGGCGCTGCGCGCGCTCAGCGAGACCGTGTCGCCGCTGATGCTGCCGCTGTTCTCCACCAGCGCGCCCAGCGCAGCGCGGTCGATCGTGTAGCTCAGCAGGCCGTCGCCCTTGAAGTCCAGCGTCACCTGGTCGCCCGCGGCCAGGGCTACGGTGGAAGCAGCGATGCTGCCGCTGTTGCGCACCACCGGTGCCACCAGCGCCACGACGCCGCCGCGGGCATTGATGCTGCCGGCGTTGCTGACCGTGCCGGCCGCGCCGCTGTCATTGCTGAAGGTGTAGCGGCCGGACTGGAAGTCGCCGTCGGACAGCGTCAGCGAGCTGGCCACCAGGCCGCCCACATTGACCTGCGCCGTCTTGCCGAAGACCACGCCCGCGCTGTTGAGCACCCAGACGTTGCCGTTGGCGTTCAGCGCGCCTTCGATCTGCGTGGGCACGCCGCTGCTGACGCGGTTCAGCGCGATGGCGCTGCTGGACGGCTGGCTGAAGTTGACGCTGGCGGCCGAACCGATGTCGAAGCTGCCCCAGTTGATGACCAGCTTCTGCGAGGACTGCTGGACGTTCAGCGCGTTGCCGCTCTGCGTGAAGCCGGCGCTGCCGGCGGCGACGTTGGCGCCGCGGGGCAGGGTGCCGGGGTCCAGCGCCCAGGCCGCATGGGAGGCCAGCGCCACCAGCAGGCCGGTAGCTGCGGCGCGCACGGCGCCGGAGGCTCGCTTGCCACGGGCGCGGGTGGTTTCTGCGACGGCGACGTAGGTGCCGGTGGCCTCGTTCCAGACCAGGCGGTAAGCGCGATTCAGGGAGTTCTTCATGAGATGTTCTTTGCTTGGTCCGTACGATCAGTAGGCGACGTTGAGCTGCACCCAGGCACGCTGGCGCTCGGCGCGGCCGTCGGCTTCCAGGCCGTTGGCGCCGCGGCCGGGGTTGCTGCCGATGGCGTGGGCCCACGCGCTGCGCAGGTTCCAGGTCTCGTTGCCGATGTTGAAGCCCAGGCCGGCGCCGGCCAGGTGGTAGTGGTTGGCGGACGGGTCGGACAGGGCGCCGTTCCACAAGGTCTGGTGCTGCGTGATGCCGCCGGCGTCGACGAAGCCCAGGCCCTGGGCGCGCAGCCCGAAGAGGCCGAAGTCCCGGCGCAGCTCGACGCTGGCCAGCCAGCCACTGTCGCCCGAGCCCTCACCGACGGCATAGGCGCGCACGCTGGACGGGCCGCCCAGCAGGAACTTCTCGGACGAATCCAGGTTCTTGCCCGCGAACTGGCCGCTGGCCACGGCGAACAAGGTCCAGTCGCGCAGGCCCGGCAGGGCCTGGTTGCGCGCGATGTGGCCGCTGAGCTTGGTGAAGCCGCCCTGGGTGCGCGCGCTGATCGCGTCGACGGCGGCGTCGGCCGCGTTGCGGGTCAGGCTCACATTGCCCGCGCTGACGTTCACGCCCAGGTCGTTCTGGCCGCCGCCGCCCAGCTCGTCGTAGCTGTTGGCCGTCACGCCGAAGTTCAGCTGATCGATGCGGCGGCGGTGCAGGGGCGTGCCCAGCGCATCGTCGTCCAGGCGGTTCTCCACGCCGTCCAGGTTCAGCCAGACATTGCGCTCGCGGCTGCGCTGCAGCGGGAAGCTCAGGCCCGCTCCGATGCTGCGGGCCGTGCCGCGCAGCTCCAGCGGCGCCAGTTCGAGGCCGACCTTGTAGCGCATGTAGGAGCCGTTCACATTGGCGCGCAGGCCCTGCGGGTTCAGCGCCCAGGCGTAGGACAGCGCGGCCTGGCTGGTGTCGCGGGTCGCGCTCAGCGAGGCGAAGAGCTGGTCCTCGCGCTCCAGCGGGCGGTTCAGCACGCCGCGCACGGTGGCGCGCACGTCGCCGGTGTAGCGGTTGGCGAAGTTGTCCAGCGAGGCCGAGGCGCCCCAGCGCGACTGCTCCTCCACCTGCGCCTGGATGCGGCTGGTGCCGGGCTGGTCGCCCTTTTCCAGCGCCGAGCGCACGGTGATGCCGGGCACGTCGCGCATCAGCAGCAGCGCGCGTTCGAGGTCATCGGCGCGGGCCGGGCCGTCCGGCAGGTTGGCGTCGGCAATGGCGTGCAGCCGTGCCTGCAGCGCGGCGTCGCCGCCGCTGAGGTTCAGGCGTCCGGTGCCGTCCTGCAGGCGGCCGGCCAGCACGGCGATCTGCAGTTCGCCGCCGCTCAGGTCCTGGCGGGGCAGGTAGGCGCGGGCCAGCAGGTAGCCCTTGGCCTGCAGCCGGGCCGTGACGCGCGCGGCCAGGGCCTGCATCTGCGCATGGTTCAGGCGTTGGCCCACCTGGTCGGCCACCCAGCCCTGCAGCTCGGTGTCGCTGGCCAGGCCTTCGGCGCCGGTGAAGCGCACGCGCGAGACCAGCGCGCTGAGACCCTGGCCGGCCGTGCCGGTCGCCTGCTCGGGCTCCTGCCGAGGCTCGGCGGCGGGCCGGGCCGGCGGCATCTCGACCCGCTGGCGTTCATTGACCAGCTGGCCAGCATCCGGCGGTGCCGCCAGCGCCAGCAGCGGCGAGAGACCCAGAACGGCCGAGGCCACGTGCAGACGCTTCGTCTTGCTCTTCAAATCCATGCTTCTTCACCCACTCGTTCGTTTGCGTGGACATGCACGCATGGCCCGGTTTATCGGCGCTACGCGGGATGTGGGGTTTTGCGGAAACGGACGGGACTTTTGAGCAAAGGAACCATTGGAAACAATTGGTCGGGGAGCGTGGACTATTGCCAATGCGCGGGTGTGCGAATGCCACACTGCGCGACCGCCGCCGTCGGGCGAATGCTGCGGGATCGTCATATGCCCTCATGCACAATTTCACGCCTCGATGACCACCGCGCATGACTGAACGCCCCCTGCTGCTGATCGTGGACGATCAGCTCGAAGAGCTGCGCTGGCTCACGCAGATCCTGCAGCCGCTCTATCGCCTGGCCCTGACCTCGGATTCCAGGCAGGCCCTGTCGCGCGCGCAGGCGCTGCAGCCCGCGCTGGCGCTGCTGGACGTCGGCATGTCGGACCTCAACGGCTTCGCGCTGTGCCAGCTGCTGAAGGCCGATCCGCAGACCCGCAACATCCCGGTGCTGTTCCTCAGCGCGCACAGCACCGCGGCGGACCGTATCCACGGCCTGAACGTGGGTGCCGTCGATTTCATCAGCAAGCCCTTCCACCCGGAGGAGGTGCTCGCGCGCATCCGCGTTCACCTGCGGCTGGCCGAACAGATCCGGCGCGGCAGCAGCGACGAGGTGCCCGAGGCGCAGGACGAACATCCGGAGCGCGACCCCGGCGCGCTGCTGGCACACAGCGCGGTGAGCTTCATCCGCGAACACCTGGGCGAGGCGCTCACCGTGAGCCAGATCGCGCAGCAGGTGGGCACGCACGAGAAGCGCCTGCTCGCGCTGTTCGGCGAGCACGTGGGCCAGACGGTCTCGGGCTTCCTGCGCGGCGAGCGCCTGAGCACCGGCCTGCGGCTGCTGACCGAAACCGAGATGCCCGTGCAGGAGATCGCCGCGCACGTGGGCTACGGCAACCCGGGCAATTTCGCGACCGCCTTCCGCGACCGCCACGGCCTGAGCCCGCAGGCCTACCGGCAGGCGCACCGCCAGGGCCGGCGGAACGAATCTTGAGGCGGCTGCTCGCCTGGGCAGCCGGCGTGCAGCTGCTGGTGATGCTGGCCCTGCCGGCGATGGCGCAGACCGCCGTGGAACTGCGCTCCAGCGACTCGGCGCCGATCGAGCTGGGGGCGCTGGCGCTGATCCACGTCGACCCGGCCGCGTCGCCCGACCCGCAGGCCCTGGGGCAGCCGGTGTTTCGCCCGACCACGCCGGCCCTGCTCGCACCGGGCTACAGCGCCGCGGCCTTCTGGCTGCGCATCACGCTGCACAACCCCGAGGACGAGGCGCAGGTGCGTGTGCTGGCGCTGGAGCCGGCGCGCATGGAATCGGTCGCGCTGTTCTCGCGCCGCGCCGGGGCGCCTGATTGGCAGTATTCGCGCGCCGGCACCGACCAGCCCTTCTCCGCCCGCGAGCTGCCCACCCGCGAGAGCGCCTTCGTCGTGCGCGTGGCACCCGGCGAGACGCGCGAGCTGTTGCTGCGCGTCGCCAGCCGTGGTGCGGTGAGCCTGCGGCCGCGGCTGTGGACGCCCACCGCGCTGCTGGCCGCCAGCACGCGGGCGAACCTGATCCACAGCGTGCTGTTCAGCCTGCCGGCGATGATCGCGCTGCTCGCGGCCGGCCTGTTCCTGGCGCTGCGCCAGCCGGCTTTCGGCCTGCTGGCGGCCTACCTGCTGCTGGCCCTGCTGTACGAGGCGGGGATGCAGGGCGCGGCCTTCGCGCTGCTGTGGCCCGATGCCACCGACTGGGCCCAGCGTTCGCTGGGCGTGCTCGGCGCGGGCGCCACGATCGCCCAGGCGCTGACGATGCGGCAGGTGCTGGGCGTGAAGCAGCGCCGGCCGCGCATGGACCGCGCGCTGCTCGCGGTGATCGCCTTGCCGCTGCTGACGGGGCTGTGGTGCCTGTGGGGCGACTACCGGCTGGCCACGCAGTGGAACAACACCGTCCTGTTCGTGCTGATCGCGATGACGATCCTCATCAGCGCGCAGGGTGTCAAGGCGGGCGGCCCGCTCGGCCCGGCCTGGTTCTTCGCGGTGCTGTGCCAGCAGGTGGGCGTGGTGCAGCATTACCTAAGCCTGATGGGCGTGATCCCGAACACCGACCTGGTCGAGAGCGGCGCGCTGCTGGGCTGCGTGGTGGGCTCCGTTGCGCTGATGGGCTCGGTACTGCTGCAACTGGACCGCGAGCGCGCGCAGCACGCGCAGACGCTGGAGGCCACTGTGCGCCAGCGCACCGCCGAGCTGGCCACGGCCAGCGCCCGCGCGCAGGCCAGCGACGCCGCCAAGGGCCGGCTGCTGGGCTACATCGGCCACGACCTGCGCGCGCCGCTGGCATCGATGGTGCAGCTGACGCGCCGCCTCGGCCAGGACCGCGAGTTCGAGGCCACGCGCCGCGCCATCGAGCACAGCGGGCTGATGTTGCTGGAAACCATCGACGAGCTGCAGCGCTTCGCCCGCAGCCCCGAGGCCGAAGCCGCGCCGGAGATCGTCACCGCGCCGCTGTACCTGCACGGCTTGCTGATCGAGGTGGTAGAGCAGGCACAGGCGATGGCACGCAGCGGCGGCAACGAGCTGAGCCTGCAGCGCGGCCCGGCGCTGCCCGCCGTCGTCGAGCTCGACGCCAAGCGCCTGCGCCAAGTCCTGTTCAACTTGCTGTCCAACGCCGCCAAGTTCACCCAGCAGGGTCAGATCGTGCTGGAGGCCGATGCGGCCGGCGGCATGCTGCATCTGAGCGTCAGCGACACCGGCCAGGGCATCGCCGAAGCCGACCTGCCCCTGGTCTTCGAACCCTTCGTGCGCGCCACCGGCCAGGGCCGCCAGCCGGGCCTGGGGCTGGGTTTGAGCATCGCCCGCCAGGCCGTGCGCGCCATGGGCGGCGACATCACCCTGCACAGCCGCCTCGGCGCCGGCAGCCGCTTCAGCATCGAGCTGCCCTGGCAGGCCGCCGACGAAGACCAGGTGCAATGGCCGCTGCCGCAGGCCGAACCCGGCACCGAGCTGCTCGGCGAAGGCTGGCTGGCCCTCGTACTGGACGCCTGCCCGACGGCGCGCGAGGCCCTGGCAGAACGCCTGGCCCTGGCCAGCTTCGACCGGATCCTGCAGGCGGCTTCGCTGGACGAGGCGAGCGAGTTGCTGGCCGGTGCGTCGCCGGTGCTGATGGTGGTGGAGCCGCTGACGCTGTCGGTGGATGAAATGGTCGAGTTGCGCCGGTCGGCGGGGCCGAGCCTGGCGCTCTTGTGCTGCAGCGCGAGGCCCGATGCGCCGGGCGATCTGGCCAAGCCTGTCTCTCATGCGGACTGGTGGGCGGGCTTGCAGCGCTGCGTGTCGGGCTAACCAAGTAGGGCTGATGCCGGTCGGCGTTTGCAGGCCCCTCTTTGATGTAGTAATGTTCCTACTATCTTGAGGAGTCAGCCGTGAGCATCACCACCCTGTCCAGCCGCGAGTTCAACCAAGACACCGGTCGCGCGAAGAAGGCTGCCGCGCACGGCCCCGTTTTCATCACGGATCGTGGACGCCCGGCGCACGTGCTTCTGACGATCGAGCGCTATCAGGAACTGTCCGGCCCCACGACCAACATCGTCAGCCTGCTTTCTATGCCAGGCGCAGCAGACATCGATTTCGACCCACCTCGTGCTGGTGAGATCTATCGCGAGGCGGACCTCGGCTGATGTACGTCCTGGACACCAACGTCGTCTCGGAACTGCGCAAAGCAGGGGCGGGCCGGGCTGATGCCAACGTCGTTGCCTGGGCAAGCAAGGTCGCTACTGGGACCTTGTATGTCTCGGCCATCTGTGTGCTCGAGCTTGAACTCGGCATCCTTGCTCTCGAGCGTCGCGATCCGGCGCAAGCTGCGATTCTGCGAACCTGGCTGCACAGCCACGTCTTGCCGGCCTTTGCCGGACGAGTACTGCCCGTTGATACGGCAGTAGCACTTCAGTGCGCCCAACTCCACATTCCGACTCGACGTTCAGAACGTGACGCCATGATCGCGGCGACTGCAATGGTTCATGGCATGACCGTCGTGACCCGCAATGTCGTCGACTTTCAAGGGACTGGCGCAACGCTCCTCAATCCCTGGGCGCCTTGACGCCATAGGTCACTGAAGCCGTAAGTCGGCCGAGCACCAAAATCTCTCGACTAGAATGCCGTCCACTCTTGGGGAGTAGCCTGCTTCCATCGCTTGGAAGCGCCTGCGTCAACATACTTGAGCCTCCGCGGCTCATGGCGCAGGTAGCCAGTTCTGGTTGGCGAGACCAACGATGTGCTATCACGACGTCAGGTCGGGCAGTGATGGTGCGTCGTTGCGACTTGGCCCGACCTTGGACGACTCCTACCCCATCATGAACTTCATCTCCACAGCCGCTCTTGCCCTGGCGATGTCGACGGACGCGTTTGCCGCAGCCATCGGCAAGGGCGCCGCGCTCAAGAATCCCCGCTGGTCCGAAGCGCTGCGCACCGGCGCCATCTTCGGCGTCATCGAAGGCATCACGCCCCTGGTCGGCTGGGTGCTCGGCCTGAGCGCCGTCAACGCGGTGAAGGCCTGGGACCACTGGATCGCCTTCGTCCTGCTCGGCGCGCTGGGCCTGCACATGATCTACAACGGGCTCAAGAAGGACGACCCCGAGGCCGACGCGCCCGACGACAAGCCGTCGAGCCACAGCTTCGCGCGCCTGGCCCTGACCGGCTTCGCCACCAGCATCGACGCGATGGCCGTCGGCGTGGGCCTGGCCTTCATCGACGTGAACATCGGCGTCGTCGCCGCGGCGATCGGCTGCGCCACCTTCGTGATGGTGACCCTGGGCGTGATGCTGGGGCGCGTGCTGGGCAACGTGGTGGGCAAGCGCGCGGAGGTGATCGGGGGCCTCGTGCTGGCGGCGGTCGGGGCGGCGATCCTGTACGAGCACTTGATCGCGGTCTGATCGGAGCCGGGGCTCAATCCGGCAAGGACTTCCTGCCTCTACGTGCAGAAGCGCGCCAACCGAGCAAAGCGAGGCCAGCCAACAGAAGGGCGGTGCTGCCAGGCTCGGGCACCGGTGCCAGTTCGTAGGTAATCTGCAGTTGCGGGCGCATCGCTGCGTCGGGCCATTCGCTCGAATAGAAGGCGCGATGTGTCTGCTTCAGGTTTTCGTCCCGGTTGATCAGGATCCAGCCGTCATTGGAACTCGGGTTGTCCAGCCAGCCCTGCACGTCCGACACCATCAGCGCCGTCGAGCTCCATGTCTGCGCCGAGCCGAACACGCTGCCCACGGCCAGCGAGCTGCTCACGTCGGCCACGTGATCGCCTCCCGGCGTGGTCCACGACACCTGCTGGTAAGCGGACTGCAGCCAGGTGGCATCGCCCACGTTGGCCGGAAAGCCCTGGCCGGTGCCGCCAACCGTTGTCGCGTTGGCGCCGGTCGTGCCTTCGCCCCAGTCACGCGTCAGGCGGAACAGGTCCATCGTGCGTGGGGTTTGGTCGCCAAGGCCCGGTGCGCCACCCGATCCAGCAACGATGCCGATATGCATGGTGAGCTGCGCGGACGTGATGACTGCGCCAGCCGGGAGGGCTGAAGCAATGTCGAACTCGATCAGCGCCCGGTGCGGCGCGAGCTGGCCGTTGCCGCCGGCGAAGATGCCCGGCCCGGCGCCATTGCTGTGGTTGAACAAGTCCTGTCCGGAGGAGTTCGGCAAGCCCTGGTTCATGCTGGCGCCGTAGATCGTTGCGTCCTTCGACGGCGTCAGCGTGATGACGGCGGCATGGACGTGAGCGCACAGCAGCGCGGAGAGCGAAGCTGTCGCGAGGCTGCGCTTGAAGAGCGAGGCACTGGCAATCATTGCGAGCCTTTCTCTGTGGGCGTCCGGCGCCGCAGCGCCATCGCGATCAGCCCGCCGAGCAGCAGCATGCCCGTCGCCGGCTCAGGCACTGCGGCCAGCACATAGCTCACCTGCAGTTGCGGGCGCAGCGATGTGTCGTCCCATGCCTGCGTGTAGAAGATCCGATAGCTGTTGGCGCTCCATTCGTCGACGTTCAGCAGTGCCCAGCCCTGGTTGGTGGACGGTGCATCGAGCATTGACTGCGCGTCGGCCACCATCTGCGGGGACGACCAGCTGTAGGCGCTACCGGCCGTCTGGCCGATCATGCTTGCCGCGCTCACGGCGGTGGCGAAGTCGCCGCCCGGCGTGGCCCAGGGCTGATTCTGCTGGTAGCGGCGGTCGTACCAGGTCGGACTCGGCGCGATGGCCGGGAAGCCCTGGTCGGTACCGTCGATCTGCGTCACGCCCAGGCCCGTCGGGCCGTGCGCCCAGTCGGCCGTGATGCGGTGCAAATCGATCTCGCGTGGTGTCGTGTCGCCAGTCGCCACGCCTGCGAGATACAGCGTCAGTTGCACATCGGTGATCGTCGCGCCGGCCGGGATGTTGGCGGCCAGGTTGAAGTCGATCAGGCCGCGTCGCGGCGAGCCGCTGGCGTCGCCGCCGACAAAGGTCGCCGGACCTTTGCCGATGCTGTGATCGGGCTGGTTCTGGAAGAGCGTGGAGACCTTGCCGGCGCCGAGCACGACGGTGACCGCCGCAGCGTCGGTAGGCAGTGCGGCCAGGGCGGCGCAGGTCATCAGCGCCGCGAGAGCGATGCTCGCGCCGCGCGCACGGAAACGAAACGTCATCGAAAGTCTCCTAGGGATTGTTGTGTCGAATTCGATGTATTTGGAAATATACAACGCGCGTTGTATCTCACTGTATATTTCGAGAAAAGCGGCAACACATCACGAAACCCCGGAGACACGGATGAAGCATTCAGCGATCGGTTGGGCCTGTGTGGGCCTTCTGGCCATGACGAGCCAATGGGCGCAGTCCTATGAGCAGCTTCCCGCCAACCGCAACATCTACGTCGGCGTGGCCAACGATGCCGGCGCGCGTTATGGCAGCGGCGCGGACGACACCTACTGGATCAACGCACCGGGCGGCGGCCTGAATCAGCTGCACATCGCCAACAGCGGCGCGGCCGGCAATGTGTCCGGCCAAGTGACGACGCAGACGATCTCCACGTCGTCGACCTCGGGCAGCTTCTGGGTCACGACGACCGGCGGTCGCGGTTACAACGACGACATCGTGCTGGCCTTTTCGATGACCGGGCCCGTACCGAGCGACTTCAGCTTGTCCATCAAGTCCAGCGGCTACCAATGGGACGCAGGCACGTCCTTGCCGTCGACCTTGACCTACGTGAGCGGCGCGGTCAACGAGACCTTCACCAGCGCGGATCTGCGCTACGGTCCAAACGCTGCGAAGCCCGGCCCGGGCGATGGCTGGACGCTGCCGTTCTGGTCGGGTGAGGACATCACCAACCCGGCCAACCAGCAGGTGTTGATGTTCGTTGACCTGAACCTCGGCAACACATCGGACCGCGGCGCGATCGATGCCGGAAGCGTCAGGGTCGACTTCCAGATCAGCGGTCTGTACGACACGCACGCTTCGTTCAACGCCTACGCCTTCGCGATGGCGGCCAATATCGCCGACGCCTCGATCAATTGGACCAACCGCGTCAGCACCAATGCCGCCGACGTCGGGCAGAGCGGCTACTCGATCATCTCGACGGCGCAACCGGTCCCTGAGCCGGCCACCGCGGCGCTCGCGCTTGTCGGCTTGGGACTTGTCGGATTGCTGTCCAACAAGCGACGCAAAGCCTCGTGAGCGCTGGGCGCCCGTCAGGATGAGGGTTCTTTGCCCGGCGCTTGTTGTGTCGACTTGGGCTGATGTCGGTTAGTCCGTAGTCGGAGCGCGCAGCTGTCCGCCCGTTTCCGGGACCTCGGCCCCGCTTGTCGGAGACCATGCCTCGGCGTGCTCGGACAACTTCGTTTTCGCGTGTCCTCCTGGTTTTTCAGCCGTGCACGGCCTTAGCCTGCACTCATGCCGGATGCAACGGGGGCAGAGCGATGCGCTTCGAGGACTACTACGCGATCCTGGGCCTGAGCCCCGACGCCGACCCGTCGGCGGTCAAGCAGGCCTATCGCCGCCTGGCGCGTTTGCATCATCCCGACCTGCACCCGAGCGCTGAATCGCACGCCGCGATGCTCAAGATCAACGAGGCGTATGAAGTGCTGTCGGACCCGCAGCGCCGCAAGGCCTACGACGGGGTGCGAAGCCGGCATCGCCGTGCGGCGGACGCTCAAACGCCCGCTGCATCAGATTCAGGATCGACGGAAGCACCCGATCTGCCTGATGACTGGAAGCAGGGCTTCCGTTTCGATGGCGCACCGACCACAGGGCGCAAGGCTCAGAACTTCACCGACTTCTTCACCAGCATGTTCGGCCGCGCGTCGAAGCCTGAGCCGCAAGAGGCCAAGCCCGAGCGTGGTGCCGACGAGCACGTCACCTTGCAGATCGATGCCCGGGATGCCGTCGAGGGCGCGGTCCGCTCGGTCACGGTGCGCCGACTGAGCTCCGATGAACAGGGCTATCGCGCCGTGTTGCCTCGCCGCGTGCAGGTTCAGATTCCCAAGGGCGTCAAGCCGGGCCAGCACATCCGGCTGCCGGGACAAGGTTCGGCCGGCCGGGGTGGCGCGGATGCCGGTGATCTGTACCTCGAGATCCAGTTCAAGGCCGCCGCGCCGGTGGCGCCGAGCCCGGATCTCCACGAAACCCTGCCCCTGGCTCCCTGGGAGGCTGCGCTGGGCTCGGAGGTCACGGCCGCAACGCCCGCGGGCCCGGTGCGGGTCACCGTGCCGCCGGATACGCCGCATGGCAAGCGCTTGCGACTCAAGGGACGCGGGCGTGCAGGAGAGCCGGCCGGAGACATGCTGCTCGAGGTCCAGGTCGTGCTGCCACCTTCCACCCTGCCGGGCGCAAGCGCGGTCTACCAGACGATGGCTGCAGCGCTTGGCCCGCGCTTCAAGCCACGGCCGGACGCCGCGGGCTGATCCAGAAGGGATGTGCCATGGACGAAGAACCCATACTCGTCGGAGTTCTGGTCGACGAATACCTGCTGACCTCAGAGGAACTGGCCCGCGCCTGCGGCGTCAATGAAGACTGGTTGCATGCGCGCCTGAGCGCAGGGCTGCTCGTCTGCTGCAGCGGCGAGGGGTCGACGAGCCGCTTCGGCAGCCCGCAGTTGGAGCGCGCCCGCCGGTTGCTGGCGGTCGAGCAGGACTTCGACGCCAACCAGGAACTGGCCGCTCTCGTGGTCGATCTGGTCGAGGAAGTCCGGGCGTTGCGAGCGCAGTTGCAAGAAAACGGCGCCAAGACCTGAACGAGAGAGGGGCTCAGTCCTCGGTCGGGACGCGCGGGCGCACCAGGGCCGCGGCCTTCTTGGCGTTGACGCGCGCCTCTTCCACATCACCCGCGCGGGCCAGCAGCACGCCCATGCGGCGCTTGACGAAGCTCTCGGGTTTGCCGAACAGGCGGATGTCGGTGCCGGGCACGCGCAGCGCCTCGTCCACGCCGTCGAAGACCACGCCCAGGGCATCGACGCCGCCATAGACCACGGCGCTGGCGCCGGGCGTCTTCAGGCTGGTGTCCACCGGCAGGCCGAGGATGGCGCGGGCGTGCAGCTCGAACTCGCTCTGCCACTGCGTGGTCAGCGTGACCAGGCCGGTGTCGTGCGGGCGCGGGCTCACTTCGCTGAACCAGACCTCGTCGCCCTTGACGAACAGCTCCACGCCGAACAGCCCCTGGCCGCCGAGGTTGTCGGTCACGGCCTTGGCGATCTCGCGGGCGCGCTGCAGGGCGGCCGGCGCCATGCGGCAGGGCTGCCAGCTTTCCACATAGTCGCCGCCCTTCTGCACGTGGCCGATGGGCTCGCAGAACTGGGTCTGGACGTGGCCGGTCTCATCCAGTGCACGGACCGTTAGCAGCGTGATCTCGTATTCGAAATCGATGAAGCCTTCGACGATCACGCGGCCGTGGCTGACGCGGCCGCCGGCCATCGCGTAGTCCCAGGCTTTCTGCACATCGGACGGCCCGTCGATCTTGCTCTGGCCCTTGCCGGAACTGCTCATCACCGGCTTGACGATGTTCGGATAACCGATGCCGCCATCGATCGCGGCCTGCAGCTCGGCCAGCGAGTCGCAGAACTTGTAGGGGCTGGTCGGCAGGCCCAGCGTCTCGGCGGCGAGGCGGCGGATGCCTTCGCGGTCCATCGTCAGCCGCGTGGCGCGGGCGGTGGGGATTACGCGGACCACGCCGGCGGCTTCCAGCTCCTCCAGCATCGGCGTGGCAATGGCCTCGATCTCAGGCACGACCATGGCCGGCTTCTCGGCCTCGATCAGCGCCTTCAACTGCGCCGGATCGCTCATCGTGATCGTGCGCGCATGGTGGGCCACCTGCTGGCCGGGCGCGTTGTCATAACGGTCCACCGCGACGGTCTCCACGCCCAGGCGCTGCAGCGCGATCAGCACCTCCTTGCCCAGCTCGCCGGCGCCGAGCAGCATGACCTTGGTTGCGTGGGGAGAAAGCGGGGTGCCGAGAGTGGTGCTCATGGGTGGGACGGTGTTGCGGGATGGGAGGGCGGCATTGTCTCAGCAGCTGGGGTGGGGGCGATCGTTGTGCGCTTGCTCGCGGCTGCACGGCTGCGCGGAGCTGCGAGTTGAGGCTGGCTGAACTCCTTCGTCGCTCGTGCTTTGAATGACCGCAACCACGAACACTTGTCATTGAACGCCGCGCCGACTCTGGACCTGTTTGCGGTCATTCGCCTCCACAGCTACTTCCGCGCGTCGAGAACGGGTGCAGGCGGACCAGCGCAGTCGCCCATATAGTCCGGCACAAAGGACGTGGACCGGCAGCGCGTGACAAGTTTCATCAATGAACAACAAGCGAATTCAACGGGGGGGGTTGGCAATGGCGGGAACACGACGGTTCGTTAAAGTCTTTCTTGCTTCTCCTGGCGACCTGACTGAAGAGCGCAGGGCTGCCAAGGCGATCGTTGACGATTTCAACGGTCAGTTAGCGGACGCACTCGGGTATCAGGTCGAGCTGGTCGGCTGGGAAGATACTCTGCCCGGTGTGGGCCGGCCGCAAGCGATCATCAATCGTGACCTTGACGGATGCGATCTCTTCGTCGGCATGCTTTGGAAGCGGTGGGGTACGCCACCTGGGACTGAGCCCTACACGTCCGGATTCGAAGAAGAATTTAAGCGGTCTATGACGCGAAACGCGAAGGAAGGCCGACCCGCAATCAGCCTCCTTCTGAAAGATCTTGATGCCGCGTCGCTCGCCGACCCAGGGGATCACCTTAAGAAGGTCATCGCATTCAAAGAGCAAGTCTTTTCCGAGAAAAAATTGTTGGCAGGCACCTTCGCCGATGTCCGAGACTTCGAAAGTAAGTTCCGCAAGTGCGTCCAGGGCTATGTCATTGCACTTTCCAACCAGGAAAGAACGTCGGAATCTGAGAAAGATCAAGCACCTCTTGCCGAGACGCAAACTATGTCGTCGACGGAACCTGGGCCGACTACACCACTGTCTGTAGAGGGCGCCAGATTCCTGCGGAACTTCTTAGCGACGGCCGAAAAGGCAACTGATGAACAACCACTTGCTGCGGACGATGTGGCACGTGTCAGGCTGCTCTCCGTCATTGTCGCTGTCCATGGCAACGACCAGCAATCGCTGGGGGCCCACGATGGCAATCTTCTGTTCAAGGCAAGGACGAAGTTTGAGTTTGGCCGTCGCGAGCTTAGCGGATTGCTTGACGACGGGTTGGCTAACTTCAAACAAGAGAACGTGCCCCTATGGCACTGGGTTGCCGCGCTCGATGGCTTCAAGAACAACATACTGCCGGTTTGCACCGTGGTCGACACGACCAGTCAGCGCGTCGGCGCGCTGAAAGCCATGCGGCTGATCTCAGAACCGATCGTCGAGAAGGAACACTTTGGCCGCAAAGAGATCGTTTCGATGTGGTTTGCCGAAAATTCCGAGAATGCGATACGTGTGGCGGCCTTGGAATATCTGAGCGACTGCGGTCAACCGTCAGACCTGTCATTCATAAACGAAGAATTCGCCCGAAACGATACACAGACGGTCGGTGCGGCTGCCGACGCCATCATCCGCATCACGTTGCGAGATGATACATGCTGCAGCCAAGTGCGGTAAAGCAAGATCTACTTGAAGCGCTGTTCGGCCTTGACGCCGAATTTGACGAAGAGATCCTGCTGCGTGGAGTCAGCCACCGTAATGCATTGGTCAGAACCACTGTTATCAAGCTGTTGCGAAAGCGGCATGTGCTTGTCCCGAGCGTCGCAGAGTCATTGCTTAGTGACAACGATGCAGAGGTTCGCTTTGAAGCGCTGCAGGCACTCGTCGCGAGCGGCCGGAGTTATTCCATCGAGCAGGCTAAGGCTGTTCTTGTGCGTAAGAGTCAGGCGCCGACCGGTCTTGCGTTGTTCGCAATGAGCCAGCCCGATACGGAAGGCGAGACCGTCCTAGAGCGTTACACCGAGCACTTCTTTGATCGCTTAACGGTTGCTCAACTCGAAGAACAAGAGCGATCGGAGATTTACGACCAGAACGCGTTCTTCGCATTGGCCCGACGCGACTTCAAGCTGCGCGGCGATGCCTTGCGTAAGGCAATCGCCAATCAGTTCGTAGATCGTTTCGATTCATTACTGGAAGAGATGGCCAAGCACTATGGAAGGTCGACCGACCTCGTTGAACGGACTCGCTCACTTGGGAAGTACTTGCGAAGCAGGTTTACTCGTGAAGGATTGGAAATCATCAGCAGCAGGCTCGATGCAACTGACCTGTCGTTGGTTCGAGCAATGCTAGCGCTCGGCACTGTCGACTACTCAGCAGCGGACCTACGTTACCTCGCAAAATTCGGCCAGTGGTGCGACATCCCCTTGGTCATCGCATCACTCGGCCGGCCCGAATACGGTCGTAATAAATATGCATCGTTGCTTTCAAGCGCGGGCAGCACCAAGTACGAAGCTGCAGCGCGTACGCTGTATGCGCTGGGCAAGCACAGGCTCAATGACCTGTTGACCACTGCGATGCCTGGATACCTCTTGGCATGCATAGTCCCGTTGATCTCTGAAAAGGCCTTCGAGGGCCTTGCCTCCGACGTCATCGATCAGCTCATGCGTTCGGACAGTGAGAACGTTCGGAAGTTGGCCTCGATTAAATATGCTCGTACCTTTCCGCGTCGTCGAGTGAAGCAGTTTCTTGAGAAGTACGTGACCGCAGATCAGGTCTATTACAACGTCATTCATTGGCTCGATTTCGGCGTTTCCGTGCCCAGAGACAGGATGCTACGGGCGGCCGGAAAGGCATTGGTTGAGGCGTAGTCTCGGGTTGAGTAGACCTCGGTCAGTTCGATGCCGATGGTCTTTTGGTGAGGCCGGCAATCTTGGGCGCTTTGGCTTTGATTTCCGCGCATCCAATGGTCATTGACCAGGGAGGCTCCGGATTTGGGAAACCCGCGGTGCGCTTCGCAACGGATGTTAGTGTTTCCGGCATCAAGATTTCTCAGTTGCCGCTACACGGCCAGCAGCGTGCATTCGACGCTCGGCACTGACCGCCTGCTCATGCCACTTAGCGACTACCGGCGCATCGACGAAATACAGCCAGCTTGCCTGCCGCCCCAATTCATGGCAGAAGCTCCGCTGTCACCCGACCCCAACGAGGAGAACCCACCATGTGCGATCAAAACGAGCATGAAGAGCTGATCAAGAAATACACCCGCCGCGACTTCGGTGCCTTTGCCGCATCGGCCGGCATGCTGGCTGCGCTGCCGAGCGTCGCCAACGCCGCCGCGGTCTCCGAGCGCGAAGTGACCATCGCCACGCCGGATGGCCAGTGCGATGCCTACTTCGTCGCGCCCTCTTCGGGTGAAGCGCCCGGCGTGCTGGTGTGGCCGGATGTGTTCGGTCTGCGCCCGGCGTTCAGGCAGATGGGTCGGCGGCTGGCGGAGTCGGGGTACAGCGTGCTGGTGGTGAATCCGTTCTACCGGCAGAAGAAGGCGCCGACGGCGGCGCAGGGCGGGCAGACGCCGATCGCGGAGGTGATGCCGCTGATGCAGGCGCTGACGCCGGCGATGCATCTGAGCGATGGCAAGAGCTTCGTGGCCTGGCTCGATGGCCAGCAGGAAGTGGACAAGACGCGCAAGATCGGCACCACCGGCTATTGCATGGGCGGGCCGATCGCGGTGCGCACGGCCCTGGTGGCGCCTAGCCGGGTCGGTGCGGTCGGCACCTTCCACGGTGCCGGTATGGTGACCCCGGCGCCCGACAGCCCGCACCGCCTGGTGGCGCAGACGCGCGCGAGCTACCTGATCGCCATCGCGGAGAGTGACGACACGAAGGAGCCCGAAGCGAAGGGCGCGCTGCGTGCCGCGTTCGACAGCGCGAAGCTGCAGGCCGAGGTGGAGGTGTACCCGGCTGCCCACGGCTGGTGCCCGCCCGATACGCGGGTCTACGACGCTGCCCAGGCCGATCGCGCCTGGGGACGCCTGCTGGCGACCTTCGGCAAAGCGCTCGCTTAACTCAATGAACTAGGCCAGGTCGAACCAGAGCCACCGCGCCTCGCTATGCGGTGTCACGGCGACCTGGCGGACGGTCGACAGCTGCAGGCCATCGCCGCCGCGCAGTTCCAGCGGCTGCGGCTCGCCGTCGACCTCGACCATGACGACGCCTTCGAGCACTTGGAGCCAGCCATAGCGGTCGCTCGCGATGCTGTGGCTGCAGCGCTCGCCGGGCTGCCCGGCCACGGCCCAGATGCTCACCGGCGCGCGCAGGTGCAGCACGCCGGCTTGCTCTTGCGCGCTGGCGACGAGGCGCGGGCCGTTGGTGGTGAGCAGCGCTTGCGGCAGCAACTGGTAGCGCGGCGGGAGTTCGTCGGCATTGCCATGCAGCCAGATCTGGAACAGATGCGTCGGCGCCTCTGACCCCGGGTTCCGCTCCGAATGCTTGACGCCAGTGCCGGAGCTGATGAGCTGGACGTCGCCCGCGTGCAGGCGTCCTTCGTGGCCGGCCGAGTCCTTGTGCTCCAACTCGCCGGACAGCATGAAGGTCAGGATCTCGAAGTGATCGTGCGCGTGCTCGGAGAAGCCTGAGCCGCTGGCGATGATGTCTTCATTGATCACACGCAGCGCGCGGAAGCCCATCCGCGTCGGATCGTTGAACGAGCCGAACGAGAAGGTGTAGTGGGCCTGCAGCCATCCGGTGCGGGACCAGCCGCGGGCCTGCCGGTCGTGAAAGACATCGCTCATCTTTTCTTGATCTACCTTCCTATTTGCCGAGATCGAACAGGCCGACCGACGAAGACAGGCTCTGCGCCTGATGCTCCAGCGATTGCGCGGCGGCGGCGGCCTGTTCCACCAGGGCGGCATTGCGCTGGGTCATGTCGTCCATCTGCGCGATGACGGTGTGGACCTTTTCGATGCCGCCGGTCTGCGATTGTCCGGCCTCGGCGATGCGCGCGATCAGCGCCGACACCTGTGAGACGCCACCGACGATCTGCTCCATGTTGCGGCCCGCCGCGTCGACGAGGCTCGAACCGCCGCTGACCTTCTCGACCGAGTCGGTGATCAGCACCTTGATCTCGCGCGCCGCTGTGGCGCTGCGCTGGGCCAGGCCGCGCACTTCGCTGGCGACGACGGCGAAGCCGCGGCCGTGCTCGCCGGCTCGCGCCGCCTCGACGGCGGCGTTGAGCGCGAGGATGTTGGTCTGGAAGGCGATGCCGTCGATGACCTGGATGATCTCGGCGATGCGCTTGGCGCTGGCGTCGATGTCGCTCATGCGCTGCACGACGTCGCGCATCAGCCGGCCGCCGTCGCCGGCGACCTGGTTGGCTTGCGTCACCAGCGAGGAGGCGTCGGTGGCGAGGCCCGAGCTGGTGCGCAAGGTGGCGGTGAGCTGCGCCATCGAGCTGGTGGCCTGCTGCAGCGCCGCGGCCTGGCTCTCGGTGCGCTGGCTGAGGTCGCTGTTGCCGATGGCCAGTTCGTGCGCCGATGAGTTGACGGAGTCCGACGACCCGCGCACGGCCAGCACCATCTCGCGCAGCTTCTTGCGCATCGAGTTCAGCTCGCTGTTGAGCCAGGAGATTTCATCGAGGCCGGGCGAGGAGATCTTCGAGCCCAGGTTGCCTTTGCCCATCGCGATGACGGCCTGGATGGTGTTCTCGATCGGGGCCTTGATGCTGGCCCGCAGTGCCACGCCGGCGATCACGCCCAGCAGGCCCAGCACCACCGCGGCGGTGCCTGTCGTCCACACGAGGCTGCTCATGCGCTCACGCAGCAGGGCGATGCTGCCCGATGCGTTCGCGCCGGTCTTCAGTTGCTGTTCGAGTTCGGTGGCGATGTCGGAGGTCAGCCAGCCGATGGCGGCACCCACCAGCACGCACAGCAGGCCCAGGGCCGACAGCGCATAAAGGACCCGATTGCAGATGCTGATCTTTCTCAGAAGGCTCACGGTTGTCTCCCGTTTGTTGGACTGACAGCCGTGCGATCGTAGTTCTGACGGGCTCCGGGCGGTGCGTCGCTGCACGTGGCTGATGGCGCGAATCGAGCAATCGGTAACGGCCCAGCCGTCATTCCCGCGCAGATGTAACGCCCAGCCGGCGCGCCAGCCGGTGGAAGTTGCTGCGGTCCATGCCGGCCTCTCGGGCCGCTTGCACCATCGAGCCGCCGTGCCTCGCCAGCGCGGCGGCCACCCACTGGCGCTGGAAGGCCTCGGTGGCTTCGCGCAGGCCCAGGCCCGTGCCGATGCTGTCCGGCGGCGTGGCAGCCATCGCAGGTTCCGGCCGGGGCTGCGCGACGGCTTCGGCCTGCAGGGCCAGTTGTTGCGGCTCGATGCCGATCCAGCGCGAGGCTCGCCCTTGTGCGGATAGCGCGCGCAGCGCGGCTCGGCTGATCAGGTGCTCCAGCTCGCGCACATTGCCGGGCCAGTCGTGTGCGAGCAGGGCCGCGCTAGCGGCGGGGGTCAGGCGCAGGTTGCGCGCGCCCAGGCGCTGCTGGTTCTCTTCGAGGAAGCCGCCGGCCAGCAGCAGCACGTCGCGGCCGCGTTCGCGCAGTGGCGGCACCAGCAGCGGGTAGACCGACAGCCGGTGGTACAGGTCGGCGCGGAAGCGGCCCTCGGCCACCTCCTGCTTCAGGTCGCGATTGGTGGCCGCCAGCACGCGCACGTCCACGCGCAATTGCCGGTCGCTGCCGGGGCGCTGCAGCTCGCCGCTCTGCAGCACGCGCAGCAGCTTGGCCTGCACCGACAGCGGTAGCTCGCCCACCTCGTCGAGCAGCAGGGTGCCGCCATCGGCCAGCTCGAACTTGCCCACGCGGTCCTGCACGGCGCCGGTGAACGCGCCCTTCTTGTGGCCGAACAGTTCGCTGTCGGCCAGCGTCTCGGGCAGGGCCGCGCAGTTGACCTGCACAAGCGCCGCATCGCGGCGCGGCGAGCCGGCGTGCAGGCGCTGCGCCACCAGCTCCTTGCCGACGCCGGTCTCGCCCAGGATGAGTACGGTGAGGTCCGACGGCGCGACGGTGTCGATCTCCTTGAGCAGCCGCTGCACGGCCGGGCTCTTGCCCAGCAGCTCGCGCGTGGGCGCGGCGCCGCGCAACTCGCGGGCCAGCACCTGCTCGCGTGCGCGGCGCTCGGCCGCCTGCTCCAGCGCCATCCAGGAGCCGATGCCGGCCTCCAGCAGGCGCACGAGCGCATGGCGCTGCGCGTCGCCGACGCCGTCGAAGGCATGCGGGTCGAGTGCGTCCAGCGTCACCAGGCCCCACAGCCGGCCGCCGTGGCGCAGCGGCGCGCCCATGCAGTCGTGCACCGCCAGCAGTTCGCGCTGCTGGCCGGCGAGCAGGCCGTCGTAGGGGTCGGGCAGGCCGCAATCGGCGGCGAAGCGCAGGCCCTGCGCGCTGGCCGCCAGTTGCGCCAGCCGCGGGTGGCTGTCGAGCGGGAAGCGGCGGCCCATCACCGCGTCGTCCAGGCCCTCGAAGGCCACCGGCACGAGGCTGCGGTCGTCTTCCAGGCGCAGCAGCACGGCGGCATCGCAGGGCACCAGCTCGCGCACGCTGGCCAGCAGCGGGCGCAGCGGATGGTCTTCATCGGGCATCGTGGTCATGCAGACACTGTAGGTGTCACATCGACAACGAAGCGGTTGCGGTCGAAATGACAACACGCTGAACGTGGGCGTTAGGAATCAAGCACTTGCAAGGACCGCGGCACTGGCACGTTTGTTGAGATGAGAGGAGTACCCAACAAGCCAAGGACCCCTCCGATGACCTTCTCCGCCTCCACCATCGCCCTGATCAAGGCCACCGTGCCCGTGCTCAAGCAGCATGGCCCCGCGATCACCGAGCCTTTCTACAAGGCGATGCTGCGCGACCATCCCGAGCTGAAGGCCTTCTTCAACGAGGCCCACCAGGCCAGCGGCAGCCAGGCCCGCGCGCTGGCCGGCGCGGTGCTGGCCTACGCCAGCCACATCGACCAGCTCGACGCGCTGGCGCCCGCGCTGCCGCGCATCGTGCAGAAGCACGTGGCGCTGGGCGTGCGGCCGGAGCACTACCCGATCGTCGGCGCCTGCCTGCTGCAGGCGATCCGCGACGTGCTGGGCGCCGCGGCCACCGACGAGATCATCGCGGCCTGGGGCGAGGCCTACGGCGCGCTGGCGCAGTTGCTGATCGATGCAGAGGAAGCCGTTCAGGCCGACAACGCCGCGCGCGAAGGCGGCTGGCGCGGCCCCCGCCCGCTGCGCGTGGCCCGCAAGGTGCGCGAGAGCGAACTGATCACCTCCTTCTACCTGGAGCCCACCGACGGGCGGCCGCTGCCGGCCTTCCACGCCGGGCAATACCTGACCCTGCTGCTGGACATCGAGGGCCAGCAGGTGCGCCGCCACTATTCGCTGTCCGACGCGCCGGGCAAGCCCTGGTACCGCATCAGCGTCAAGCGCGAGGAGGGCGGCCGCGTCTCCGGCTGGCTGCACGACCATGTGGAGGCGGGCGCCGTGCTGCAGGCCCACGCGCCGAGCGGCGACTTCGTGCTGGACCCGCAGCCGACGCAGCGCCCGCTGGTGCTGGTGACCGGCGGCGTCGGCATCACGCCGGCCATGAGCATGCTGGAGGTGGTGGCGCCGAGCGGCCGGCCGGTGCACTTCATCCACGCGGCGCGGCACGGCGGCGTCCATGCCTTCCGCGACCGGGTGGACAGCCTGGCGGCCGCACATCCGAACGTGCGCCCGCTCTACGTCTACGACATGCCGCGCGCGGCCGAGGACGCCGCGCACGAGACCGGCCGCGTCACGCAGGAGCTGCTGGCCGAGCACCTGCCCGAGAACCGCGATGTGGACCTCTATTTCCTCGGCCCGCGCATCTTCATGCAGTCGGTCTATGCCAGCGGCCTGAAGCTGGGCATCGCGCCGCAGCGGCTGCGCTACGAGTTCTTCGGGCCGATGGAGTCGCTCGTGGCGGCCTGAAACCGGCCCGGACATAGTCCGTTCGGACTATGTCCGTATCAGCTGTGACTTTCTGCATTCACGCGAGATTGCGATCCTCGCGGCCCTGGCGTCCACAACGAACCGAGGTTTCGAATGCAGAAGAAGACACTCGCCATTGCCGCGGCCGCGGCCCTGCTGATGGCCGCTGGCGCCGCCCGCGCGCAGACCGCCGATCCCGTGGTGCTGTCCTTCGCCACCGTCGGCGATTCGCGCCAGGACAACGTCGCGCCGGACGCCACGCAGCTCCCGCTGAGCGGCCAGGACCAGATGTGGATGACCAACACCAAAGCCTTCAGCCGCATCCTGCGCGAGATCGCGGCGAAGAAGGCCAACCTGCTGTTCTTCAACGGCGACATGGTGCTGGGCTACGGCAACGCGAATCCGTCGACGAACGTGAGCGACGTGAACTCGGTCATCAACTCCGACCTCGTCCGCTTCTACACCGAGTACGCCTACTGGCGCGGCATGGCCTCCACCTTGATGGAGCAGGGCACCTACATCGTGCCGGTGCCGGGCAACCATGAGACGCAGTGCCGCACGGCGCTCGCCGCGCCCTCGATCAACGCCGCCACCGGCGCCTACGTGCCCCAGGTGATCTGCGGTGCGCTGGTGGCCGGGCAGGACACCTTGGGCAGCGTCAATGGCGGCAAGAACGCGATCCCGCAGAACGAAGAGGCCTTCCGCGCCAATATGGGCGACCTGATCCTCGACCAGGCGCGCCTGACCTCGATGCTGCCGAACGGCCAGGCCCTGGCGAACGTGGACCTCGGCGACCATGCGGCGCTGGACTACCCCTTCGTGACCGGCAACACCAAGGTCACGACCGCGGCGCCGCAGAACCAGCTGTCGTTCAGCTTCGACGTGGGCAGCAGCCACTTCGCCGTCATCAACAACGACGTCTCCGGCGGCAACGACAACACCGCGCCGGTCAACTGGCTGAGCCAGGACTTCGCCGCCGCCAAGACGCGCGGCGCGAAGAGCTTCTTCGTGTTCGGCCACAAGCCGGCCTACACCTACAACTTCGCCGGCAACGGCGGCAAGGCCGCGGGCCTCGACGCCAACGCCTACTCGACGGCCAACCGCGACGCCTTCTGGAACGTGGTGCAGGCCTATGCCGCCACCTACTTCAGCGGCCACCAGCACGTCTACAACATGAGCCAGCCGAAGGCACAGCCCGCCGGCAGCGTGCTGCCGCCGTCGTGGCAGGTCATCGTCGGCGCGGGCGGCTCGCCCTTCGACGTGAAGCCCACCGCCTCCGGCCAGTCGCCGACCGACCGCAGCTACGTCTACGCGATCGTCAACATCCACCAGAGCGGCAAGGCCGACATCAACGTCTACGGCTTCACCGCCGCCTACGGCCCGAGCAAGCTGATCGGCGCGCAGACGGTGCCGGCGCTGCAGTGACGAACCCTTTCGAGAGAGACAGAACAATGAACAAGATCTTCAACGGGACGCTGCTCGCCGCGGCGCTGCTGGCCACGACGACTTCCTTCGCGGCGCCCAGCGTGCTCGACACCGGCACGCCCTCCGGCGGCATCGTCGGTGCGCTGAGCATCGACGCGGTCGACTGGGCCGCCGAGAGCTTCACCTTGAGCGCGACGACGACGATCGACAGCATCAAGGCCTTCGTGCAGTCCACCGCCGCCGACACGGGCCTGGGCTTCACCGTGGCGCTGTACAGCAGCACCAGCGTCAACGGCGCGTTGGTGCCGAACCTCGACTGGTTCGCCGAGAACCAGGGCCAGCTGCATCAGTTCACCGCGACCTTTGCCGACGGTGGCTGGACCGGCCAGTCGGGCCTCAACTGGACCTTGCCCGCCGGCACCTACTTCGTCGCCATCGAGACCGACGGCAACGGCGTGCAGGGCCTGGTCCTGCCGACCGGTGTGTCGAACCTGCCCTCGGCGCTTGCCTACTACAGCGGTGGCCGCGGCTACGACACCGATCCGGCCATCGCCGCCGATGCATTCGGCCTGCAGGTGACGGCCGCCGTGCCGGAGCCCGCGAGCTACGCGATGCTGCTGCTGGGCCTGGGCGCCGTTGCATGCGTTTCCGCGCGCCGCAGTCGCCGCGGCTGAGCGGCGGACGGCTCGCCGGCCTCGTAGCGATCGCGCTGGCCCTGCCCATCGCGATCGCCTACGCCTGCTCCGGCGAGGCGCTGCCCGAGATCGGCACCGAGCTCTACCACCCCGGGGTCTACGGCGACCGGCCGACGGTGGAGGACCTGCAGTCGCTCGGCAAGAAGATCTTCTTCGACAAGAGCCTGTCGGCCTCGGGCCTGCAGTCCTGCGCCAGCTGCCATGACCCGAAGAGCGCCTTCGGCCCGCCGAATGCGCTGTCCATCCAGCCGGGCGGCCCCGGCATGGATCGGCTCGGCTTCCGCAGCACGCCCTCGCTGACCTACCTGCACGCGCCGATCGCGTTCACCGAGCACTTCTACGAGGCCGAGCCCAGCGGCGCCGGCGGCGACGACGAAGGCCCGACCGGCGGCCGTACCTGGGACGGCCGCGTCAACACCGGCCACGACCAGGCGCTGATGCCGCTGCTGGACCCCAACGAAATGGGCAACGCGGACCACCGCGCGCTGCTCGACAAGCTGATGAAGACCGCCTACGCCGGCGAGTTCAAGGCGCTGCTCAGCGCGCCGGGCGAGAACGTGTTCGACGACCTGCGCGCCAGCATCGCCTGGGTCACCGTGGCGCTGGAGGCCTACGAGGGCGCGCCGGCCGAGTTCCATTCGTTCACGAGCAAGTACGACGCCTACCTGAAGGACGAGGTGGACCTGAGCCCGACCGAGCTGCGCGGTCTGGCCCTCTTCAACGACATGAAGAAGGGCAACTGCGCGAGCTGCCACACGAGCAGCCACAAGAACCCGGGCAGCCATTTGCCGATCTTCACGGACTTCGGCTTCGTCGCCCTGGCCGTGCCGCGCAACGCGCAGATCCCGATGAACCGCAACCCCGAGTTCTTCGACCTGGGCCTGTGCGGCCCGCTGCGCAGCGACCTGTCCACGCACCCGGAATACTGCGGCGCCTTCCGCACGCCCTCGCTGCGCAATGTGGCGCGCAAGAAGAGCTTCTTCCACAACGGCGCGATGCACTCGCTGCGCGAGGTCGTCGAGTTCTACGCCACCCGCGAGACCAACCCGCAGAAGTGGTACGGGCGCGATGCCGCCGGCAAGCCGCGCCGCTACGACGACCTGCCCGAGCGCTACTGGGACAACGTCAACGCCGATGCGCCCTTCAAGCCGCTGAAGAACGGCAAGCCGCGGCTGAATGCCCGCGAGATCGAGGACATCGTCGCCTTCCTCGGCACGCTGTCGGACGGCTACACGAAGTACGTGCCACCGCCTCCCGTTGCGGCCAGCGCCGCAGCGCTCGCTGCACGCTAGGCCCGGACAAGTCCTACAGCACGGTGCGGCCTTGTCGGCTTCCGGCGCCCCGCGGTTTCTGAGAACCTGAAGGCGTCGAAACCCCAGTGGACGTCGCCCCTTGTGAATCCGGGCCACTCATTCCACCTCACGGTTTCGGCAGGGTCCGGTTGCACCTCGTGCACCGGGCCCTTCTTGCGTGTGCGCTCGTTCAGGCCTGCAGCTCGAACAGGTCGCCCATCGGGGCTGAGGCTGCAGCCGGCTTCGCGACGTTCGCGCCCAGCGCGTCCATCACCCGCATCAGCGTGCGGCCGTTGCGCTGCGCCTGGTCCTCGGCGTTGTTGTTCAGGATCACGTGGATGTCCAGGCCCGGCCGGTCCAGCTTCGTCAGGATCTGGCGCGCCAGGCCTTCGAGTTCGGCCTCGTCGTAGTCGTAGTTGAAGCGGCCGGACGAGCGGGCGCCGCTGTAGCCCCAGCTGCCTGCATTGCGGCCGTGCAGGCGCACCAGGGCCTGCGCGTCGTGCGTGGTGTCCCAGACGGCGGGCACGCTGTTGCTGAAGCCCTGGGGCTCGTCGACGATGGTGTGCACCGTGCCCAGCGAGCGCTGGAAGGCCAGCGTCTCGGCCGCGTGCTCATCGGCCAGCCAGGAGATGTTGCGGAACTCGGTGCTGAGCTTGAAGCCTTCCATGCGCTCCACGCAGTGGGCCACGTGCGCATGGCCGGCGCGGTTGCGCACCAGCCAGGGCGGGAACTGGAAATGCACCAGGCCCAGCCGCCCGCTGTAGCGCAGCGGCAGCAGCGCCTGCACGAAGCGGTGCCACAGCGCGTCGACCAGCTCGCCCGGCAGCTCGCGGTAGTACAGCACTGACTTGAGCTTCAGCGCCTGCGGTAGCGCCTCGCGCACCTCGGCCGGCAGCACGGCCGGCGAGGTCTGGTGGCCGGTGAACAGGCGGAAGGCCTTGACGTTCATCCGGAAGCCGGTGGGCGTGCGCTCGGCCCACTGGCGCGCTGCGTGCGAGGCCGGGATCGAGTAGTAGCTGGTGTCCACCTCGACCAGCGGGAACTGCGTCGCGTAGTACTGCAGCCGCGCGGCGGGCGTGCGGACCTCCGGCGGGTAGAAACGGCCCGTGTCGATCAGGCCCTGGTCTGCCCAGGAGGCGGTGCCGATCCGGATGCTCATCGTAGGTTCCTCCAACATAACTGTTGTTTTATACAGTCTATGATGCCTGGATGGGCAAAAAGATGTCGCCGCCGCAGGTCTTTGCCGACCTGAACCCGCAGCAGCGCGAGGCGGTGGAGCACGGCCGTACGTCGGAAGGCTCGCAAGGCCCGCTGCTGGTGATCGCCGGAGCCGGTTCGGGCAAGACCAAGACGCTGGCTGCGCGCGTCGTGCGGCTCGTGATGGACGGTGCCGACCCGAACCGCATCCTGCTGCTGACCTTCTCGCGCCGCGCCGCCGGCGAGATGGAGCAGCGGGTCGGCCGCGCGCTGCACCAGGCGCTGGGCTATTCGGCCACGCAGGCGCCGCCGCGCTTCGCCTGGGCCGGCACCTTCCACGGTGTCGGTGCGCGCTTGCTGCGCGAGTACGCCGAGCGCATCGGCCTGGCCCGCAACTTCACCATCCTCGACCGCGCCGACGCCGAAGACCTGATGGGCATGCAGCGCCAGGCGCTGGGCCTGGCCGAGAAGGCCGATCGCTTTCCGCTGAAGGCGAGTTGCCTGGCGATCTACTCGCGCGTGATCAACAGCGAGGCGCGGCTGGACACGGTGCTGCAGCAGTTCTACCCCTGGTGCTTCGGCTGCCTGGCGGAGCTGAAGCAACTGTTCCGCGCCTATGCCGAGGCCAAGCAGCAACAGCAGGTGCTGGACTACGACGACCTGCTGCTCTACTGGATGCACATGATGTCCGACCCGGCGCTGGCCGCCGAGCTCGGCGCGCGCTTCGACCACGTGCTGATCGACGAATACCAGGATACCAACCGCCTGCAGGCCGCGATCCTGAAGGGCCTGAAACCGCGGGGCGAGAACCTCACCGTCGTCGGCGACGATGCGCAGGCGATCTACTCGTTCCGCGCCGCCGAGGTGCGCAACATCCTCGACTTTCCCGCGCAGTTCGACCCGCCGGCGCGCATCGTTGCGCTGGAGCAGAACTACCGCTCCACGCAGCCGATCCTCGAAGCCTCGAACGCCGTGATCGCGCTGGCCAAGCACCGGCACGAGAAGCGGCTGTGGTCGGACAAACCGTCGAGCGAGAAGCCGCGGCTCATCGTGCTGCAGGACGAATCCGCGCAGGCGAGCTGGGTCGCCGACGAGGTGCTGAAACGGCGCGAGGAGGGCCTGAAGCTGATGCAGCAGGCCGTGCTGTTCCGCACCGCCGCCCACAGCGCGCCGCTGGAGCTGGAGCTGACGCGGCGCAACATCCCGTTCCGCAAATACGGCGGGTTGAAGTTCCTGGAGAGCACGCATGTGAAGGACGTGCTGGGCATGCTGCGCTGGGCGCAGAACCCGCGCGGCCGGCTGGCGGCCTTCCGCGTCTCGCAGCTGCTGCCGGGCTTCGGGCCGGCCAGCGCGCGGCGCCTGCTCGACGCGATGGACGAACAGGCCGCCGACGCCTGGGCCGCGCTGCGCGACTTCAAGCCGCCGCCGGCCGCCGCGGCCGATTGGGCGCTGCTGCGCGAGCTGATGCTGTCGCTGGCCGCGCAGAGCGAATGGCCGGCCGATCTGGAGCGCGTGATCGACTGGTACCAGCCGCACCTGGAGCGCCTGTACGAGGACCAGGCCCCGGTGCGCCTGGCCGACCTGGAGCAGCTCGCCCGCATCGCCCAGGCCTACGGCGAGCGCGAGCGCTTCCTGACCGAGCTGACCCTGGACCCGCCCAACGCCAGCAGCGACGAATCCGGCGTGCCCTCGCTGGACGAGGACTACCTGATCCTCTCGACGATCCACTCGTCCAAGGGCCAGGAATGGAACGCCGTCTACCTGCTCAACGCGGTCGACGGCTGCATCCCCTCCGACATGGCCACCGGCCAGACCGAGGAGATCGAGGAAGAACGCCGCCTGCTCTACGTCGCGATGACCCGCGCCAAGCAGCACCTGGCCATCGTCGCGCCGCAGCGCTACTACGTGCGCCAGCAGCGGCGCGACGGCGACGTGCACGTCTACGCCACCTTGACCCGCTTCATCCCCGGCAAGGTGGCGCGGCTGTTCGAGCAGGTCGGCGCGGCGCCGCGTGCGCCGCTGGCCCAGGCCGCGCCGGTCGTGCCGACGGTCGATGTCGGCGCGAAGGTGCGCAGCCTCTGGGACTGAGTCGGCTGGTGCGACGAGCGCAGGGCGCCGGGGTACCCCAAAGCTCCGTGTCCCCCGGCCGCTGCGCGGCCTCCTCCTTTACCTGCGCTTTGGGGCACCCCGCCACCCTGCTTGCCCCGCGAACGACCACTGGTGGCCTGCCTCGGGATGTGGGTGGGGGTGGCCACGGAAGTAAAGGAGGACGCCGCGCAGCGGCCGGGGGACATGAAGTGGACGCCCCCAGCCGCAGCCCGAGGCTCCCGCCGAGCCGATGCGGACGCGGGCATCCCGCTTGCCGCCTGACCATATTGCTATCGGAGAAGTGCCATGACATCAGCCGTCACACTGCACAAGGACGCCATCGCCGTCCTGAAGGCCGACCATCGGGAGGTCAAGAGCCTGTTCGAGGAATACCAGCAACTGGTTGCCAGGCGCGCCAGCGATCAGCGTCGCCAGCAGCTTGCGGAGCGCATCTGCTGCATGCTGAAGGTGCACACGATGATCGAGGAGGAGTTGATCTATCCGCAGGCGCACCGGGCGCTCGGCAAGGACGACGATGACCTCGTCGACGAGGCGGAGGTCGAGCATGCGTCCGCCAAGGATCTGATCGTGCAGATCCTCGACTCCGCGCCGCTGGACGCGCACTACGACGCCAAGGTCAAGGTGCTCGGCGAGTACATCGACCACCATGTGCGCGAGGAAGAGAACGAACTCTTTCCGAAGCTGAGGAAGACGGACATGGACCTCGATACGCTGGGCGAGGCGATGCTGCTGCGCAAGGAGCAACTGATGCGCCGCGAGGGCCTGGCCGTCGACGAACCGGTCGAGTGAACGACGGGCAGGGATGGGCACAGTGATTGCCGAATCAAGCCGTCTTCCCAACGAAGGAGTACGGCATGGATACCGCAATCGACACCCGCACCTATGAATCCCCCGGCGCCGAACCTGGCGGCGGTCCCGGCCCGCGGCTGATGACCGCCAACACGCTCACCGGCGACGAAGTACGCAACCGCAATGGCGACGTGCTCGGCAAGATCGACGAGATCATGATCGACGTGCCGCGCGGCAAGGTCGCCTACGCGGTGATGAGCAGCGGCGGCTTTCTCGGCATGGGCACGAAGCTGTTCGCGATTCCCTGGTCCGCGCTGACCTTGGACACGGCCGACAAGTGCTTCGTGATGGACGCCGACCAGGCCCGTTTCGAAAACGCCGAAGGCTTCGACAAGGACAACTGGCCCAGCGCCCCCGACACCGGCTGGAACGAACGCACCTACGACTACTGGGGCGCGAAGCGTTACTGGGAATGATGGTGCCCCTCGCCCGGTCGCACCCTGCTGAACGCGGGTGCGCCCGGGCGGTCCCCCAAGGGGACGGCGATGCTTGCGGCGTCTAGCCGCAAGCACATCGCCAAGTGGGCCGGCTTGGGAGCGGCCCGGCGCTCGGCCCGCAATACGGAGTGCGCAAGTCGCTCCGCTAGTACTTCCCCTAGGAACCACTCCCCCTTCTTCCCGACTACCCTCCCTGACGGCCGGCAGCCTCGACGCTGCCACCCGGCCGAGAACCAGCGCGCCTGGCATCGGGGCAGTAGACACCGGACCGCGACGCTGCACATGCACCCCACCCAAACGGAGACAACGCGCATGAAGAGCAAGAAGCAAAAAGGGACCCTGATGTTGACCGGCCTGGCGATCGCCACGGCCGTGCTGGCGCTGCCGGCACGCGCGCAGCAGAGCGTCGAGGTCCTGCACTGGTGGACCTCCGGCGGCGAGGCCGCCGCGCTGAACGTGCTGAAGGGCAATCTGGAAAAGCAGGGCGTCAAGTGGAACGACATGCCGGTGGCCGGCGGCGGCGGCGAGGCGGCGATGACCGCGCTGCGTGCCCGCGTCACGGCCGGCAACCCGCCCACCGCCGTGCAGATGCTGGGCTTCGACATCCTCGACTGGGGCAAGCAGGGCGTCGTCGCCGACCTGAACTCGGTCGCCGCCAAGGAGGGCTGGGACAAGGTCGTGCCGACCGCGCTGCAGCACTTCTCCAAGTACAACGGCAAGTGGATCGCCGCGCCGGTGAACGTCCACTCGACCAACTGGGTCTGGGCCAACAAGGCGGTGCTGGACAAGGCCGGCGTGACCGCGATGCCCACCACCTGGGACGAATACATCGCCGCGCTCGACAAGGTGCAGAAGGCCGGCTTCGTCGCCCTGGCGCACGGCGGCCAGCCCTGGCAGGACGCCACGCTGTTCGACGGCGTGGCCATGTCCACCGGTGGCATCGATTTCTATCGCAAGGCGCTGATCGACCTCGACCCGAAGGCGCTCGGCTCCGACACGATGCTGAAGGTCTTCCAGCGCATGGGCCAGCTGCGCAAGTACGTGGACAAGGACTTCTCCGGCCGTGACTGGAACGTCGCTTCAGGCATGGTGATCAGCGAGAAGGCCGGCTTCCAGATGATGGGCGACTGGGCCAAGGGTGAGTTCCTGAACGCCAAGAAGGTGCCGGGCAAGGACTTCCTGTGCTTCCGCACGCCGGGCACGCAGGGCATGGTGTCCTTCAACTCCGACCAGTTCGTGATGTTCAAGGTCAAGGCCGACGCGGCCGCCGCGCAGGCCAAGCTGGCCAGCGCGATCATGGACCCGGGCTTCCAGTCGGCGTTCAACGTCGTCAAGGGCTCCGTGCCGGCACGCACCGACGTGCCCAACACCGCCTTCGACGACTGCGGCAAGAAGGGCATGGCGGACCTCGCCGAGGCGAACAAGAAGAACACCTTGGTCGGCTCGATGGCCCACGGCCACGCGGTGCCCGCCTCGCTGAAGAACGCCTTCTACGACGTGATCACGCGCCACTTCAATGGCCAGATCGACGACAAGAAGGCCGTCGCCGAAATGGTCTCGGCTTCGAAGGGCTGATCGCTCTTTCCTGTTCTGAAGAAGGCTCCGGTCGGCGCAAGCCGGCCGGGCCGCGGAGCTTTGTCAATCGATGAAAGCCGGATTCCTTCCCAAGCTGCTGATCAGCCCGAGCGCCTTGTTGGTGGCGGTCTGCGTCTACGGCTACATCATGTTCACCGTCTACCTGTCCTTGACGCCGTCGACGATCATGCCGGTGCTGGACTACGAGGGCACGGCCGCCTACAAGCGGCTCCTGAACCTCGAGAACTGGCAGGTGGCGCTGTCCAACGCGGGCACCTTCGCCGGGTTGTTCATCGTGATCGCGATGGCGCTGGGCCTGGGCCTGGCGATCCTGATCGACCAGAAGATCCGCGCGGAGAGCCTCTACCGCTCGATCTTCCTGTACCCGATGGCGCTGTCGCTGATCGTCACCGGCACAGCCTGGAAATGGCTGCTGGATCCCGGCGTGGGCCTGGAGCACACGATGCGCGACCTCGGCTGGGAGAGCTTCAGCTTCGGCTGGATCAAGGACAGCGAGATGGCGATCTACTGCGTCGTCATCGCGGCGGTCTGGCAGACGGCCGGCTTCGTGATGGCGATGTTCCTGGCCGGCCTGCGCGGCGTGGACAGCGAGCAGGTCAACGCCGCCCGCGTGGACGGCGCGCGCACCTGGCAGATCTACCTGCGCATCATCATTCCGCAGCTCGGGCCGGTGTTCGTCTCGGCCTTCGTGATCCTGGCGCACATGGCGATCAAGAGCTATGACCTGGTCGTCGCGCTGACCAACGGCGGTCCCGGCCGTTCGACCTGGCTGCCCTCGGTCTTCATGTACCAGTACACCTTCACGCGCAACGAGATGGCGGTGGGCGCGGCAAGCGCGGTGCTGATGCTGGTGGCGGTGGGCATCGTCGTGCTGCCCTATCTGTTTGCCGAGATGAGGAAGGCCAAGCATGGCCAATAAAGCTTCCTCCCCGATGCGGCTGGTGCTGTACCTGCTGCTGGCCGTGCTGGCGCTGGGCTTCCTGCTGCCGGTCTACGTGATGGTCGTCAACTCGCTGAAGCCGCTGGAGGAGATCCGCAGCGGCAACCTGATGGCGCTGCCCAAGGACTGGACCGTCGCCGCCTGGCTCACCGCCTGGAGCACGGCGCAGATCGGCGTGCAGCCGACGGGGCTCAAGCCCTACTTCATCAACTCCTTCCTGCTGGTGGTGCCGGCGGTGGCGATCTCCACGCTGATCGGCGCGCTGAACGGCTACATCCTCACGCAGTTCCGCATGCGTGGCGGCCACCTGCTGTTCGGCGCGATGCTGTTCTCGGTCTTCATCCCCTTCCAGATCGTGCTGATCCCGATGGCCAAGACGCTGGGCATGCTGGGCCTGGCCGGCACGGTGAAGGGCCTTGTGTTCGTCAACGTGGTCTATGGCATCGGCTTCACGACGCTGTTCTTCCGCAACTACTACGCCGCCTTCCCGCACGAGCTGATCCGCTCGGCGCGGATGGACGGGGCCGGCTTCTTCGGCGTGCTGTGGCGCATCCTGCTGCCCAACAGCGCGCCGATCATCGTCGTCACCGTGATCTGGCAGTTCACCAACATCTGGAACGAGTTCCTGTTCGGTGCCTCGTTCAGCGACTTCAGCTCTTTCCCGCTGACGGTGGCGCTGAACAACCTGGTGAACAGCTCCACCGGCGTGAAGGAATACAACGTGCACTTCGCCGGCGCCTTCATCGCGGCGCTGCCGACGCTGCTGGTCTATCTGCTTTCGGGCAAGTATTTCGTGCGCGGCCTGATGGCCGGCTCCGTGAAAGGTTGATCCGCAAATGGCTTCTTTGGAGCTGACGAACGTCAAGAAGAGCTTCGGCGCGGTCCATGTGCTGCACGACATCTCGATCGCGCTGGCCGACGGCGAATTCCTCGTGCTGGTGGGCCCCTCCGGCTGCGGCAAGAGCACGCTGATGAACATCATCGCGGGCCTGGAGGAACCCACCGGCGGCAGCGTGCGGCTGATGGGCCGCGACATCACCGAGGTGCCCACGGCCGACCGCAACATCTCGATGGTGTTCCAGTCCTACGCGCTGTACCCGAACATGACGGTGGCCAAGAACATCGAGTTCCCGCTGGAGATGCGCAAGGTCGACAAGGCGCAGCGCGCCGAGCGCGTGCAGTCGGTGGCCAAGTTGCTGCAGATCGAGCACCTGCTGGACCGCAAGCCGCGCCAGCTCTCCGGCGGCCAGCGCCAGCGCGTGGCGATCGGCCGGGCGCTGGCGCGCGAGCCGCAGCTCTACCTGTTCGACGAGCCGCTGTCCAACCTCGACGCGCAGCTGCGCGTGGACATGCGCACCGAGATCAAGAAGCTGCACCAGCGGCTGAAGGCCACGATCGTCTACGTCACGCACGACCAGATCGAGGCGATGACCCTGGCCAGCCGCATCGCCGTGATGAAGGCCGGCGTGCTGCAGCAGCTGGGCACGCCGCAGGAGGTCTACAACCGGCCGGCGAACTGCTTCGTCGCCGGCTTCATGGGCAGCCCGCGGATGAACCTCGTGAAGGCGCGGCTGCTGCGCGATGTGGAAGGCGGCTTCACCTTGCGCATCGGCGAGAAGGCCGCAAAGGGCGCAGAGGGCGCAACGCTGGCGCTGCCGGCCCAGGCCGTGGTCCCGGCGCTGGCCGCCTACGCGGACCGCGACGTGATCGCCGGCATCCGCCCGGAGGCCGTCTCGCTGGCCGATGCCGGCTCGGTGGCCGGACCGCTGCAGAGCCTGATCGAGGCGCAGGTCGAGGTGATCGAGCCGACCGGCGCCGACACCCTGGTGCTGGTCGACCTCGGTGGCCACGAGTTCACCGTGCGGCTGGATCCAGAAGCCGCGCTGTCTCCGGGCCAGCGGGCGCGCTTCGTCGTGGACCTGGCCAAGCTCGTCTGCTTCGATCCGCAGACCGAGGCGCTGATCGCCTGATGCATTTGTCCGAAAACGATCGGCAGGCAATCCGCAAAGACCCTTCGTAGCGCGCTGACATAACGCGTTATTCAAGCGTCAAATTCCCCTCACATGCTTGCAATTTTTCTGTGCGACCGATAGCCTCTGTAATGCAGGTTGACGGCAGCTGAGACTGCCGCGGTCGGCCCCGGTGAGGGAGGTGTGGGTCCATAGCCGCTGAGGCGGTGGCATGCGCGGCGATGAGCGCGAGTGCCGGGCCCATGGGTGTGGCTTGCCATACATGGGGTATGCGAAGGTCCTGGCTTCCTTTGGCACTGCTGCTGGCCGTGTTCGTCGCTTTCGTCGGCACGGCCCTGACGGCATCGCAGAGTCTCGGCGATCTGCTGCAGCGCGATACGCAGCGCAGCGACGCGCTGCGTGCGCAGACCGATCTGCAGCGATTGCTGACTCTGCTCGTCGACGTCGAAACCGGCCAGCGCGGCTTCATCATCACCGGCCAGCGTTCCTATCTGCAGCCCTACGAGTCGGCCGTGGGCGAACTGGAGCGGGTCTACCAGGACCTGCGCAAGCGCATGCTTGCCGCCGGCACGGACGAGCGCCAGCTCAGCCGCCTGGATGCCGGCATCCGCGAGCGCCTGTCCCAGGTGGATCGCAATATCGCGGGGCGCCTGCAGGAGCATGGGGGCTCGCTGCAGGACCTGTCGGCCTATGCCGAAGGCAAGCGCCTGATGGACCAGCTCCGCTACCAGGTCGAGGAGCTGCAGCGCGCGCAGCAGTGGCGTATTGCCGAGGCCGATTCGGCCACCCGCGCGCTGCAGGAGCGCACCGAGCAGATCACGCACCTCTTGCCCGGCGTGGGCCTGCTGGCGCTGATGATGGCGCTGCTGCTGCTGGTGGTCGAACAGCGCCGGCGCGACCGGGCCGAGGCCGCGCTGCGCCATGCCAACGCGAACCTCGAAGGCCTCATCGACGAGCGCACGGCCGCGCTGAGCAAGGCGCTGGCGCGCATCCAGAGCTTCGCCGTCGAACAGGACCGCAGCATCGAGAACGAGCGCCGCCGCCTGGCGCGCGAGGTGCACGACCAGATCGGCCAGGTCGGCACGGCGATCAAGATGCTGGTGGTCTCCTTGCGCTCGAAGCTGAAGCCGCGCACCGAGCCGCTGGTCGAGGAACTGCAGCAGATGGCCGACGAATCGATCCGCCTGGCGCGCCAGATCTCGGCCGCGCTGCGCCCGCCGCTGCTCGACGAGCTGGGCCTGGAGGCCGCGGTGGGCCACTACCTGCAGACCCTGGGCCGCCAGGCGGGCATGCAGACGGTGCTGGCCATGACGGAGGCGGAGTTGCTGAGCGCCGACCAGGCCAGCCAGCTCTTCCGCATCATCCAGGAGGCCTGCACGAACGTGCTGCGCCACGCCGGCGCGCAGACCCTGACGATCAAGGGCCGCCACCTGGAGATCGAGGAGCGCGAGGGCTTCCAGCTCGAAGTGATCGACGACGGCAAGGGGCCCGGCGATGTGCGCGCCGATGCCTCGGGCCTGCGCAATATGCGTGAGCGGGCGACGCTGGCCGGCGGTCGCTTTGAATTTGGACCAGCCGATGGAGGCGCGGGCACACGCGTCGGCGTCTGGCTGCCGTTGGCCGAATCGGACGCGGCACAGCCGCAGGGAGCCGCTGCATGAGAGTCCTGCTGGTCGATGACCACCCGCTGATGCGCGTGGGCGTGGCGCACTTGGTGCGCGAGGAATGGCCCGACGCGATCGTCGACGAGGCCGCGACGATCGCCGCGGCGCTGGAGCGCATCGCGGCCGCGCGGCCCGACCTGGTCGTGCTGGACCTGTCGCTGCCCGACTCCAGCGGCCTGGAGGGCGCCAGCCGCGTGCTGCGCGTGCTGCACAACGTGCCGCTGCTGGTGCTGAGCCTGAATGCCGAGGCGGCCTACGCGGCGCGGCTGATGCAGATGGGCGCTGCCGGCTACCTGCCCAAGGATCGCGCCGCCGAGGAGTTGCGCAGCGCGCTGCGGCGGCTCTACGAGGGCGGCCGCTACGTCACCGCCTCGATGGCGGACCACCTGCTGGGCCTGCTCAGCGGCAAGGCGCCGCAGACCCTGCCGCACGAGCAGCTCTCCGCGCAGGAGCACCGCGTGATGCTCCTGATCGCGGAAGGCCGGGCGCCGGCCTACATCGCCGAGGTGATGCATCTCTCGGTCAAGACCGTGGGCAGCTACCGCGCGCGGATCTTCGAAAAAGCCGGCTGGAAGAACAACACCGAGCTGACGAAGTACTGCGTCCAGCACGGGCTTACCGCCTTGTAGAACCCGTGTAGGTAATTCACCTGCAAAGGAAGACAGCTTTGCCGCACTTCAGCTTCCAGCATCCCCCGCTGCTCCGCGAACGCCAGTCTTGGGAACATGGCTTACCGCGAAATAGCAGTCAGGGAGACGAAGAAATGAAGGTCTTTTTGGTCGAAGATTCCCCGTCCATTCGCCGCCTGCTCGTGCGCAGGCTGGACAGCATGAAGGGCTTGCGCCTGGTCGGCGAGGCCACCGGCGAGACCCAGGCCCAGGCGCTGATCCGCTGGACCCAGCCAGACATCGTGCTGATGGACCTGTCGCTGGCCAGCGGCTCCGGCCTGCACCTGCTGCCTGAGCTGCGTCGCGCCGGCTTCAAGGGCCACATCGCCGTGCTGACGAGCCAGGACACCGACGCCTACCGCCGCGCCTGCATCGATGCCGGTGCCGACGCCTTCTACGACAAGGGTTCGGGCCTGGAGACTCTGTTCGACGATCTCGCCGCCTTCCCGCCCAAGGTCCACCCGACGCCGGTCGACGAACACCCGACCTGGCTGCTGCGCGACGGCCTGACCGGCTTGTACAACGAGGCCGCGCTGGTCGAACGCCTGGACCAGAGCGCCAAGGCCGCGGCCCGCGACGGCGTGAACCTGGCTGTCTACGTGCTGCGCCTGGATGGCCACGCGGCGCTGTCGGCCGAGGTGGCCGATGCGCTGGCCCGAGACATCGCCGCGCGCCTGAGCGATTCCTGCACAGATTCCGACATCGTCGCGCGCCGCAGCGCCGACCAGTTCTGCGTCGTGCTGACCCGGCTGGACGGCCCCGACGAAGCGACCGACTACGCCCACCAGCTGCGCGAGCTGATGGCCCAGCCCTTCACGCATGGCGGCCAGGACTACCAGCTCGGTGTCGAGCTGGGCATGGCGCTGTTCCCGACCGATGCGGTCTCCTCCCGCGGCCTGCTGACGCTGGCCGAGGCCAGCGCCTTCGGCGCGCTCTGAACCCGGCCCCCACGACGATGCGCCTTCCCCTGTTCACCCTCCTGCTGCCGAGTCTGGCGCTGGCGGCCTCCACCGGCAACAACTTCCAGGTCAATGCCACGGTGGTGAGCTCCTGCACGGTCTCGGGCACGACCTTGAACTTCGGCAACACGATCGATCCGCTGGCCACCTCGTCGCCGGTGGACGCTATGTCCTCGGTGAGCGTCCAGTGCACCAACACCACGCCCTACGCGGTGGCGCTGAACGCCGGCAGCAATGCCGGCGGCGCCTCCAACTTCGGCGCCCGCGCGATGAAGAGCGGCAGCCGCTCGCTGCCCTACCAGCTCTACCTGGACACCGGCCGCTCCAGCGTCTGGGGCGACGGCAGCGCCGGCAGCTCCAGCTACACCGGCACCGGCACCGGCAGCGCGCAGAACCTGAACATCTACGGCCGCCTGCCCTCGCTCGCCAACGTCGTGCCCGGCGCCTACACCGATACCGTCACCGTCACCGTGAGCTATTGAGCCTCGAGCTCAGAAGGAGTACCGCCATGAACCGCTGGATTCTGTTGCTGGTTTTCGCCCTGTGCTCGCCGCTGGCTGCACGGGCCTCCGACGTCACGCTGATGCCGGTCAACGTGCGGCTCGACCGCAACAACGACCGGGCCACGGTGCAGGTCGTCAACAACGGCGCGGAGCCGGTGATGATGCAGGCCGACGCGATCTCCTGGACCCGCGTCAACGGCGTCGACCAGGACGGCCCCACCACCGACCTGATCGTCAACCCGCCGGTCTTCACCGTGCAGCCGGGCCAGACGCAGGTGCTGCGCCTGGGCCTGCGCCGCAACCAGGAGCTGCAGCAGGAAGGCACTTACCGCATCGTGCTGCGCGAGGTGCCGATCCCGCGCGCCGCCGATTCCGCACAGGTCTCGGGCAGCGTGCGCGTGCTGGTGACGATGCGGGTGCCGGTGTTCGTGGCGCCCGCGCAGGTCAAGCGCAGCGAGCAGTGGAAGGTGAGTCGCGCGTCCAACGGCGACCTGCTGGCCGAGGTTTCCAACCAGGGCAATGTGCACCTGAAGATCGCCGAGCTGCGCCTGCAGGGCGAGGGCGGCGAGGCGCTGGCCGCGCTGACGCAGAAGGGCAGCACCTCGGTCATCTTCCCGGGCGAGCAGCGCGTGTTCCGCTTGCCCGGCAACACGGCCGTCGCGGCCGCGAGGGTGCAGGTGCAGACCGACGAAGGGGTGAGGATGGTGGCACTGAATGACCTGGCGGATCCGGCTCGGGACCGCCCCTGACAGCCCCTGCCTGACCGCGCTGGCGACGGCGTTGCTGTTGTTCCTTGTCCTGCCGTCCTCCGCCGCCACCGCCGTTACCGCGCAGGCCGAGTCTCGCCCCCAGTGGGGTGAGACTTTGCTGCTGGCGCTGACGATCAACGGCGTGCCGCAGGACGCGATGCTGCGGGCGGTGCGCCTCAGCGAAGGACTGGCGGTGCCGCAATCATCCTGGGACGAACTGCACCTGCGCCTGCCGCCGACCGGCACGCCGCGCGTGATCGACGGCGAGCTGCACGTGCTGCTCGGCAACGACGGCCCGCTGCGCTGGCGCATCGACGAGGGCACGCAGACGCTGGAGATCGAGGCACCGGCCTCGGCCTTCGTCGCGCAGCAGCTCGACCTGGCGCCCGGCGTGCCGCGCGTGACCCAGCCCTCCGCCTGGGCGCCGTTCATCAACTACGACGCGCAATGGCAGCACGACCGTGGCAGCCAGGACGCCGCCGACGTGCTCTGGGAGCTGGGCCTGTTCGGCCCGCACGGCGACTTCAGCAGCACCGGCCTCGTGCGCACCGAGGCCCGCGGCGTGCGCCTGGACACGCGCTGGCAGCACGACATGCCCGAGCGCCTGGCGCGGCTGACGGTGGGCGACGCGATCAACCAGTCCGGCGCCTGGGGCCGGCCGGTGCGCTTCGGCGGCCTGCAGTGGGGCACCGATTTCTCGCTGCAGCCGGGCTTCCTGAGCTTCCCGCTGCCAACCTTGCGCGGCGAGGCGGCGTTGCCTTCGACGCTGGACGTGTACGTCAACAACGGCCAGCGCCTGCAGAGCCGGCTGCAGCCCGGCGCCTTCGACCTGACGGACCTGCCCGTCGTCACCGGCCAGGGCGAGATCAAGACTGTCGTCAAGGACCTGCTGGGCCGCGAGCAGGTCGTCGTCACCCCGTACTACGTCAGCCCCGCGCTGCTGAAGCCCGGGCTGCGCGCCGGCAGCTTCGAGGTCGGCATGATCCGCGAGGACTACGGCATCGCCAGCAACCACTACGGCCGCGGCATGCTGACCGCGACCGAGCGCCGCGGTCTCACCGATCGCTTCACCGGCGAGCTGCGTGCCGAGCTGACCCGCTCGCAGCAGGCCCTGGGCTTCAGCGGCTGGACGCTGTGGCCCGCGCTCGGCACGGCCAGCGCCTCGGCGGTGGCGAGCCACTCCAGCACCATGGGCGGTGGCTGGATGCTCGCGGCCGGCCTGGACCGCCAGGCGCGCGACTGGAGCGGCAGCGTCCAGGTGCGCCGCATGAGCCCCGGCTTCAGCCAGGTCGGCCAGCTCGACGGCACCTCGCCGCGGCTCGTCGTGGCGATGGCCGTCGGTACGGCCTGGCACGGCCAGTCGATCGGCCTGGGCTACACGCTGCAGCAGGGCGGACCGGTCGAGAGCAAGCTGGCGCAGGTGAACTACAGCAGCTCGCTCGGCCCCTACGGCTACCTGGGCCTGGCACTGTTCCGCGACTTCAGCCCCGGCGGCAGCGGCACTTCGCTGTCCTTGAGCTGGAGCTATGCGCTCGATGCGCGCCACAGCGCGGGCCTCAGCGTGCAGCGCCAGCCCGATGGCCGAGGCGGCTCCAGCACCCAGCTGCAGGCACAGCTGCAGCGCAATGCCGGCATCGGCTCCGGCCTGGGCTACCAGCTGCTGGCCGAGACCGACGGCCACCAGCTCGCGCAGGCAACCTGGCAGGGCGAGCACGCGGTGCTCAGCGGCGGCGTGGCGCGGCGTGGCGACGACACCGAGATCCGCGCCGGCGCCAGCGGTGGCTTCGCGCTGCTGGACGGCAGCGTCTTCTCCGGCCGGCGCATCGAAGGCGGCATCGCGCTGGTGGACGTCGGCGGCCATGCCGGCGTGCGCGTGCTGCAGGACAACCAGGTCGTCGCCCACACCGATGCGCGGGGTCGCGCCTTCGTCACCGGCCTGCGCGGCTACCAGACCAATCGCGTCGGCATCGACGCCTCCGACCTGCCGATGGACGCCGAGCTGGAGGCGCTGGAGATCCGCCTCACGCCGGCCGCGCGCAGCGCCGCGTACATCGATTTCCCGGTGCACCGTGGTCGCTCGGTCAGCCTGCGCGTGGTCGACGCCGCCGGCCGGCCGCTGCCGCCCGGCACCTTGCTGCAGACGATCGGCCAGCCGCGCAGCTACCCGGTGGGCTACGACGGCCGCGCCTATCTGGCGGGCCTGGATGAAGGCCTCAACCATGCGGCCGCCGCCTGGGCGGATGGCCATTGCCAGCTCGAATTCACCTTGCCGCCGCAGGGCGACGATGATGAGCTGCCCGACCTCGGTTCCTTGACATGCAGGTGACGCGATGAGAAATATATCCAGACGGTTACTTGTGACGATGGCGCTGGGTTCGGGGGGCAGCGCCTGGGCGCTGTGCCTGCCGGTCGTCTGCACCTGCACGATCGCGACGACCAACGTCGCCTTCGGCAACTACAGCCCGCTGGCCTTCGGCAATACCGACACCAGCGCGAGCCTGAAGATCACCTGCGGCGGCGTCGTCGGGCTGCTGATCCCGTTCGACATCGCGCTCAGCGCCGGCGGCAGCGGCAGCCTCACGAACCGGCGCATGACCAGCGGCGCCAACACGCTGAACTACAACCTCTACTCCGACCCCGCCTACACCACCGTCTGGGGCGACGGCACGGCGGCGCCGCTCGTCAGCTCCGGCGTGACGCTGGACCTGCTGGGCCTGGCGCCGGCGCAGCAGTTCTGGATCTACGGCCGCATCCCCGGCCGCCAGCTGTTGGCGGTGCCCGGCTTCTACGTGGATGCGCTGAGCGTCACCGTCACGTACTACTAGGGCCTGCCCTCGGCCCTCACGAGGCGGCGAAGGAAGTGGCCTGGTTCAGGCTCAGCATGCCGCGCACGGGCAGTGGATCGGTGGCGAACAGCGCCATGCCCAGCTCGACCTTCAGTGCCGAGCCGCGTTCGCCGGCGCTGACCGGCTCGCCCATCATGGCGCCGAGCCGGCTCGCGCGCTCTGCCGCCGGGGCGGCGTCGTCGAGCTGGGGCATCACCAGGCTGAACTGCGTGGCCGAGCGGCGCACCAGCACCTCGGTGCCGGCCTCGTCGCTGGCTTCGCGCATCCGCTCGATCAGCAGGTGCGTGACCAGGTCGGCCTGCACCGCGGGAATGCTGCGCGGCGCGCTCAGGCGCAGCACGTAGACGGCGAGGCTCATGCCGTCGCGCAGGGCGCTGCGAGTCGATTGGGCCAGGCGCTCGCACAGCGGGACGTTGTTGTACAGGCCGCGCAGGCCCTCGCGCAGCAGCGTGGAGCTGTCGCCGCCGGCGGACAGGCGCGGCGCCTGCGCCAGCTCGGCGAACAGCGCGTCCATGTCGGTCGCCTTGTCGTAGAAGGCATCGGCGCCGGCGGCCAGGCAGTCCTCCCAGCAGACCGGGCGCTCCTGGCTGGTCATCACGGCGATGCGGCAGCTGTGGCCTCGGCGGCGTAACTCCGCCAGCAGATGCAGGCCCGAGCCCTCGGCCAGCGGCAGCGACATCAGGATCAGGTCCGGCCGGGTCCAGTCGATCAGGGCCAGCGCCTGCGTCTCGCCATTGGCCTCGCCAACGACACGCACACCCGGCATCGCCCGTAGCTTGCGCACCAGCAACCGACGATTCGCCACCGAGCCTTCCACCAGAAAAATCCTCATGGGCCACCTCCCGTTTCAATGGCCTCCATGGTTGCAAACCCCGCGTCCGCCCGGCAGTGGGCGATGCCGGCGGTACCGGTGCAGCAAAGCTGCAATGTGCGGTAGGGGGATTGCCTACGGTCCTGCGAGACCGTGACGGGGCTCACGAACGGGCGGGTTCTAGCGCTAGAGTGCGCCGATGCCGATCACCACGCTTCCCGTTTCACCCATAGAGGGCGTTCACACGATTGAACTCACGACGGACAGGGCGCCACTGCTGCAGCAGTTCTTCGATGAGAACCCGGCGTATTTCCTGGCGACGGCGGGCGAGCCTGCCGGACCCAACGAAGGGTTGGAGGAGATCACCAGCGAACTGCCCGCGGGAATGAGCTTCACGAAGAAATGGGTCATCGGCTATGTCGGCACGAATGGCGCGCTGGTCGCCATGGCCAACGTCATCACCGACCTACTGGCAGGTTCCATCTTCCACATCGGCACCTTCATCGTGGCGACTGATCGTCACGGCAGCGGAGATGCGCAGGTGTTGAATGACGGGCTCGAACAATGGGCCATGACCAATGGCGCGGCCTGGCTTCGTCTCGGCGTCGTGCAGGGCAATACGCGAGCCGAGAGGTTCTGGGCCTCCCGGGGCTACATTCTGGTCCGCGAGCGCCCGGGCATCGAGATGGGCAAGCGAATCGTCACGGTGCGGAACATGGTCAAGCCGCTTCGTGGAGGCACTCTTGAGCAGTACTTCGCGCTTGCGCCGCGCGACCGGCCGGTGGCCGATGGTGAGCTCTGACATGGAAAACTTCCGATCCGCTTCTGTAGGTTGGAGTGAACGAAGTGAACTCCAACGTCCTATTGCGCGGCTGCTTGTTGGAGTTCGCGGTGCTCACTCCAACCTACGGATTGACCGGCTCAAGCGCTAGAGTGCGTTGATGCAAACCCGATCCGCCATCGACGTGGTCCACGATTTCTGGTCACGCATGGCCACCAATGATTTCGCTTCGGTGGCCGCCGTGCTCGCGCCCGAGTTCACCCTGGAATGGCCGCAGTCCAACGAGCGCATCCGTGGCGCGGAACGCTTCATCCAGATGAATTCCGAGTACCCGGCCAACGGACCCTGGCGCTTCACGGTCAATCGCGTTACCGGGAATGAACGCGAGGCGGTGTCGGATGTCTTCGTCACCGACGGCGTGCAGTCAGCGAGGGCAATCTCGTTCTTCGACGTGGCGGACGGACGGATCACCCGTCTCGTCGAGTTCTGGCCGGAGCCCTACGCTGCTCCGGCCAACAGGGCACATCTCGTCGAACCCATCGAAGCGCCATGCTGATTCCCAGCCTCCACTCGCAACGTCTCGACCTCATTCCTCCGGATCGCTCCTGCGAATCGGCGTATCAGCGCTTCTACACGGATGCCGAGGCGTCTGCGGCCTATGGCGGCCCTCTGTCGCCTGCTGCGGCTTGGTCTCGCCTCGTCTATGACGTCGGCTGCTGGCATGTCCAGGGCTTCGGGGTCTGGGCCCTCCGCCGGCGCGAGGATGCGGCGGTCATCGGTGTCTGTGGCTTCTGGCAAGGCCATGGCTGGCCGCGGGAGCTCACTTGGTGGCTTCTCCCCGAGGCGCGAGGTCAAGGCTATGCGCTCGAAGCCTCGCGTGCCGCTGTCGAACATGCCTACGCCGAATTTCATTGGCAAGCCGTTCAAACTTACTGTGCCGATTCGAATGAACCAGCAAAGGCGCTGATAGCCCGGCTGGGCGGCGTGCAAGTGTCGAGGCAGTCATTTCCAGACGGCGAGGATCGGAACGTCTACCAATTTCAACGGCCGGCCGTCTAGTCTTTTCGCTCACGAGTCGATCGCGTGCCCGGCCGTCGCCAGCGTCGTCAATGCCGCGAAAGCGCCGGGCGGTAGCGCGACCTCGCCGTCGCCTTCGCGCCAGCGGCCCGTCTCGCGCGCATCGAAGCTGGCGGCGGCGATTTGCCAGCTGCCGTTGATGTTGCCGGGCAGCTGGAAGGTGGTCTCGCTGCCGCTGCCGTTGAACAGCAGCAGCAGCGGCGTCTTGGCGCGGCCGGGCTTGCCGATCAAGCAGCCCAGCGCAGGGTTGCCTGCGCGGCCCCAGTCGGAGATCTCCATCGCGCGGCCGTCGGCTCGCAGCCAGGCGAGGTCGGGCAGGCCCAGGCGGTCGGGCACGCCGTCGTACCAGCGGTTGGCGAAGGGCAGGGCCTCGCGGCGCAGCGACAGCAGCCGGCCGACGTAGGCGATCAGCGATTCGTCGGCGCGGGACCAGTCGAGCCAGTTGGTCTCGTTGTCCTGGCAGTAGGGGTTGTTGTTGCCCCGGCTGCTGTGGCCGAACTCGTCGCCGGCGGCCAGCATCGGCGTGCCCTGGCTCAGCAGCGCGCTGGCTAGCAGCGCGCGTTTGACGCGGTCGCGCCGGGCCGTGATGGTCGGGTCGTTGCTGGGGCCTTCGACGCCGAAATTCGCGCTGTGGTTGGTGCCGTGGCCGTCGCGGTTGTTCTCGCCGTTGGCCTCGTTGTGGCGCTCGGCGTAGCTGACCAGGTCGTGCAGGGTGAAGCCGTCGTGCGAGACGACGTAGTTGACCGATTCGGCCGGCGCGCGGCCCTTGGCCTGGTAGACTTCCGACGAGGCGCATAGCCGCTGCGCGAACTCGCCCACGGTGCGCGTACCCTCGATCCAGAAGGCACGCATCGTGTCGCGGAAGCGGTCATTCCATTCGAGCCAGCCGGGCGGGAAGTTGCCGAGCTGGTAGCCGCCGGGGCCGACGTCCCAGGGCTCGGCGATCATCTTCAGCGGCGACAGCAGCGGATCCTGCGCCAGCGCGGTGAAGAAGGCGGCGCGGGCGTCGAATCCCGCATCGTCTCGGCCCAGCACCGGCGCGAGGTCGAAGCGGAAGCCGTCCACGTGCATCTCACCGGCCCAGTAGCGCAGGCTGTCCAGCACCATCTGCAGCACGCGCGGTTCGCGCAGGTCGAAGGCGTTGCCGCAGCCGGTCGGGTTCTCGTACAGCGCCTTCGCTTCGGGCAGCAGCCGGTAGTAGGCGGCGTTGTCCAGGCCGCGGAAGGACAGCGTGGGGCCCAGCTCGTCGCCTTCGGCGCTGTGGTTGAAGACCACGTCGAGGATCACCTCGATGCCGGCGCGGTGCAGCGCCTTGACCATGTTGCGGAACTCGTCGCGCAGCGGCTCCAGGCCGGCGGCCAGGCGCGGGTCGGGGCTGAAGAAACCGATCGTGTTGTAGCCCCAGTAGTTGCTGAGGCCCATCTGGTCGAGGCGGTACTCGTCGATCCGGTACTGCACCGGCAGCAGCTGCACGGCCGTGATGCCTAGGCGCTTCAGGTGCGCGATGGACACCTCATGCGCGAGGCCCGCGTAGCTACCGCGCAGCGCCTCGGGCACTTCTGGATGCAGCTTCGTGAAGCCCTTGACGTGCATCTCGTAGATCACGGTCTCGGCCAGCGGCCGGTGCAGCGGGCGGTCGCCTTCCCAGTCGAACGGATCGTCCGAGCCCTCGGCGATCACGCGGGCCTTCAGCGCCCAGCGGGCGTTGTCGCTCGGGTCCATGTGGGCGGGGAAGTTCAGGTCGGCGCCGAAGTGCTCGTCACGCCACTGGAACTCGCCGACGATCTCGCGGGCGTACGGGTCCAGCAGCAGCTTGTTCGGGTTGTAGCGGTGGCCGCGCTCCGGCCGCCACGGGCCCTGCGCGCGCAGGCCGTAGACGAGGCCGGGGCCGGCCTCGGGCAGATAGCCGTGCCAGACATCGCGACTGCGGCCCGGCAGCGGCGTGCGCGACAGCTCGCGCCCGTCGACGGCATCGAACAGGCACAGGTCGACGCTGTAGGCGTGGGCCGAGAACACCGCGAAGTTGACGCCATGTCCGTCCCAGTGCGCACCCATCGGCCAGGCGCGGCCTTCTTCGAGTTTGGCTGAATTCATGGGCGATAGTTTGAATGATCCTGTCGATCCCCGACCCTCGTCTTCGTCGTCAGGGCATTGCCAACCCGGAAGGACCCCCATGAAATACCTCGGCCTCGCCTACTTCACCCCCGAAAAATTCGCCGCGATGGCGCCCGACGACGTCAAGGCCCTGGTCAGCCAGTGCCCGGCGCTGGACGAGAAGATGCGTGCCACCGGCAAGGTGCTGGTCTCCGCCTCGCTCGGCGACCTGGAGAACTGGCGCACGCTGCGCCCGCGCGCCGGCAAGACGCAGATCACCGATGGGCCTTACACCGAGACGAAGGAAGTGGTGGGCGGGCTGTTCATCATTGAGGCGAAAAGCCAGGAGGAGGCGCTGCGGATCGCGGCCATGCATCCGGCGGCGACCTTGGGGGAAGAAGGTGGATGGGCGGTCGAACTGATCCCGATGGATTTTTATTTGAGCCGTTGAGCAATCGGCGACGTGTACCAGCGGCCGAAGATGGCCCACATGAAGCTGTGCGCCTGCCGCTCTTTCTAACTCGGGCACATTACGCGCTGCAATGGTTAAAGCGTTCTTTGGGTAGATCGAGGGTTTGCCGATGTTCAATAGCGTTTCACGAGAGGGCAAGGATTTTGAATATCATCTTAATAGGACTATGGTGCGCCTCAATGAGGCGTTTAAAATCATATTTCCGAGCATGCCGATCGAAACGCTCAACTATATCTATTGGCGCGTGCTAATGGACGAAAACGCAGCGCAATCTCTCGAGCGCAGTTTTGGAGTTTCGGGGCAGAACCTGCGCCAATATCCTATTGTCATGGGTTGTATTTGCTGCGCGCGCGCCAAAAGAGCCCTCGACCATAGTCGTTCCCGATTCGCCTGGAACTCTCTCGCGAGAGCCTCATACTTCGCTGGATCTGCAATACTTGAAAGATCGCTTGAAATTTTCATGCCTGAGTTCAAGCACGATGCAGAGCAAAAAGCGCTGTCGGAGATGAGGTCTAAGGGAGGTAAGCAAAGAGTCGCGCCGTGGAAAACGGTTGAAGACGAGCTGGTACGGCTAGTGATACTTGAAGGCGAGAAAGGGAAGTGTTGGACCACAGAGCGGCAGATCGTCAGACATTTTCGAATGGCCATCATTGGCATTGCTGAGAAGAGCAAACTTAAAATCTCAGAGGCCACTATGGTTGACACTTTTTCGAGGCGATTGAAACAACGTGGAACAGATATCGGAAAATATCTGCGGAAGAAGGGGGCGGGGGAGTGATGTTCGGCTATTCCGAGAAAAGCTTTGGCTTCCTTACGGAAGACCAGTTATGCCGCGTTGTGCTGGCGTCCCTGATCAAGATCTGCGAGAGTAGATCAATGGAGGGCGTGGAAAAAATCTCCAAGTATTTTGCTTTGCCCTCAAATTCAGTTGAAATTGACGCAGACTCCGAGCACAGAAGAATTGCCACTGAGAAGGAGGGGCGACTAAACCTTGCTGATAGCATTTACCTTTCTTATTGCTTCTGCGTTCATGCCAGTCAATCGGAAAGATTTGGTCAAAAAAAAGCTGCTCGCTCCTTCCTGATCGACGCATTCTTCCATCTTGGGGAGGCGCAATCGAATGCGTTGAATGAACCTAAAATTGAAAATCTGTTGGAAGCAATCAAAGGTAAAGCTCGGTCCAACAATGCAAGTTCCAGCGTCAACGTATCGGCAGCGGGCTGGAAGAAGGTTAGAGAAGAAGCCCTTCGGCTGGTTCGCGAGCGGGCAGAAAGTGGCGCTCGCTGGTCGGACCCTACGGCTGCGGCTCGCGCCATTGCCGACGGTGTTGAAAAGTTCATGGAGACACTGCCGGGCAAGCGCTTCCAGAGCGAGAAGAGTCGGGAGACCGCTATCGCAGGTTGGATTCGCGAGATGCCCGGAATTGAGGAGTTCCTGGTCAAGTGAAGCCGGTAGATTTGTTTGCGAGTGCTAGAAGACGATGTGGCTCGGCCTGTCGATGGTCGCTATCGTGACGGCTCCTTCAACTTCTCCAGGAGAGAAATCATGTTCGGTGCAATTCTCAAGGCAGTCGTCGTCGTTATCGTCACGAAAACCGCCGAGGCGATCATTGAGAAGATCGAAAAGTAAAGGGCGAGGCACATACACGAGTGTCGGCTGGCGTCCTAACTCTCAGGCATCCCGCGCCGGTTGGCACATCAATCCAACCACACTAAATCAACCCCCGGGCATCCTGAGGGTTTTATGTATGAACCCACTAATCTGCCGAGTTGCCGCCTTCTATGACGAAACTTACTTCGCGAAGGTTTCGGCCTAGTACGCCTCCTAGAATGCCAGTCACCCGGCTCAGGTAATCACATCCGGCCGTTCTCGGTCGGTCCTCTCCCGAATCTCCGCCAGCTTCCCAGCCAGCGCGATCAGATCGGCCAGTGCCGCCTGCGTATCCAGGCCGTGCTGGCTCGTATCGGCCTCATAGCGCTCGATGTAGACGCGCAAGGTGGAGCCGGTGGTGCCGGTGCCGGAGAGGCGGTAGACGATGCGCGAGCCGTCCTCGAAGACGACGCGCAGGCCCTGGTTCTTCGAGACGCTGCCGTCCACCGGATCGGTGTAGCTGAAGTCGTCGGCGAACTTGAGCTTGGGCAGTTGCAGGCCGGCGTCGATCTTGGCGCTCAGGTCGGCCATCAGCTTCTTGGCGGCGGTGGAGTCGATCTCTTCGTAGTCGTGGCGGGTGTAGTAGTTGCGGCCGTAGCTGGCCCAGTGCTCCTGGGCGATCTGCATCGCGCTCTGCTTGCGCTGGCAGAGGATGGTGAGCCACAGCAGCACGGCCCAGATGCCGTCCTTCTCGCGCACGTGGTTGGAGCCGGTGCCGGCGCTTTCCTCGCCGCACAAGGTGATCTTGCCGGCGTCGAGCAGGTTGCCAAAGAACTTCCAGCCGGTGGGCGTCTCGAAGCAGGGCACGCCCAGGCGTTCGGCAACGCGGTCCACCGCGCCGCTGGTGGGCATCGAGCGGGCCACGCCGGCGATGCCGCCCGCGTAGGCCGGCGCCAGGTGCGCGTTGGCGGCCAGCATGGCCAGCGAATCGGAGGGCGAGATGAAGAGGTCGCGGCCGATGATCAGGTTGCGGTCGCCGTCGCCATCGGAGGCGGCGCCGAGGTCCGGCGCGCCGGGCGCCATCATCTGGTCGTACAACGCCTTGGCGTGGACGAGGTTGGGGTCGGGATGATGGCCGCCGAAGTCCTTCAGCGGCGTGCCGTTGTGGACCGTGCCTGGTGCGGCGCCGAGTTCACCCTCGAAGATCGCGTGGGCGTAGGGGCCTGTGACGGCGTGCATCGCGTCGAAGGCGAGGCGGAAGCCGCCGGCGAACATCGCCTTCAAGGCCGGGAAGTCGAACAGCTGCTTCATCAGCTGGACATAGTCGGCGACGGAGTCGATCACCTCGACCGTCATGCCGCCGTAGCGGTGCGCCCCCGGGCGCGAGACGTCAAGCTCGGGCAGGTCGAGGGTCAGGAACTCGTTGATGCGCTGCGACTCGGCATACATCGCATCGGTCAGCTTTTCCGGCGCGGGGCCGCCGTTGCCGGCATTGAACTTGATGCCGAAGTCGCCCTCGGGCCCACCGGCGTTGTGGCTGGCCGAGAGGATCAGGCCGCCGAAGGCCTTGTTCTTGCGGATCACGTTCGACGCGGCCGGCGTCGACAGGATGCCGTTGGCGCCGACCAGCACGCGGGCGAAGCCGTTGGCAGCGGCCATCTTCAGCACCAGCTGGATCGCGGCGTCGTTGAAGTAGCGGCCGTCGCCGCCGAGCACCAAGGTGAGGCCCGTGAAGCCTCCATCCGGCCGCACGGCATTGAACACCGACTGGACGAAGTTCGCCAAGTAGTTGCCGGACTGGAACTCGGTGACCCGCTTGCGCAGGCCGCTGGTGCCGGGCTTCATGCCGGCGATCGGCTGGGTGGGGATGCGTTGGACGGCGGGGATCTTGCTCACTTGTGCGATTCCTTGGCGACGAGCCTGGCATAGAGCGCCGCGTACTCCGCGGCGGAGGACCGCCAGCCGACGTCCGCCGCCATGCCGTTGCGCTGGATGCGCAGCCAGTCGGCAGGCTGATGGCGGAACAGTTGGACGGCGCGGCGAAGCGCTTCCAGCAGGCCCTCGGCTGTCACGTCGGCAAACTGGATGCCCGTGCCGACGCCGGCCTTCAGCGCGGCGTCGTTGGCGTCGATGACGGTGTCGGCCAGGCCGCCCACGCGCGCGACGATCGGTACGCAGCCGTAGCGCAGACCGTAAAGTTGTGTGAGACCGCAGGGCTCGAAGCGCGAGGGCACGAGGATCGCGTCGCTGCCGCCCTGCAGCAGGTGCGACAGCGGCTCGTCGTAGCCGATGCGCAGGGCCACGCGCTGCGGATGGGTCTGCGCGCCGGCGCGCAGCGCGGCCTCCAGTCCGGCATCGCCGCTGCCGAGGATGGCGAGCCGTGCACCGGTGGCGACGATGGCATCGATGTGCTGCGCGACGAGATCGATGCCCTTCTGTTCGGTCAGCCGGCTGATCATGCAGATGAGCGGCGAGGAGTCGTCCGCGGTCAGGCCGAAGCGCTTCTCGATCTCGCGCTTGTTGGCCAGGCGCGGGGCCAGGTCTTGCGCGCCGTAGCGCGCGGGCAGCAGCGCGTCGGTGGCGGGGTTCCAGACCTCGGTGTCGATGCCGTTGACGATGCCGCTGACGGCGGCCTGCCGCCAGCGCAGCATCGCGTCCATGCCCATGCCGTCGCGATGCGTGCGGATCTCGTGCGCATAGGTCGGGCTGACGGTGGTGATCGCATCGGCGAACTGGATGCCGGCCTTCAGGAAACCGACGTCGCCGAAGTACTCGAGGCCATGCATCGAGAAGGCTTCGTCGGGCAGGCCCAGCTGCGGCCAGACGGCGGCATTGAACTGACCCTGGAAGGCGAGGTTGTGGATCGTCAGCACGGTGGCTGGCTGTTTTTTGCCGCCATTGCCGCCGTTGCCGAGGTAGTGCAGATAGGCCGGCACCAGCGCGCCCTGCCAGTCGTGCACGTGCAGCACGTCGGGCTTCCAGGTCTTCAGCTCGCCCCAGCCGATGCGGGCGGCGGCGTGCGCCAGCGCGGCGTAGCGCTGGGCGTTGTCGGGCCAGTCGCGGCCATTGGCGTCCAGATAGGGGTTGCCGGCGCGATCGTGGAGGTGCGGCGCATCGAGCACCAGCAGGTCCAGGCCCGCCGCCGCGCCGGCCAGCAGCCGGGCCGGGCCGCCGAACCAGAGGGGCCATTCGGCCACCACCTTGGCGCCCGCGTCCAGCGCTGCCAACACTTTGGGATGGCCCGGCAGCAGCGTGCGCACCTGCACACCCAGCGGCGCCAGCGCGCCCGGCAGCGCGCCGGCCACATCGGCCAGCCCGCCGGTTTTCAGCATCGGGAACATCTCCGATGCGACGCTGAGGACTTTCATGCTCAGACCAGCTTGTCGATCATTTCTTGCGTGATCAGGCAGATGCCTTTTTCGGTGCGACGGAAGCGAGCGGCGTCGATCTCGGGATCCTCGCCGACGACCAGTCCGTCCGGGATGCTCACGCCGCGGTCGATGACGACGCGGCTCAGCTTGGAGCCGGCGCCGATGGTCACGTGGGGCAGGATCACGGCATCCTCGATGCTCGAATACGAATGCACGCGCACACCGGTGAACAGCAGCGAGCGCTTCAGCGCGCTGCCGGAGACGATGCAGCCGCCGGACACCAGCGAGCTGATCGCCATGCCGCGCCGGCCTTCGTTGTCGTGGACGAACTTGCAGGGCGCGGCGAGTTCCGAGTAGGTCCAGATCGGCCACTCGGTGTCGTAGATGTCCAGCGCCGGGGTCACGGCGGTCAGGTCGATGTTGGCCTCGAAATAGGCGTCCACCGTGCCGACGTCGCGCCAGTAGGCTTCGGCCTCGTACTCGGAGCGCACGCAGGAGGTCGAGAAGCGGTGCGCCACCGCCTTGCCGTTCTTCACCACGTAGGGAATCAGATCCTTGCCGAAGTCGTGGCTGGAGCTGGGGTTGGCGGCGTCGGCCTTCAGCAGCTCGAACAGGTAGTCGGTGTTGAAGACGTAGATGCCCATCGAGGCCAGCGCCATGTCCGGGTTGCCGGGGATGCCGGGCGGGTCGGCGGGCTTCTCGATGAAGGTGTGGATCACGTCCTTCTCGTCCACATGCATCACGCCGAAGCCGGTGGCTTCCATGCGCGGCACTTCGAGGCAGCCGAGCGTCACATCGGCGCCGGAGTCGACGTGCTGTTGCAGCATCACCTCGTAGTCCATCTTGTAGATGTGATCGCCGGCCAGCACGACGATGTAGCGCGGCGCATAGCTCTCGACGATGTCGATGTTCTGGAACACCGCATCGGCCGTGCCGCGGTACCAGGCGTCTTCCGAAACGCGCTGGCTGGCCGGCAGGATGTCGAAGCTCTCATTGCGCTCGGCGCGCATGAAGCTCCAGCCACGCGTCAGGTGGCGGATCAGGCTGTGCGCCTTGTACTGCGTGGCCACGCCGATGCGGCGGATGCCGGAGTTCAGCGCGTTGGACAGCGCGAAGTCGATGATGCGGGTCTTGCCGCCGAAGTAGACGCCGGGCTTGGCGCGCCGGTCGGTCAGCTCCATCAGGCGGCTGCCGCGGCCACCGGCCAGCACGAAGGCCATCGCGTCGCGGGCGAGGCGGTTTGAACGATTGGGGGTCATGATGGTCTCCTACATCAGCTCGAAGTAGACGGTGGCCAGGGGCGGCATGGACAACTCGATCGAATACGGCTTGCCGTTCCACGGCACGGGCTCGGCGGTGATCTCGCCAAAGGGCGCTCCGACGTTGCTGCCGCCGTAGTAGGCAGAGTCGGTGTTCAGCCGTTCCTTGTAGACGCCGGGCAGCGGCACGCCGATGCGCATGCCGTGGTGCACGGTGGGCGTGAAGTTGCAGGCCACGACGACGATGCGTTCATCCTGCTCGTGGCCGCGGCGCACGAAGCTGATCACCGAGCGCTCGGCATCGCCGTGGTCGATCCATTCGAAGCCGCTGGGGTCGAAGTCGCGCTGGTACAGGGCCGGCGCGCTGCGGTAGAGCTGGTTCAGGTCTTTCACCAGGCGCTGCATGCCGTGATGCAGCGGGATGTCGAGCTGATGCCAGTCCAGGCTCTGCTCGTGGTTCCATTCGCGGCCCTGCGCGAACTCGCAGCCCATGAACAGCAGCTTCTTGCCCGGGTGGCCGTACATGAAGCCGTAGAACGCGCGCAGGTTGGCGAACTTCTGCCAGCCGTCGCCGGGCATCTTCGTGAGCATCGAGCCCTTGCCGTGCACGACCTCGTCGTGCGAGATCGGCAGCACGAAGTTCTCGTTGAAGGCGTAGACCATCGAGAAGGTGATCTCGCCGTGATGGTGCTTGCGGTGGATCGGGTCGCGCGCCATGTACTGCAAGGTGTCGTGCATCCAGCCCATGTTCCACTTGTAGTGGAAGCCCAGGCCGCCGGCATAGGTCGGGCGCGAGACGGCGGGGAAGGCGGTGGACTCCTCGGCCAGGGTCACGGCCTCGGGCCGCTCGCCGCCGACGACCTCGTTCATCCGCTTCAGGAAGGCGATGGCTTCCAGGTTCTCGCGGCCGCCGTGTGCGTTGGGCACCCACTCGCCGGCCTTGCGGCTGTAGTCGCGGTACAGCATCGAAGCCACCGCGTCGACGCGCAGCCCGTCCACACCATAGCGCTCCAGCCAGTACAGCGCATTGCCGACCAGGAAGTTCGCCACCTCGGTGCGGCCGAGGTTGTAGATCAGCGTGTTCCAGTCCTGGTGGAAACCTTCGCGCGGGTCAGCGTACTCGTAGAGGTGGGTGCCGTCGAAGTTCGCCAGGCCGTGCGTGTCGGTCGGGAAATGCGCCGGCACCCAGTCGAGGATCAGGCCGATGCCGGCCGCGTGGCAGCGCTCGACGAAGCGGCGGAAGCCCGCGGCATCGCCGAAGCGTGAGGTGGGCGCGTACATGCCGATCGGCTGGTAGCCCCAGGAGCCATCGAACGGATGCTCGGTGATCGGCAGCAGCTCCAGGTGGGTGAAACCCATCTCGCTGACGTAGCCCACCAGCTGGTCCGACAGCTCGTCCCAGTTCAGCCACTGATTCCCATCTTTGCGGCGCCAGGAGCCGAGGTGGACCTCGTAGATGCTCATCGGCGCGTCGAGCGCATTGGCCTTGCGGCGCTCGGCGTTCAGCGGCAGGACCTCGGGCATCGGCGCGACGACGCTGGCCGTGGCCGGCCGCAGCTCGGCCTGGCGGGCGTAGGGGTCGGCCTTCTGCGGCAGCAGCCGGCCGCCGCTGTCGTGCAGCTGGAACTTGTAGCGCGCGCCGGCCGCCACGCCGGGGATGAACAGCTCCCAGACACCGCATTCGCGGCGCAGGCGCAGCGGGTGGCGGCGGCCATCCCAGTAGTTGAAGTCGCCCAGCAGGCTGACGCTGCTGGCGTTCGGCGCCCAGACGGTGAAGGCGGTGCCGGCCACGCCCAGCATCTCGCGCGGCGTGGCGCCCAGCACCTCGTAGGGCCGCAGGTGCTTGCCTTCGCCAAGCAGCCAGGCATCCATCTCGCCGAGCACCGTCGGGAAGCGGTAGGGGTCGTCGAGCAGCGAGCGATTGCCGTCGTCCCAGGTCACCTGCAGCCGGTAGTCGGGCGCGGCGCCCTTCGGGTAGGCGCCTTCGAAGACGCCATCGTCATGCAGCGCCGTCAGCGTGCACAGCAGGGTCTTGCCGTCGGCCGACCAGGCCTCGACGTGGCGGGCATGGGGCAGCAGCGCGCGCAGGTGGCGCGCGCCGTCCGGGTCTTGGTGCAGGCCCAGGAACGAGAACGGGTCGCCGTGGCGGGCGGCGAGCAGGGCGGCGATCGCTTCGGCGTGCAGCATGGTGCTGGATGCTCGGTTACTGAGGAGGATTTCGCGGGCCGAGCGCCGGGCCGCTCCCAAGCCGGCCCGTCAGGCGGCGCTTGCGGCTCGAAGCCGCGAGCGCCGGCGTCCCCTCGGGGGACCGACTGGGCTCGCCCGCGTTCAGCGAGGCGAGACTAGGCGAGGGGTTCCATTTCATGCCGGCAGGTCCACGGTGCGGCGGAAGGCTTGGCCCTTGGCGTCGAACAGATGGCAGTGGTCAGGGCGCAGGCGCAAGGTGATCTTGGCGCCTTCCGCGGAGGTCGCGTGGCCTTCCAGGCGCAGCGTGGCGAGGGGCGCGCCGGGCGCCACGTTCAGGTACAGCAGCGATTCGTTGCCGAGGCGCTCCATCTGGTGCAGCGTGGTCGGCAGCGCGGCGCCTTCGCCGCTGTCACCGCACAGCAGGTGCTCGGGGCGGATGCCCAGCGAGACGGTGTCGCCCGGCCGGGCGGCGCGCGCATCCACCGCGGCCTTCACGTCCACGCCGTGCACGTTGACGACCGCGTAGTCGGCTTCCGCGCTCACCAGGCGGCCGGGCATCACGTTCATCTTCGGGCTGCCGATGAACTCGGCCACGAACAGGTTCTGCGGCCGGTGGTACAGGTCCATCGGCGAGCCGAACTGGGCCACGCTGCCGTCGTCCTGCGCGGCCTTGCCGGCGCGCAGCAGCACGATCTTGTCGGCCAGCGTCATCGCTTCCACCTGGTCGTGGGTCACGTAGATCATGCTGGAGCGGCCGATGTCGTGATGCAGCTTGGCGATCTCCAGCCGCGTCTGCACGCGCAGCGCGGCGTCCAGGTTGGACAGCGGCTCGTCGAACAGGAACACGTCCGGCTCCTTGACGATCGCGCGGCCGATGGCGACGCGCTGGCGCTGGCCGCCGGAGAGCGCCTTGGGCAGGCGATCCAGCAGCGGCGTGAGCTGCAGGATCTCGGCGGCGTGCTTGACCTTCTTGTCGATCTCGCTCTTGTTGGAGCCCATGACCCGCAGGCCGAAGCCCATGTTCTCCTCGACCGTCATGTGCGGGTACAGCGCATAGCTCTGGAACACCATCGCCACGCCGCGCTTGGCCGGGGGCAGGTCGTTCATGCGCTTGTCGCCGATGGTCAGCTCGCCGGAGCTGATGGTCTCCAGCCCGGCCACCATGCGCAGCAAGGTGGACTTGCCGCAGCCCGAGGGGCCGACGAAGACGCAGAACTCGCCCTTCTCGATGGTCAGGTTGGCGTCGTTGATCGTCAGCGGCAGGCCGGGGGCATAGCGCTTGCTGATGTTCTTCAGTTCGATGCGTGACACGGTTTTGTCTCCTGCTACTGCTTGTGTTTCTGTTCTGTAGGACCGTCAGGCGAGGCGTGCGAAGAGCGCGCCGTAGGGTTCGAAGGATATCTTCTCGCCTTTCGGCGCCGCCTTGGCGCCGGTGGCGCCGCTGTCTTCCAGCAAACCGGCGATTTTCAGGCCTTGGGGCAGCGCGAACTTGACCGGCTTGTCACTGATATTGAAGGCGCACAGCACCCGGCCGCCGGCGTGCTCGCGCACATAGGCCAGCACCGCGCCGTCGGCCGGCAGCAGCGCCAGCTCGCCCTGCATCAGCTCGGGTTGATTGCGGCGCCACTTCAACAGGTGGCGGTAGTGGTGCAGCAGCGCGTCGGGGTCGTCCTCCTGCTCGCTGACGGCCAGCGCGCGGTGCGCCGGCGAGACGGGCAGCCAGGGCTTGGCCTTCTTCTTCAGCTTGCGGACTTTCTTGCCGCCGGAGAAGCCGAGGTCGTCCTTGTCGGCATCCCAGGGGAAGGGCGTGCGGCAGCCGTCGCGGCCCTTGAACTCGGGCCACATCGTGATGCCGTACGGGTCCTGCAGGTCCTCGAAGGCCACGTCGGCCTCGGGCAGGCCCAGCTCGTCGCCCTGGTAGATGCAGGAGGCGCCGCGCAGGCTCAGCTGCAGCGCGGCGGCCAGACGCTCGGCGCGCGGGTCCTGCCCGGCCCAGCGGGTGGCGACGCGCTTGACGTCGTGGTTGGAGATGGCCCAGCAGGCCCAGCCCTTGTCGGGCGTCGGCGCGGCCTTCTGGAACTTGTCGATCACGCTGCGGATATAGGGCGCGTTGAAGTCCTCGGTCAGCAGGTCGAAGCAGTAGCCCATGTGCAGCTTGTCGCCGTCGGCCGTGTACTTGGCGACCATCAGCATGCCGGACTCGTCGCCGACCTCGCCGACCATCGTCGCGTCCGGGTACTGGTCGGTCAGTGCGCGCATGCGCTGCAGGAACTTCAGCGCGTCGGGCCGGCTGCGGTCGTACACGTGCTTCTGCCAGGAGTACGGATTGGTGGACGGCGCGGTGCCGGGGCTGGCCTCGGGCTCGCCGGTGCCGGGGTTGTTGCGCAGCTTCTCGTCGTGGTAGCAGAAGTTGATGGCGTCCAGGCGCAGGCCGTTGACGCCCAGGTCCAGCCAGAACTTGACCGAGTCCAGCAGCGCCTGCTGCACCTCGGGGTTGTGGAAGTTGAGGTCGGGCTGGCTGGTCAGGAAGTTGTGCAGGTAGTACTGGCGGCGGCGCGTGTCCCACTGCCAGGAGCTGCCGCCGAAGACGCTGAGCCAGTTGTTCGGCGGGTTGCCGTCGGGCTTGGCGTCGGCCCAGACGAACCAGTCGGCCTTCGGGTTGGTGCGGCTGCTGCGGCTTTCGATGAACCAGGGATGCTGGTCGGAGCAGTGGCTCAGCACCTGGTCGATCATCACCTTCAGGCCCAGCTTCCTGGCCTTGGCGACCAGCTCGCGGAAGTCGTCCAGGGTGCCGAACATCGGGTCGACATCGCAGTAGTCGCTGACGTCGTAGCCGAAGTCCTTCATCGGGCTCTTGAAGAAGGGCGACAGCCAGACCGCGTCGACGCCCAGCCTGGCGATGTAGTCGAGCTTGCGGGTGATGCCGGGCAGGTCGCCGATGCCGTCGCCGTTGCTGTCGGCGTAGCTGCGCGGGTAGACCTGGTAGATGACGCCGGAGCGCCACCAGTCGGTGCTGGTCGGCACGGGGTCGGGGCTTGCCTTGGGCTGCTGCTTCTTGCTCATGGTGATGGGGTCAATTCAGTGGGGCCAGCAGCATGCCCCAGGGCGCGAAGCTGACGGTGTCGGGGGATGACGACGAGGGGGAAGTCCACGCGCCGTCGCTGATCGGCGAGGGCTGTGCAAGGCGCATGCCAGCGGGCAGGGCCAAGGTGGCGCCGCGCTCGCTGAGGTTGAAGGCGCAGAGCATGCGCTGGCCGTCATGCTCGCGCACGAAGGCCAGCACCTGTTCGTCCGCCGGCAGCAGCGTCATTTCGCCGTGGATCAGCACCGGCTGGGTGCGGCGCCAGGCGAGAAAGCGGCGGTAGAAGTTCAGCACCGAGGCGGGGTCATGCTGCTGCACGTCGGCGGCCAGCGCACGGTGCGTCTCGGCCACCGGCAGCCAGGGCTTGGCCTCGGGGTTGGCGCTGGAGAAGCCGAGATCCTTGGCGGTCGAATCCCAGGGCATCGGCGTGCGGCATCCGTCGCGGCCCTTGAATTCGGGCCACATCGTGATGCCGTAGGGGTCCTGCAGATCCTCGTAGGCGATCTCGGCCTCGGGCAGGCCCAGCTCGTCGCCCTGGTAGATGCAGGCGCTGCCGCGCAAGCTCAGCTGCAGCGCGGCGGCGAGCTTCACCAGCGCCACCGGCGCCTGCTTGCCGCCCCAGCGGGTCGCGACGCGCGGGATGTCGTGGTTGGTGATCGCCCAGCAGGGCCAGCCGCTGCCGACCACCTGGGCGAAGCGGGCGAATACGCCGTGCAGGTAGGGGGCCGAATGCGGTTCGCCGAGCAGGTCGAAGCAGTAGGCCATGTGCAGCTTGTCGCCACCGCCGGTGTACTCGGCCACACGGGCCAGGCCATCGTCGTCGCCGATCTCGCCGACCATGGTCGTGTCGGCCTTGGTGTCCAGCAGCGCGCGCAGCTTCTTCAGGAACTCCAGGTTCTCGGGCTGGCTCTTGTCGAACTTGTGCCACTGCCAGGCATACGGATTGACGGCGGTGACCGCCGGGTCGGATCCATCGGGCATGCCACGGCCGGGGTTGCTGCGCAGCTGCTTGTCGTGGAAGTAGAAGTTGACGACGTCGAGCCGGTAGCCGTCCACGCCGAAGTCGAGCCAGAACTTCACCGAGTCGAGCACGGCCTGCTGGACCTCGGGGTTGTGGAAGTTCAGGTCGGGCTGGCTGGTGAGGAAGTTGTGCAGGTAGTACTGCTTGCGCCGCGTGTCCCACTGCCAGGCGCTGCCGCCGAAGATCGACAGCCAGTTGTTGGGCGGGTTGCCGTCGTCCCGGGCGTCAGCCCAGACGTACCAGTCGGCCTTGGGGTTGGTGGTGTTCTCGCGGCTTTCGATGAACCAGGGGTGGGCATCGGCCGTGTGCGAATAGACCTGGTCGATCATCACCTTCAGGCCCAGCGCGTGGGCCTTGGTGATCAGCTCGCGCAGGTCGGCCAGGGTGCCGAACATCGGGTCGACATCGCAGTAGTCGCTGATGTCGTAGCCGAAGTCCTTCATCGGGCTCTTGAAGAAGGGCGACAGCCAGATGCCGTCGGCACCCAGCTTCGCCACGTGCTCCAGCCGGGCCGTGATGCCCTTCAGGTCGCCGATGCCGTCGCCATTGCTGTCGGCGAAGCTGCGGGGGTAGATCTGATAGATGACGCCGCCGCGCCACCAGTCGTTGTTTGCCATGGACTGCCTTGAATCAAAACCGAAGCTGGAACTTGCGGGGGATTGCTCCCCCGCATCTCAACCCTTGACCGCGCCTGCCGTCAGGCCCGAAACGATCTTGCGCTGGAAGGCCAGCACCAGCACCACCAGCGGCACCGTCACGATCACCGAGGCGGCCATGATGCTGCCCCAGGGGACTTCGTAGGCGGTGGCGCCGGTGATCAGCGAGATGCTGACGGGCACGGTGCGCTGCAGGTCGTCGTTGACGAAGGTCAGCGCGAAGAGGAACTCGTTCCAGGCGCCGATGAAGGCCAGCAGCCCGGTCGAGACCAGCGCCGGCCACAGCAGCGGCATGAAGACCTGGAAGATCACCCGCGTCGGCCCGCAGCCGTCCATGATCGCGGCTTCTTCCAGTTCCTTGGGCAGGCCGCGCATGAAGGTGGTCAACACCCAGACGGTGAAGGGCAGGGTGAACACCGTGTAGGGCACGACCAGGCCGATCGACAGGTTGTACAGGCCCAGCGCCTGCATCAGCTCGAACATGCCCGAGAGCACGGCCACCTGCGGGAACATCGACACGGCCAGGATCAAGAGCAGCAGCGTCGCCTTGCCGCGGAACTGGATGCGGCCCAGCGCGTAGGACGCGGTGATCGCCATCAGCAGCGAGATCGCCACGGTGACGGTCGACACCATGATCGAGTTCAGCAGATGGCGGCCGAAGGGCTGCCGGCCCTGGAACAGCTGGATGTAATTCTTCCAGGTCGGGTTGGACGGCCACAGCGTGGCGTCGAACAGCGCGGAGCCGGTCTTGAACGAGGTCGCGATCGTGTACAGGAACGGATAGACCGAGATGACGACGACCAGCGCCGCCAGCCCGTACAGCGCGATCGAGCCCCACAGCGGGCGTTGGGTTTCTCCCTGGGCGATCATGACGATTCCTCCGACAGCTTCACCCGTGCGGCGCGCAGGAACAGCACCGCGGTGACGAAGATGATGATGGTCAGCGAGGTGGAGGCGGCCGAGCCGAAGCCCAGGTTGCCGTTGTCCACCATCTCGCGCCGCACGAAGCCGGACATCGAGATCGTGCTGCCGCTGTTGGAGGTCAGGACGAAGATCAGGTCGAAGATGCGCAGTGCGTCCAGCAGTCGGAACACGACGGCGACGAACAGCGGCCCCTTGATCAGCGGCAAGGTGACCTTGAAGAACACGCGCAGCGGGTGGACGCCGTCGACCTTGGCGGCCTCGTAGCAGTCCTTGGGCAGGGTCTGCAGCGCGGCCAGGATCAGCAGGGCCATGAAGGGCGTGGTCTTCCAGACGTCGACGGCGACGACGGTCCACAGCGCGTAGGCGGGATCGGCCGTCCAGGCGATCTTCTGCGCGATCAGGTGCCAGTCGAGCATCAGCTGGTTGATCAGGCCGAACTGGTCGTGCAGCATCCAGCCCCACATCTTGGCCGACACGATCGTCGGGATCGCCCAGGGCACCAGCACGGCGGTGCGCACCAGCATGCGGCCCTTGAAGTCCTGGTTCAGCAGCATCGCCACGCCGAGGCCGAACAGGGTCTCCAGCAGCACCGAGACGATCGCGAACTTGAAGGTGTTGCCGATCGCAACGCCCCAGTCGCTGGCCCAGAAGCCCTCGGTGTAGTTCGAGTTGAAGAACAACCCGTATTCGCCGAAGTAGTTCGACAGGCCGACGAAGTTGCCGGCCGAGATGTCGTTGATGTTGGTGTCGGTCAGGCTGAACCAGATCGAGCGCGCCAGCGGCCAGCCGGCCACGGCGGCCATCAGCACCAGCATCGGGATCAGGAAGGTCCAGGCGACTCTTGTCCGCTCGTTCATCACTGCTCCTGAACGGGGGTGGGAGGGCGTTGGAGTTCGCCGTTGCGGCTCACTCCAACCTACGTCGTGGGACACGACGGGCGCGGCTCCTCGAGAGGAGCGCGCCCGTTTCAGATCACCACTTGTCGCGCTTGATGGTCTTCAGCTTGGCTTCGAGCTTCTTGACGGCGTCGGTGCCGTTGCTCTTCTTCTCGAGCACGTCGTGCGCGGCGTCCCAGAAGGCGTTGCTGACCTGCGGGTACTTCAGGCCGGTCTCGGTGGCCGGGCGGGCGACGGCGCTGGTGAACACCTCCAGCAGCTGGCCCATGAAGGGGTTGGCCTTGACGACGTCGGCATCCTTGTACAGGTCGGGGATCGTCGGGTTGTAGGAACCGTTGAGCGCGCGCTTCTTCTGCACTTCGGCGCTGGCCAGGTACATCACCAGGTCGGCCGCGGCGTCGACGTTCTTCGAGTACTTGTTGACGGCCAGCTGCCAGCCGCCCAGCGCGGCGGCCTTGCTGCTGCCGCCCGAGGGCAGTGCGGCCACGCCGACTTTGCCCTTGATCACGCTGTCCTTGTCCTGCGCCAGGTTCCAGGCGTAGGGCCAGTTGCGCATGAACACGGCATGGCCGTTCTGGAACACGCCGCGGGCGTCTTCCTCGGCGTAGTTCAGCACGCCGCCCGGGGCGATGGTGCCGATCCAGCTCGCCGCCGTATCCAGGGCCTTGGCGGCCTTGGCGTTGTTGATCGTGATGTTGCCCTGCTTGTCGATGATGGTGCCGCCGCCGAAGCTGTACACCCACTCCAGCGCGTCGCAGGTCAGGCCTTCATAGGCCTTGGCCTGGAAGACATAGCCCTGCAACTCGGCGCTCTTCTCGCCGTCCATCACCTTCTTGGCGGCGGCGGCCAGTTCGTCCCAGGTCTGCGGCGTGGCGATCTTGTACTTGTCCAGCAGGTCCTTGCGATAGAACAGCAGGCCGGCGTCGGTGAACCAGGGCATGGCCAGCAGCTTGCCGCCGACCACGTTGTTGGCGACCATCGCCGGGAAGAACTTGGACTCGGCGCCCTTGCTGTACTTCTTCAGGTCGACCAGGTGGTCCTTGATCACGCCGGGCCAGACGACGTCGATGCTCAGCACGTCGATCTCGCTGGCCTTGGCGGCGAACTGCTGGCGCAGCAGGGCCAGCTTGTCGGTGGAGCTGGTCGGCGCCGTGTAGGCCTTCACCGTGTTGCCGGTCTTCTTGGCCCATTCCTCGGCGTAGGGCAGGCAGTTCTGGACATCGTTGGCGGTGGCGCCGCAGTCGATCGTCAGGTCGGCCGCATGGGCGCCCAGGCTCAGGACGCCGAAGCCGCCGGCCAGGGCCAGGCTGGCGAACAGACGGGTGAAGGTGGGTTTCATCGGTGCTTGTCTCCGTTGGGTTCGGGGTGCCGTGGCTGCCAGCCTTTTTTGATCGGTCCGGATCGGTCTGGTCAAGAATCCACAGCGTTTTGGGTGCTCACAAAAGCGCTTTGGACTTTACGGACAAGGGGCATGTGAAGTATCAGTGTTTACCCTTGTCGGGTGCTTCTTGTCACCGTGTCGTAACCACGGCGCGCGCGCCTCAGGTGGGCGCCAGCCCCAGCGAGCGTCCGTTGACGAACTGCGGCTGCTTCAGCACGCGCGGCTCGTCCAGCGGCTTGCCCTCGATCAGCTTCAGCAGCATGTCCGCCATGGTCCAGCCGGAGGCGTGAGCGGTGGGCTGGGCGATGGCCGCGATGTCCTGGTCGTACAGCGGGGTGTCGACGGGCAGGCCGTCGATGACGATCACCGACATCTCGGTGCCGATCGCGATGCCGGCCTGCAGCAGCGCCCGCACGGTACCGACGCCGCAGAGGTTGCTGTCCACCAGGATCGCCGTCGGGCGGGTGTCGGCCAGCGCGAGCAGGCGCTTGGTCGCCTCGTAGCCGCCGCGGCGGTCGTGGCCGCCGGTCAGCACGTGCTCGGGGTTCACCACCAGGCCGGCGGCGGCCATCGCCTTCAGGTAGCCGTCGTAGCGCTGCTGGGCGAAGTTCAGGTTCAGCGGCGAATGGATGTAGGCGATGCGGCGGTGGCCGCGCGCGGTCAGCTCGTTCATCGCCAGGCGCGTGCAGGCCTCGTTGTCGAAGTCCAGCCAGGGGAAGTCGTCGCACTCGCTGGTGCGGCCGTAGCCGATGAAGGGCATCTGCGTGCCGCGCAGGAAGTCGATGCGCTCGTCCTTCACCCGGGTGTGGGCGACGATCAGCCCGTCGACGCGGCGCCCGCGCACCAGCCGTTCGTAGGTGCGCAGCTCGGTCTTCTTGCGGGCGACCGCCAGCAGCACGTCGTAGCCGGCGCCGTCGAGCCGGTCCGAGACCCCGCCGATCATTTCCAGGAACAGCGGGTTGCCCATGAAGTCGGCCTCGACCGGATAGACGATGCCCACCGCGTCGGCCCGCCCGATCGCCAGCCGGCGTGCCGCCGGGCTGGGCTCGTAGCCCGCCGCCTTGGCGGCCTCGGCGACGCGCTGGCGCGTCGCTTCGCTGACGTCCGAATAGCCGTTCAACGCCCGGCTCACCGTGGTCGGAGAGAGCTTCAGCAGCGCTGCCAGTTGTTTCAGATCGGTCGGCATCTTCTTGTTCTCGGGTCGGATCGGGCATTGTGGCAGGCTTCCAATGCGTTTTGGAACGCGCCTGCCCGGCCGCGCCTTCGTTAAAAAGCCGCAAGATCGCCGCCTGACATGTAACTGAACTTGAAGTAAGGGGCCGCGGACGCGGCAAGATACGGTTACTTCCAAATTCCGGTTGCGGCCTTCGCGTGCGCGCCTTTTGCCGTGTCCCTGCTTTCCCAATACTTCCTGTTTCGCGACGGAAGCCCGACGGCCCTGCTGCTGGGCAATTACCAGCCCTGGATGGTGCTGCTGTCGCTGGCCGTCGCCTCGCTGACCTCCGCGCTGGCGCTGCAGCTGGCCGGCATGGCGCGCGCGCAGCAGGTCAGCGGCATGCGCCAGCTGATGCTGTTCAGCGGCTCGCTGGCGATGGGCGGCGGCGTCTGGTCCATGCACTTCATCGGCATGCTGGCCTTCAACCTGTGCACGCACGTCGACTTCCATGCCGGCATCACGCTGGCCTCGATGTTGCCGGCGGTGCTGGCTTCCTGGGTGGCGCTGAACCTGATCTCCCGCGGCACGCTGGGCCGCGCGCTGTGGGTGCTGGGCGGCGTGGTGGTGGGCGCCGGCATCGGCGCGATGCACTACACCGGCATGGCCGCGATGGAGATGTCGCCGCTGCTGCGCTACGACCCGCTGTGGTTCGGTGCGTCCATCGTCGTAGCCGTGCTGCTGGCGATGCTGGCGCTGTGGGTGCGCTTCGGGCTGGAGCACCGGGTGTCGCCGCTGGCCGCGGTGCTGCTGGGTGGGCTGGTGATGGGCTGCGCGATCGCCGGCATGCACTACACGGCCATGGGCGCGGCGCGCTTCGTCGGCATGCCGGACGATCCCTGCGTCAACACCGTCGACCGCAACGGCTACCTGGCCCTGGCCATCACCGTCGTCACGCTTGGCATCAGCCTGCTGACCGCCGGCGCCAACGGCCTGCTGCGTTACCGCTCGCTGAATCGCGAACTCGGGCTGGAGAAGGAGCGCATCCAGAAGCTGATGGTCGCGCTGAGTGACAGCGAGGAGCAGTACCGCAGCCTGATCGCCAACAGCCCCGGCGTGACCTTTCGCTGCCGTATCGACGACAGCTGGAGCAGTGTGCTGGTCAGCGATGCCATGGAGACCCTGTCCGGCTGGCCGGCCGCTGATTTCCTGGCCGGCAAAGTCAATCACGGGCAGCTCATCCATCCGGACGATCTCCCGAACGCCGAAGCGGTGACCCGTGCGGCGATCGCCGCCAACGAGTCTTATTCGGTCGAGTACCGGCTGCGCCACCGCGACGGCAGTGAACGCTGGGTCTCCGCCAGCGGCCGCGCCTCGCGCGACGCCGACGGCACGCCGCGTTTCATCGACGGCGTGATGGTCGACATCAGCGAAGCCAAGCGCATGGTGCAGCAGCTGCGCGATGCCAAGGACAGCGCCGAGGCGGCGGTGGCGGCCAAGGGCGCCTTCCTGGCCAATATGAGCCACGAGATCCGCACCCCGATGAATGCCGTGCTCGGCTTCACCGAGCTGCTGCTGGACACGACGCTGACCGAGTTGCAGCGCAAGCACCTGACGACGGTGCGCGGCTCGGCGCGTTCGCTGCTGGGCCTGCTGAACGACATCCTGGACACGGCCAAGCTGGAGAAGGGCGCGATCGAGCTGGAGCAGCTGGACTTCTCGCTGCACGCCGTTTGCGAGCAGACCTTCAATTCGCTGCGCCTGGGCGCCCAGCGCAAGGGCCTGGCGCTGCAGATGGACTATCCGGACAGCGAGCCGCACTTCTTCAAGGGCGACCCGCTGCGCATCCAGCAGGTGCTGGTCAACATCGTCGGCAACGCGATCAAGTTCACCGAGAAGGGCGCGGTGACGCTGTCGATGCGCATGGCGCAGGGCTGCGTGCACCTCGCGGTGACGGACACCGGCATCGGCATCGCCGCCGACCGCATCGAGCGCATCTTCGACGCCTTCGCGCAGGCCGACGCCTCGACGACGCGCCGCTTCGGCGGCACTGGTCTCGGCACCACGATCTCGCGCCAACTGGTCGAGCGCATGGGCGGGCGCATCACCGTGGAGAGCGCGCTGGGCCTGGGCAGCACCTTCAACATCTGGCTGCCGCTGCCGGCCGGCGAGGCCGTGGCCGAGGCGATCGAGGGCATCGGCATGGTGCTGCCGCCGCTGCGCCTGCTGGTGGCCGACGACGTGGCGCAGAACGGCGAGCTGATGCAGCTGATGCTGGGCCGCGACGGTCACCAGGTGCGCGTCGTGACCAACGGGCTGGAGGCGCTGCAAGCCTTCAGCGAACAGGACTTCGACGCCGTGCTGATGGACGTCCACATGCCCGAGCTGGACGGCCTGGGCGCCACGCGACGTATCCGCCAGTTCGAGCTGAGCCACAGCCGCTCCCGCACGCCGGTGATCGCGCTGACCGCCAGCGTGCTGGAGGAAGACCGCCAGGCGGCGCTGGCCGCCGGCATGGACGGCTTCGCGACCAAGCCGATCGAATCGGCGCTGCTGCGCGCCGAGATCGCGCGGGTGCTGGGCCTGGCGGCGATGCCGCTGCCGGCCGCGGCGAGTGCAACGACGTCGCCGGCCGCCGGAGAGGACGAGAGCGCGGCGCTGGACTTCGCGCACGGCATCCGCCTGTGGGGCAACGCGAGCGCCTGGCGCCGCGCGCTGCGCCGCTTCGGCGAGGAGCAGCGCGAGGGCGGCCCGCGGCTGATGGCACTGCTGCGCAGCGGCGAGTGGCTGGAAGCGCGCGCGCTGGTGCACCGCTGGCGCGGCGTCTCCGGCAGCCTGGCGATGCCGCGGCTGCTGGCGGCGACCAAGCCGGTCGAGGAACTGTTGCGCCAGGGCCATCACGAGGAGGCCATGCGCGCCGGCGAGGCCGTGGCGGCCGCGCTGGCGGCCACGCTCGACGAGATCACCGAACTCTCGCGGGCGGCCAACACGGCGCCGGCGCCGCTGCTCGAGACCGCGTCCGCTGCCGGCGACCGCGTGCCGCCCGAGCTGCTGGCCCGCGTCGAACGCGCGCTGAAGCGCGGCGAGCTGGACGATGCCGCGCTGGCCGAGCTGGCGCAGCGCGTGGGCAGCGCACGCTGCGCGCCGCTGATCGAGGCGCTGGACCAGTTCGATTTCGAAGCGGCGCTGAAGGCGCTGAAATCCCTGAACTCGCTGGCCGCCGCCTGACGACGACGCGACGATGAATCCCGACAACTCCGAGAGACCCGATACCCGCCCCAAGCTGCTGCTGGTCGATGACGAGCCGGCCAATCTGCAGGTGCTGCGCCAGGTGCTGCACGAGGACTACCGGCTGCTGTTCGCGCGCGACGGCTACAAGGCGCTGGAGCTGGCCCGCGCCGAGGCGCCGCACCTGATCCTGCTGGACGTGATGATGCCGGGCCTGTCCGGCCTGGACGTCTGCCGCACCTTGAAGGCGCAGGAGGCGACGGCCGGCATCCCGGTGATCTTCGTCACCGCGCTGGCCGACGTGCAGGACGAAACGCAGGGCTTCGAGGCCGGCGCCGTCGACTACATCGGCAAGCCGATCAGCCCGGCCATCGTGCGGGCACGGGTGCGCACGCACCTGCGGCTGGTGCGCGCCGAGGTGCTGCGCGAGACACGCCAGCAGATCGTGCTGACGCTCGGCCGCGCCTCCGAGTACAAGGACAACGAGACCGGCTGGCACGTGCTGCGCATGAGCCACTACTCGCGCATCCTGGCCCTGGCCGCCGGCTTCGACGAGGCCGAGGCCGAAGACCTGATGCACGCCGCGCCGATGCACGACGTGGGCAAGATCGGCATCCCCGACGCCGTGCTGCAGAAGGCCGGCCCGCTCGACGAGCGCGAATGGGACATCATGCGCCGCCACCCGCTGATCGGCGCCGAGATCCTCGGCCAGCACCAGAGCGGCCTGCTCTCGATGGCCCGCCGCATCGCGCTGGCCCACCACGAGAAGTGGGACGGCAGCGGCTACCCCGAGGGCCTGGCCGGCGAGACCATCCCGATCGAAGCCCGCATCGTCGCCATCGCCGACGTGTTTGACGCATTGACCAGCGTACGCCCGTACAAGGAAGCCTGGACCGTCGAGCGCGCCGCCGAATACGTGCGGGAGCAGGCGGGCAAGCACTTCGACCCGCGGCTGGTGGAGATCTTCCTCGGCGAGTTGCCGAAAGTCGTCGAGGTACGGGAGCGCTTCCTCGAGGAGGGTTGAGCCCCTCGCCCAGTCCCGCCGCGCTGGACGCGAGCGGGCCCGGTCGGTCCCCCGAGGGGACGCAAACCAATACCGGATTGACCGGCATTGGTTTGCAGGTGGGCCGGCTTGGGAGCGGCCCGGCGCTCGGCCCCAACTAACCGCCCGGTATCAGCTCGCGCTGCCCCGCACCCTTCGCTGCGTGCTCCTCGCCTGCGCCAGCCAGCCGCGCTTGAGCCAGCGCCACAGGATCAGCATGCCGCGGATCCATTCGTCGCTGGCGTAGACGAGCCAGATGCCGGGCAGGCCGAACCAGCGGCCCATCCAGAACGAGCCCAGGCCCAGCACCAGCAGCAGGCTGGCGATGCAGGAGACGGCCGGGAAGATCGCGTCGCCGGTGGCGCGGAGCGCGCCGTTGAGCACCAGGTTGAAGACGCGGCCGGTCTCCAGCAGCACGGACAGCCACAGCAGCACCTGGGCCGAGTGGACGATGGCCGGGTCCTTGGTGAAGGCATGCATCAGCCAGGGCGCGGCCAGCGCGCACATCAGGGCCAAGCCGCCCGAGGCGAGCAAGCCGTTGCGCACGCCCTTGCGCACCAGCGCGTCGGCCTTTTTCAGCTCGCCGGCGCCGACCATGCGGCCCACCATGATCTCGGTGGCCCAGCCGATCGAGTTGCTGACCAGCAGCACGTACTTCAGGATCTGCAAGGTGTAGGCATGCGTGGCCAGTGCCTCCACGCCCAGCCGCGCGGTGCTGGCCAGCGACACCATGAACATCGCCCGGTAGACGACCTCGACGACTGCACCCGGCCCGCCGATCCACAGCACCGGCCGCACCAGCCGCCAATGGACCACGACCCAGTCGCGCGGCGTCGGCTCCAGCCGCATCAGCCGCTTCCACAGGGCCAGGTGCAGCACCAGCCCGATCGCGCGGCTGACGATCATTGCCACCGCATAGCCGTTCAGTCCCCAGCCGTCCCAGCCACCGATGCCGCGCATCAGCACGAAGGCGAGCACCAGGTGCGTCACGTGCATGACCACCATCACCCGCAGCGATTCCTTGACGTGCAGGTGCGCGCGCAGGATCGCCGCCATGCTGAGGTTGTAGGCGTCCAGCAGCATCGCGGGTGCCAGCAGCATCAGGAAGGGGCCGGCCAATGTCTTCACCTCGTCGGGCGCGTTCAGGGCTTCCAGCGCCCAGTCGTCGCCGATCAGCAGGCTGGCGACGACCAGCAGCCCGGCCCAGGTGCTGGCGCCCAGGGCGCCGAGCGCCGTGCGCCGCGCTGCGTCCACCTGGCCGCCGCCGAGCGCCTGGGTGATGACCACGCCCAGGCCGATCGCCAGCACGCGGAAAACGACGTACATCGTCTCCTGCATCTGCGCCACCATGCCGAAGGCGCCGCCGGCCGCGTCCGACTCGTGCGAGGCCAGCCAGAGGCCCGCGAAAGCGACCGTCAGGGTCAGCAGGAACTCGCCGAGGATGGGCCCGGCGATCGGGTTCAGCCGGGGGCGGTGGGCCAGCAACGCATCGCTCATGGCACTAGGCGCGCTCCTCCAGCAGGTAGAGCACGGCCGCCACCGTCAGGTTCGCCACCCGGTGCGGCGGGCTGGCGTAGAACGCGGCCCAGGCCTGCGGCACCTGCTCGGCATAGGGCTGGCTGCGGTCGGAGGTCTGCTCCCAGCCGATGCGCACCGCGTGGCCGATCAGCACGTCCAGCACCAGCGGGCTGTCGAGCTTCAGCGTCGGATTGGCGGACATGAAGGCCTGTAGCGCGGTCAGCGCCTCGATGTTCAGCTGGCGGTATTCGGGCGCATGGATCTTGGAGAGGCGCTCGTCCACCTGCAGCGCAAAGCCGCGCTCGCCGCGGGTGCTGTCGGCCAGGGCCAGCGCGCTGTCCACGCGGTTGGCGCCGTCGAGCTGGTCGCCGATCACCAGGCCCGTGCAGTGGGTCAGCAGGTCGCTGATGCGCTGGTGGAAGTCTTCCGGCACGCGGCCCAGCACGCCACTCATCTCGCGCCAGCCGAGCCAGCCGCCCTGGTCGGCATCGAGCTGCGGGTCCAGGTGCGCGGGGAAGTCCACCCGCGCGATGGCGCCGGTGCTGTCCACCGTGTGCAGCAGCTGCAGCCGCATCATGTCGGAGTTCATCTCCTGCTCGCGCCGCATCACCTCCTGCAGGCGGCCGAGGATGGCGTGCGGGCTCAGGTCGTGCAGCAGGTCGAAGGCGCGCGAGGGGCTCAGCTCGTGCTCGCGCGACAACCAGCCCGAGATCAGGCGCAGCGACTGCCAGGGCCGCAAGGTCAGCGTGCCCTCGAACAGCGCGGGCTCGGCCTTGATCAGCATGCCCATCAGCAGCACCGTCTCCTCGATCAGCACGCGGCCGCGCGGGTCGTCACCGCCGAAGTGGCGGATGCGCTCCAGCAGCTCGGCATTGGCCAGCGGCCGCACGACGACGGCGTCGGCGCTGTAGGCGCGGCCCAAGGTCACACGCTTGCCGTGCGCCACCAGCTCGGCCACGGCGTCTTCGAGGCCGTTGTCGTGCAGGTCCAGCAGGCCGGCGGCGCGGCGGATCACGCCCCAGCGGCCCTCGCGGCTGGCGCGGGCGTGGATGGCGCGGGCCAGGCGCTGCATCGCGCCGGCGAGTTCCTCGTCATGCGTCAGCTCGGCGCGGCGCATCAGCACGGCCACGATCTCGATCTGCTCGTAGGGGTTGCGGCAGCGCTCGGCCTGGCGGCGGATCGCGGCCGTGTCCGGGTTCGCGTGCAAGGTGCTGGCCAGCGCGGCGGCGCGCTCGGCCCACAGCGGGCGGGTGGCGGCCTCTTCCCAGTCGGGCGGCGTGTCACCGGCCTCGGGGGAGGGCTCGTGGGTGGCGTGCAGCGCGGGAGGCCAGTCGTCGCGGCCGTCGAGGCGGCTGGCGCTGATCTGCGGCAGCAGCTGCTGCAGCGGCCCGGCCTGGACGCCGGGGTCGGCCACCAGCTTGACGAGCCGCGCCATCAGCGCGTCGGCACCCGGCGCGTCCAGCATGCGGCCGGTGACGCGCAGCGCGAACACCGGCTGGCCCACGCCCTGCCACTGGCGGCGCAAGGTGGCGATCTCGTTGGCCACCTCGTCGGCCAGCAGGCGGTTGTCCAGCGCGAAATAGGCGTTGCGGCGCCAGAACAGCGGCGGCAGCACCAGCGAGGGCCCGGCATCGCCGGCGCGCCAGTACAGCCGCCCGGTGGCGATGCTGCCCAGGCGGTGCAGCGGCCGGCCGGTGAGGCCCAGCGCCTCGCAGCGGCCCAGGCCGTGCAGCAGGCCGGCCAGCTGCTGGGCTTCGCGCACGCGCACGGCGCCCAGTTCGACGGGGGTCTGCGCGGTCAGGCCGTGGGCGGCCATGCGCGAGCGGGCCAGTTCGTCTTCGGCCAGAAGCACCAGCTGCACGCGGGTCTGGCGCGGGAAGCTGAAGCGCCGGCCCAGCGGGTCCAGGTCGGCCGGGGTCAGCAGCCCGTCCTGCAGCAGCGCGCCGACGATGTAGAGGCTCTGCGCCCACACCAGCGGCACGTTGTCGTTGGGCAGGCGCTGCTGGCTGCCGGGATCGGCGCGCTCGGCGTCCACCGCCTCGCGCGGCACGTAGTAGAGCTCGGGCAGCAGGCACTGGCCGTCCTTCTCCACCATCAGGGTTTCGAGCTTGTCGCGCCAGCTGCGGGCTTCGGCCTCGTCGCCGCGCATCGCGGCGTCCACCAGCAGATAGCTGAAGAACAGCGGCCACTCCGATTCGATGTTGGCGAAGCGGGTCAGCTCGCCGGGCTCGTAGTGCAGGCGGCCGTGGTCCTCGACCATGGTCTGGTGGCCGTCGCGCAGGAAGCGCTTGCAGCCGTAGTGGCCGCCCAGCTTGCCGAGGATCTCGGCGCGGGTGCGGTCGGCCAAGGCAGCGTCGTCCACGGCATACGCAGGGAAGCCGATGACGGACAGCAGCGCCGCGTCGGTCTCCTTGGACTCGGACTCGCGCGGCAGCAGCGCGGCCAGCGCGTCGCGCGCGCGGGCCACGTCGTCGCCGACGACCAGCACCGGCGGCACGCCGCCGGAGTGGTCGTCAAAGGGGTCGAAGCCGTCGATCGCCTCCAGCGCCGCCTTGACCATGCCCAGCGAGCTGGCGTTCAGCTCGGCGACACCGCCGTTGCGCTTGTCGCCGCGCTCCCAGATGCCGTAGTCGGGCGTGCGCCAGGCCTTGGCGAGGTAGTAGACGAGGTTCTGCACGAAGGCGAGTTCGTCCGGCGTCTCGACGATGGCCAGGCCCGAGGCGCTCATCTGCGCCAGCATCAGCAGGAACACGGCGGTGGCATCCAGCTGCAGGTGGCCCCACTCGGAATCGCCGACGACGACCTCGCCGGTGTGCGTGTCGTACTTCGCGTGCAGCGCGTCCAGCGGGTTCTGCGTCTGCTTGAAGCGCTCGACCTTGTGGGCCTGCCGCATCATCGCCGCGAGCAGGCCGCGCATCAGCCGCACGACGGCGTTCTCCAGCGGCTCCGCCTTCTCGCGCCCGCCGTCCGAGCCGGCGCGCCGCCAGGCCAGGGCCAGCGCCCAGACGGCCTGGATGCTGTAGACGTTGTCGCGCACCCAGGCGTGGGTGTAGTCGCCGTGGACGGTGATCGCGGTGCTGGCCGGCAGGAGGCCGGTGTGGGGATCCTGGCGGGACAGGATGATGTCGCGGACCTGCTCGCCGTAGCGGGCGAGCCGGCCGACGTCGGCATGAAGAGGGAAGGAAACGAGCATGGCTGACTCTAGCGTGGGCAGCGCGGTATGCGCTGTCCCCGCTTGGAACTCAGCAAGAAACACGCCTCGCGCCGATCGCCAGTGCCGCCGCCGCCACAACCACCAGGCCCAGCGCTGCCGTCAGCGAGGCATGGTGGGCCACGAAGCCGATCAGCGGCGGGCCGATCAGGAAGCCCGAGTAGCCGATCGACGACACCGAGGCGATCGCCGCCGCCCGGCTGACACCCGGCACGCGCGTCGCCGCGTTGAACAGGATCGGCACGCACAGCGCCAGCCCGATGCCGACGCAGGCATAGCCCACCAGCGCCAGCCACGGGTTGCCCACCAGCAGCAGCACCGCCATGGCGAAGGTGGCCAGCAGGGCGCCGTTGCGCAGCAGCAGGTGCTCGGAGTAGCGCGAGCGCAGCGCGTCGCCACCGAAGCGCGCCGCGGCCATGGCCGCCGAGAACACCGCGAAGCCCACGCCGGCGGCGTCCTGCGGCATCGCCAGTTCCTGCTTCAGATACAGAACGCTCCAGTCGTACATCACGCCCTCGGCCGTCATGCCGCTGAAGATCAGCAGGCCGATCACCAGCAGCGTGCCGCGGGGCCAGGCGAAGTGCGCCTGGGGTTCATCGCCAGCGCTGTCTTCCGCCGGGTGCGCGTCGAGCATGCTGCGCGCCGCCGTCCAGACCACGACGACGACGGCCAGCGCCACGCCGGCCAGCTGCCATTCCGGCGCGATGTCGGCGCTCAGCATCGCCGCGGCCAGGGCCGCGCCGGCCATGCCGCCGAGGCTGAAGGAGCCGTGCAGGCTGCCCATCACCGCACGGCCGCTGGCGGCTTCCAGCGCGGTGCCGTCGGCGTTGATCGCCACGTCGAACAGGCTCATCGCCGCGCCGAAGACCACGCCGGCCGGCAGCAGCCAGGCCAGGCCGGGCCAGTTCAGCACCGCCGCCAGCAGCATGCCCATCACGGCCGAAGCGATCATCGTCGCCCGGCGCGCGCCCAGCGTGCCGATCACCCGGCCGGCGAAGAACAGCGACAGCACGGCGCCGATCGCGATCGACAGCAGCACCATCGACAGGCCGCTCTCCGTCAGCTCGAACTGCTGCTTCACCGAAGGGATGTGCACGCCCCAGACGCCGCCGAACACGCCCAGCGCCGCGAACAGCGTGCGGCTGGCGTGGCGGGCGCGGGACAGCGTTTGCGGCGCCGGCCCGGCGCTCATCGTTGCGCTCACAGCTTCACCGGCGCACCGGTGCGCGCGCTCTCGTAGATGGCGTCGAGGATCTCCATCACCCGCAGGCCCTGCTCGCCCGGCGCCGGGTGCGGCCGATCGTTCAGGATCGCGTCGGCGTAGTCGTGCATCGCCGACGGCGCCTTGGTGGCCGGGGCCTTGAGGTGCGTGTCGAACTGGGCACCGTCCTGCTCGCTGAAGATGTGGGCGTCGAAGACATAGCCCTCGTTGAGGTTCTTCTGCAGCAGGCCGGCCTTGGTGCCCAGCAGACGGGTTTCCATCAGCTCCGCCTCCTGGATGTTGGCGGCCCAGGAGGCTTCCAGCGCCAGGGTCGCGCCGTTGTCGAAGCGGATGAAGGCGGCGGCGAGGTCCTCGACGTCGTAGGTCCGGCCGGCCTTGTCGGCTGCGGCGCGGGCGATCGGGTCATAGCTGGCGCCCATCACCCAGGTGGGCTTCGGATAGCCCATCAGCCACAGCGCGAGATCCAGGCGGTGCACGCCCAGGTCGATCAGCGGTCCACCGCCGGACAGCGCCTTGGTGCTGAACCAGCCGCCCATCTGCGTCCAGGTCAGGCCCGGCATGCCGCGCCGGCGGTGCCAGACGCTGCGGCCGAAGTAGAAGTCGCCGAACACGCCGGCATCGACCTGCGCCTTCAGCGCGCGCGACTGGGCCGAGAAGCGGTAGGAGAAGTTGATCATCAGCCTTCGTTCGGCCGCTTTTGCTGCCTCCAGCATCTCGCGGCCCTCGGCGGCTGACATCGCCATCGGCTTCTCGCACAGCACGTGGCAGCCGGCGGCCAGCGCGGCCAGCGTCTGCTCCTTGTGCAGCTTGTTCGGTGTGACGATGCTGACCGCGTCCAGCCGTTCGGCAGCGAGCATCGCTTCCAGGCTCGCGTGGCGGCCTTCGATCGCGTACTTGTCGCCGATCTCGGCCAGGCGCTTCGCGTCCGGATCGGCGATGGCCACCACGTCCACCTGTGGGTGTTCTTTCCAGCCCTCGATGTGGGCCTTGCCCATGCCCAGGCCGACGACGCCTACTCGAAGCCGCTTCATTGGATGTCCTTCGCGCTCTGCAGGATGCCGACCTTGGCGAAATTCAGTGCCTTCTTCGCGATCGGCTCCAGCGGCTGCGCATTGGGGCAGACGTCGACGATGTTGACCCGCGGCGCGGCCCAGCGCACGGCGTTGTTCAGCACCTTCTGCACATTGGCGTCGTAGTAGGTCGGGTAGGCCTCGTGGCCGGGGCGGAAGTAGAAGATGCGGCCATGGCCGCGCTCCCAGGTGCAGCCCGAGCGGAACACCTCGCCGCCTTCGAACCAGGAGATAAAGACGGTGCTGTCGGGCTGCGGGATGTCGAAGCGCTCACCGTACATCTCTTCATACGGCAGCTCGAAATACTCGCCCAGGCCGGCGGCGATCGGGTGCGAGGGCTCGACGACCCAGACGCGCTCCTTCTCGTCCGCCTCGCGCCACTTCAGCGAGCAGTTCGTGCCCATCATGCGGCGGAAGATCTTCGAGAAGTGGCCCGAGTGCAGCACGATCAGGCCCATGCCTTCCAGCACGCGCTTCTGCACGCGGTCGACGATCGCGTCGTCCACCTGGTCGTGCGCCTTGTGGCCCCACCAGACCAGCACGTCGCAGCCGGCCAGGCGCTCCTCGGAGAGGCCGTGCTCGGGCTGGTCCAAGGTGGCGGTGCCCACATCGAGGTCCGCGTCGCCGACGCGCAGCGCCTGGGCGATGACCTGGTGCATGCCGTCGGGATAGATCTCGGCGATGGCGGAGCTTTGGCGTTCGTGTTGGAATTCGTTCCAGACGATGACAGAAATCTTTGTCTTCATGACGGTATGAAAAAGTGTGTCCAGCGACCCGCGCAGCATAGGGCGCGGGCGGCTCGCGCTGAAGCGCGTCCGATAGCAGAAAGACGGTAACGATGGCAAAAATCCGGGATCTTCGCGAGCACACCGAGCTGGCCGATTCGCGCAGCTGCTCGGTGCAGCCCGACGCCGCCGAGAGCGGTGACGGCGAGCGCCTGCGCGAGGCGCTGCGCCGCTTCCTCGCGGCCGCCGCGGACGGCTCGCTGCCGCTGCACCTGCCGCAGCTGGCCAGTGCGCCGGTGGCGCGCGGCGACGGGCACTTCCACCTGTCGCCGGAGCTGTTCCTGCAGCTCTCGGGCTGGACCGAATTCCGCTTTCCCGGCCAGCCGGCGCTGCGCCTGAAGGCGGGCGAGGCGCTGGTCGTGCCGCCGCAGCTGCGCCACGACGAGCGGGTGGGCGCGGCGCGCGGCGACCGCTTCGCCAACATCGTCGTCTTCGCCGAGGGGCCGCGCGTCAGCTGCCACCTGGCGCGCGAGATCGCGCCCGGCCTGCCCGGCGTCGCCCACCTGGAAGCCTGCGACCATCCGAAGGCCGGCCGCATCCACGATCACCTGTTCGAGGCCTGCGGCGCCACGTCCACGCCCTGGGCCGCCGCGCAGGGCCGCGCGCTGGCCGCCGCCGCAGTGGCCGGCGTGCTCGACGTGCTGGCCGCGCAGCAGCCGCCAACCGCTGAGGCCGAGCCCGCGCTGGTCACGCGGGTGCGCGTGCTGGTGCAGAACCAGCTGGGCGACCCGGCACTGAGCGTCGCGCGGCTGGCCGAGCAGTCCGGCTGCAGCGTCGACCACCTGTCCCAGCAGTTCCGCCAGAGCAGCGGCGAGAACCTGCTCGCCTGCATCAACCGGCTGCGCATCGAACGCGCCGCGCGCCTGCTGCGCGAAACCTCGCTGGCCGGCAAGGAGGTCGCCTGGGCCTGCGGCTTCTCGGCGCACAACTACTTCATCCGTGTGTTCCGCCAGCAGCACGGCGTGACGCCGCAACAGTGGCGTCTATCCACGGCCGCTGTGGACAAACGCGTGGGAAAGCTTTAGAAAACACTGACAAGTTTTTGATTTGCAATGTGTTTTCCTGGTTTGCCTCGAAAATAGGCAGGGGCTCCGGACCCACTCTATCCCCGCCATCTGTGGACAAGTTCGTGGGCAAGCTGCCCACAAGCTGAACAAGTGCTTGATCCGCCGGGACCTTTCTTGCGGTGCTGCGAAATGCAGCAGTTCCTCCTACCGCCTGAAGGCGGCGCGTCCGACAGGGGCCGATGGCGCGCGGCCGGACGATGCGGCTTCACCCCGAAGCAAGGAGTACCGACGATGGCCCGCAAGAACAGCTTTCCCGGCAGCAGCGCCGGGCGCCATGCCCGCTCGCTCGGCACCCGCTCCGCGGAACTGGGCTTCGCTGCGCCGCAGGTGGTCGCGATTCGCCTGGGCCGGATGATGCAGCCGGGCCTGCCGGACACGGTCGAGTTCCAGCGCATGTTCACCGAGAAGCAGAGCGCCTTCTGGCGCGCCGGCCTGGCGATGGCGCAACAGGCCTTCGCGCTGCAGATGTCGCTGGGCGGCGCGATGTTGCGGGGCTCCTGGGGGTGGTCCCCCTGGTCCCTGCTGAGCGTGCTGGACCGCGGCATGGCGCCGATCCACGCGACCGCCACCGCGAACCTGCGGCGGCTGAGCCGGAAGAGAAACTAGGCAGCCCTGTCGAAGGCCTCGCCCAACTGAGCCAGCCAGCGCGTGCGCGTTGCTGCGTCCACGAAGCTGGCCTCGAAGCTGTTGGCCGCCAGTTGCCAGGCGTGGTTGGCCCGCAGTTCGGGCAGCGCCTCGAAGGTGGCGAGGAAGTTGGTGTTCAGGTAGCCGCCGAAATAGGCGGGGTCGTCCGAATTGATGGTGACGCACAGGCCCGCCGCCAACAGCTTCGCGAGGCTGTGGTCACGCAGGTCGGGGTAGACCTGGAGCTTCTGGTTGGATAGCGGGCAGACCGTCAGCGGCACGCGCTTCGTCGCCAGCCGGTGCATCAGGTCAGCGTCGTCGATGCTGCGCACGCCGTGGTCGATGCGCTCGACGTGCAGCAGGTCCAGCGCGTCGCGCACATAGCTGGCCGGGCCTTCCTCGCCGGCGTGGGCGACGAGGTGCAGGCCCAGTTCCCGGCAGCGTGCGAACACCCGGGCGAATTTCTCCGGCGGGTTGCCCTGCTCCGAGCTGTCCAGGCCAACGCCGATGAAATGCTGGCGGTAGGGCAGGGCCTGTTCCAGCGTGGCGAAGGCGTCCTCTTCGCTCAGGTGGCGCAGGAAGCACAGGATCAGCGCGCCGCTGATGCCGAAGTCCTGCCGCGCCGTATCGAGCGCCCGGGACAGGCCGCGGATCACGACGCCGATGTCCACGCCCCGAGCCGTGTGCGTCTGCGGATCGAAGAACAGCTCGGCGTGGACGATGTGGTCGTCCGCCGCACGGCGGAAGTAGGCCATCGCCATGTCGAAGAAGTCCTCTTCCTTCAGCAGCACGCTGGCGCCGGCGTAGTAGATGTCCAGGAAACTCTGAAGGTCGGTGAAGGCGTAGGCGGCCCGCAGCGCCTCGACGCCGTCGTACTTCAGCGTTATGCCGTTGCGCTCGGCGAGCGCGAAGATCAGCTCCGGCTCCAGGGTGCCTTCGATGTGGACGTGCAGCTCGGCCTTGGGCATGGTGCGCAGCAGCGCGGGCAGGTCGGTGATGTGGGCAAAGCGGTCCATGGTCGTCATTCCTCCGTCAATTCCCCGAGCATAGGATGTCACTACTGTATTTATACTCAGTAGTCATGAGCGACGACCAGCTGCCCACGATCACCCGTTTCCACAAGACTCGCCTGATGCAGGTCTGGCGCTCGGCCGGCTGGCCCTGCAAGGACGGCCTCGAGATCGACCTGCTGGCCGCCGGCCTGATCTCGCTGCAGATGATGGATGGCCGCGAGACGCTGCGCCTGACCGAGGCCGGCATCCGGCTGCTGGCCGAGAGCCGCCAGCGCGGCCAGCGGGCGCTCAGCGCGCACGACCGGCTGGGCCAGCGCTTCGCCGAGCATCTGCTGGCGCAGGGGCGCGTGGTCTGGCGCGAGCTGTCGCTGCGGGCGCAGGTCGAGGACGAATCGCCGCCGGTGCAAGACCCGACCCCGGCCGCGGTGCTGTGGAATGCCGCCGACGAAGAACCCGCGCAGCTCATGCCCAAGGTCTGGCGCATGGCGCGGCCCGACCTCTTCTCGATCCGCAACACCTCGGTGGAGGCCTACCTGCAGCCGCAGGTCCACGAGATCAAGGTCAGCCGCGCCGATCTGCTGTCCGACCTGCGCCATGCCGCCAAGCGCCAGGCCTACCAGTGGCTGTGCAGCGAGTGCAGTTATGTGTTCCCGGTGGCGGTGGCCCGGCCGAACGAGATCCCGGAGCAGTTCGGCGTCTGGGTGCTGCACGGAGGCATCGACGACGGCGAGTTCGAGCTGCTGCGGCCGGCCCAGCACCGGCCGGTGAAGCTGCCCTTCGCTGTCTGGATGGCGCTGTCCAAGGCGGCGCCGCTGCGCGTGGAGGCCGAGGCCGACTGCGGCCAGGCCGCGCTGAGCGAAGCCGCCTGAGGACCTCGGCGATGTACACGGTCGCCGTGCGCGAGCTGTGCGAGTTCACGGCCAAGCAGGGCGACCTGGATCTGCGCTTCACGCCGGCGCCGAGCGCGCTGGAAGGCATGGCCGGCCATGCCGTGGTGGCCGCGCGGCGCGACGACCCCAACTACCAGAGCGAGCTGACCCTGGCCGGCGAGTACCGCGGCCGGCTGAAGGTGCGCGGCCGCGCCGATGGCTACGACGCCGAGCGCCGCCGTGTCGAGGAAGTGAAGACCTACAAGGGCCGGCTGGAGCGCCAGTCCGACACGCAGCGCGAGCTGCACTGGGCGCAGGCGCGCATCTACGGCTGGCTGCTGTGCGAGCAGGAGGGCCTGGCCGAGATCGAGGTCGCGCTCGTCTACTACAACGTCGGCAACCAGCAGGAGACGGTGTTCACCGAGCGGCGCAGCGCCGCCGAGCTGCTCGAGCATTTCGAGCGGCACTGCGAACGCTTTCTCGCCTGGGCCGAGCTTCAGCTCGCGCACCGAGCCGCGCGCGACGAGGCGCTGGCGGCGCTGGCCTTTCCGCTCGGCGAGTTCCGCGCCGGCCAGCGCAACCTGGCCGAGTTCGTCTACAAGGCCGCGGCCAGCGGACGCTGCCTGCTGGCGCAGGCGCCCACCGGCATCGGCAAGACCATGGGCACGCTGTTCCCGCTGCTGAAGGCGGCGCCGACGCAGCGCCTGGACAAGATCTTCTTTCTCGCCGCCAAGACCTCGGGCCGGCAGATGGCGATGGAGACGCTGGCCCGGCTGCCGGCACTGCCGCTGCGCGTGCTGGAACTGGTGGCGCGCGACAAGGCCTGCGAGCACCCGGACAAGGCCTGCCACGGCGAATCCTGCCCGCTGGCCGCCGGCTTCTACGACCGCCTGCCCGCCGCGCGCGCTGCCGCGCTGGAAGGCACGGCGGCGCTGACCCAGCAGGCCGTGCGCGAGGCCGCGCGGCAGCACGAGGTCTGCCCCTACTACCTGAGCCAGGAACTGGCGCGCTGGGTGGACGTGGTCGTCGGCGACTACAACTACTACTTCGACCTCGGCGGCCTGCTGCACGGCCTGGCGCAGGCGAACGCCTGGCGCGTCGGCCTGCTGGTGGACGAGGCGCACAACCTGGTCGAGCGGGCCCGCGGCATGTACAGCGCCGAGCTGCAGCCCGAGACCCTGGTCGCCGCCCGCCAGGCCGCGCGCAAGCTGCCCTCGGTCAAGACCGCGCTGGACAAGGTGCGCAAGGCCTGGACCGCCGTCGACAAGGCGCAGGACGAGGCCTACGCCGTCCACGCCGCGCTGCCCGAGGCGCTGATGGGCGCGCTGCAGCAGTGCGCGTCGACGCTGGGCGAGCACCTGGCCGAGCACGCCACCGCGCCCGACCCGGCGCTGCAGGCCTTCTTGTTCGAGGCGCAGCACCTGATGCGCATGGCCGAGTCGCTGGACGAGCATTCGCTGGTCGACCTCACGAAAGGAGAGAAGGCCGGGCAGTCGCTGCTGTGCATCCGCAATCTGGTGCCGGCGCCTTTCCTGCGACCGCGGCTGGAAGCGGCGCACACCAGCACGCTGTTCTCCGCCACCTTGCAGCCCACCGCCTACTACACCGACCTGCTGGGCCTGCCGGAGCGACACGTTTGCGTGGACGTGGATTCGCCGTTCAGCGCGGCCCAGTTGCGCGTGAATATTGCCTCCCACATCTCCACTCGTTACGCGCACCGCTCGGCATCGCTGGCGCCCATCGCGCGGCTGATGGCCGGGCAGTTCCAGGCCCAGCCGGGCAACTACCTCGCCTTCTTCAGCAGCCACGACTATCTGCAACAGGTTGCCGACAGGTTTGCAGAACTGTTCCCGACCCTGCCGACATGGCGCCAGTCGCGCCGCATGGGCGAGGCCGAGCAGAAGCAGTTCCTCGGGCGTTTCACCGAGGGCGGGGAGGGCATCGGCTTCGCGGTGCTGGGCGGCGCCTTCTCCGAGGGCATCGATCTGCCCGGCCGGCGGCTGATCGGCGCCTTCCTGTCGACCTTGGGCCTGCCGCAGGTCAATCCGGTCAACGAGCAGATCAAGGCGCGCATGCAGCAGTTGTTCGGCGCCGGCTACGACTACACGTATCTTTACCCGGGCCTGCAAAAGGTGGTTCAGGCCGCCGGCCGGGTGATCCGCACGCCCAGCGATCAGGGTGTCGTACACCTGATAGACGACCGCTACGCGCGCCGCGAAATCCACCGGTTGCTGCCGACCTGGTGGGCGGTGGAGTGTGAAGCCACGAGAACAAACTGATACACACGCTTGGCATGCGTATTGCCAAATTGCCGGGACTGAGAAGTCTTCAGGAGTAGTGCCATGCCGTCCCGAACGCAGAACAACGATGCTCGCTGGCTGGAGTCGCAGGAAGCGCGACTGAATCCCCCATTGGCGGACGACGAGGATTTCGTCGATCCGTTCGCCGGCCTGCCGGACGGCGATGCCGAGCAGGTGCGCAAGCTGCGCCTGCTGCTCGACTGGACGCCGCCGCGCGAAGTCCTCCACTGATCGATTGACGGCATTCGGCATTCCGATTGCCGCAGGAAGGTCCGATCACCGCCTAGCGCGGAAAGGATCTTCCGATGAGTTCACCCAACGCCAGTGCCATCGCCGACGAGCCCGGGCGGGATGCCGAGCGGGATACAGAGCTGAAGGCCGAGCTGCAAGCGCAGCCGCAATACCTGGCACCCGACTACCTGGGCAGCAACAAGCTCCAGCACATGGCCGCGCTGATCACCGGTGGCGATTCCGGCATCGGTCGCGCGGTGGCGGTGCTGTTCGCGCGCGAGGGCGCCGACGTGGCCATCGTCTATCTCGACGAAGACGCGGACGCGCGGGAGACGCAGCGCGTCGTCGAGGCCGAGGGCCGCCAGTGCCTGCTGCTGCCTGGCGATGTCAAGGACCCGGCCTTTTGCGAGCGCGCGGTGCGCGCGGCGGTGGACACCTTCGGCAAGCTCGACATCCTGGTCAACAACGCCACCTTCCAGGAGCATGCGGACGAACTCACCGACATCAGCGAGGAGCGCTTCGACGAGACCTTGCGCACCAACGTCTACGGCTACTTTCACATGGCCAAGGCCGTGCTGCCGCACCTGGGGAAAGGCTCCTGCATCATCAACACCGGCTCGGTGACGGGCCTGGAAGGCAGCCCCCGGCTGCTCGACTACTCGACCACCAAGGGCGCCATCCACGCCTTCACCAAGGCGCTGGCGCAGAACGTCCTGCACCGCGGCATCCGCGTCAACGCCATCGCGCCGGCGGAGGAGTTCCCCGCGCAACCCGATGAGCTGTCGCCGGCCTATGTGTTTCTCGCCTCGCCGGTCTGCTCCCGCTACATCACCGGCATCGTGCTGCCGGTGACGGGTGGTTTCGGAGCCGAATGAGATGGCCGCCCCGCGCATCATCTGGAAGGGCGCGATCAGCTTCGGGCTCGTGCACGTGCCGGTCGCCCTGTATCCCGCCAGCCGCGAGGACGACATCGACTTCGACTGGCTGGACAAGCGCTCGATGGACCCGGTCGGCTACCAGCGCATCAACAAGCGAACCGGCAAGACGATCGCGAAGGAGCACATCGTCAAGGGCGTGAAGCAGGAGGATGGCGACTACGTGCTGATCACCGACGAGGAGATCAAGGCCGCCTACCCCGAGACGACGCAGACGATCGCCATCGAGGCCTTCGTCCAGGCCAGCGAGATCCCTTTCCTCTTCCTCGAAAAGCCCTTCTACCTGGAACCACTGGGCAAGGCCGGCAAGGTCTACGCGCTGCTGCGCGAGGCGATGGTGGCTGACGGCAGCATCGGCATCGCGCGACTGGTGATGCACAACAAGCAGCACCTTGCGGCCTTGATCCCGACCGGGCCGGCGCTGATGCTGAACACCTTGCGGTGGGCGGATGAGATCCGGCCGTGGAATGAGTTGAGCTTTCCGAAGGAGGGGAGGGCGGAGGTCAAGGATGCGGAGCTGAAGATGGCTCGCCAACTGATTGGCGACATGAAGGCGGAGTGGCGGGCGGATGAGTATGCGGATGAGTTCAAGACGGCGATTCGGGCCTTGATTGAGCAGAAGGCTCATGCAGGCGAGACGAAGCGCGTGGCGCCTCTTGAGCCTGCCAGTGAGGACGGCGCTGCGAGCAATGTTGTGGACCTGAGTGATTTGCTGAAGCGGAGTCTTGCTGGTGGCAAGCGGAAGAAGAGAGCATGAGGGCTGCTGGTCTTGTCGATCGCCACGATGCCGGGACTCGCCCCGGCGGGCGACTCACTTTCTTGGGCGCCCAAGAAAGTAAGCAAAGAAACCGCCCCTGCTGCGCCGTCCTCCGCTTCGCTACGGATCCCCTGCGATGCTCGAAGCCCGGGGCCGCGCCGAACTCGCGGCGCTACGCTTCGCTCAGACAGACGGCGCGAAGCATGTCTACGAAGCGCGCTTCGCGCGCGCCCCGGACTTCTGTGCTTCTCGGCGGCGCAGAAGGGGAACTCGATACGGCTCGCTGCGCATCGCCTTCAGGGGCGCCGCTGCGCAGGCGCTCACCGAGGCGATGCGTAGCGAGCCGACTAGTCTTCGGGCCCCTTGTGCAGCCGCCGAGAAGCGCAGCGGCTTGGGACCGTGAGCGCAGCGAACCTCGTGAACTAGCTTCGCGCCGTCTGTCTGAGCGGAGCGTAGCGCAGCGAGTTTGGCGCGGGGCCCAAGTCGCGAGCATCGCAGGGCACCCGACCGCAGGGAGGGCGGCGGAAGCAGGGTCGCCTTTCTTTGCTTACTTTCTTTGGCGAAGCAAAGAAAGTGAGTCGCCCGCCGGGGCGAGTCCCGGCACCGTGGCAGTAGCAAACAGCGGACTGCCATCATGAGCGATCGCAACAGCTCCCTCGACGAATACCGCCGCAAACGCGACTTCGCCCAAACGACCGAGCCCTCCGATCAGACCGCAGCGCCACGCAAAGGCAAGGCACTGTCCTTCGTCGTGCAGAAGCACGCCGCTCGCGCCCTCCACTACGACTTCCGCCTCGAACTCGACGGCACCCTCAAAAGCTGGGCCGTCCCCAAAGGCCCCAGCCTCGATCCGCACGACAAGCGCATGGCCGTCCAGGTCGAAGACCACCCCATCGCCTACGGCAGCTTCGAAGGCACGATCCCGCCGGGCCAGTACGGTGCCGGCACGGTCATCGTCTGGGACCGCGGTACCTGGACGCCGATCGGCGATGCCCGCGCCGGCTACCGCGACGGCAAACTGAAGTTCGAGCTAAAGGGCGAGAAGCTCCAAGGCCTGTGGACATTGGTGCGCATGCGTGGCAAAGGCAGCGAGCGTCAGCAGCCCTGGCTGCTGATCAAGGAGCGCGACACCTTCGCGCGGCCGGCGGCGGAGTACAGCGTCGTCGATGCCGAGCCGGACAGCGTGGTGAAAACAAGGAGGAAGGCGCAGAAGACCGCATTCCCGCTGATGCTCGCGCCGCAGCTCGCCACGCTGGTGCGCACGCCGCCGGCCTCAGGCAACTGGTGCTGGGAAATGAAGTTCGACGGCTACCGGCTCCTCGCCCGTGCGGATGCCGACGGCGATGTCCGCCTGTTCACCCGCAATGGCCATGACTGGACCTCCAAGCTGAAGGCCCTGGCCCAGGCGATCGAGGCGCTGAAGCTGAAGTCCAGCTGGCTGGATGGCGAGATCGTGATCCAGGGCGAGCACGGAGCGCCGGATTTCCAGGCGCTGCAGAACGCCTTCGAGGTGGCGCGCACGGCCCAGATCGTCTACTACCTGTTCGACCTGCCCTTCCACGCTGGCGAAGACCTGCGCGGCCACCCGCTGGTCGAGCGCCGCGAGCGGTTGCGCACCCTGCTGGATGACGATGAATCCAAGGTCTCGCCGCGCTTGCGCTTCAGTGAGGACTTCCATGCCGAGGCCGCGCACCTGCTGGCCAGCGCCTGCCGGCTGCGCATGGAGGGCCTGATCGGCAAGCGGGCCGATTCGCCGTACCAGTCGTCGCGCTCGCCGGACTGGATCAAGCTGAAGTGCACGCAGCGGCAGGAGTTCGTCATCGTTGGCCATACCGATCCGAAGGGCAGCCGCGCGGGCCTGGGTTCGCTGCTGCTGGCCGTTCACGATGACGCGGGAACCTTGCGTTATACCGGCAACGTCGGCGCCGGTTTCAGCGAGGCCTCGCTGCGCAAGCTGAAGTCCGAGCTGGACGGTCTGGCCGTGAAGACGGCGGCCTTCGAGGGCACTGCGCCCAAGGGCGCCCACTTCGTCAAGCCGAAGCTGGTGGCCGAGGTCTCGTTCGCGGAATGGACGAAGGAAGGCCGCGTGCGCCAGGCCGTGTTCCATGGCCTGCGCGGCGACAAGCCGCCCGCTGCGATCACGCGCGAGAAGCCCGCCGCCGCGCCGAAGACAGCGACGAAGAACAGGAGCAAACCGACCGTGGGCCGTCTCACCCATCCCGAGCGGGTCATCGATCCCTCCACCGGCATCACCAAGCTCGAGGTCGCCGAGTTCTACGCCGCCGTGGCGCCGCGGCTGCTGCCGCACCTGAAGCACCGCCCGGTATCGCTGGTGCGCGGCCCTGACGGGGTCGATGGGGCCTTGTTCTTCCAGAAGCACGGCGACACCTTGCGCATCCCCGGCCTGAAGCAGCTGGACCCGGCGCTCGACCCCGGCCATCCGCCGCTGCTGGAGATCCCGACGCGCACGGCGCTGCTCGGCGCGGTGCAGATGAACGTGCTCGAACTTCATACCTGGAACGCCACCAGCAACATGATCGAGAAGCCCGATCGCATCTGCTTCGACCTCGATCCTGGCGAGGGCGTGGCGTGGCCGCGCGTGCAGGAGGCCGTCACCCTGGTGCGCACGATGCTGGATGAGCTGGCGCTGCAGGGCTTCCTGAAGACCAGCGGCGGCAAGGGCCTGCACATCGTCGTGCCCTTCCGCCGCGGGCCCGGCTGGGAGGCCGTCAAGGGCCTGTCGCAAGCGATCGTCCAGCACCTGGCGGAGACACTGCCGAAGCAATTCGTCGCGAAGAGCGGGCCGAAGAACCGGGTCGGCAAGATCTTCGTCGATTACCTGCGCAATGGACGCGGCGCGACGACCGTGGCCGCCTGGTCGGCCCGCGCGCGGCCGGGCATGGGCGTTTCGGTGCCGGTGACGTGGGATGAATTGCCGACGCTGACGGGTGGCGCGCACTGGACGATCCGCTCGATCGACGCTCGCCTGGCCGAGCCCGACAAGGCCTGGGACGGCTACGAGGCGGCCCGCAAGCAGACCTTGACGACCGCGATGCGTGTCTTGGACTACCTGCCAGACGGGACATGAATGATCGCCGGGCGGGCGCCGATCCTCCATCGGGAATTCCGCCTACAACGAGCGACCCGGCCGCGGCCCATCATGGACTCATCGAAGCACCACAGGTTCGATGATGAGCAAGACCCGACCCCGACCCGATGACACCCCGAAGCCGCTGAGCCGCAAACGCCGCATCCGCGAGGTGCTGCAGAGGCAATGGATGGAGCGCGAGCTGCAGTTCTTCCCGCAGCCCGATCCGCCGCAGTACAAGCCGCTCGGCTAAGCGGAAAGCCCGCCGAAGCGCGTTGTGGGCAAGGGGCATGCCCGCACGCGCGAACGTCCTGTTGTCCTACACGCCCGTCGTGGCATTCCGTCGACATTCGACGTTAGCCCCAACTCGGGCACGACAGGACGACAGACATGAAGACAGACATCAAGGCTGTAGACGAGATCCTGACGCGCGACAAAGCCCAGGTGCTGCGCGAATGGATGAGCGAGGTCGGCCGCAATGCCGACGAACACGAGGCCTCCGAACTGCTCGAATCGCTGCACGGCGCGATCCGCGCCGGTGCCGACCCCGATCAACTGGACAGCGCCGCCTGGAGCCAGGTGCTGCAGACGCTGGGAAACCTGTCGCAGGCGCGCGCCGCGCAGGGCTCCAGCGCCGGCGAGACCAGCCACTTCATCCTCGCGCTGAAGCGCCCGCTGTTCAACGCGCTGCAGACGCATTTCTCGAGTGATGTGCAGTCGCTGATGGCGGCCGTCTGGGCCCTGTCCACGATGGTGGACAAGCTGGCGCAATGGACCGTCACCGCCTACCAGCGCAGCCGCGAGGAGGTCATCGCGCGCCAGCAGCAGGAACTGCTGGAGCTGTCTACCCCGGTCGTCAAGCTGTGGGACGGCGTGCTGGCCGTGCCGATGATCGGCACCCTGGACAGCGGCCGCACGCAGCTGGTGATGGAGTCGCTGCTGCAGCGCATCGTCGACACCGGCTCCGAGCTGGCGATCATCGACATCACCGGCGTGCCGACGGTGGACACCTTGGTCGCCCAGCATCTGCTGAAGACGGTGACGGCGATCCGGCTGATGGGCGCCGACTGCATCATCAGCGGCATCCGCCCGCAGATCGCGCAGACCGTGGTCCACCTGGGCATCGACCTGAAGACCATCACGACCAAGGCGACCCTGCACGCCGCACTGGCGCTGGCGCTGAAGAAGAGCGGCTTCACGGTCTCGCGCAGCAAGCCCGCCGCTGCCACGTCCGCCGCTTCCGCCACCGCGGCCTGACGCGCATGGACCGCATCCCCATTCTTCGGATGGGTCGTTGCCTGCTGGTGACGATCCAGGTGGACCTGCAGGACCAGACGGCGCTGCGGCTGCAGGACGACCTGTCGTCCGCGATCGAGCGCCACGAGGCGCAGGGCGTGCTGATTGACATCTCGGCGCTGGAGATCGTCGACTCCTTCATCGGCCGCATGCTGAGCCACATCTCGGCGATCGCCCGCGTGCTGGACGCGGTGACCGTCGTCGTCGGCATGCAGCCGGCGGTGGCGATCACCTTGGTCGAGCTGGGGCTCTCGCTCGACGGCGTGAAGACCGCGCTGAACGTCGAACGCGGCATGGCCATGCTCCAGGCCGCAACCCAAACCCCAGGCGATGGCCACGATGGCAACGACGACGACTCCGGCGACGACGACGCTGCCGCCTGAAGGCGCGATGCCCCTGCGCAACGAGCAGGACATCGTGATGGGCCGGCAGACCGTGCGTAAGCTGACGCAGCAGCTCGGCTTCTCCCTGGTCGACCAGACCAAGATGATCACCGCGGCCAGCGAACTCGCGCGCAATGCGGTCGTCTACGGCGGCGGCGGTGAGATGCGCTGGCGCTTTGCGGCCAAGGGCATCCGCAACGGCCTGACCCTGGCCTTCGAGGACCGCGGCCCGGGCATCCCCGACATGGACCTGGCGCTGACCGATGGATGGACCTCGGGCAGCGGCCTCGGCGTCGGGCTCTCCGGCAGCAAGCGCCTGGTCAATGAATTCGACATTCGCACCGCAGTCGGCCAAGGCACCTGCGTCACGATCACCCGATGGAAATGAGATGGCCCCGCGATGACCCCTTTCCTGCAGATCGCGGTGCACGAGCAGAGCCAGGTCGGCGAGGCGCGGCGGGCGGCAGGGCGTGTCGCACTGCGCCTGGGCTTCGATGAGACCTTGACCGGGAGAGTCGCGCTTGTCGTCACCGAGCTCGCGTCCAACCTGGCGCGGCATGCGCGCGGTGGCCGCATGCTGATCGGCGAGGCGGCGGATGGCGCGCTGGAGCTGCTGTCGCTGGACGACGGCCCCGGCATGGCCAGCCTCGACACCTGCCTGCGCGACGGCTACTCCACCGCCGGCACGCCCGGCACCGGGCTGGGCGCCGCGCGGCGGCTGGCCGACGTGTTCTCGGCCTACTCGGTCGTTGGCAAGGGCACGGTGATCTACGCGCGCCTGGGCGGCACGGGCGGCGTGATGCCGACGTGCTTCCGCTACGCCGGCATCGGCTTGGCCGCGCCGGGCGAGCAGGTCAGCGGCGATGGCTGGCGGGTTCGTGTGGACGAAGCGCGGGTGGCCGTCTTCGTGGTGGACGGCCTGGGCCATGGCCCGCAGGCAGCCGAGGCCTCGGACGCGGCGCTGCAGGTCTTCGCCGCGGCGCCGGTGGATGCCTCGCCCAGCCAGACGCTGGAGCGCGCCCACGCCGCGATGCGTGCCACCCGCGGCGCTGCGGGCGCGCTGGCGGTGCTGGATGCCAACGCCGGTGCGCTGCGCTACGCCGGCGCCGGCAACATCACCGGACGGCTGATGAATGCGCTGGAAGACCGCACCCTGCTGAGCCAGCATGGCACCCTGGGCCTGCAGATCAGGAAGCCCCAGGACATGGAGTACGCCTGGCCCGAGCACGGGCTGCTGGTGATGCATTCCGACGGCATCGTCACGCGCTGGAACCTCGACGACGCGCCCGGCCTGCTGCAGTGCGAGCCGGCCGTGCTGGCCGGCTGGCTGCTGCTGATGCATGTGCGCGGCCGGGACGATGCCACCGTCGTGGTGCTGAGGCGGGTGCGATGACGACGGATGCCGAAGCCGTATTGCAGGCGCAGCTCGCGGCGCTGCAGGAGGAACTGGACGAGACCAACCGCGGCGTGGTGGCGCTCTACGCGGAGCTGGACCAGCAGGCCGAGCAACTGCGCCGCGCGACCGAGCTGAAGAGCCGTTTCCTCTCCTACATGAGCCACGAGTTCCGCACGCCGATCACCGCGGTGCAGAGCCTCACGCGGCTGCTGCTGGACGAGGTGGACGGCCCCTTGAGCCAGGAGCAGCGCCGCCAGGTCGGCTTCATCGCGTCGACCGCGGGTGAGTTCTCGCAGATGGTCAACGACCTGCTGGACCTGGCCAAGGTCGAGGCCGGCCGCGTCGACATCTCGCCGGCCTGGTTCGAGATGGTGGACCTGCTGTCCGCGCTGCGCGGCATGTTCAAGCCGCTGCTGAACAACCCCGAGGTGTCGCTGATCTTCGAGGAACTGGGCTTCGAGGGCCGGCTGTTCACCGACGATCAGAAGCTCTCGCAGATCCTGCGCAACTTCATCTCCAATGCGCTGAAGTTCACCGTCAGGGGCGAGGTGCGCGTCAGCGCCGTGCCGCAGGGCGATGACTTCGTCACCTTCGCGGTCACCGACACGGGCATCGGAATTGCCTCCGAGCTGCAGCCGCTGATCTTCCAGGACTTCTCGCAGCTCAGTTCGCCGCTGCACAAGCGCCTGCGTGGGACCGGCCTCGGCCTTTCGCTCAGCAAGCAACTGGCGGTCCTGCTGGGCGGCAGCGTCGCGCTGCAGAGCGAGCCCGACAAGGGCTCGACCTTCAGCGTGACGATCCCGATCAGGCTGCCCGAAACACCGCCGTCGAAGGACGCGCCATTTTCTTCATCATCAACGAGCGCGGCAGCATCGGGGAGCACGACGGGCAGCACCGCGAGGAGATCGACATCATGAGCGACGACGAGGCCTGCGGCAGCTTCCGGCCGATCGACCGTTCGCAGCACCTGCTGCTGGTCGTCGACGACGAGCCCGCGAGCCTCTACGCCACCGTGCGCCTGCTGCGCCAGGCGGGCTTTCGCACGCGCGAGGCCGCCACCGGCGCCGAGGGCCTGGCGGCCGCCACCGACGAGGTCTCGGCGATGGTCGTCGACGTGCACCTGCCCGACATGGACGGCTTCGCGCTGTGCCGCGAGCTGCGCTCCCGCCCGGACACCGCGCGCATGCCGGTGCTGCACCTGACGGCTGCCTACGTCACCGATGCCGACAAGGTGCGCGGTCTGGATTCCGGCGCCGATGCCTACCTGACCCGCCCGGTCGAGCCGGCCGTGCTGGTGGCGACCGTGCAGGCGCTGGTGCGCACCCGCATGGCCGAGGACGCGATGCGCCACTCGGAGGCCAAGTTCCGCGCGATCTATGCGCAGGCGCCCAGCGGCATCGGCCTGCTCGACGCGCAGGGCTGCTTCGTCGAAGTCAATCCGGCGCTGCAGCGGCTGATGGGCCGCGAGGAGACGGCGCTGGTGGGGCACGCGGTGGCCGAGTTCGCGCCGCCCGAGGCAGTGCAGGCGGCGCGCGACATGGCGCTGCGCGACGACGGCCACCTGCTGAGCTGGGAGTTCCCGGTGCGCGATCCGGCCGGGCACCTGGTGCACCTGGAATGGAACATGTCGCGCGACATCGAGCCCGGGCTCGACATGGTCGTCGTCACCGACGTCTCGGCGCGCGTGGCGCTGGAGGCGCAGCGCAAGCAGCTGCTGGAGCGCGAGCGCGTGGCGCGCAGCGAGGCCGAGCGCATCAACCGCAGCAAGGACGATTTCATCGCCGTGCTCTCGCACGAGCTGCGCACGCCGCTGAACGCCATCATCCAGTGGGCGCACCTGCTGATGAAGCGCGGCGGCACGCCCGAGCAGATGCGCGGCCTCGCCGCCATCGACCGTAACGTCAAGCTGCAGGGCCGCATGATCACCGACCTGCTGGACATCTCGCGGCTCAACACCGGCAAGCTGCCGATGCAGCTGGAGCTGCTGGATCCGGCGGAACTGGTGAGCGAGGCGGTGCAGGCGATGCAGCAATCGTTCGCCGACAACGAGAACATGCTGACCCTGGAGCTGGACGACGGGGGGAACGGTGGCTTCCGCCCCATCCGCGCCGACGCCTCGCGCCTGCAGCAGGTGATCTGGAACCTGCTGACCAATGCGCTGAAGTTCTCCTCGCGCGGCGGCCGCATCTGGGTCACGCTGGCGCAGAACGAAGCCGGCCTCGCCCTGACCGTGCGCGACGAGGGCCAGGGCATGACGGCCGAGTTCCTGCCGCTGGCCTTCGACCGTTTCTCGCAGAGCCCGTCCGCGCGCCGCGTCGGCGGGCTGGGTCTGGGCCTGTCCATCGTCAAGCAGCTCGTCGAGGCGCATGGCGGCACGATCGCCGTGGACAGCCCGGGGCCGGGCCACGGCGCGACCTTCAGCGTGCTGCTGCCGGCCGGCGCGATGGCCGACGAGGCGCCGAGCGACGAGGTCACCTCGCCCGGCGAACTCGATACCGAGCTGGCCGCCGACCCGATGCTCACCGGGGTGAAGCTGCTGATCGTCGAGGACGACCGCGAGGCCGGCACGATGCTGCAGCTGATCCTGCGCGAACGCGGTGCCGAGGTGGCGCTGGCCCACGACTTCGACGGCGCGATGGCGCTGCTGGTCGGGTCTCCGCGGTTCGACGTGCTGGTCAGCGACATCGGCCTGCCCGACCAGGACGGCTACGACCTGGTCCGCGCGCTGCGACTGCGCGAAACCGCCAAGCACCTGCCGCGCCTGCCGGCCATCGCGCTGACCGCGTTCACGCGTCCGCAGGATCAGGAGCAGGCGCTGGCCGCGGGCTTCGACCTGCATTGCGCCAAGCCCGTGCGCCACATGCGCCTGATCCAGATGATCCAGAAGCTGGTGGAGAAACGTCAGAGCAAGGTCACGAGCTGATCGACGTCCATCGGCTTCAGCAGGTGGTGGTTGAAGCCGGCGGCGCGTACGCGCTCGCGGTCGGCCGTCTGGCCCCAGCCGGTCAGCGCGATCAAGGTCGTGGCCGCGCACTGCGGGCTCTCGCGCAAGCGGCGCGCGAGTTCGTAGCCGTCCATGCCGGGCATGCCGAGGTCCAGGATCGCCAGCGTCGGCGGGCGGTCCAGCGCCAGGCGCAGTGCGCCTTCGCCGTTGTAGGCGACGCTGGTCAGCGCGCCCATGTCGCCGAGCAGGGCGGCGAGCGCGTCGGCGGCGTCGCGGTTGTCGTCGACGACCAGCACCGCGCGGCCGACCAGCGGGCGGCCGTCGGCCCGGTGGTCGGGTGCGGCCTCGTGTTCCAGCGCGGCCTGCAGCGGCAGCCGCACGGTGATCGTCGCGCCGTGCCCCAGGCCCTCGCTGGCCGCGCTGACCCGCCCGCCGTGCAGCTCCACCAGCGTCTTCACCAGGGTCAGCCCGATGCCCAGCCCGCCTTGCGCGGCCTTGGAGGCGCCGCTGGCCTGCACGAACATCTCGAAGATCGGCTCCAGCATCTCCGGCTCGATGCCGACGCCGGTGTCGGTGATGTCGATCACCGCCTCGCCGTCGACCTCCCGGGCGAACAGGCCGATCTGGCCGCCCGGCGCGGTGTACTTGGCGGCATTGTTCAGCAGGTTGGAGAACACCTGCGTCAGCCGCACCAGGTCGCCACGCACGGCGAGCGTCTCGTCGCTGATGCGCAGCGTCAGCGCATGGCCGCCATTGCGCAGCAGTGGTCGACTCTGCTCGATCGCGTCGCGGATCGCGGTGGCCAGGGGGACGACGGCCATCTGCAGGTCGACCCTGCCCTGGGTGATGCGCGACATCTCCATCAGGTCGCTGACGAGTCGGGTCATGTGCTCGACCTGGCGCCCCATCAGCCCGTAGTAGCGCTTGGTCTCGGAGGGGCCCATCGGCTTGCGTTCGAGCAGCGCCAGCGCGGTGGTCAGCGGTGCCAGCGGGTTTCGCAGCTCATGCGCCAGGGTGGCGAGGAACTCGGTCTTGCGCTGGTCGGCCTCGCGCAGGCCTTGCAGCAGCGTGCGCATCTCGTACTGGCGGCCCCGCGCGCGCAGCGCGCTGCGCGCGGCGCTGACGAGGGCGGCCACCCGCATCGGGCGCTCGATCACCGTGATGTTGACGAAGGCGGCCATCGCCTGCGCGATCGCCCGCGAATCGGCACCCTGGCGGGCCAGCACCAGGATTGGCAGGTCCGACCACGGCGGCTGCTGCGACAGCGCCTGCGTCAGCGCCTCGGCGTTGCGGCCTTCGAGCGTCTCCTCGGTCAGCATCAGCGCGCCGGCGCCCTGGGAGAGTTCGTGAAGCAGCGAGGGGGTGTCCCGGCAGACCAGCGTCTGCAGGCCCGCGCGGTCCAGCACGGCGGAGGCCATCTGCGCGTCGCGCGCGGTGGCGGTGCGCAGCAGCACACGGGTTTCCGGAGCGGGTGGGGCGGAAACGGGAGAGGGCGTGCCGGTGCTCACGTGGGCGCCGTTTCCATCGGCTTGCTGGCGGGGTCGTCGACCGGCACCGGCACACCGGTCAGGATGCCGCGCAGGTTGCGCAGCGGCTCGCCGACGTGCGGACCGCCCAGGCGCAGCTCGAACTCACGGATGCTGCGCTCGTGCGCGCCGCCGCGTTTCTTCACCACCGAGATGGCCTGGCGCACGGAGCCCGAGTCCTCGAAGTAGCGCAGCATCACGACCGCGTCGGCCAGGTAGCTGGCGTCCACCGGCGTCTGCATCTGGGTGCCGATCAGGCCGTGCTGGGCGCCGACCAGCAGGGTCGCCACGCCGGCCTGGCCGAGGTAGGTCAGCAGCTCGTGCAGCTGCACGATCAGGAAGCGGCCGTCGGGCATCGCGTTCAGGTAGCCATTCAGGCTGTCGATGACGATCACGCGGGCCTGGCCGACGGTGACGACGTCGCGGATCGCCTGCACCAGCTCGCCCGGCGACAGTTCGGCCGGATCGACCTGACGCACGGTGATGAGGCCGGAAGCCAGATGCGGCGCGAGATCCATGCCCAGGCCCTGGCAGCGGGTGCGCAAGGTGTTGAGGCTCTCGTCGAAGATGAACATCGCGGCGTGTTCGCCGCGCTGCGCGGCGGCCAGCACGAACTGCACGGCCAGCGTCGATTTGCCGGTGCCCGGCGCACCGACGAAGAGGGTGCTGGTGCCCTTCTCGATGCCGCCGCCCAGCAGCGTGTCCAGGGCCGGCAGGCCGCTGGGCATGCGCAGCTGTTCGATCGGCGCCACGTGCTCGGCGGCGACCAGGCGCGGGAATACCTGCAGGCCGCCGCGGATGATCTTGTAGTCGTGGAAGCCGCCGCGGTATTCGCGGCCGCGGTACTTGGCGACGATCAGTCGGCGCCGGGCGGCACCGTAGTCGGAGTTCAGCTGCTCGAGCCGGATCACCGCGTGGGCGATGCTCTGCACCTGCAGGTCGTGCTCCATCGCGGTCATGTCGTCCAGCAGCAGCACGGTGCACTGGCGGCCGGCGAAGAACTGCTTCAGCGCCAGGATCTGCCGCCGGTAGCGCAGCGAACCGCCGGCCAGCAGGCGCAGCTCGGACAGCGAATCGAAGACCAGGCGCGTCGGCTTGATCTGCTCCACATCGGCCAGGATCTTCAGCGTCGTCTCGCCGAGTTCGACCTCGGACGGGTGGAACATCGTGTACTGCTCGTCGGGCTCCAGCGCATCGGTGGAGGGCAGCATCTCGCGCAGCTCGATGCCGTCCAGGTTCCAGCCGTGCGAGCGGGCGACGCCGCGCAACTCCCGGGCCGTCTCGGACAGGGTCACGTACAGCACCGCCTCGCCCCGATCGGCGCCGATGCGCAGGAACTGCATCGCGATCGTCGTCTTGCCGGTGCCGGGCGCACCTTCGAGCAGGTACAGGCGGTTGGCCGTCAGCCCGCCGCCCAGGATGTCGTCCAGGCCGGGCACGCCTGTCTCCAGCACGCTGTCGTCTTCCTGCCCGTCCAGCCCGTTGCGCTCGCTGTTCTTGTCCATGCCCGCCATGCTGAAGCGGGCTCGCCGCGGGCACTGTAGGCATGCGGAAACAAGCGTTGTAGGACACTTCCTACATGGCCCACAGAGCCCATGGGCGCCGACATAATCGGCAGCCTCGACGGCACCTTGACCCGTCGAACGACGACACGTTGGGGGACATTTCAATGGTGCAGCGCGTGATGCTGGTGGACGACAACCTCGACGCCCTGGAGACCTTGGCGGAGGTGCTGCGCTACAGCGACTTCGAGGTGGCCACGGCGGCGACGCCCAAGGCAGCGCTGGCGCTGGCGCCGAACTTCCGGCCCCACGTGGCGCTGCTGGACGTGAGCCTGCCGGGTATGGATGGCTACGAGCTGGCGAAGGCGCTGCGCGCAGCGGTCGGGCCTGCGCTGCGGCTGATCACGCTGTCGGGCCACGGCAGCCCGGCCGACTTCCAGCGCGCCGCCGCGGCGGGGCTGGAGCGGCATCTGGTGAAGCCCGTGGACCTGGACGAGATGATCGGGATCCTGAACCAGGCGCCCGCGACGACTCCACCGGGATGATGGTGAAGACGCCCGCCGGATGGCCGCGCGGCCGCGGCGAGCCCGATACGCCGCTGACGCGCTGGCTGCGGGCGGTGCTGTGGGGCGCGCTGCTGGTGCCGGCGGTGGCCTTCGTCGGCGCGGCCTGGTGGGGCTACCGCGAGGCGGAACGCGAGGCGGTGGCGGCGGCCGAGCACGCCTGCGAGCTGGCCTGGGCGCAGGCGCTGCGCACCTTTCGGATCGCGGCCGAGATCGCGCAGCGCACCGACGGTGTCTCCAACATGGCCGATGCGGACGCGCGCGCGCAGCAGGCGCAGCTCCACCAGCGGCTGGCGGACATGACGGCGGGCCTGCCCTTCGTCGTCAACCTGAACGTCTGGGACGCGGACGGCACGCCGATCGTGCGCAGCGACGTCTACCCGGTCGACCCGCAGGCCTCGGTGGGCGACCGGCCCTACTTCCAGGCCCAGCGCGAGGCCGCGATGCCGCTGGGCATCAGCATGGTGCTGAACGGGCGCCAGACCGGACGCGAGATCGTCAACGCCACGATCCGCCGCAGCGCGCCGGACGGGCGCTTCCGCGGCATCGTCGCGGTGTCGATGAACCCGGGCTACTTCCGCGACTACTACCAGTCGCTGGCGAGCGAGGAGCCCAAGCTCGCCACCTTCGCGCTGGTGCGCACCGATGGCGAGGTGCTCGCGCGCTGGCCGGTGGCCGGCATCATGCGCGTGCCGCCGGGCAGCCCGATCCTGGCGCAGATCGCGCGCGGCGCGGCCAGCGGCAGCGTCGTCGTGGCGCCCTCGCAGGGCCGCGAGACGCGCCTGATCGCCTACCGGCGGCTGGAGGGCTATCCGCTCTACGTGACGGCGGGCTTCAGCCGCTCGGCAATGCTGGCCGGCTGGGTGCGCTATGTGTCGCTGCTGGCCGCGATCATCGGGCCGACGACGGCGGTGCTGGTCTACGTGAGCTGGCTGGCGCTGCGCAAGACGCGCCGCGAGCAGGCCACGCAGCGCCAGCTGCAGGAGCAGATGCAGCTGCGCGCCAAGGTCGAGAGCGCGATGATGGAAACGCAGAAGCTGGAGACGCTGGCGCTGGTGACCGGCGGCGTGGCGCACGACTTCAACAACCTGCTGGCCATCGTCAACGCGAGCCTGCACGTGCTCAAGCGCCGCCACCCGGAGCTGGGCGAGGAGAAGCAGGTCAAGGCGATGACGCGGGCGATCCAGACCGGCGTGCGGCTGACACGGCAACTGCTGTCCTTCTCGCGCAAGCAGGCGCTGCGGCCGGAGACGGTGCGGCTGCAGCAGTGGCTGGGCACGACGGAAAGCCTGATCCGCACGACCTTGCCGGCCAACGTGAGCTGGCAGCTGCACGCCGATGCCGACACGGCGGCCGTGCGCGTGGACCTGGGCGAGCTGGAGCTGGCGCTGATCAACCTGGTCGTCAACGCCTGCCATGCGATGCCGCAGGGCGGCGCGCTGCACGTGCATGCGGGCAACCAGGACGGCATGGTGGCGCTGTCGGTGCGCGACGAGGGCGTGGGCATCGCGCCGGAGCTGCTGGCGCGCGTGACCGAACCCTTCTTCACCACGCGCGACCGCGGCACCGGCTCCGGCCTGGGCCTGAGCCAGGTGCAGGGCTTCTGCGCGCAGGCCGGCGGTTCGCTGCAGATCGAGAGCGCGGTGGGCGAGGGCACCTGCGTGCGCATGCTGCTGCCGGCCTCGGTGGTCGAGCCGGCGCGCGCGCCGGACGGGGCCGAGGCGCCGCCGCAGGAGCAGCAGCGGGTGAGCGGCACGGTGCTGCTGGTGGAGGACAACGAGGACCTCGCCACGACCTCCGAGATGATGCTGCGCGGCGCCGGGCTGGAGGTGCTGCGCGCGGCCAATGCCGATGCCGCGCTGGCCGTGCTGAACGGTGGCGGCCCCTTGCCGGATGTCGTGCTCAGCGACATCGCGATGCCGGGCTCGATCAACGGCATCGGCCTGGCCTTCGCGCTGCGGCAGCAACTGCCGGAGCTGCCCGTGGTGCTGACGACCGGCTACGCGGACCAGCTCAGCGAGGCGGCCGAAGGGGGCTTCCGCGTGCTGCCCAAGCCGACGGCGCCCGAGGCACTGCTGGCCGAGCTACGCAGCGTGCTGCTGGCGCGTCGCATCGCCCGCCAGGCGGCGGCCGCCAAGATGGTGTCATAGCCGCGTCACCCCTGTTGCCCAGAATGGCGGCATATCGTCCAGGGAGGACCTTGACATGTCACAGCCAACGACCCCGGCCACGAGCCTGAGTGCGACATTGGCCCAGACGCTGAAGCTCGCCGGTTTCGAGCCCAGCGATTTCGAGATCACCGAAGGTGCCCCCGCCGGCCTGCGCGCCGAATTGCGCGACCTGGGCCTGCCCGACCGGCTGCTCACCGTGCGCCGCCGCTCCACCGGCCATCGCCAGCTCTACGCCACCGCGCCTGGCAGCCCCTGGCTGTTCAATGCCTTTGCCGACCTGACGGCCGGCCGCTTCGGCCCGCCGTCGAGGCGCTGCGCCGCCTGAGGCTTATTCGGTAGACGGCGTCGATGGCGCCAGAGGCAGGCGCACGATCACCCGCAGGCCGTGCGGGACCACCGATTCCAGCCGCACCTGACCGGCGTGGCGCTCGACGATCTCCTTGACGATCGGCAGGCCCAGGCCGCAGCCGTTGCCCGTGTCGGTGACGCGGACGAAGCGCTCCATCGCACGCTCGCGGTCTTCCTCGGCGATGCCGGGGCCGGTGTCCTCGACCTCGAGCCGGGCCTCGCCGGCTTCCGTGCGGACGAGCACGGTGACCTCGGCGTGGCGGCCGGCGTAATGGATCGCGTTGTCCAGCAGATTGGCCAGCGCCTCACGCAGCAGCAGCGCGTTGGCGCGCACCGGCACGGCGGCCTGGTGGCGCTCGCTCATGCCCAGGTCCACGCCGGCCTTCAGCGCGCGCGGCACCCATTCCGCCACCACGTCGGTGGCGAAGCGCTGCAGGTCGAAGTTCGTGCGGTCCTTCACCATCGCCGATTCGGGATCGGCACGGGCCAGGGTCAGCAGTTGCGTGACCAGGTGGGCGCTGCGCGTCGCGCTCAGGTGCACGCGCTCCAGGCGCGCGCGCTGCTCGGCATCGCAGGGCGCCTGCAGCGCCAGCTCGGTCTGGCTCTTTAGCCCGGCCAGCGGCGTGCGCAGCTGGTGGGCGGCGTCGCCGATGAAGCGCTTCTGCGCGACGACGCTGCGCTCCACCGAGGCCAGCAGCTCGTTCAGCGCGCGTGCCAGCGATTGCAGCTCCTTCGGCGCGGACTCCAGCTTCAGCGGCGTCAGGTCGCCCGGGGCACGGGCTTCCACCTCGTTGCGCAGGCGGTTCAGCGGCGCCAGGCCCGCGCGGATGGCGGCCGAGACGATCATCGACATCAACAGGATCAGCACCGACAGCGGCAGCAGCGTGTCGAACAGGATGCGGCGGGTCATCGCCTCGCGGTTGGCGCTGTTGCGCGCCACCTGCACGAGCATCGTCTGCTTGCCGGCCTTGCTCTCGCCGTAGGCCAGGTACAGCGCCGAGACGCGCATGTGCTCGCTGCCCGAGCGGTTGTTGTTCGGCGGCAGCTTGACGTCGTAGTAGTACGGGTCGTTGAGCCGCGGATTGCTGATCGGCTTGGTGGCCGACAGGTTCTCGTTGCCGAGGATGAACTGGCCCGGCGGCGAGCTGACGGTGTAGAGCAGGCGGTCGCTGGGATCGGCCTCCAGCACATCCTGCGCGGCGCGCGGGAAGTCGATCAGCAGGCCGTTGCCGATGGGTTTGAGCTGGCGCGCCAGCGCCCGCGTGGCCTGCGTCAGGCTCGCATCGATCGCCAGGTTCGCGTAGCCGGCCGCGAGCTTGTAGGTGGCGATGCCGCCGGCAATCCACAGCACGGCCTGCGGCAGCAGCAGGTAGATCAGCAGCAAGCGGCGCAGCGACAGGCCGCGCGGGTGCATGCCGCCGAAAAAGCCGAAAAGGCTGTTCATCGGGACCGGGCGCCGCGCCTCATGAGCTCATGGAGCCATCTGCCTCGAGCAGATAGCCCAAGCCCCGCACGGTGCGGATCATCACGCCGGAGTTCTCCAGCTTGCGGCGCAGGCGGTGGATGTAGACCTCGGTGGAGTTGCCGACGGGCTCGGTGCCGTCGCCGCTGCTCCAGGCCTGGCCGATCTGGTCTTTGGTGACGACCTTGTTGCGGTGGGTGACCAGCAGTTCCAGCAGGGTCCATTCGCGCGGGGACAGGTCGATCGGCTCGCCGGCGACGCTGGCGCGCAACGCGCCGCGCTCCATCCTGAGGCGCCCGATGTCCATTTCTGGTGCGGTGCTGGCGGGCTGCGTCCGCCTTAATAAAGCCCTCAATCGGGCCTCCAGCTCGGGGAAATCGAAGGGCTTGGTGACGTAGTCGTCAGCCCCCGCATTGAGGCCGGCGACGCGGCTGTCGAGGCTGTCCCGCGCGGTCACGACGACCACCGGCAGGCCCGGTCGGACCGAGCGCACGCGCTGCAGCACGGTGAGCCCATCCATCATCGGCAGGCCGATGTCGAGGATGGCCAGATCGAAGGCCTGCTTGATCAGCAGGTACTCCGCCACAGGGCCGTTGGGGGCGTGCTCGACCTCGAAGCCGGCGCCGCGCAATTGCGCGCAGAGGCCGTCGGCGAGGATGGCATCGTCTTCTGCGAGGAGGATGTTCATGGATCCAAAGCTTAACAACTGATTGAATTTTCGGCGGGCGTTAAGCGCTATTCCTGCTGAAAAGTCAGCTAGGGTTTAACCCAGTGTTTAGGCTTTTAAGGTTAATTAATAGTTCGTTCATCCAAGGTCTTGGAGCCAACCCGGCGCCACCTCGGATCTTCCTACGACAACGCAGGCACCGCCCCAGAACGGTGCCAAATCTTTGGAGACATGATGTCCTCACGTTTTGTGCGCGCCGGCGCAACGACCCTCATTGCAGCCGCGGCTGCCCTCGCGATGTCCGCCGCCCACGCTGGCGGTGAGGTCGAAGTGCTGCACTGGTGGACCAGCGGCGGCGAAGCCAAGGCCGCTGCGGCCCTGAAGGAAAAGCTGCAGGCCAAGGGTGACACCTGGAAGGACTTCGCCGTGGCCGGCGGCGGTGGCGATTCCGCCATGACCGTGCTGAAGTCGCGCGTGGTCAGCGGCAACGCTCCGGCGGCCGCCCAGATCAAGGGCCCGTCGATCCAGGAATGGGCGCAGGAAGGCGTGCTCGCCAACATCGACGACGTGGCCAAGGCCGAGAACTGGGACAGCCTGCTGCCCAAGATCGTCGCCGACGGCATGAAGTACAAGGGCAACTACGTGGCCGCTCCGGTCAACGTGCACCGCGTGAACTGGGTGTGGGCCAACAGCGAAGTGCTGAAGAAGGCCGGCGTCTCCAAGGTGCCGACGACCTGGCCCGAGTTCTTCGCCGCTGCCGATGCGCTGAAGAAGGCCGGCGTGATCCCGGTCGCCCACGGCGGCCAATCGTGGCAAGACTTCACCACCTTCGAGGCCGTGGCCCTGGGTGTCGGTGGCGTCGAGTTCTACAAGAAGGCCCTGATCAAGCTGGACCAGCCCACGCTGACCAGCGCCAAGATGGAAGAGGTGCTGAACACCTTCAAGAAGATCAAGGGCTACACCGACAAGAACGCCGCCGGCCGTGACTGGAACCTGGCGACCTCGATGGTGATCCGTGGCGAAGCCGGCTTCCAGTTCATGGGCGACTGGGCCAAGGGCGAGTTCCTGGCCGCCGGCAAGACCCCGGGCAAGGACTTCCAGTGCTTCGCCGCACCGGGCACCGCCGCCGCCTACACCTTCAACATCGACTCGTTCGCGATGTTCAAGGTCAAGGGCGCCGACAAGGCCCAGGCCCAGAAGGACCTGGCTTCGGCCATCATGTCCGTGGACTTCCAGGAACTGTTCAACCTGAACAAGGGCTCGATCCCGGTTCGCCTGGGCATGGACCTGAGCAAGTTCGACGACTGCGCCAAGCAGTCGGCCAAGGACTTCCAGGCTGACGCCAAGAGCGGCTCGCTGCTGCCCTCGATCGCCCACGGCATGGCTGTTCCCTCGGCCATCCAGGGCGCGATGCAGGACGTCGTGAGCCAGTTCTGGAACACCGACGCGATGACCGCCAAGGACGCGATGGCCAAGCTGGCCTCCGCAGCAAAGACGAAGTAAGAGAAGAAGCCCCTCGCCCAGGCTCGCGGCGCTTAACGCGCGCGAGTCTGGTCGGTCCCCCGAGGGGACGACATTGCCTGCGGCGTCGAGCCGCAGGCAATGTCATGTGGGCCGGCTTGGGAGCGGCCCGGCGCTCGGCCCGAATACCGATACAAGATGTCTGCACCTTCCACCCTTAGAACGCCCTGGCTGCCCAAGCTCGTGATCGCACCGAGCTTCATCCTGGCGTTCCTGTTCATCTACGGATTGATCGCCTGGAACGGCTATCTGTCCGTGTCCGCATCGCGCCTGCTGCCGAACTACGAGTTCGCCGGCTTCGATCACTACGCCTCGCTGCTGGACAACGACCGCTTCCGTGTGGCGATGGTCAACATGGGCATCTTCGGCGGCCTGTTCATCGCCGGCTCGATGGCGCTGGGCCTGCTGCTGGCGATCCTGCTGGATCAGAAGGTGCGTGCCGAAGGCGTGTTGCGCACGATCTATCTGTATCCGATGGCGATCTCCTTCATCGTCACCGGCACCGCCTGGAAGTGGATCCTGAATCCAGGCCTGGGCCTGGAGCATCTGGTGCAGCAACTGGGCTTCACCGATTTCACCTTCGACTGGCTGGTGAACCCCGACAAGGCGATCTACTGCATCGCGATCGCGGGTGTCTGGCAGAGCGCCGGCTTCGTGATGGCGCTGTTCCTGGCCGGCCTGCGCGGCATCGACGACTCGATCATCAAGGCCGCCCAGGTCGACGGCGCGAGCCTGCCGCGCATCTACTGGCGGATCATCATCCCGACCCTGCGCCCGGTCTTCTTCAGCACGCTGATGGTGGTGAGTCACCTCGCGATCAAGAGCTTCGACCTCGTGATGGCGCTGACCGCCGGCGGCCCCGGCTACGCCACCGACCTGCCGGCCACCTTCATGTACGCGATGGCTTTCAGCCGCGGCCAGATCGGCGTCGGCGCGGCCAGCGCGACGGTGATGCTGGCGACGGTCGCCGCCATCGTCGTGCCCTATCTGTACTCTGAACTGCGAGCGAAGAAATGAGCGCCGGTACCGTTTCTTCTCCCTCCCAGCCGCGCTCGTTCACTTTCCAGCGCCTGCTGCTGTGGGCCGCGCTCGGGCTGTTCGCCGTCTACTTCCTGACGCCGCTGTACGTGATGCTCAGCACCTCGCTGAAGGACATGGACCAGGTGCGCGGCGGCAACCTGCTCGCGCTGCCCTCGGGCCTGAACTTCGACGCCTGGGCCAAGGCCTGGGGCACGGCCTGCACCGGCGTCGAGTGCAACGGCCTGAAGCCCTTCTTCCTGAACTCGATGATGATGGTGCTGCCGGCCGTGGCCGTCTCCACCGCCATCGGCGCCATCAACGGCTACGTGCTCGCCAAGTGGACCTTCCGCGGCAGCGAGACGATGTTTGCCTTCCTGCTGTTCGGCGTGTTCATGCCGCTGCAGGTGGTGCTGCTGCCGATGAGCCAGGTGCTCGGCTGGATGGGCCTGGCCAGTTCGATCTGGGGCCTGATGCTGGTGCACATCGTGTGCGGCATCCCGTCGACGACGCTGTTCTTCCGCAACTACTACGTCGGCCTGCCGCAGGAACTGGTGAAGGCGGCGATGCTGGACGGGGCCTCGTTCTGGCAGATCTTCTTCCGCATCGTGCTGCCGCTGTCCACGCCGATCCTCGTGGTCACGCTGATCTGGCAGTTCACCAACGTCTGGAACGACTTCCTGTTCGGCGTCGTCTTCTCGGGTGCAGACAGCAAGCCGATCACCGTGGGCCTGAACAACCTGGCCAACACCTCCAGCACCGTCAAGGAATACAACGTGGACATGGCCGCGGCACTGATCGCCGCGCTGCCGACACTCTTCGTCTACGTCGTGGCGGGCAAGTATTTCGTGCGCGGCCTGACGGCCGGCGCCGTCAAGGGTTAAGAGAAGCATCATGGGCGCACTGAGCATCCGCCAGGTCAAGAAGACCTATCAAGGCAACGTCAACATCCTCAAGGGCATCGACATCGAGGTCGAGGCCGGCGAGTTCCTGATCCTGGTCGGCCCTTCGGGCTGCGGCAAGTCGACCCTGCTGTCGATGATCGCCGGCCTGGATACACCGACCTCGGGCCAGATCCACATCGCCGACCGCGACGTGACCTACGCGCCGAGCAAGGACCGCGACATCGCGATGGTGTTCCAGAGCTACGCGCTCTACCCGAACATGAACGTGAAGCAGAACATCGCCTTCGGTCTGGAGATGCGCAAGGTGCCCAAGGGCGAGCGCGAAGAGATCGTGGCGCGCGTCGCCAAGATGCTGCAGCTGGAGCACCTGCTGGACCGCAAGCCGGGCCAGCTTTCCGGCGGCCAGCGGCAGCGCGTGGCGATGGGCCGAGCCCTGGCGCGCGACCCCAAGCTGTTCCTGTTCGACGAGCCGCTGTCCAACCTCGACGCGAAACTTCGCGTCGAAATGCGCGCCGAAATAAAACTGCTTCATCAGCGCACGAAGACGACCACCGTCTACGTCACGCACGACCAGGTCGAGGCGATGACCTTGGGCGATCGCATCGCCGTGATGAAGGAAGGCCAGGTGCAGCAGCTGGGCACGCCGGAGGACATCTACGCGCGGCCCGCGACACGTTTTGTTGCCGAGTTCATCGGCTCTCCCGCGATGAACATGATCGAGGCGCAGTGCACGGCCGATGGCCAATCGGTGCATGCCGCGAATGCTTCGGGTATCGATCTGCCGCTCACTGAAACTCAGCGTAACTCCCTGCCCAAGGGACATGTGGAGCTGACCTATGGTCTGCGTCCCGAAGACGTGTCGCTGGCAGACAACGGATTGCCCGGAGTTTTGACAATCATCGAGCCAACTGGCCCGGAGACCTACGCAACAGTGGACACTGGCGTCGGGAAGCTGACGATAAGAATTCCCGGCGCCCTCCGCCGCAATGTTGGCGATACGGTGCACCTGCAATGGGACGCTCAGAAGGCGCACCTGTTCGATGCTGGGACTGAGATGAGGCTGGCTTAGACCGGCAGCGGACGCAGAAAGATTGCACCGCAATAAAGCTTTCACCCCTGGGGGATGTGCCCCCGCTTTTAACCATAGACAGAGGAGACAATCTTGAAGAAATCGGTCACCCAACGCGCGCTGGCTGTCTCGGCCATCGCCCTGGCTGCAGGCATGGCCGCCACGTCGGCACAAGCCGTGGATTACGACGGCTACTTCCGCGCCGGCCCCGGCGCCACCAAGAAGGACGCAGCACGCGCCTGCTACAACCTGGGCGGTGCCCTGGGTAACGGCGGCGGCCACTACCGTCTTGGTAACGAATGCGATTTCTACGGCGAATTCGGCCTGGCTCAGACGGGCACCGTTGACGGTGTCACGTACAAGGGCAAGATCATGGTCAACGAGTACAACGGCGGTACAGACGCCGGTTCCTCGTCGAGCGCCTTCGAGCAGATGTACGTGGAAGCCAAGGGCTTCGACATCTCGCCCGACACCAACTTCTGGATCGGCAAGCGCTTCTACGGTCGTGCTGACATCCACATCCTCGACACCTTCTTCGTGAAGATGGACGGCGTGGGTGCCGGTGCCGACAACATCGCCGTCGGCGGCGGCCGTCTGGGCTTCGCCTACTTCGGTTCAGACAACGGTACCGGCGACCTCGGCGGCGGCGGCACGGGTGCTTCCAAGACCCCGGCCCAACGCGTGAACTTCGACCTGACCGGCCTGCCGGTCAACCCGGGCGGCACGCTGCGCGTCACCGGCACGTTCACCAACGGCAACTTCACCGGCGGCAAGAGCGGCTTCGGCCTGAGCCTGCAACACGACCAGGACATCCAGGGTCTGGGCAGCAACCGCGTGTGGCTGCAGTACGCCCAAGGCTCCGCTGGCCTGAACGCCAACTCGGGCCGCATGACTGCCGATTCCGGCTTCAAGCAATGGCGCCTGATTGAAACGCTGAACTGGCAAGTCGGTCCGTTCGGCGGCCAGGCCCTGGCCCTGTTCACGCAACAGGACAAGGACACCGTCAACAACATTCCGAAGCTGACGGGCGGTACGGTCGGTGGCCGTGTTTCCTACGCTGTGACCAAGAACTTCAAGATGGTCGCAGAAGCCGGTTACATGCAGAACAAGATCGACGGCATCGGCACGCAGAAGCTGGCCAAGTTCACGATCGCTCCGACGCTGTCGACCGGCCCGGGCTACTGGAATCGTCCTGAGCTGCGCTTCTACGTGACGACCGCCAAGTGGAACTCGCCCGCCAACGTCTACAACGGCGACGGCAGCGTCAACACGAGCGGCGGCCTGACCGGCATCGGCGACTCCAAGACGAACGGCACGAGCTACGGCTTCCAGGCTGAGATCTGGTGGTAAGCCGGTGATCTGATTTCTTCATGGCCGGCTCGCGCAACGCGCACCCGGCTGTGCTGAAATGGAGGGGCTGCTCAGGCAGCCCTTTTTCTTTATGCGCCCGCGGGATGGGCGCGATCCGGAGACGAGAAGACATGCCTACCCGTGGTTCCCTTGCCGTGCGCAGCACTGCACTGCATCTGGCGCTCATCGGCGCCCTGTTCGCTGGCGCCGCGACGCCGGCCCATGCCGGCTGGTTCGATGCCATCTTCGGCAAGAGCGCCAGCAAGCCGGACACCCCGGTCCAGCAGCCGCAGCAACCCGACTCGAAGAACCGCGAGTGGCAGTTGCATGAATTCACCAGCATCAAGCTGGTGCCGCGCGAGGCCGGCAGCGAGCCGAACCTGCATCCGGTGCGTGTCGACCCCGAGGCCTTGCGCGGCCAACTGGCGGCCATCCAGGCCGTCGTCGACAAGAGCGGCAACCGCGGCCCGCTGTTCGACAAAGGCGAACTCGATGAGCTGGTGCCCATCCTCTCCAAGGCGCTGCTCGCGGCCACACCGGCCGACGACGTGCAGTTGCTGTCGGCCGATCGTCGCGAAGGCGGCTTCATCGGTTCGCCGCTGGCGCTGACGGCGCGCCTGTTCGTCGATGCGGCCGGTCTGGAGATCATCGTCCACGACGCACGCCAGGACTTCTATGACGCCTACCGCGGCAGCTACGTGCAGCCGCGCTTCGTCTACGGCATGCGCGCCACGCCGGGCTCGGCCGTGCTGTCCAGCGCCGGCGCCAAGTCGCGCCGCGCCGACTGGCTGACCCTGCCGATGAACGTGGCCAGCGCGCGCGGCGCGGTCGATCAGGTGGTGGTGCCCGCGCCGATCGGTGCCGCCGCGCCGGGCGGCAACCTGCCGGTTCCGATCGCTCCGGCCGTCGTGGCACCGGCTGCATCGCCGCAGCCGGCGCCCGTGGCCGCGGTGCCTGCCGTCGCGCCGGTCGTGGCCGTGCCTGCAGCCGCACCGGCCGCCGCTGCGCCGATGAGCGATCCCGAGCGCCGCCTCGAGACCCTCAAGCGCCTGCACAGCAAGGGCCTGATCACCGATCAGGAATTCGAAGAGAAGCGCCGCGAAATTCTCAAGTCACTGTGAAGTGACTTAGGACGCTCACGGCTTTAGTGAGCCGCGAGCGCCTTCAATCGCGCGAGCGATTGATTGACGATCTCTGCATAGCCGCGCGTCTCGGATTCCGCGACCCATTGCGCGAACGCGATGCGGAAGACGGCGATGCCCGTCTCGGCCACCAGGCTCGCATCCGGCTCATCGACACCGCGTTCGCGCAGCGCCGCCGTGAGCGCCGCGGACAGCGTTGCCAGCTTGATCAATTCGCGCTCGTGCAGATCCGGGTGCGCGGCGATGATGTGATTGCGCAGGCGCGCGAACGGGCGACGTTCGTCGTCGAAGAATTCCCCCGACTTCAGCAAGGCGGCAGCGACTGCATCGAGCGGCGAGGCCTCCGCCGGCGTCCCAGAGACGCTGGCCACCATCAGCTGCTGCAGCCGCGCGGAGCCGTCGAAGAGCACCTCGCGCTTGTCGGCGAAGTGGCGGAAGAAGGTTCGCGCCGTCAGGCCCGCGCGCGCCGCGATGGCGGCAACGGTCGTCTGCTCGTAGCCGATCTCGCCGAACAGTTCCATGGCCGCGGCGCGGAAGCGACCGGCGGCATCAGCTTCCCAGCGGCCCATGCTGCTCCAGGGTGTTGACACAGAGTGACATCATAGGTCTATACTGATGTCACTTAATGACATCAATGGAGCACTCCATGCGAATTCTCGTCACAGGCGCTTCCGGCTGGATCGGCTCGGCCAGCGTCAAGGAACTCATCTCCGCCGGACACGAGGTGCTCGGCCTCGCTCGCAGCGACGACTCGGCCGCCCGCATCCGCGCACTGGGCGCCCAGGTCGTCCGCGGCAGCCTGGACGACCCCGCCAGCCTGCGCGCCGCCGCAGCCCAGGCCGACGGCGTGGTTCACCTGGGCTACAACCACGACTTCTCGCAGATGGCCGCAGCCGCCCAGACCGACCGCGCGGCGATCGAGGCTTTCGCCGACGTGCTGCAGGGCACCGGCGGCCCGCTGCTGATCGCTTCTGGCACCCTGGGGCTGGCACCGGGACGCGTGGGCACGGAAGCGGACATGCCGAGCGCCGGTGTGCACCCGCGCATCGCCAACGCGGCGTACACGCTGGGTCTGGCCGAGCGCGGCATCCGGTCGATGGTCGTGCGCTTCGCGCCGACGGTGCACGGGGCGGGCGGCGATCACGGCTTCGTCGCGGTGCTCGCGCGCGTCGCGCGCGAGAAGGGCGTGTCCGGCTACATCGGCGAGGGGCGTAACCGCTGGCCGGCGGTGAACCGGCTCGATGCCGGCCGGCTGGTGCAGCTGGCCATCGATCGCGCGCCGCCAGCCAGCGTGCTGCACGCGGTCGCCGAGGAAGGCATCGCCACGCAGGACATCGCCCAGGCGCTGGGCGAATTCATGTCACTGCCGGTGGAGTCGATTCCGGCCGAGCGCGCCCAGGCCCACTTCGACTGGCTGGGCATGTTCTTCGGAGCCGATGCGCCGGCCTCCAGCGCGCACACGCGTGCGCTGCTGGGCTGGGAGCCCGTGCACGAGACCTTGCTAGCGGACATTACCGCGGGGCACTACCCGGGCCAGTGATCAGAAGGTTTCCCAGTCGCCCTCGGCCGCCGGTGCCGGGGTGACCGGCTCGGGCTTGCGCGGCGCGGCGACCGCTGCAGGCTTGCGCGGTGCCGGGCTCGCCGCCTTCACGACGGGCTTGCTCGCCGTAGCGAGAGGCTTCCGGACAGGCTTCAAGGGCAGCGGCGCTGCGGTGACTGCTGCCCGTGGCGCTGCGGCTGCAGACCCATCGACCTTGAACACCGACACCACCTGCGCCAGCCGCGCCGACTGCTCGCGCAGCGAGGAAGCGGCCGCGGCGGATTCCTCCACCAGCGCGGCGTTCTGCTGGGTCATCTGGTCCAGCTGAGTCACGGCGATGTTGACCTGGCCGATGCCGTCGCGCTGCTCGGTGGCGGCGGAGGCGATCTCGCCGATCATGTCGGTGACGCGGCGCACGCTGGTGACGATCTCCTCCATCACCGTGCCGGTCTGAGCGACCAAGCCGGCGCCGGATTCGACGCGCTCCACCGAGGCGCCGATCAGGCTCTTGATCTCCTTGGCCGCTTCGGCCGAGCGCTGGGCCAGCGAGCGCACCTCGGAGGCCACGACCGCGAAGCCGCGGCCCTGCTCGCCGGCGCGTGCCGCTTCCACGGCCGCGTTCAGCGCGAGGATGTTGGTCTGGAATGCGATGCCGTCGATGGTGCCGATGATGTCGCCGATCTTGCGCGAGCTGGCGGTGATCTCATCCATGTTCGTCACCACCTGCGCCACCACCGCGCCGCCGCGCGTGGCGGCCTCGGCGGCCGAGGCGGCGAGCTGGTTGGCCTGGCGGGCCACGTCGGCGGAATTGCTGACGGTGCCGGTCAGCTCTTCCATCGAGCTGGCGGTCTGCTGCAGGCTGGACGCGGTCTGCTCGGTACGGGCGCTCAGGTCCTGGTTGCCGGTGGCGATCTCGGCCGAGGCGGTGGAGACCGACTCGACGCCGTGGCGCACCTCGCCGACGACGCTGCGCAGCTGGCGCGTCATGCGGTCCAGCGCGGCCAGCAACTGGCCGAACTCGTCGCCGCGGTCGACGGCGACGTTGGCCGTCAGGTCGCCATCGGCGATGCGGCCGGCGACCTCGATCGCGCGGCTCAGCGGCTGCTGGATCGACCGGATCAGCCAGACGGCGCCGATCACCAGCGCCACGATCACGAACGCGATGAAGAACAGGGCGATCTGGATCGTGCCCTTGCGGCGCTCCGCGACCTGGGCATCGCTGTCCTTCTTGGCATCGGCCTGGGCCTGCACGAAATCATCCATCGCGGCCACGTAGGCGGATACCGCCGGGTTGAAGCGCTGGTTCATCTCGTCGCGCACGCCGGCCGCATCGCCGGCAGCCTTCAACTCCTTCAGCTTGGCCGTCGAGGCCAGCACGAGCTTGCGCCGCTCGCCGATGGTCTCGAACAGCGCCTTGTCCTTGTCGCTGAGGCCCGTGTCCTTCAGCTGCTTCTGCAGGCCGTTGATCTGCTCGATGGTGCTGGTGATCTGGTCCTTGAAGGTGCTCTCGACGATGGGGTCGGTGCTGATCGACGAGGCCTGCACCTTGACCACCGTCGCGGCGCTGAGGGCGGCCCAGCGCTGCGCCAACGACTGCTTCCGCGTGAGGGTCTCGGTGGCGGCATCGGCATCGGCCTGCACACTGCGCGTGCGCACGGCCGAGAAGGCCAGCAGGCCCACCAGCGTGACGATGACGATGCCCAGCGCCAGCCACAGCCGGCCGGCCACGCCCAGGCGGGTGCTCGGAATGGAGGGGGAAGAAGAGGAGGGCGAAAACGTGCTGCTCATCTGGTGACCCTGCGCTTGAATGGAGAGTTATGCCGCAGCGCGGGACGATAGCGGAGAAGCCCCGAAATGGGCGGGGTGCGCCGGCCCGCGGGCGCGGCGCAATGCACGTTCAAGCCTCTTTTGTCACCAACTGCCGATATTGGGCATCGAGGTCCAGGGCTCGGCCGGGGCGAGCGCCGGGCCGTCCTGCAGCAGCTCCACCGAGATCAGGTCCGGCGAGCGCACGAAGGCCATGCGGCCGTCGCGCGGCGGGCGCTGGATCGTCACGCCATGGTCTATCAGGCGTTGGCAGGCGGCGTAGATGTCGGGCACGGCGAAGGCCAGGTGGCCGAAGTTGCGGCCACCCGTGTAGGCCTCGGTCTTGCCGTCGGCATCGGGCCAGTTGTAGGTCAGCTCCACCTGGGGCTGGAAGGGGCCGTCCTCGTTGCCGGGGGCGGCCAGGAAGATCAGGCTGAAGCGGCCGGCCTCGTGGTCGGTGCGCCGCACCACCTTCATGCCGAGCGCGTCGCAGAAGAACTTCAGCGAGGCGTCGATGTCGGTGATGCGGATCATCGTGTGCAGGTAGGTCAGCATATTGTTGTCGGCGCAGGAGTTGTCGAGGCCGACACTAGACCACGATTTCGCTTCGCCTGCGCGTCAGAACGCGTGCCGGAAGCCGGTGATCAGCGAGAGCTGCGAGCCGCCCGGCAGCGGCGCGACGGCCGGCGCGTTGGTGGTGGCGCCGACGGCCAGCGCGCCGCCGTTGTTGATGTAGTCGGCCGTGATGTAGAGCGCCGTGCGCTTGGACAGCGCGTACTGCCCGCGCAGGCCCAGCACGTCGGCCTTGTCGGCCGAGTCCTTGTAGTTCAGCTCGGCCAGCATCAGGTCGATGGAGAAGGCGGTCGTGACCGGGATCGTGCTCATGATCCAGGCGAGGTCGCTCTTTGGCGTGGCGAGGCCGTCGTTCTGGCGGCGGATCCAGCCGACCGACACCTTGGTGCCGCCGAAGAATAGGTAGCCGCCGAGGATCGTGCGGGTGTCGTGCAGGTCCGGCGAGGTCAGGCCGCCGTAGGTGGCGGAGGTGCCGCCGTTCTGGCGCTCGTAGGCGCTGCTGACGCCCCACTTGTCGCCGTCGTACTTCAGCAGCAGCGACCATTCGCGGCACTGGCTCGCCTCGGTGGCCTCGCCAGGGCAGTTGGTGGCGACCTTGCTGTTGCCGGCCAGGCCGTCGCGGCCGAAGCTGTAGTTCGCGCCGGTCTCGAAGCCGCCGCCGAACTTCACGCGGTAGCTGATCGCGTTGTCGGCGCGCGGGTTGGAGACGCCTTCGTCCAAGGTCGGCAGGCCCTGCGCGCCGGTGCCGAACATATTGATCGGCGACATCGCGAAGGCCTTCATCGTGTACTGCCGGCCCAGGTTCAGCAGGCCGAAGCTGCCTTCCAGGCCGACATAGGCCTGGCGGCCCCAGGCGCGCGGGCCCTGGCTCTGCGTGCCGAGGTCGGGCGAGTAGCCCTGCTCCAGGTTGAAGATCGCCCGCAGGCCACCGCCCAGGTCCTCGCGGCCGCGGAAGCCGAGGTAGGAGGTGGCCGTGCCCGAGCCGATGCGCGTGGCGTTGCCGGTGGTGGTCTTGCTCGTCGCGGTGTCGTGGATGTACTCGACGCCCTGATCGATGAAGCCGTAGATGGTCACGGAACTGCTGCCGCCGGTGTTGGACGAGGCGCCGTCGCCCTCATCGCCGGCATGGACCTGTGCGGAAAATGCGGCAGCCGCCAGGGCTGCCAGTGAAACGACCAGCTTCATCGATTTGTCTCCGTGATTGCGCCGTGCAGCGCGCAGCGGAGACCTCATGCATCAAGGCATCGTCGGCCCATGTCTCCGCTTGTTGTTTGATTTGAGGGCGGGCCGATGGTGCCGAGCAGGCTGCGCAGCGTCCATTGAGAAAAGACGGCGCCGGCTTGAGGAAACGGTTAAGTCGAGGCCTGGGCCTTGCCGCGAGGGCGCCGCGGCGAGGGCTCCGATGGCAGGCTGTTCTTCAGCTGCGAGGCCGTCTCGACCAGGCAATCCAGCAGCCGCTGCGCGCTCGGCGTCAGCCCGCGGTTGCGGTTCCACAGCACGCCGGTCGGGCGTGCCAGGCGGGGCAGGGCCAGCGGCAGCACATGCAGCGGCTGGGCCGGGTCGTTGGCCAGCGTGCCGGCCATCACGGCGATGAAGTCCGACACCTGCAGCTGCGTGCGTGCCACGTGCACCGACAGGGTCTCGATGTAGTTGTTGCTGAGCGGCACGTCGTGCGCCTCCAGCACGCGCTCCAGCGGGTCGCGCAGCAGCGAGCCCGGCGGCGGCAGGATCCACGGGTAGTCGCGCAGGTCGGCCCACTTGACGGTCCTGCGGTGCGCCAGCGGGTGGTGGACGCCGGTCATCAAGGTCACCGGCTCGTCCAGCAGCTCGCGTTCCTCGAAGCTGCCGAGCGCGTCGGGCGGCGGCATCCGGCCGACGACGAGATCCAGGTGGCCCTGCCACAGCTCGGGCAGCAGCGAGGCAGTGGTGCCTTCGACCACGGTCACGTTGGTACCCGGCGATTGGCTCTTCAGCAGCGCCAGCGCCTGCGGCAGCAGTACCGAGGCGGTGGCCGGCAGCATGCCCACGTGCACCTTGCCCTCGGTGCCCGAGCTCAGCGCCTTCAGTTCGTCGCGGGCCTGGTGCAGCACGCTCAGCATCGTGCGCGCATGGCGGATCAGGCATTCGCCGTAGGGCGTCGGCAGCAGGCCCTGCGAGGTGCGGGAGAAGAGCGAGAGGCCGATGCCGCGTTCCAGCTCGGCGAGCGACTTGGACACGGCCGGCACGGTGACGTGGGTCACCTCGGCCACCTGCGACAGGTTGCGATACGCGTCGATCGTCACCAGCAGGCGCAGGTGGCGCGCCTTCAGGTTGATCTGCAGATACCAATCCAGGCCCGACACGTCGCTTCCCAACTGCCCCAGTTAACCGTTTCTTCAAGTGCAGCGCAATTTTACTCAATCGACCCGGCGACCCCGGCTCGGCAAGATGCCTGCATCTCGAATCGACAAACCAAGAAGCACAGGAGACACGCAGTGGCCAACGTCCACCTGAAGATCGCCATCGCCGATCACCCGCAGACCGAGGGCATCAAATCCGGCGAGATCCCGCTGCCCGGCATCGATGCCGAGTTCATCACGGTGAAGCCCCAGATCGGCGCCTTCCGCCGCATGGTGCGGGACCACGAGTTCGACGTCTGCGAACTCGCTCCCACCACCTACATCATCGCCCGCGCCTACGGCGCCCCCTTCGTCGCGCTGCCGATCTTCGTCGTGCGTCGCTTCCACCACGGCGGCCTGCTGGTGCGCCCGGATGCCAACATCCGCGTCCCCAAGGATCTCGAAGGCAAGAAGGTGGGCGTGCGCGCCTACTCGGTGACCACCGGCGTGTGGACCCGCCAGGTGCTGATCGACGAATACGGCCTGGACAACGACAAGGTCACCTGGGTCGTCGACGACGAAGAACACGTCACCCAGCTGAAGCTCCCCGCCAACGTCATCCAGGCCACCCGGCCGCTGGCCGACATGATGGCCGACGGCGAACTGGTGGCCGGCTTCGACGCCGCCGCCGGCATCGGCCGCACCGGCAACCCCACCGGCGGCTGGAAGGAAGTCGAGGCCAACTATCCCGACCTCTTCCCCAACGCGACCGAGATCGAAGCGGCCTACTACGCCCGTACCGGCATCTACCCGATGCACGGCACCATCGTCGTCAAGGACAGCGTGCTGGCCCAGCACCCCGAAGTCGCCAGGACCCTCTACGACGCCTTCGCCGAAGCCAAGCGCCGCTGGCTGGAGAAGCTGCCCACGTCCACAAACGCCGGCGACAAAAAGTACCAGGCCCTCACGAAGATCGTCGGCCCCGACCCGCTGCCCTACGGCATCGAGGAGAACCGCAAGACCATCGAGGCGCTGGAGCAGACCGCCTTCAAGCAAGGCCTCACCCCCCGCCGCATGTCGATGAACGAGCTCTTCGTCGACCCCCGCGTTTGATTCCGGACCCCGCATCATGATCATCGACTGCCACGGTCACTTCACGACCGTCCCCGCCTCCTTCCGCGACTGGCGCGCCGCCCAGGTGGCCGCCGCCAACGATCCGGCCAACGCTCCCGACCGCAAGGGTGCCTGGGTCTCCGACGACGAGATCCGTGAAGGCGTCGGCAACGGCCAGCTGCGCCTGCAGCAGGAGCGCGGCGGCGACCTCACGCTGTTCTCGCCCATCGCCGGCCTGATGAGCCACCACCTCGGCAACGAGCGCACCAGCCTCGAATGGGCCGAGATCAGCAACGACCTCGTGCGCCGCGTCTGCGACATGTACCCGGACAACTTCGTCCCCGTGGGCATGCTGCCGCAGAGCCCGCTGGCGCCGCCGAAGAACTCGGTGCCGGAACTCAAGCGCATCGTCAACGAGATGGGCTTCGTCGGTGTCAACCTGAACCCCGATCCCAGCGGCGGCCACTGGAGCGGCCTGCCGATGACGGACAAGAGCTGGTACCCGATCTACGAGGCGCTGTGCGAGCTGGACGTGCCGGCCATGATCCACGTCGCCGCCTCCTGCAACGCCTGCCACCACGGCACCGGCGCCCACTACCTGAACGCCGACACCTCCGTCTTCATGCAGCTGCTGCAGGGCGATGTGTTCAAGGACTTCCCGCAGTTGCGCCTGGTGATCCCGCACGGCGGCGGCGCCGTGCCCTACCACTGGGGCCGCTACCGCGGCATGTCGCTGGAGATGATGAAGCGGCCGCTGGAAGGACTGCTGGACAACGTCTTCTTCGACACCTGCGTCTACCACCACCCCGGCGTGGAGCTGCTGACCAAGGTGATCCCGGTGAAGAACGTGCTGTTCGGCTCCGAAATGATCGGCGCGGTGCGCGGCAAGGACCCGGTCACCAACCACTACTTCGACGACACCAAGCGCTACGTCGACCAGTGCGAGGCGCTCTCCGCCGAAGACAAGCACGCGATCTTCGAAGGCAATGCGCGGCGCGTGTATCCGCGCCTGGACCAGCATCTGAAGAGCAAGGGCCTGTAAGCCATGCAGTACATCGACATCCACCCGCACATCATCTCGGACGACGAGAAGAAGTACCCGCCGGCGCCGCTGTTCGGCAAGCGCTCGGACTGGTCGCAGGAGCGGCCCAGCACCGTGGAATCGCTAATCGCGGCGATGGACGCTGCCGGCGTGGCCAAGGCCGCCGTCGTCCACTCGTCCACCACCTACGGCTTCGACAACAGCTATGTCGTCGACGGCTGCAATGCCTACAAAGACCGGCTCGTCGCCGTCGGCTCGGTGGACATGCTGGCCGACGACGTGCCCCAGGTCATCAAGCGCTGGGCCGATGCAGGCCTGGCCGGGCTGCGCATCTTCACCGGCGGCTCCACCAAGGACTTCGACCCCAGCGAACTGGACAACCCCAAGAGCTTCCGGGCCTGGGAGATGTGCGCCGAGCTGGGCCTGCCGATGTGCATCCAGACCGGCCCGATCGGCCTGCCGCAGGTGCGCATGCTGGCCGAGAAGTTCCCCAACGTGAACATCATCCTGGATCACCTGGGCCGCCCGGACGTGCTCGACGGCCCGCCGTACGCCAACGCGCAGAGCCTGTTCGACATGGCCGACCTGCCCAACCTGTTCATGAAGCTGACGCCGCGGATCTTCGGCGACGTCAAGAAGGAGAAGGCCAGCGCCCAGACCTTCTTCCCGAAGGTCGTCGAGGCCTTCGGCGCGAACCGCCTGGCCTGGGGCTCGAACTTCCCGACCTCGCCCGGGACCCTGGCCGAGATCCTGGCTACCGCGCAGGCGGGGCTCAGCTCGCTCAGCGTCCAGGACCGTGAGTGGATCTTCGGCAAGACGGCGCTGAGCCTCTATCCGGCCCTGGCCTGAACAACGAAACAACGAGACAAGCACCATGAGCAACACCCGCCTCAACAGCATCATCAAGGCCTTCGAGTCCGGCAAGCCGGCCCACATGGCCTTCGCCAAGCTGGACAAGCAGACCGCCATCGAGATGAGCGACGCGCCGTATGACGGCATCGTCTACGAGATGGAGCACAACCCCTACGACGTGTCCGCGCTGGGCGATGCGCTGCAGTACATGCTCAACCGCAAGCAGATCGCGGAGAGCGGCTCCGTCGCGCCCAAGGTGACGCCGATCGCCCGAATTCCCGCCAACGGCGTGGAGATGAACCAGAGCTTCGCCAAGCAGGTGCTGGACCGCGGCTGCTACGGCGTGATCTGGCCGCATGTGGCCACCGTCGAGCAGGCCTACAACGCCGTCGCCTCCTGCCGCTACGCGCGGCCCAAGAACGCCCCGCTGTACGAGCCCAAGGGCGTGCGCGGCGACGGCCCGGCCAATGCCTCGCGCTACTGGGGCCTCAGCATGGCCGACTACTACCGCAAGGCCGACGTGTGGCCGCTGGTGCCGGAAGGCGAGATCCTGGTGGGCCTGATGTGCGAAAGCACCCAGGCGATCGAGAACCTGGACGACATCCTGGCCAACGTGCCCGGCGTCGGCTTCATCCTGATCGGCGAGGGCGACCTGAGCCAGGAACTGGGCTTCCCGCGCCAGTACGAACATCCCGAGGTGCAGGATGCGATGCGCCGCATCGTCGAGACCTGCAAGAAGCACAAGGTCTGCGTCGGCAACCCGCACACCACGGCCAAGAACTTCCGCTCGCTGGTCGAGCAGGGCTACGGCCTGCTGATGTCCGCCCCGCAGAAGACCTATGGCGTCGTCAGCCTGGCGCGCGACATCGGCACGCCGGCCGCGCCCGCAACGCCGTACTGATGATGAGCGGCACCATGAACGGCGCTGAGTCGCTGGTCGCGACCCTGGTCGACCAGGGCGTGGACATCTGCTTCGCCAACCCCGGCACTTCCGAGATGCACTTCCTCGCGGCGCTGGGCTCCAACCCGAAGATGCGCCCGGTGCTGTGCCTGTTCGAAGGCATCGCCACCGGCGCGGCCGACGGCTGGTGGCGGATGAAGGACCAGCCTGCGTCCACCTTGCTGCACCTGGGCCCGGGCCTGGCCAACGGCCTGGCCAACATCCACAACGCCAAGCGCGCCAGCTCCGGCATGGTCAACGTCGTTGGCGAGCACTCCGTCTCCCACCTCAAGTACGACCCGCCGCTGACCTCCGACATCGAAGGCCTCGCCCGTCCGCTGAGCCACTGGGTGCGCCGCGCCGACTCGGCCGATGCCATCGCCTGGGACACGGCGCAGGCCGTCGCCAAGGCCAGCGAACACCCCGGCCAGATCGCCACCCTGATCCTGCCCGGCGACACCTCCTGGCAGCAGGTCACGGGCACGCGCGTGCTGCCGGCGAACCCGCAGCCGCGTCGTAAGGTCCCCAGCGCCGAGCGCATCGAGCATGTCGCCCGCATCCTCAAGTCCGGCGAACCCGCGCTGATCATCCTGGCCAACAAGGCCACCCGCGGCAAGGCGCTCGAACACGCCGGCCGCGTCGCCGCGGCCACCGGCGCGCGGCTGGGCTCGCAGTTCTTCACCGCCCGCATCGAGCGCGGGGCAGGGCGGGTGCCGATCGAGCGCATCCCCTACGCGGTGCCGCAGGCGCAGGCCTTCCTGAAAGGCTTCAAGCACATCGTCACCGTCGAGACCCGCGAGCCGGTCGCCTTCTTCGCCTACCCGGACAAGCCCAGCCTGCTGAAGGCCGAGGGCACGGCGGTGCATCCGCTGGTCGAGGCCGACGAGGACAGCGAACTCGCCTTCGAGATGCTGCTGGAGGCGCTCGGCGCACGGAACGTCGCGCCCAGACTGCAGCCCCGCATCGAGACCCCGGTGCCCAGCGGCGCGCTGAACCCGCTGTCCATCGCCCACGCGCTGGCCGCCGGCATCCCCGAGAACGCCATCGTCGTCGACGAGTCGCTGACCACGGGCCGCGAATCGATGGGCCTGACGATGGGCGCGTTGCCGCACGACCTGATCAACAACATGGGCGGCAGCATCGGCTACGCCACGCCCGTGGCCACCGGCGCGGCGCTGGCCTGCCCGGACCGCCGCGTCGTCTGCATGGTGGGCGACGGCTCGGCGATGTACACGATCCAGTCGCTGTGGACCCAGGCGCGTGAGAACCTGAACATCACGACGATCATCTTCGCCAACAACAGCTACGCGATCCTGAAGGCCGAGTACGCCAATATGGGTGCGGGCACGCCCAGCGAGCGGGCGCTGTCGATGATCGACATCGACAAGCCGCGCATCGACTGGCTGGCCATGGCCCGCAGTATGGGCGTGCCGGCCATCGCCGTCGAAGACGCGCAGAGCTTCCACAAGGCCCTCACCGACGCGAACCGCGAGCCGGGCCCCCGCCTGATCGAAGTCAGGCTCTGATTCCATTGGAGACAAATCACATGGCGCCCACCCTGCGCACGAACCTGGCCGACTACGCCGTCACCAAGGCGATGAAGGACGGCCGCGTCCGCTCCGACCTCGTCACGCTCGACTACTGCGGCCCCACGCCCGCGCACAACGGCTTCAAGGCCATGGTGCGCGAGAACCAGTTCGACGCCGGCGAACTGGCCATCGTCACCTTTCTGCAGGCCAAGGCCTACGGCAAGCCCTACGTGCTGCTGCCCGCGCCGATCTCCGGCCGCTTCCAGCACCACTGCGCGGGCTTCAACGTCGACTTCGGCGAGCTGGCGCCCAAGGACATCGAAGGCAGGAAGGTCGGCGTGCGCACCTACACGCAGACCACGGCGCTGTGGATCCGCGGCATCCTGCGTCACGAGTACGGCGTGGACCTGGACAAGGTCACCTGGATGACCCTGGGCGACGGTCACCTGGCCGAGTACAAGGATCCGGCGAACTGCCAGCGCCTGCCGGCCGGATCGAACATCCCCGAGATGATGCTCAAGGGCGAGCTCGCCGCCGCGCTGCTGGGCGAGGACATGCCCAAGGACCCGCGCGTGCGCACCCTGGTGCCGGACGCGATGAACGCGGCCAAGGACTGGTTCGCGCGCGAGAACGTCGTGCCGATCAACCACATGTTCGTCGTCCACCAGGACGTGTCGAAGAATCATCCGGAGGCCGTGCGCGAGATCTACCGCATGATCAAGGAGAGCCGCGAGCAGGCCGAGGGCGGCGCGCCCAAGGTCTTCCCGCCGCTGGGGCTGGAAGCGAACCGCAAGGGCATCCAGCTTGCCATCGACTGGGCGCTGGACCAGAAGATCATCCCGCGGCGCCTCAGCGTCGATGAGCTGTTCGACGACATAACGGGTAACCTCGGCTGACCGGGTCTCGCGAACAGAACAATAAATACAAGCAGGAGACAAATAGATGAACACGCAGCAGGAAAAGACGGGACGGCCCGAAAACCGATGGGGCATCCTCGTGTTGCTCGCGCTGGGCCTGATGATTTCCTTCGTCGACCGCACCAGCCTCTCGTCGGCATTGGCGGACCACCACTTCGTCACCGAGTTCTCGCTGAGCAATATCGAGCGGGGCTGGCTCGGCTCGGCGATGTTCTGGTCCTACGGCCTGCTGCAGCTGCCGATGGGCTGGCTGGTGGACCGCTACGGCGTCAAGTGGCCCTACGCGGTCTGCTTCCTGCTGTGGTGCCTGGCGGCCGCAGCCACCGGCCTGATGACGACCTTCTACGGCCTGATCCTGATGCGGCTGCTGATCGGCGTGGCCGAGGCCGTGGTGGTGCCGGCCACCTACCGCTATCTCGCCAACAACTTCGACGAGACCCGCAAGGGCACGGCGCTGGGCATCTACTCCATCGGCGGCAAGATGGGCCCGGCGCTGGGCGCGCCGGTGGCGGCCTGGCTGATCTCGGTCAGCTCCTGGAGCATGATGTTCATCGTCACCGGCCTGGCGGGCCTGCTGTGGCTGGCGCCCTGGCTGCGGATGCTGAGGAACGACTTCCCGGACCGGCAGGAACTGGCCCAGCGCCGCAAGCGCGCGGCCACCGTGCCGCTGCGCAACCTGCTGATCAGCCCGGTCGTCTGGGGCGGCATGGTCAACAACTTCTGCTACAGCTACTTCACCTTCTTCTGCATGACCTGGATGCCGGCCTACCTGGTCGAGCAGCGCGGGCTCTCGCTGCAGGACTCGGGCCTCTACACCTTCTTCAGCTTCGTGGGCATCGCCGCCGTGGCGGCCTGGGCCGGCTGGATGGCGGACCGCCTGATCGCCCGCGGCCGCGACGCCGTGAAGGTGCGCAAGTCCTTCATCGTGGCCGGCTTCCTCGGCGGCACCACGGTGCTGCTGGGCGTCCATGCGGACACGGTGCAGACGGCGCTGTTCTGGAACATCGTCTCGCTCTCGCTGCTGGGCCTGGTGACGGCCAACAACCTCGCGCTGGTCAAGCTGACCTTGATCCCGAAACCGGCCGTGGGCCTGAACACGGGCCTGCAGCAGGTGGCGACCAGCCTGGCCGGCGGCGTGTCCGCGAGCCTCTCGGGCTGGCTGCTGCACCTGGGTCATGGCAGCTACACGCTGCCGATGCTGGCGATCTTCCTGTTCCTGCTGCTGGGGGCGGCCAGTGCCGCCTTCCTGATGCGGTGGGAGTGGGCGCCGAAGGTCAGCGAAGAAGCCAGCGCAGAGGCCGGCGAAATCGAATCCCCCGTCGCCGCGGAGTTGCATTTGCAGCAGCGCTGACGTGGTGACCGGCGGGCTGATACGCTGAACGGATGATGCGTATCCTCGTCGTCGGCGCTGGCGCCACGGGCGGCTACTACGGTGGCCGCATGTTCCAACAGGATCGTGACGTGAGCTTTCTCGTCCGCCCCGCACGCGCCGCGAAGCTCCGCGCGGAGGGCCTTCAGATCCGCAGCCCGCACGGCGATGCGACCCTGCACCCGCCGCTGCTGACGGCCGGCGAACTGGCCGGTCGCACCTTCGACCTGGTCCTGCTGAGCGTGAAGTCCTATGCGCTCGACGCGGCGATCGAGGATTTCGCGCCGGCCGTCGGCCCGCAAACGCGGATCCTGCCGGTGCTCAACGGCATGCGACACATCGACACGCTCAGCGCCCGCTTCGGCGCGGACGCCGTGCTGGGCGGCGTCAGCCTCATCGCCGCCACGCTCGACGAGGCGGGGCGCATCGTGCAGATGAGTCCGCTGCACAAGCTGGCCTACGGCCTGCGGCGCGGCACGGCGGCCGGTGACTTCGACCTCGCCGCGCTGGATGCCGCGCTGCAGGGCGCCGGCTTCGAAGCCCGGCGGGCCGAGGACATCGACCAGGAGCTGTGGGAGAAGTGGGTTTTCCTCGCCTCGCTGGGCGGCATCTGCTGCCTGCTGCGCGCCACTATCGGCGAGATCGAGGCGGTGCCGCACGGCGCGGCGCTGGCCCTGCGCCTGTTGCACGAAAGCGCGGCGGTGGCCACGGCGGCCGGCTTCGCGCCGCGCGCCGAGGTGCTGGACAACGCGGCCGCCTTCCTCACGCAGCCGGGATCGTCATCGGCCTCCAGCATGTACCGCGACCTGCAGGCCGGCGCGCCGCTGGAATCGGACACCATCCTGGGCGACCTGGTCGCGCGGGCACGGCAGTCCGGCATCGACGTGCCGCTGCTCGAATCGGCCTGGCTGCAGCTGACGATCCACGGCCGTCGCTGAGGCCTGTGCGAGACTGATGGTCATGAAGATCTGCATCGTGGGGGCCGGCGCCATCGGCGGCTGGCTGGGCGCGCAACTCGGTCACCGGCTCGGCGGCGAAGTGAGGCTCAGCGCGCTGGCACGCGGCCTCACGCTGGAGGCGGTGCGCGAGCACGGCCTGCGCATGGACATCGCCGACCAGCGGCTCGTGGTGCCGGTGCATGCCAGCAGCGATCCGCATGACCTGGGTCCGCAGGACCTGATCGTCGTCGCGGTCAAGGGGCCGCACTGCGCTCGGTGGCGCCCGCCGTCAAGGCGATGCTGGGGCCGCAGACGCACGTGCTGGTGGCGATGAACGGCGTGCCCTGGTGGTTCTTCGACGGGCTGGACGGCGAGGCCCGGGGCCTGAAGCTGGAGTCCGTGGACCCGGGCGGCGCGATCGGCGAACTGATCCCGACCGAGCGGGTGATCGGCTGCGTCGTGCATGCGAGCTGCGCGACGCCGGAGCCGGGCTTGGTGCGGCACGTGATGGGCAACGGCCTGATCGTCGGCGCCCCGGCGGGCGGCCGGCCCGCTCATGTCGAAGAACTGGTGGCGCTGCTGGGCCGGGCCGGGTTCAATGCGACGCTCACCGAGCGGATCCAGCGCGACATCTGGTTCAAGCTGTGGGGGAACATGACGACGAATCCGATCTCCGCGCTGACCGGCGCGACGACGGATCGCATCATGGCCGACGAGCTGCTCGTGCGCTTCACCACCTCGATCATGCGCGAGGCGGCGGTGATCGGCGAGCGCATCGGCTGCAAGGTCGATCAGCAGCCGGAAGACCGCCACGCGATCACGCGCGGGCTCGGCGAGTTCAAGACCTCGATGCTGCAGGACGCCGAGGCGGGCCGGCCGCTGGAAATCGATGCGTTGCTCGGCGCGGTGCGCGAGGTGGCTCAACACCTGCGCATGGACACGCCCTTCCTCGATGCGCTGCTGGGCATGGCGCGCCTGATGGCGCGCACCCGCGGGCTTAGTTGATCAGGCGATTCAGGCTCCAGAACAGCGCCGGGAACGCCACGCCCCAGCTGAGCGCTACCAGCGCGAGGACCTTCATCGCCGTCACCATGCCGCGATGCGTGCGGCGCGTGATCATGACTTTGCCGTTGCTCATCTTGTGCTCCTCGTGACCCGAACCCCCCGGGTGACGTAGATGTAACGCGCAAGCCCCGTGCCAGGGAAGGGCCGGATCCCCCGCAATCAGGCGTTTCTGTCGACGCGCAGCGCGAGAACGACCGAACTTGTGGTTTTGATCACACCCTCGATGTCGCCGATCTCGTCGAGCAGCGCATCGAGCCGCATCGTCGATTCAGCGCGCAGCACCGCCATGTAGTCGAACTCGCCGCTCACCGAGGCGAGCTGCCGCAGCTCGGGGAAGCCGCCCAGCCGACGCACGACCTCGCGGCCTGCCTTCGGCTGCACGGTGATGCCGACGAATGCCTGGACGCCGCGATCGGCCGCGTCGCTGCCCAGGCGGGCCGTGTAGCCCACGATCGTGCCCGAGGCCTCCAGCCGCGCCAGCCGCGCCACCACGGTGGTGCGGGCGATGCCCAGTTTGCGGGCGAGATCTGCCGTGCTGGCGCGGGCGTTGGCCTGCAGCAGGGCGATCAATTGGCGGTCGGTCGGGTCGCTGGCAGCGCTCATCGGGTGAAACCCTTGAAATGGACGGTTTGGATTATTGATCGGTCATATCGTCCGAATCGTCTTATTTTTCGTCGAACTCTCGCTTTCTTTCGTCAGTCCTAATTTCTAGACTCGACGGCATCCAAGTCGTTGTTCTCTCTGAAGGATCTAAGAAATGAAAGTCGCTCTGCTCGGCGCCGGCCACATCGGCCAGACCATCGCCCGCCTGCTGCACGCCACCGGCGACTACGAAGTCACCGTGATCGACAAGAACGCCGGCGCGCTGGCCAAGCTGACGGCCGAGGGCATCGGTGCCGCGCATGTCGACACCGAGGACACGAAGGCTCTTGCCGCCGCGCTGCGCGGCAAGGACACCGTGGTCAACGCGCTGCCCTACCACCTGGCCATCACCGCCGCTCACCTGGCCCTGGAAGCCGGCTGCCACTACTTCGACCTCACCGAAGACGTGGCCGCGACCAAGGAGATCAAGCGCATCGCCGAAGGCGCCAAGACCGCCTTCATGCCGCAGTGCGGCCTGGCGCCGGGCTTCATCGGCATCGTCGCTCACCATCTGGCCAAGAGCTTCGACACCCTGCACGACGTGAAGATGCGCGTCGGCGCGCTGCCCGCCTTCCCGACCAATGCGCTGAAGTACAACCTGACCTGGAGCGTCGACGGCCTGATCAACGAGTACTGCCACCCCTGCGAGGCGATCCACGACGGCCGCGCGATCGAGGCGCTGCCGCTGGAAGGCCTGGAGCATTTCTCGCTGGACGGCACCGAGTACGAGGCCTTCAACACCTCCGGTGGCCTGGGCACGCTGTGCGAGACCTGGGACGGCAAGGTGCGCAACCTCGACTACAAGACGGTGCGCTACCCCGGCCACCGCGAGCTGATGCAGTTCCTGCTGGAAGACCTGCAGCTCAAGAGCGACCAGGAGAAGCTCAAGGACATCATGCGCAAGAGCATGCCGGCGACGATGCAGGACGTGGTCCTCGTCTTCGTCACCGTGTCGGGCATGAAGAACGGCTCGCTGCTGCAGGAAGTGTTCGCGCGCAAGATCTTCGCCGAGCGCGACGGTGCGAACCCGCTGTCGGCCATCCAGATCACCACGGCCGCCGGCATCTGCGCCGCTGTGGACCTGTTCCGCGAGGGCAAGCTGCCGCAGAAGGGCTTCGTGCGCCAGGAGGAAGTCCAGCTGCCCGAGTTCCTCGCCAACCGTTTCGGCAAGGCTTACCAGCAGTCGCGCCAGGTCGAGAGCATCGGCTGAAGCTGAAGGGACAATACGAAGATGAATGCACAAGAAGTCCTGAACGCCCTCGGCGTTCCCGCGGCTGCCGTCACTGGCGGCAGTCTGAAAGTCCGCTCGCCGATCGACGGCGCACCGCTCGGCGCGGTCCACGAGGCCACGCCGGCGCAAATGAGCGAAGCCGTCGCCCGCGCTCATGACGCCTTCCTGCAATGGCGCACGGTGCCCGCGCCCAAGCGCGGCGAGCTGGTGCGCCTGTTCGGCGAGGAACTGCGCGCCAACAAGGCCGCGCTGGCCCGCCTGGTCTCGCTGGAAGCCGGCAAGGTGAGCAGCGAAGGCGAGGGCGAGGTGCAGGAGATGATCGACATCTGCGACTTTGCCGTCGGCCAGTCGCGCCAGCTGCACGGCCTGACGATCGCGAGCGAGCGTCCCGGCCACCGGATGATGGAGCAGTACCTGCCGCTGGGCGTGGTCGGCATCATCTCGGCCTTCAACTTCCCGGTGGCGGTGTGGGCCTGGAATGCGGCGCTGGCGCTGGTCGCCGGCGACAGCTGCATCTGGAAGCCCAGCGAGAAGACGCCGCTGACGGCACTCGCCACGCAGGCGCTGTTCGAGAAGGCCGTGGCGGCGTTTGTGGCCCAAGGCGGCAAGGCGCCGGCCCATCTGTCGCAGGTGCTGAACGGCCGCGCCGCCGTCGGCGAGGCGATGGTGGACGACCACCGCGTCGCGCTCGTCTCGGCCACCGGTTCGACCCGCATGGGCCGCGCCGTGGGTCCGCGCGTTGCCGCGCGTTTCGGCCGCTGCCTGCTGGAGCTGGGTGGCAACAACGCCATCATCGTCACGCCCAGCGCTGATCTGGACCTGGCCGTGCGCGGCATCCTGTTCGGCGCCTACGGCACGGCCGGCCAGCGCTGCACGACCACGCGCCGCGTGATCGCTCATGCGTCGATCCACGACGAGCTGGTCGCCCGCCTGGACCGCGCCCGCGCACAGCTGAAGATCGGCGATCCGACGGTGGCCGGCCACCTGATCGGCCCGTTGATCGACGCAGCCGCCTTTGACGCGATGCAGCAGGCGCTGGCCGATGCGCGCGTGCAGGGCGGCGAGGTCAGCGGCGGCGGCCGCGCACTGGCCGAGCAGTACCCGGACGCCTGGTACGCCGTGCCGGCGCTAGTGCGCATGCCGGCGCAGACCGAGGTGGTCAAGCGCGAGACTTTTGCGCCCGTCCTCTACACGCTGAAGTACGAGACGCTGGAGCAGGCCATCGCGCTGCAGAACGATGTGCCGCAGGGCCTGTCCTCGGCCATCTTCACGAACGACGTGCGCGAGGCCGAGGCCTTCATGAGCGCGAGCGGTTCGGACTGCGGCATCGCTAACGTCAACATCGGCACTTCCGGCGCCGAGATCGGCGGCGCCTTCGGCGGCGAGAAGGAAACCGGCGGTGGCCGCGAATCCGGCTCCGATGCCTGGAAGGCCTACATGCGCCGCACGACCAACACGGTCAACTACTCGCGCGAGCTGCCGCTGGCGCAGGGCGTCAAATTCGACATCTGAGTTCCTGATGGATATTGCAACGACAGGCCTTCATCGCCTGCTGGTGGCCTCGCTCGGCGAATCGGCCACCCTCGAAACCTTCGCCCAGCTGCACGTCGCGCCCTCGCTGCTGCAGCCGATCAGTGACACCGTCAGCCGCGCCGAGCTGGCGCAGGCGCTGAACATGCTGCTGTTCCGCGACCTGCTGCTGCGCGTGCCCGATGCGGTCGACTACGTCGGCGAGTGCGTCAAGGACGGCGGACGCATCGTGTTCGACCACGGCGCGCTGCGCACGGTGGCCTGGGCGAGCGGCGCGCTGCCGCCCGGCGAGGCGGCGATCACGCGCGTGCTGCGGCCGCTCGGCTACCGCCATGCCGAGACCTATCCGCTGCCCAAGCTGAAGATGACCGGCCGGTCCTGGCGCCATGCCGACATGCCCGAGGACATCGCGCAGTTCTTCGTCTCCGAGCTGCATCCGGAGCGCTTCTCGGCCGGCTTCCAGGCCACCGTGGGGCGTGTGCTGGAAGGCTCGATCGATCCGCTGGTGCCGGCCGATCTGGCGCTGCTGGAGACGCTGTCGCGCGACAAGACGCTGCCCTGGCATGCGGCGCTGAAGCTGCTGCCCGCGCTGCAGCGCTGCTTCGCGCGCCAGCATCCGCTGTTCACGCAGGACGATTACCAGGCGCTGCTGGCCGAGTCGGCCGAGATGGCCTGGATCGCGACCGAGGGCAATGCCTTCAACCACGCGACCGACCGTGTCGCCGACATCGATGCGGTGGCGCTGTCGCAGCGGGCGCTCGGGCGGCCGATCAAGGACTCGATCGAGACCTCGGCATCCGGCCGCGTGCGCCAGACCGCGTTCCGCGCGGCGCAGGTGCGGCGCGTGTTCCTGCACGAGGGTCAGGTCGTGACCTTGACGGTGCCGGGTTCGTTCTACGAGTTCATCCAGCGCGCTTCGCTGATCGAAGGCGCGCTGGACCTCGGCTTCGACGCGGGCAACGCGACCGGCATCTTCAAGATGACGGCCGCAGCATGACCTCTTGCCTGGGCTGAAAAATCCGTGCTATAGTCCGATCTCTTCGCTGCTGACGCCAAGCCAGTAGCGAAAAAAAATCCTGAAAGCCCAGGTGGCGGAATTGGTAGACGCACTAGTTTCAGGTACTAGCGGGTAACTCCGTGGAGGTTCGAGTCCTCTCCTGGGCACCAAATACGAAGGGCCGTTGCGAAAGCAACGGCCCTTTTCGTTTGCGGCTCGTCGTGCCGCTCGACCTTGGCAATCCGTGCAGTATTGCCGTTATGGGGTCAGGTCTTGCATCACGTTACCGAGTGGGTCTTCACGTTTCCCCCAGTCGTCATCGGCATCGGCTCGATTTCATTGACAATACGACCGCCCGGATCGTCGGGCGTCCAAATTGAGATGAGACCATCCTGAATGAACAAGACCGAACTGATTGAGCACCTGGCCTCCAAGCACGAACTGACCAAGGCCGAAGCGGGCCGCATCCTGGAAACGCTGCTGGATGCCGTCGTCACCACCGTGAAGAAGGGCGGCGCCGTCTCCATCCCCGGCTTTGGCTCCTTCAAGCAGCACTCGCGCGCCGCCCGTACCGGCGTGAACCCCAGCACCGGCGACAAGATCAAGATCGCCGCCGCCAAGCTGCCGAAGTTCACCCCGGGCACCGGCTTCAAGGCCGCCGTCGATCCGAAGGCTGCCGCTCGCAAGGCTGCCAAGGCTGCGCCGGCTCCGAAGGCTGCCGCCAAGCCGGCCAAGAAGGCCGCCAAGAAGTAATCTGCTGCTTCAGCGGATACGCAAGAAAAAGGGCGCCTCGGCGCCCTTTTTCGTTGTCGTCCTCAGGCCAGCAGCCACCAGGCGAGCAGGCCGCCGAACAGCAGCCACTTCAGCACGTAGTACAGCAGGCGGCTGCGCTGCTTCACGCCCTTGGCCCAGAGGCGGAACTGCTGGACGTAGGCGAAGGCCTTGTTGAGCCCGCCGGTCTTGTCGCCCTCGCGGTTCGGTGCGCTGGCCGCGGCGATCAGGTGGCGGCTGATGAAGCGGTTCACCGCGGCGGCGGGGCCCCAGGTCATCGGGCGCTCGATGTCGCAGAACAGGATGATGCGGTTGACGTTCGTGGTGTTCTCGGCCCAGTGCAGGAAGGTCTCGTCGAAGACGACGCCCTGGCCGTCGCGCCAGCTGTAGCGCTGGCCGTCGACGTCGATGTAGCAGCCGTCGTCGTTGGGCGTCACCAGGCCCAGGTGGTAGCGCAGCGAGCCGGCGAAGGGGTCGCGGTGGCGCACCAGGCGGCTGCCCGGTGGCAGCTCGGCGAACATCGCGGCCTTGACGTTCGGGATCTCGCGTAGCAGCGCGGTCGTTACCGGGCACAGCTCGGCGGCGGAGGGGTGGGCCTGGTCGTACCACTTCAGGTAGAAGCGCTTCCAGCCGGTCTTGAAGAAGGAGTTGAAACCGGCGTCGTCGTACTTGTCGGACGCGCGGATCGCGCCCTGCTGCGACATCGCCACGGCCTCCGCGCGGATCGCTTCCCAGTTCGCCTGCAGCTTGTCCAGGCCCGCGAGCTCGGTAACCGGCAGGTAGGGCTTGCGGCTGCTGACCTTGGAGAACAGGTACATGAAGCAGTTGATCGGCGCCATGAAGGTCGAATGATCCGTCAGCTGGCGCCAGAAGCCCAGGCGCTCGCGCCCGCGCAGGTGGACGTAGATGGTGCTGAGCACGAAGATCGCGACGATCGTGAGCTTGATGTAGGGCAGGTTCGTCATCGGTGATGCTGTGTGATGAGCGGTGAGGTTCAGTCAATCGTCGGCGGCAGGATCGAGGGCTCGCCGCCCGCCGAATCGTCGCTTGCGCGCGCCTTGCCTTCATAGAGCGGCGGCCTGCCGGGCGGCCGGGTCTTGAAGCGGCGGTGCAGCCAGAAATACTGCTTGGGCACGGCGAGCACCTGCTGCTCGATGACGGCGTTCATCCGCCGTGCATCGGCACTCAGGTCGCCGCTGGGGAAGTCCGCCAGCGGCGGCTGCAGCACCAGCGTGTAGCGGCCGGCCTCGCGGCGCGGATAGCAGGGAATCACGCGCGCGCGGGTCAGCGCCGCCAGGCGCGGCAGGCCGGTGATCGTGGCGGCGGGCACGCCGAAGAAGTCGGCGAACACGCTGTCGCGTAGCCCGTGGTCCTGGTCGGGCAGGTAGTAGAGCCGGTAGCCCTCGCGCAGCGCGCGCACGCTACTGCGCACGCCCTCCTGGCGCGAGAACACGATGCCGGTGTTCAGCCGCAAGCGCTTGGCGCGGATGAAGGCGTCCAGCCAGGGGTTCTTCTGGCGTGCGTAGATCGTCACCGTGGGCGTCTCCAGCGACAGCCGCAGGCCCACCAGGTCCAGGCCGGTGAAGTGCGGCATCGACAGGATCACCGACGTGTCCGGCGACAGCGAGGTGAGGTGTTCCAGCCCCTCGATGGCGACGAGGCGCCTGAGCCGGGCCGGCGAGGCGAACCAGCAGTAACCGTACTCGAGCACCATCCGCACGATCGCGATGAAGTGCCCGCGCAGGATGGCCTCGCGCTCGGCCTCGCTGCGTGTCGGGAAGCACAGGCGCAGGTTCGTGCGGCCGATCGCGCGGCGGCTGGTCGGCAGGGCATAAAGCAGGGTGCCCAGCATGGAACCCAGTGCGCCGACTGCGCGGAAGGGCAGCCAGCTCACGAGCCACAGGCAGGCAACGGCTAGTTTGGCAAGCATGTTGCGAGCATCGTCGGGAAACCGCAGCCGGGCTGGGAGGGGAAACGCTCGATTTTATCTGCTGGCGCCGGCGCGGTCTTGCGGGTTCAGCCCAGCGTGTTGAAGTGCTCCACGTGCGGCGGCTGGGCGAAGAAGGGCCCGACGATCTCGCGCCACTGCGGGAACAGCGGGCCGCCGCGGAAGTGCACGGTGTGGTCTTCGAGCGTGGCCCATTCGATCATCAGCACATAGCGTTCCGGCGTTTCGATGCCGCTGCGCACGCTGGAGCGCAGATAGCCCGGCGACTTCGAGATGACGGTATTCAGCCCGCGTTGGATCGCCTCTTCGAACGCGGCGTTCTGGCCCGGGTGGATGCGGATGTCGGCAATTTCGAGAATCATGGTCCTATCGCTCAATTCCAGTGGAGGTCAAAAAGGAGTCGCCGATCCTAGCGCTGGTGCGAAGACCACTCTGCCAGCCCCTGCGACCAGGCCGGCGCGCGCTCCCGCAGCCAGCCGCGGGCCTCGCTGCTGCCGCGCAGGTTGGCGTCCCAGAAGGCCAGGGACGCCGCTTCGATGACGACGGCGCTGTCGTCCTCGTTGGCGCGCACCGGCGCGGCGTCGGAGAAGGTCGGTTCGCGCCGGCCCCCGCCGCGGCGGCCGCGCCCGGAGGAGGGCTCATCCAATTCGTCCGGTCCTAGCTCCGGCGCGCCGGCCAGCGCGGTGTGCGAGGCGCGGCCCAGCATCAGCAGGGTGGCTGAGTCCTGCGCCTCGAAGGCGGCGCGGCTGCGCTTCGGCGGATCGGGGTCCAGGCCGGTCGGATCCTGGTCGCGGCGCGAGCTGACGAGCAGCAGCGGCGTGGCGATGCTCTCTGTGCGTTCGGGCAACACCGGCCCCAGCAACAGCAAGGCCTTGGCCTGCGCCTGCAGCGGCGCGGCGAGCGCGGCCTGCGCGCCGAGCTCGTAGGCCGCGATCCCGACATTGCCGAAGTCGACGCGCCGCATCAGCGCATCGCCGGCCGCGGCGCGAGCGCGCGCCTGCTCCAGCACGGCCAGGATGATGCGCAGCCGCGCCTCGGTCTGGGCCGGCTGGCGGCGTTCGCGGGCCAGACCCTTGAAGTCGGCGGCGCGGGCCAGCTCGGACGACCAGGCCAGCTCGTCATCTGGCAGCGGCTGGACGCTGAGCACCGCATAGCCCGCGTGCGCCCAGAGCTGACGCCAGCGCACACCGGCGCGGGCCGATTCGCCCATGCCCGGCAGGTAGACGATCAGCGGCAGCCGCCCTGCGCTGCCCGCCGGCAGGGCCAGGTCCACCGGCAGCGCCTCGCCGGCAATGATCCAGCGCTGCATCGTCACGGTCAGCGCTTGCTCGGGCGCGCGGTAGCCGCTGGCGGTCAATTGCGCCACGCGCGCCTGCGCTTCGCGGTCAGGTGGCGCGCGATGCGGACCGGGGCCGCTGCAGGCGGCCAGCAGCAGGGCGCTGATGAAGACGAGCGTCGCGGAAGGGAGGTGTCGATTCGGCACGTTCATGGCCGGCGCATTGTGCGTCCAACGCTTTGCTGTGCGGTGAATGAACAAATGGCGCGCCCTGCCGTACGATTCGCGCCATCGAAAAACGAGGAGGGTGCGGCGATGGACATCGATGCGCTGGAGACCGTGGAGTCGGTGAAGGAGAAGAACGCGTTGGAAGCGGCCGCCATTCGACGGCTGAACGGCGCGGTGGCCATCAGCGTGGCCCTGCTGGCCACCTTCATGGCGATCTGCAAGGTCAAGGACGACAACATCGTCCAGGCCATGCAGCAGGCCCAGGCCCACATGATCGACAACTGGGGCTTCTATCAGGCGCGCAACATCCGCCAGGAGATCGCCGAGTCCAACGTTATCCAGTTGCAGGCGGTGAAGAGCGGCATGGTCGCCTCGGCCGACACCCAGACGATCGACGCGATGATCGCCCAGCAGCAACAGCAGGCGAAGTCGCAGGAAGAGAAGAAGGCCGCGCTGAAGCAACAGGCCGAGGACGCCGAGAAGGCCTACAACGACCTGAACTTCGTCGACGACCAATTCGACCTCTCCGACGCGTTGCTGGCCATCGCCGTCGCACTGATGGCGATCACCGCGCTGACCGAGTTGTGGTGGCTGTTCTTCCTGGCGCTGGTGCCGACCTTCTTCGGCGTGCTGATGGGCCTGTCCGGCTTGCTGGGCTGGAGCATCCATCCGGATGGGCTGGTGAAGCTGCTGTCCTGACTCTTTATTTGCCAGGCGACTAAGCAAATTCGAATTAAGTCGTTTGTTGCATAGCCACTGTCGACAGAATCCCAAGTTGGACTCCGTCGACATATAAGGTTATGAATTTCCAGCAGCTGCGCTCGGTGCGCGAGACCGCCCGCCAGGGCTTCAATCTGACCGTCGTGGCCGACGCGCTGCATACCTCGCAGCCGGGCGTCAGCCGGCAGATCCGCGAGCTGGAGGAGGAGCTCGGCATCGAGCTGTTCGTGCGTGCCGGCAAGCGACTCACCGGCCTCACGCCGCCGGGCGAGACGGTGCTGCCCATCGTCGAGCGACTGTTGCAGGAGGCCGACAACCTGCGCCGCGCCGGCGAGGACTTCGCCAACGACGGCCAGGGCACCCTGACGATCGCCGCCACCCACTCGCAGGCCCGCTACGCGCTGCCGCAGGCGGTGCGCGATTTCAGCGAGCAGCACCCGTCCGTCGCCTTGCGCATGCGCCAGGGCACGCCCAAGCAGATCGTGCAGATGCTGATGGATGGCGAGGCCGACATCGGCATCGCGACCGAGGCGCTGGCGGACTATCCCGAACTGGTGGCGCTGCCCTGCTACCAGTGGACGCACGCGGTCATCGTCACGCCCGGCCATGCGCTGGCGAGCGATGCCGACGCCGGCCGGCCACTGACGCTGGAGCGCCTGGGCGAGTTCCCGATCATCACCTACGAGAGCGGCTACACCGGCCGCGGCCACATCGATGCCGCCTTCGCGCGCCGTGGCCGCCCCGCCAGCGTGGTGCTGGAGGCGATGGACGCCGACGTGATCAAGACCTATGTGGAGCTGGGCATGGGCGTGGGCATCGTCGCGGCGATGGCCTATGACGAGGAGCGCGACTCGCACCTGCGCGCGATCGACGCCCGTCAGCTGTTCGCCCCGAACGTGACGCGGCTGGCGCTGCGCCGTGGCGCCTTCCAGCGCGCCTACGTCTACGACTTCATCCGGGCCTTCGCATCGCCGCTGACGCGCAAGGTCGTCGAGCAGGCGATCGCGAACGGCGTGCCGTCCTCCGCGTCAGGCGACGGCGGCGAGTTCGACATCTGAACCCTGGCCGCCCAGGAAGCGGCGGGCGAAGTCCGAATCGGCCGCCTCGATGCGGCCGCGGTTCAGCACGATCACGCGATCGGCCAGCTCCAGCGCCTCGTCCTGGTCATGCGTGACGAACAGGGTCGTGATGTGCAGTTCCTGGTGCAGCTGGCGCAGCCAGCGGCGCAGGTCCTTGCGCACTTGGGCGTCGAGCGCGCCGAAGGGCTCGTCCAGCAGCAGCAGGCGTGGCTCGATGGCCAGCGCCCGGGCCAGCGCCACGCGCTGCCGCTGGCCGCCGGAGAGCTGCTGCGGCATCCGCTCGCCCAGGCCGCCGAGCTGCACGCGCTCCAGCAGCTCCGACACCCGGCGGCGCAGCTCGGCTTCGTCGGGCCGCGTTTCCTTCGGGCGCACGCGCAGGCCGAAGGCCACGTTCTCGAACACCGACAGGTGGTTGAACAGCGCGTAGTGCTGGAACACGAAGCCGATGCCGCGCTCGCGCACCGGCAGCACGCCCAGGTCCTCGCCCTTGAACTGGACGCTGCCGGCGTCGGCAAGCTCCAGCCCCGCGATGATGCGCAGCAAGGTCGTCTTGCCGCAGCCCGAAGGGCCCAGCAGCGCGACCAGCTCGCCGCTGGCGACGTCGAGGTTCAGGCCATCGCAGGCGATGGTGCTGCCGAAGGACTTGTGCAGATGGCGGACGGAGAGAGTCATGTGGATGTCTTCTTCACTTGGCGTTCGACCAGGACCTTCAGCCCCAGCGTGACCAGCGCAAGCGCGGCCAGCAAGGTGGCGACGGCGAAGGCCGCGGCGAACTGGTATTCGTTGTAGGCGATCTCGATGTGCAGGGGCAGCGTGTTCGTCTGCCCGCGCACGTGGCCGGAGACGACGCTGACCGCGCCGAACTCGCCCATCGCGCGCGCGTTGCTGAGGATCAGGCCGTACAGCAGCGCCCAGCGGATGCGCGGCAGGGTGATGCGACAGAAGGTCTGCCAGCCGCTGGCGCCCAGCAGCAGCGCAGCCTCTTCCTGCTCGCTGCCCTGCGCCTGCATCAGCGGGATCAGCTCCCGGGCGATGAAGGGCACGGTGACGAACACGGTGGCCAGCACGATGCCCGGCACGGCGAAGACGATGCGGATGTCGTGGTCACGCAGCCATTCGCCGAACCAGCCCTGCGCGCCGAAGATCAGCACGTAGATCAGGCCGGCGATCACCGGGCTGACCGAGAACGGCAGGTCGATCAGGGTCAGCAGGATCTGCTTGCCGCGGAAGTCGTACTTCGCGACCACCCAGGCGGCGGCCAGGCCGAAGGCCAGATTCAGTGGCAGGCTGATGCCGGCGGCCAGCAGGGTCAGCTTCAGCGCCGAGATCGCGTCGGGGTCGACGATGGCGGCGAAGTAGACGTCCCAGCCTTTCTTCAGCGCCTCGTAGAACACGCAGGCGAGCGGCACGAACAGGAACAGGCCCATGAACGCGAGCGCCAGCGTGATCAGGAGGCCGCGCAGCCAGCGCGAATCCTCGGTCGGCCGCGGCAGCGGGGACGACGGGCGCTTGGCCGGCGTCACGGCGGGGAGGGCGATGGTCATGTCGTGGCTCCTTGCCGGCGGCGTGCCCAGGCCTGCAGCAGATTGATCAGCAGCAGCAGCGCGAACGAGGCGACCAGCATCACCACGGCCAGCGCGGTGGCGCCAGCGTAGTCGTATTGCTCGAGCTTGGTGATGATCAGCAGCGGCGTGATCTCGCTGACCATCGGCATGTTGCCGGCGATGAAGATCACCGAGCCGTACTCGCCCAGCGCCCGCGCAAAGGCGAGCGCGAAGCCGGTCATCAGGGCCGGCAGTAGCTGCGGGAAGACGACGCGCGCCAGCGCCTGCGCGCGCGTGGCGCCCAAGGTGGCAGCGGCTTCCTCCAGGTCATGCGGCAACTGCTCCAGCACCGGCTGCAAGGTGCGCACGACGAAGGGCAGGCCGATGAACACCAGCGCCACCCACACGCCCAGCGGCGTGAACGCCACCTTGAACGGCAGCCACTGGCCCAGCCAGCCGGTCTGCGCCCACAGCGCGGTCAGCGCGATGCCGGCTACGGCGGTGGGCAGTGCGAAGGGCAGGTCCACCAGCGCATCGATCAGGCGCTTGAACGGGAACTCGTAGCGCACCAGCACCCAGGCGGTGATCAGGCCGAACACCGCGTTCAGCGCTGCCGCCGCCAGGGAGGCAAAGAAGGTCAGCCGGTACGAGGCCAGCACGCGGGGCGCCGTCACCGCTTCGGCGAAGGCGCCCCAGGTGAGCGTAAAGGTCTTGAAGAAAGCCGCCGACAGCGGGATCAGGACGATCAGGCTCAGGTACAGCAGCGCGAAGCCGAGCGCCAGGTTGAAGCCCGGCAACACGCTGTGCCGCTTCAGCAGCAGGCGCGAGGCACCACTCATTTCCTCACACCGATGATCTGGTCGAACTTGCCGCCGTCATTGAAATGCTCGGCCTGGGCCTTGGTCCAGCCGCCGAACACGTCGTTGATGGTGAACAGGCTGACCGGGGCGAAGTCCTTCGAGTGCTTGGCGGCGACGGCCGGGTCGATCGGGCGGTAGAAGTTGCGCGCGGCGATCTCCTGGCCTTCCGGCGAGTACAGGTACTGCAGGTAGGCGTTGGCCACGTCGCGGGTGCCGCGGCGGTCCACGTTCTTGTCGACGACGGAAACGGGCGGCTCGGCCAGGATGCTCAGCGAGGGAGTGACGATCTGCACCTTGTCCGCGCCCAGTTCCTTCAGCGCCAGATAGGCCTCGTTCTCCCAGGCCAGCAGCACGTCGCCGACGCCGCGCTCGGTGAAGGTCACCGTGGCGCCACGGGCGCCGGAGTCCAGCACCGGCACGTTCTTGAACAGCGCGGCGGTGAAGTCCTGCGCCTTCTTCTGGTCGCCGCCGTTCTTCTTCAGCGCGTAGCCCCAGGCGGCCAGGTAGTTCCAGCGCGCGCCGCCGGAGGTCTTGGGGTTCGGCGTGATCACCGAGACGCCGGGCTTGATCAGGTCATCCCAGTCCTTGATGCCCTTCGGGTTGCCCTTGCGCACCAGGAAGACGATCGTCGAGGTGTAGGGCGAGCTGTTGTGCGGCAGCCGCGCCTGCCAGTTGGCGGGCAGCAGCTTGGCCTTCTCGCCGAGTTCGTCGATGTCGTAGGCCAGCGCCAGCGTGACGACGTCCGCTTCCAGGCCGTCGATCACCGAGCGGGCCTGCTTGCCCGAGCCGCCGTGCGACTGGCGGACCGTGACGGTGTCGCCGGTCTTGCCCTTCCAGTACGCGCCGAAGGCCTTGTTGTAGTCCACGTAGAGCTCGCGCGTCGGGTCGTACGAGACGTTGAGCAGGCTGATGTCCTTGGCGTGAACGGCGGTGCTTGCGACGAGGGCGAGGAGGGCAGCGGAGAGGAAGCGGGTCATGTTTTGAGGAGGAGTCAGTCTAGGTTCGCCCTCATGCTAGGAAATGGGTGCCCGCCACGGAACGAAGCAAAACGAGGCTGCTTATGCGTTCCTTGTATTTAGAGGAGCGCTGCGATACTCGACGACCGAGGAGGACCGGACATGGAGACACTGGAACTCGGCGTCGACGCCCGTGGCGTCGCGCGCATCGTGATGAACCGCCCGGAGGTGTTCAACGCCTTCAACGAACAGATGATCGGCGAGCTGACGGCCTGCATGCAGGGCTGCGTGGCCGATCCCGCCGTGCGCGCAATCGTGCTGGCCGGTTCGGGCAAGGCTTTCAGCGCCGGTGCCGACATCCAGTGGATGAAGCGGGCGGCGCAGGAGTCGCTGGAATGGAACGCGCAGGAGGCCCGGCGCTTCGCCGACATGCTCGCCCTGATCGCGGCCTGCCCCAAGCCCACGCTGGCGCGGGTGCACGGCGTGGCGCTGGGCGGCGGCCTCGGCCTGATCTGCGCCTGCGATATCGCCATTGCGCCGGACGACGCGCGCTTCGCCGTCAGCGAGGCGCGCCTGGGCGTGCTCCCCTCGGTGATCGCGCCCTACTTGATCAATGCGATCGGCCTGCGCGAGGCGCGGCGGCTGGCCCTGACGGCCAACCGCATCCCGGCGTCCGAGGCGCAGCGCCTGGGCCTGGTGCACGAGGTTGTGCCGCTGGTCGAGCTGGATGCGGCGGTGGAGCGCTGGCTCGCCGAGTTGCTGGCCGGCGGACCGCGCGCGCAGGCCGAGATCAAGACACTGTTTGGCCAGCTGCAGGTGGGCGAGATCACGCCGGCGGTGCGCGAGCTGACCGCGCAGACGATCGCCCGCGTGCGCCTCAGCGACGAGGCGCGCGAAGGCTTCACCGCCTTCCTGGCCAAGCGGCCACCGACTTGGATTTTTGGTAACGATGGTATCGAGGACGAAGATGTCTGACTCTGAAGTGAAGTGGCGCGTGATGCGCGAGCCCGGCGCCCTGGTGGGCGTCGTCGGTGCCGGCGTGATGGGCGCCGGCATTGCGCAGGTGGCGGCGCAGGCCGGCCACGCGGTGCGCCTGCTCGATGTGCGCGAGGGCGCGGCGGCGGCGGCGATCGCTCAGACGGCCAAGGGCCTGGATGGCCTGGTCGCCAAGGGCCGGATGGAGCAAGCCGAGCGCGATGCGGTGCTGGCGCGGATCCAGCCGGCCTCGGCCACGGCCGAGCTGGCCGAGGCGGCGCTGGTGATCGAGGTGATCGTCGAGAAGCTGGAACCCAAGCAGGCGCTGCTGCGCGAGCTGGACGCGCTGCTGGCGCCGGACGCCATCATCGCCAGCAATACTTCGTCGATCAGCGTCACGGCGCTGGCCAACGGCATGAAGACGCCGTCCCGCCTGGTCGGCATGCACTTCTTCAACCCGGTGCCGCTGATGAAGCTGGTCGAGGTGGTCTGGGGTGGAGAGACCGAGACGTCCGTCGCTCAGGCGATCTTTGATCTGTCGAAGCGCTGGGGCAAGACACCGGTGCATGCCAAGTCCACGCCGGGCTTCATCGTCAACCGCATCGCCCGGCCCTACTACGCCGAGACGCTGGCGCTGCTGCAGGAGCAGGCCGGCGAGCCCGCGCTGCTGGACCGCGCGCTCCGTGGCGCGGGCTTCCGGATGGGCCCGTGCGAACTGATGGACCTGATCGGCCACGACACGAACTACCTGGTCACGCAATCGGTCTACGACGCGAACTACGGCGACAAGCGCTACGTGCCCTCGCTGGTGCAGAAGGCGCTGGTGGACGGCGGGCGACTCGGGCGCAAGTCGGGCCGGGGCTTCTACACCGGCGTGCCGGCGGCGGCCGAGAAGCCTGCCGCGAGCGACGCGACGCTGGATCTCGACGTCAGCGTCGTAGGCCGCGGTGCGCTGGTCGAAGGCCTGGCGCGCTGGTTGGAGCACAAGGGCGTGCCCTTCGTGCGCGATGCTGGCTCCGACTGGAACGGCCTGCGCGCCGGCGCTACCGAGATCCACCTGAGCCGGGGCCTGACCGCCGCGCAACTGGCCTTCGAACGTGGTCACGCGAAACTCGCCGTGATGGACTGGCCGATCGCGCCGGACCGGGCGGACGGCCTGGCGCTGGCCTTCGCGCCGCGGCTGCCGGATGCCGCGCGCGCGCAGGTCGAATCGCTGTGGCAGGCGCTCGGCTGGGCGCCGCTGCCGCTGCGTGACGTGCCGGGCCTGGCCGTGGCGCGCACGGTGGCGATGCTGGTCAACGAGGGCGCCGATGCCGTCTGGCAGGGCGTCTGCGACGAGCAGGGGGCCGACCTGGCGATGAAGCTGGGCGTCAACTACCCGGCTGGGCCCTTCGAATGGCTGACGCAGCTCGGCGCAGGGCCGGTGGTCGAACTGCTCGACGGCCTGTTCCACGCCTACCGCAGCGAGCGTTACCGCGTCAGCCCGCTGCTGCGGCAGCGCAGCTATCTCGCTACTGAGGCTTGATGCCGAACAGCTCGGCCAGCGCTGCGCGGTACTGCGGCTGGCCGAGCGTGTTGGTGCTGTGGTGCGAGCCACCCTCCACCAGCACGAAGCGCTTGGGCTCGGGCGCGCGTTCATAGAGCGCGCGGCCCAGCGCCGGCGGAATCAGCGTGTCCTCGCTGCCGTGGACGACCAGCACTGGCATCGTCAACTTGCCGATCTCCTGGCCGGCCTCGAAACGCTGGGTGATCAGCGGGCCGACCGGCAGCCAGCCCCATTTGAAGCTGCTGACGACGTCCGGGATCGAGGGGAAGCTGCCCTCGACGATCAGGCCCGCCGCGTCGTGCTGGACCTCGCCGGCGAGATGCACGGCGATCGCGCCGCCGAGCGAGTGGCCGAACACGTAGCGGCGCGACTGCGGGTACTGCGCCGCCAGCCAGTCCCAGGCCGCGCGGGCGTCTTCATAAGCGCTGGCCTCGGAGGGCAGCGCCTTGCTGCTGCGGCCGAAGCCGCGGTAGTCGACCGCCAGCACCGAGAAACCCAGCTCCTGCATCCGGCGGATCCGCGGCGCGCTACCGCGCACGTCGAAGCGCGCGCCATGCAGGTAGAGCAGCACCGGCGCGCCCTCGGGCTGCGCGGCGGCCAGCCACAGGCCGTGCAGGCGCACGGCGTCTCCGGTCGAGGGGGCCTTGAAGTCGATCCAGACGTCTTCCATGCCCTGCGCGGCGGCCTGACCGCCGGCCCAGGTGCGCTCACCGGGCTGGAAGATCCATTCGCGCTGCTTCTCGTCGAGGCTGCCGCAGCCCAGCACCGCCACAGCGGCCAGCGCCGCCGTGCCCAGCGCGAGCCAGCGCCGTTTCAGGGTCAGCGGGGCGCCGGGTGTGGGCAACTCAGAGGAGCATGCGCAGGTGCGCCTGCGTGTGCAGCAGCGAGGGCAGGCACTGCTCGACCATCTGGTCCAGGCTCATCCGCGAGGCATGCACCGACACATTGATTGCCGAGACGACCTCGCCGCGGTAGTTCTTCAGCGGCACGGCCACCACGCGCAGCCCGACTTCCAGTTCCTGATCGATGCAGGCGTAGCCCTGGGCACGGGTGCGGGCGATCTCCTGGCGCAACCGGCCGGGTTCGGTGATCGAGTGCGAGGTCAGCGGTGCCAGTTCCTGGCGCGCGATGAACGCGTCAAGCTCGTCTTCCGGCATGGCGGCCATCAGCACGCGGCCGACGGCCGAGCAGTAGGCCGGCACGCGCATGCCCGGCTGCGGCACGGTGCTGACGACGCGGCCGGCGGTGGTGGCGGCGATGCAGATGACGTCGTCGCCGTCGAGCACACCCGCGACGCTGACTTCCTTGACCGTGTAGGCAAGCTTCTGCAGTTCCGGCTCGACGATGCGCGGCAACCGTGCCGAATGCAGGTAGCTCTGGCCCAGGCGCAGCACCTTGGCCGTCAGCGAGAACATCTTGCGGTCCTGCGAGACGAAGCCGAGGTGGGTCAGCGTCAGCAGGTAGCGGCGCGCGGCGGCGCGGGTCAGGCCGGTGCGGGCCGCGACTTCGCTGATCGTCAGGCGCGGGCGCTCCTGATCGAAGGCGGCGATGACCGACAGGCCTTTCTCGAGCCCGGCGACCAGGTCGCGCTTGAGCGGGCCACCGGCACCGTCGGTGTCGTCGGGCGCATCGCCGGAGAGCGGCAATGACGCCGAGACGTCTTCTTCCTGGTCTTCAACAAAATCGCGGTCAGCTGACATGGGTCCGTCCTGTGATTCCTGCAAGCCGACGCCCGTGCGGCCAGCGCAACAGGTGAGAGGACATCGGATCGCTGCCGGCGGCTGGTGGCCTGCCTTTGTTGTGCCTATCCGGTCAGATAGGGGTCATGTCGACGGCGATCCGGGGCTGTGCGATCACCAGCGAAATGCTGGATCCAGTATCCCACGCAGCTCGAAATGAGTCAGTGTGCGGTCAGTCGTTTACCAAAGCTTTACGTCTACTTTTACTCAGTGGGCAGTGAGCCTGGGTTATGGCCGCGGCCGATGCTCATACCTGTGGATTTGTCCTGCGGAATCGCGGGTTTTGGCGTGGGTTTCGATCAGCGGCCCCAGGCTTTGCTGCCAAAATCAGATGGGCAATATTGCGCAGCATTGCGCATATCGATGCGTGGCGTCATGACGGAGCGCGGCAAACCGTGCCCGGTCCCTTCAAGATATGGGGCGGACGACCAAGAGCATGAATATCGAGGGACGCGTCCGCGGCGGATGCGCGGGAACCAGCACAAGAATATGAAGGACCGATCGACTGATCCCTTGATCGACGTTTCCCAACTCAGGGTGGGAATGTTCATCCACCTCGACCTGGGCTGGATGTCGCACCCTTTTCCGCTCAGCAGCTTCAAGCTGAGCAGCGAGGATCAACTGCTGACACTGCGCCGTCTGGGCCTGACCCAGGTGCGCTGGAGTCCGGAAAAAAGCGACCTGCCGCTCGATCTCGGGACGCAGCCGGGCGATTTGCCCGTTGCTGCAGAGGGCGCGACGGCCGAGGGCGCGACGGCCCCCAGCGCCGAGGACCTGGCCCGCGAGGCCCATCGCCTGGCGCTGGCCGCCCAGCGCGAGGCCCTGCTGCTGTGCGAACGGCAGTACGGCGAGGCGGCCAACGCCTTCCGTGACCTGATGGACCTGCTGCCGCGCGACGCGCACGGCACGCGCGACCAGGCGGTGGCGCTCGCCAGCGCGATGCTCGACAAGATGCTGGTCGAGGGCGACCTGAACATCCGCCTGCTCAACGAGGGCGCGGGCGACCGCAGCACGGCGCATGCGCTGAACGTGTCGATCATCTCGCTGCTGCTGGGCCGCGCGTTCGGGCTGGGGCGCGATGAGATGATGGACCTCGGCGTCGGCGCCCTGATGCACGACGTGGGCAAGACCCAGGTGCTGGCGCGGCTGCGACACCGCGACGACAGCTTCACCGCCGTCGAGGTGCAGGCCTACCAGCAGCACGTGGCCAAGGGCGTGGCGCTGGCGCAGGCCATGGGCGTCTCGTCCGGGGCGCTGCTGGTGATCGCGCAGCATCACGAGAACGCGGACGGCAGCGGCTTCCCGCAGCGGATCAATATGGACCGGATGAGCACGGCGGCGCGCATCGTCGCGCTGGTGAACCGCTTCGACGGCCTGTGCAATCCGCTGGTGGCCTCCAAGGCGATGACGCCGCACGAGGCGCTGTCGCTGATGTTTGCGCAGGGCCGCAACCGTTTCGACTCGACGATGCTGAACGCTTTCATCCGGATGATGGGCGTCTATCCGCCGGGTTCGGCCGTGCAGCTGACCGACGACCGCTATGCGCTGGTCGTGGCCGTCAATTCATCGCGGCCACTGAAGCCGCGCGTGATGATCCACGACGCCAAGGTGCCACGCGAAGAGGCGCTGATCCTGAACCTCGAAGCCCAGCCGGATCTTGGTATCCGGCGCAGCCTGAAGCCGCAGCAACTGCCGCGCGCCGCGCTGGACTACCTGAGCCCGCGGGCGCGCGTGGCCTACTTCTTCGAGTCGGTACCGCCGGTGACGCAGCCCGGGGAGCTGGTGGTGTGATCACCGGCAGCCGGATCGCCAGCTTCACGACCACCGCCGCCAACGAAGACACCGCGGCCTGCCATCCGCTATCCGCTTTGCTGGATGGCCTGATGGAGGCCGTCTGGCTGGTCGATGGCGCGAGCCTGCGCATCGCGGCGGTCAACCCCGCTGCGCAGCGCCTGCTGGGCCATGCCGAATCCGAGCTGCTCGGTACCAGCGTGACCGCCTTGGTCCGCACGCCCGAGGATGTGCTGTTCTGGGCCGAGCCGGCCAGCCGGCGCGAGGCCGGACTGGAATCCGAGGCACTGGTCGGCCATGCCGACGGGCGCTTGCTGTGGGTGATGCGCCGCATCGCCTTCGTCAACAGCGGCTCGGCGGCCGGCCATTGGCTGGTGACGATGCGCGACCAGACGCGCCAGCGCGAGACCGAGCGGGCGCGCGACGATCTGCGCGTCGAGCTGGAGGCGGCGCTGAACCAGCGGCTGGACGAGCTGTCCCAGAGCGATCTGCTGACCCTGCTGCCGAACCGCGTGGCGCTGAGCGGGCGCATCGACGTCGCGGTGTCCGCTGCCCGGCACGACGGCCGCTCGCTCGCCTTGCTGAACCTGGATCTGGACCGCTTCAAGCAGATCAACGACACCTTGGGCCGCGGTCATGGCGACCAGGTGCTGCGCGAGGTGGCCGAGCGGCTGCGGCGCTGCATCGGCGAGAACGATGTGCTGGCGCGCCTGGGCGGCGACGAATATGCGCTGCTGCTCGACGGCGCAGATGCCCGCGATGCGGAGGCCGCCGCGCTGCGCGTCCAGGCCGAGCTGTCGCGGCCGTTCGGTTTCGAGGCGCTGAACTTCACCGTGACCTGCAGCATCGGCATTGCGCTGTTCTCGCGCGATGGCGAGACGGCGGACGAACTGCTGTCCAGTGCCGGACAGGCGATGCACTGGGTCAAGGAAAGCGGGCGCAGTGCCTACCGCTTCCACCGGCCGCGGCGTGATGTGGACCTGCTCGCGCGCATGCGGCTGGACCACGACATGCGCCAGGCGCTGACGGCCGGCCAGTTCGCGCTGCGCTACCAGCCGCAAGTGTCGCTGGGCAGCGGCCAAGTGGTCGGCGCTGAGGCGCTGATCCGCTGGCGCGACCCGCTGCGCGGTGACATCCCGCCGGTGCAATTCATCCCGGTGGCGGAGGAGAGCGGCTTCATCGTCGCGATGGGCGACTGGGTGCTGCAGCGTGCCGTCGAGCAGGCGGCGCAGTGGTGGCGCGCGGGGCGACGCATGCCGGTGGCGGTCAATGTGTCGGCGCTGCAGTTCCAACAGGCGCGCTTCGTCGAACTGGTCGACCAGACGCTGCGCGCGGCGCGGCTGCCCGCAGAGCTGCTGGAGCTGGAACTGACGGAATCGATCCTGCTGCGCGATGCGGATGAAGCGCTGCGCCGGCTGGAGCAGCTTGCCGCTCTGGGCGTGGGCATGTCGATCGACGATTTCGGCACCGGCTATTCGAGCCTGGCCTATCTGAAGCGCTTCCCGATCCAGCGGCTGAAGATCGACCGCAGCTTCGTGCGCGGCTTGCCGGACGATGGCAGCGATGCCGGCATCGTCAATGCGATCGTGCAGATGGGCAGCGCGCTGAACCTGAATGTGATCGCCGAGGGCGTGGAGACCGAGGCGCAACGCGAGTTCCTGCGGGCGGCGGGATGCGATGAGTTTCAGGGTTATCTGTTCGCGCGGCCGATGGATGCGGCGGCGTTCGAGGAGCGCGTCTGGAGCGAGGTCGCACAATAGAGCCTGTCATTCGACGGGGGTTGTTCCGATGATCTACAAATTCAAGTCCAAGGCCGGCGCCGACGTCATCATGACGGGCCCGCCGGGCGAGCAGGTGCTGCGCCTGCTCGGCCGTGATCCTGCCGCGCCTGGCATCTTCCTTGCCGATCAGCTGCCGCAGGCGGTCGCCGCGCTGGAGCAGGCGGTGGCAGACGATGAATCCGCGTTTGCTCGGAAACAGGCCGAAGCCAAGGCTGCCGGCGAGCCGGCACCGCGCCGCGAGGGTGTGACCTTGAAGCAGCGCGCCTGGCCGCTGGTCGAACTGATGCGCTATGCGCTAAAGGACGGCGAAGACGTGAGCTGGGGCACCTGACGGATGTTGGATTCGAGCACCCGCATCCTGGCGATCCGCCATGGTGAAACCGCCTGGAATCGCGATTCCCGCATCCAGGGCCACCTGGACATTCCGCTCAACGAAACCGGCCGCTTGCAGGCGCGGCGCATGGGTGAAGCGCTGAGCGGCGAGTCGATCGACATGATCTACACCAGCGACCTGGGCCGCGCCCGCGAGACCGCGCAGGCGCTGGCGGACGCCACCGGCGCGCCGCTGACGCTGGAGCCGTTGCTGCGCGAGCGTGCGTTCGGTGCCTTCGAAGGGCTCTCGTTCGACGAGATCGCCGCGCGCTGGCCCGAGCAGAGCGAGCGCTGGCGCCGCCGCGATCTTGATTTCGCACCCGAGGGCGGCGAGAGCATCCCGGATTTCTATGCGCGCTGCGTGCCGGTGGTCGAACGGCTGGCGGGCGCGCATCCGGGGCAGACCATCGCCGTCGTAGCCCATGGCGGCGTGATGGACTGCCTCTACCGCGCCGGCGCCCGGCTGCCGTTGGAGGCGCCGCGCAGCTGGATGCTCGGCAATGCCACGATCAACCGGTTGCTGTACTCGGCCGAGGGCCTGACCCTGGTCGGCTGGAATGATGACTTTCACTTAGCGAACCTGAGCCTGGATGAGCTAACCTGAATAGTCATCGATAGGTTTCTCGGAGGCAGCGGTGCAAGAGGCCCAAATCATTGTCCTGGTCACGCCGGTGTTCTTCCTGCTGATCGGACTGGAGTTGTGGATCGGCAAGCGCCGCGGGCGCAACACCTATCGCTTCAATGACGCCGTCAGCAGCATCAGCCTGGGCATGCTGAGCCAGTTGGTGGGCCTGCTGACCAAGGTCTTCACCTTCGGCATCTACGTCTGGGTCTACGAGCATGCCGCGCTGACGAACCTGTCGGCGTCTTCTGTGTGGGTCTGGATCAGCGGCCTGCTGCTGTACGACCTGCTGTATTACTGGTACCACCGACTCGGCCACACGACCGCGCTGCTGTGGGCCGCACACGCGGTGCATCATCAGAGCGAGGACTACAACCTCTCCACCGCATTGCGCCAGACCAGCAGCGGCTGGCTGGTCGGCTGGATCTTCTACCTGCCGATGGCCTTGATCGGCTTCCCGCCGCTGGTGTTCGGCACGGTCGCGCTGATCGATCTGCTCTACCAGTACTGGGTGCACACGCAGCAGATCGGGCGGCTCGGCTGGTTCGACCGCTGGTTCTGCTCGCCGTCCAACCACCGCGTCCACCATGCCGTGAACGATCCCTACCTGGACCGCAACTACGGCGGCATCCTGATCATCTGGGACCGTATCTTCGGCAGTTTCCAGGACGAACTCGACGAGGAGCCCTGTGTCTACGGCACCCGCGACGCTCTGCAGAACTGGAACCCATTGGCCGCGAACTGGCAGGTCTACGCGCGGCTGATCGCGAAGATGCGCGCCACGCCGCGCTGGCGCGACAAGCTCCGGCTCTGGTGGGAGCCGGCGCACTGGCAGCCGGGACTGGGGCTGAAGGTCGAGCCCTACGATCCGCAGGCGCGCGAACTCTATGACCCGGCGCTGCCGCGGGGTCGGCGGATTGCCGCTCTCATGGCCTTTGTGCTGCTTCTGGGTGTGGTCACGCTGCTGCTGTGGAACGCGCACCTGATGACCCCCGGGCAGAAGTTCGCGTCGGTGGCGGCGACGGCGCTGGGGCTGGTGGGTGTGGCGTGGCTGTGCACGCCCGGGCGCCGGGAGGCGCTCGCTACTGCCTGAAGAGGAGAGAGGGCCTGAAGACGGCCTGAATACGGTGACATGGCCGTATTGCCAAACTGTTGCTCCGACGCATCGCTTCGGTATCGGTGGCAACCCTTGGACTCCTATACTCCGGCCCACATTGCGCACAAGACCGGTTGATGACAGCCGGCACCAAACCCCTCAGTTGTTAAGGAAAACGATGAAGAAGATCGCTCTCGTGGCCGCATTGGCCGCTGCCTCCGCCGCTCCTGCTGCCTTCGCCCAAGGCTCTGTCACGCTGTGGGGCCGCCTGAACACTTCGATCGAAAGCCAGAAGACTGGTAACGGCGACCGCATCGCCGTCGTGCAAAACAACGCCTCGCGCCTCGGTTTCCGCGGTGTCGAAGACCTGGGTGGCGGCCTGAAGGCTGGTTTCAACCTGGAGCACGGCCTGAACTCCGACACCGGCGCAGCGTCGGGCGGCACGACCTTCTGGAGCCGTGAGTCCACGGTCTGGATCAGCAGCGCCGAACTCGGCACGATCCGCCTGGGCAGCAGCTTCCCCGATTCGTACTTCGCCACCGTCGACCGCACCAGCAACCACAACCACGACACCGGCACCTCGTCGGACGCGCTGTTCTCGGCCATCGGCTTCGGCTACACGACCAACAAGGCCACGTACATCACGCCGGACATGGGCGGCTTCCAGGCCTACATCTCGGCCATGGCCGGTGAAGGCACCCGTCCCCGCGCCTATGACCTGGCCGCGAACTACACGGTCGGCACGCTGCACATCGGCGCTGGCTACACCCAGGCCGACGCCGGCTTCGGCAGCCCGAAGCGTGACAACGCCATCATCGAAGCCGACTACGGTTTCGGCCCCTTCCTGGTGACCGGCTACCTGCAGACCGAAAAGGTCGACGGCTTCCGCACCCGCAACATCGCTCGCGTGTCGGGCATGTACACGATGGGCGCTTCGGAGTTCCACTTGAACGTCGGCGGCACCAAGTCCGGCGGCGACGGCACCTTCCGCAACGCCGGTGCTTCGCAGTGGACCCTGGCTTACAACTACAACCTGAGCAAGCGCACCAAGGTCTACGTGTTCTACACCGACATCGACCAGAAGCTGCCGAACCACGCTGGCGACTTCAACTCGCTGGCTGCCGGCGTGCGCCACAACTTCTGATCGGCTCCGGCCTAAAAGCGACCCTCGGGTCGCTTTTTTATTTGTCAGACGCTACTCATCGAACAGTTGCCCGTGCACCTTCGGCGGCGCCACGCCCAGGTGGCGGAACGCCGCCAGCGTTGCTACCCGGCCGCGCGGCGTGCGCTGCAGGTAGCCCTGCTGGATCAGATAGGGCTCGATCACGTCCTCGATCGTGCCCGGCTCCTCGCCGATCGCCGCGGCTACGTTGTCCAACCCGACCGGTCCGCCATCGAAGCGGTGGACGATGGCATCGAGCAGCTTGCGGTCCATCAGGTCGAAGCCTTGTGGATCGACGTCCAGCATCGCCAGCGCCTTGTCGGCGATCGTCTTGGTGATGCGGCCGTCGCCCTTGACGTCGGCATAGTCGCGCACCCGGCGCAGCAGTCGGTTGGCGATGCGGGGCGTGCCACGCGAGCGGCGGGCCACCTCCAGCGCGCCGTCCGGGTCGATCGGCGCCTTCAGCAGGGCGGCCGAGCGGGTGACGATGCGCTGCAACTCCTCGGCCGTGTAGAACTCCAGGCGCGCGACGATGCCGAAGCGGTCGCGTAGCGGGTTGGTCAGCATGCCGGCGCGCGTGGTCGCGCCGACCAAGGTGAACGGCTGCAGGTCCAGCTTGATCGAGCGGGCGGCGGGGCCTTCACCGATCATGATGTCGATCTGGTAGTCCTCCAGCGCCGGGTAGAGGATTTCCTCGACGACCGGCGACAGGCGGTGGATCTCGTCGATGAACAGCACGTCGTTCTTCTCGAGATTGGTCAGAATCGCGGCCAGGTCCTTGGGCTTTTCCAGCACCGGGCCGGAGGTCTGGCGCAGGTTGACACCCAACTCCGCCGCGATGATGTGCGACAGCGTCGTCTTGCCCAGGCCCGGCGGGCCGAACAGCAGCACGTGGTCCATCGCCTCCTCGCGCTTGCGGGCGGCGCCGATGAAGATCTCAAGCTGCTCGCGGGCCTTCATCTGGCCGACGTACTCGTCCAGCAGCTTGGGCCGCAAGGCACGCTCGATCGCCTCCTCGTTGGGCGACGTCGGCGCCGCGTCGAGCACGCGGCGCGGCGCCGGAATGTCAAAATCGTCGGTCTGGATGCTCATCAGGACATCGCTTTCAGAGCCAGCTTGATGCCTTCGCTAACGCCGATGTCCGTCGGCAGCTTCTTCAGCGCCGCGCCGGCATCCTTGTCCGAGTAGCCCAGCGCGATCAGCGCCTGCAGGATGTCGGCCTGGCTGTCGTTGGCCACGGCGACGGGCAGCGACAGATCCGGCCCGAGCTTGCCCTTGAGCTCCAGCAGCAGGCGCTCGGCCGTCTTCTTGCCGATACCGGGCACCTTGGTCAGCCGTGCCGTGTCCTGCTTGCTGACCGCTTGCGTGAGCTCGGCCACCGAGAGGCCCGAGAGCAGGCCCAGCGCCATCTTCGGACCGACCCCGCTGATCTTGATCAGCTGGCGGAAGGTCGCGCGCTCTTCGCCCGAGAGGAAGCCGAAGAGGATCTGCGCGTCTTCACGGAAGACCTGGTGCGTCAGCAGCGCGACGCGCTCGCCCAGGGCCGGGAGGTTGTAGAAGGTGCTCATCGGCACGTCGACTTCGTAGCCGACGCCTTGCACATCGATGAGCACGAGCGGGGGCGATTTCTCCGCGATGACGCCGGTCAGTCTTCCGATCATGGAGCCGGATTATCCGGCCCGGCGTGCTCAGTTCCGGCCGAACAAACCCAGGCGCTGCGCTTCGAGCGCCGCTTCGGCCCGCGAACTCACGTTCAGCTTGCGATAGATCTGCTTCACGTAGTCGGCGATCGTGTGGCGCGACAGGCCCAGTTGCACGCCGATCTCCGGCAGCGTGAAGCCCTTGGCGACGCGCAGCAGTACCTCGGTCTCCCGGTCGGTCAGCGAGACCTCGTGCAGCAGCACGGCGGGCGGGCGGGCCTTGGAGGTGAAATAGGCGATCACCTTGCGTGCGATCGAGGGCGACAGCGGCGGCTCGCCCTGGCTCATCCGTTGCAGCTGCTCGACCAGCAGTTCGCGCGACTGCTCCTTCAGCAGATAGCCGAAGGCGCCGGCCTGCAGCGCCGGGAACAGGTGCTCGTCGTCGTCATGGATCGTGACGATCACGGACTGCACCTCCGGCTGCTTCTCGCGCAGCGCGGCGATCACGTCGACGCCGGAGCCGTCGGGCAGGCCGAGGTCCAGCAGCGCCAAGGTGAAGCGCTTCGTGTTCACCTGCACCAGCGCATCCTGCACGCGCGAGCACTCGGTGATCTCGGCGTTGGCGAAGACCTGCTTGACCAGCACCTTCAGCCAGGCGCGGATCTCGGGGATGTCTTCGAGCAAGAGGATGTGGTCCATGGTGTTCCTTACTTCTGTCCCTGTGAGTCGTAACTCGAAGTTAGCGCTTATTGATGTCATTGCCAATGCATGTGGCGCGACATCGCATTATTCAGAGTGGAATCGTGAGGCGAATCACGGTTCCCCAGCCCGGCCCGGACTCGACAAGGCACTGCCCGTGCAGTTGCTTGGCGCGCGACTTCATGCTGGCCATGCCGTGACCGCGGTCGAGCCGGCCGTCGAGCTCGCTGGGGATGCCCTGGCCGTCGTCCTGGATCACGACGAGGAAATCGCCGTCCTGCACCTGGCAGCCGATCGTGCAATGCGTGGCGCCGCTGTGCTTGATGATGTTGCTGACGGCCTCGCGGAAGATCCGCGTCGTCTGCACGTAGGCGCGCGCGGGCAAGGTGTGGACGATGTCCTCCGGCGGCGACTTCCACTCGGCCTGGATGTTCGCCTGCGCCAGCCGCGAGACCAGCTCGGCCCGCCAGTCGCCCAGCGCATCGAGCAGCTGCACCGGCTTGCCGGTGAGGCCGCGCACCGACAGCCGCATCTCCTCCAGCGCCTCGCGCGCCAGCGAGGAGATGCGGTCCGACTCGCTGGTGTGCACGATCGTCAGCAGCTTGGCGCCGAGGTCGTCGTGCAGGTCGGCGGCGATCCGCTTGCGCTCGCGCTCGGTCACCTGCTCCAGCCGCAACTCGGCCATCGCGTGGAAGTTGCGTTCGGCGTCGGCTACCTTCTCGTGCATCCGCAGCTCCAGCATCGCGTGGCGCGCGTCGGCATCGGCCGCGGCACGCGCGAACACGATGACCACATGCAGGCCCAGGCCCAGCATCAGGAGCGGCAGCACCAGGTCCAGCCAGGGCAGCCAGGCGATGATGACGTCGGGCGGTGCCACCAGCGACAGGATCAGGCGCAGCAGCAGCAGCGGTCCCACGCAGCCCATCAGCGCGGTCATCAGGCGGAAGTCGATCAGCTCGACCGGGTCCATCGGCATCACCGCTCGCAGCGAGCGTCGGCGCTCGCTCAGGTGCAGCGCGAACGCCGCCAGCAACTCCACCGTCAGCAGCGCGTACCAGGTCGTCACGAGTCGCTGCATCGACTCGGGCGCCACGAGCTGCAGGCTCAGCGGCGCGAGCACGCACTGCGCCATCAGCGCGATGTCCAGCCACAGGCGCGACCACAGCACCGTGCGCAGCAGGAACTGCACGCCGCACAGCACCAGCACGCCCAGGGTCAGCAGTTGCAGCGCTGGCCGCTCGAAGCCGTTCTCCGCTTGCAGCAGCACCCAGCAGATCATCATGCCGCCGAGGAAGAACACGCGCCGTTCACGCCGGTGCAGCAGCGCCAGCACACCGGTCGTGATGGCCATCATCATCAGCATCGCCGACAGCCAGCCCGGCGCGCCCGCCAGCCACAGCGAGGCGAGCTTGGCCGGGAAGGACTGCACGACGCTGACCTGCGCGGCGCACGCCAGCGGCAGCAACAGCAGCGGGAGTGAAAGCAGCAGGGCGGTGCGCAGCGTCGGTCTTTGCATGGGGCGCGATTGTGCAGGAGGCGCCCGCTCACTGACGCTAGGGGATGCACCGGCGACAATGCAGCATTCCGCGGCTCCCCGATATTTGAGAAAGCAGCCCTTCGTGATCCTTCGACACGTTCTCGCCCCTGCCGACAACACCCGCCTGGCGCATCTGTGCGGCAGCCTCGACGAGCACCTGCGCCAGATCGAACTGGCGCTGGGCGTGAAGGTGACGCGGCGCGACGACCAGTTCCGCATCGAGGGTCCGAAGCCCAATGCCGAACGCACGCGTCAGCTGCTCGATGCGCTGTACGAGCGCGCGCGCCGCGCGATCCCGCCCGAGACCTTTCAGCTCGCGCTGACCGAGGCCGCCGGTGAACTCAGCGTCGCCAGCATCAAGCGCAAGGCCGACGCCACGCCCGTTCCTGCCCCCGGCTCGGACGCCGTGGTGCTGCGCACCCGCCGCGCCGACCTGGCGGGCCGAACGCCGCGTCAGCACGACTACCTGAAGAACATCCTCTCGCACGACATCACCTTCGGCCTCGGCCCGGCCGGCACCGGCAAGACCTTCCTGGCAGTGGCCTGCGCGGTCGACGCGCTGGAGCGGGCCGGCGTGCAGCGCATCATCCTGACCCGCCCGGCGGTGGAGGCCGGCGAGCGTCTGGGCTTTCTGCCCGGCGATCTGACGCAGAAGGTCGACCCCTATCTGCGCCCGCTGTACGACGCGCTCTACGACCTGATGGGATTCGACCGCGTGACCAAGGCCTTCGAGAAGGGCCAGCTGGAGGTCGCGCCACTCGCCTTCATGCGCGGCCGCACCTTGAACCACGCCTTCGTGATCCTCGACGAGGCGCAGAACACGACGCCCGAGCAGATGAAGATGTTCCTGACCCGCATCGGCTTCGGCAGCCGCTGCGTGGTCACCGGCGACACCAGCCAGATCGACCTGCCCAAGGGCCAGATGAGCGGCCTCGTGGACGCCGAGCGCGTGCTCGCCAAGGTCAAGGGCATCGCGATGACGCGCTTCACCAGCGCGGACGTCGTGCGCCATCCGTTGGTGGCCCGCATCGTCGATGCCTACGAGAAACGCGACAAGCAGGAAGGCCGCGTGTGATGAGCCAGCCCGAACTGAGCCTGTCGCTGCAATTCGCCGACCCGCGCCACAAGGCGCTGCTGCCGCGCCACAAGGTGATCCGCTGGATCCGTTCGGCCCTGGAGCTGGCGGGCGAGATCACCGTGCGCATCGTCGATGCCGAGGAGGGTCGGCGCCTGAATGCCGAGTTCCGTGCCAAGGACTACGCGACGAACGTGCTGACCTTCGACTACAGCCACGAGCCGGTCGTCGTCGCCGATCTGGTGATCTGCGCCGAGGTGGTCGAGCGCGAGGCGCAGGAGCAGAAGATCGGCATCGCCGACCATTACGCCCACATGCTGGTCCACGGCACCTTGCACGCGCAGGGCTACGACCACGAGGAAGACGACGAGGCCGAGTTCATGGAAGCGCGCGAGAGCGAGATCATGCTGGCGCTCGGTTTCGCCGATCCGTACCAGCGGGCCGACTGAAGAATCAGTTGCTCGTGCTGAGGTAGCGCTTGCGCCAGAACACCGCGGTTAGCGCGATGCCGATGCCGGCCATCAGCGCCAGCGCCACCCAGAAGCCGGTCTCGCGGTGGATCAGCGGCAGGCGGTCGAAGTTCATGCCGAAGATGCCGGTGATCAGGTTCAGCGGCAGGAACACGGCGGTCAGCACGGTCAAGGTGCGCATGATCGCGTTGGTGCGGTGGCCCAGCGCCGAGAAGTGCATCTGCACCGCTGATTCGGCCGAGGATTCGAGCCGGCGCACGTGCGTCAGCACGCGCTCGATGTGTTCCAGCAGGTCACGGGCGCGAACGCGCAGCAGCTCGCGTTCGCGCTGCGTGTGAGGGTCGGGGCTGTCGGGCCATTCGTCCAGCGCGTCGATCCATTCCTGCACGGCGCTGCGCTGGTCTTCGCAGGTGTCCTCCAGCCGGCTCAGCGCGTCGCGGGAGTCGAGCAGCATCGGCCAGTTGTCGAAGCGGCCCTCGGGCTCCAGCAACTGCTTCTGCAAGCCACCGAGCTGGCGCGTCAGCAGCCGGCGCAGGTCCAGGTAACTGTCCACCATGTGGTTGACCATGCGCAGCATCAGTTCGGCAGGGCTGGTCGGCAGGCGGGCCGCGCCGCGGAAGTCCTTCTTCTCCGTCATCTTGCCCAGGCGCTCGGCGAAGAAGTCGCGCACCAGGCAGTCCTCTGGATGCACGGTCAGCAGCAGGCGGTCGAAGACGACGAAGCCGACCGGGCTGGTGTCGATCGCCTTGAGCACCTTCTCGGCCGAGGCGAGCGAGACGGGCTCCTCGTCCGCCGCGCCGGGCAGGGCCACCAGGCGGCGGAACACCAGCAGGTCGTACCAGGAGGTGTAGTCGAAGTCCGAAGGCAACTGGCTGTTGATCAGGTCGGACACGTGCAGGTCGACGAGGGGTCCCAGCTCCCAGCGCTGGAGCGCCGGCTGCACCAGCGTGCTGACCTGGGCCTCGAACTCGCTGCGCGTGAAGCCGACCCAGAGGAAGCCTTCGGCCGGCAGCGGATGCGGCAGCGCCTGCAGCTCGGTGAAGCGGTCGCCGGCGACGTGGAAGACGCGCATCAGCGGCGCAGCAGGCGCGCGGCTTCCAGCGCGAAGTAGGTCAGGACGCCGTCAGCACCGGCGCGCTTGAAGGCCAGCAGCGATTCCATCATCACCGCATCATGGTCCAGCCAGCCATTGGCGGCGGCCGCCTTCAGCATCGCGTACTCGCCGCTGACCTGGTAGGCGAAGGTGGGCACGCGGAACTCTTCCTTCACGCGGCGAACGATGTCCAGGTAAGGCATGCCGGGCTTGACCATCACCATGTCGGCGCCTTCGGCCAGGTCCAGGCCCACCTCGCGCAGCGCTTCGTCGCTGTTGCCGGGGTCCATCTGATAGGTCTTCTTGTCGGCCTTGCCGAGGTTGGCGGCGGAGCCGACGGCATCGCGGAACGGGCCGTAGAAGGCGCTCGCGTACTTGGCGCTGTAGGCCATGATGCGCGTGTGGATGTGGTCGTACGCCTCCAGTTGCGCGCGGATCGCGCCGATGCGGCCGTCCATCATGTCGCTGGGTGCCACGATGTCCACGCCGGCCCGCGCCTGTGCCAGTGCCTGCTGGCCGAGGATCTCGACCGTGCGGTCGTTGATGATGTAGCCGCGCTCGTCGAGCACGCCGTCCTGGCCGTGGCTGGTGTAGGGGTCCAGCGCGACGTCGGTCAGGATGCCCAGACTCGGCACTTTCTCCTTCAGCGCGGCGACTACTCGCGGCACGAGGCCGTCGGGGTTCATCGCCTCGCGGCCGTCCGGTGTCTTCAGCGAAGGATCGATGACGGGGAACAGCGCCAGCACCGGGATGCCCAGCTCCACGCACTCCTCGGCGACCGGGATCAGACGGTCCAGGCTCAGGCGCGACACGCCGGGCATCGAAGGCACGGCCTCGATCTTGTCGCGGCCCTCGTGGACGAACACCGGCAGGATCAGGTCATGGGCGCTGAGTGCGTGCTCGCGTACGAGGTTGCGGGTGAAGGCGTCGCGGCGCAGGCGGCGCGGACGGCTGGCGGGAAACGGGGCGGGCTGATGGGGCAAGACGGGATCTCCGGACTCGGCGCAGGCCATAACGCTCTGTCATGGGGGACCGAAAATCCGGGTGCGCATCCCACAAGTCATTACGCATCTTCCCGTAGTTACGGGCCAGGCACAGCGCTGCTAAACTGGTTCTCGAATGATAGCCGCAAGGCCGTTGTTCCCTGCTTTTCCTCCCTGAGCAGGAGCCTTAGCGTGATGACAGCGATAAGGCTTTCCCGCCCCGGCCGATGGCCGGGGCTTTTTTATGGTGCTAACGCTTCGTTCAAGCGGAAACAGCCCTTCTTCCGGTGCAGCCCATAATCGGGCAATGCTCTGGATCAAAGCCTTTCACATCATCTTCGTGGCGAGCTGGTTCGCCGGCCTGTTCTACCTGCCCCGCATCTTCGTCAACCTGGCCTCGGTGCCGGCGGACAGCCATGCCGAGCGGGAGCGCCTGCTGCTGATGGCTCACCGGCTGTACCGTTTCAGCACGCTGCTGATGGTCGTTGCCGTGCTGCTCGGCCTGGTGCTGTGGCTCTACTTCGGCATCGGGCGCGGGCCCGGCAATGGCTGGATGCATGCCAAGCTGGCGCTGGTGATCGTCGCCATCGGCTATCACCACGGCTGCCGCGCGCTGCTGCGCAAGTTCGAGCAGGCGGCCAACAAGCGCAGCGAGCGCTGGTTCCGCTTCTACAACGAGGCGGCGGTGCTGATATTCGCGGCGGTCGTGGTGCTGGTTGTCGTCAAGCCCTTCTGATGCCCGGATGAGCAACACCGCCAGACGCAGGAGCTCGGCGACCTGGTTGTTGCTGGCCTATCTGGCGCTGGCGGTCTACGCCAGCCTCTATCCGTTCTGGCCCTGGACCTGGCCGCCCGGCATGGACGTCTGGGGCCTGGTCGGCGTGCCCTGGCCCAAGCGCTTCCAGGTCTTCGATGTGCAGGCCAACCTGGCCGGCTACATGCCGCTGGGGCTGCTGGCCTTCGCGGCGGCGCTGCGCAGCGGCCTGGGCATGCGGCGCGCGCTGTTCTGGGGACTGGTGCCGTGGCCGCTGCTGTCCTTCGCGATGGAAACGCTGCAGTACTTCCTGCCGGGGCGCGTCCCCTCGCTGGGAGACTTTGTGCTGAACAGCGCTGGCGCGGTGCTGGGCGTGCTGCTGGGGCTGCTGCTGAACGCCTTCGGCGGCCTGCAGCGCTGGCAGGACCTGCGCGAGTACTGGTTCCAGCCGCACTGCGCCGGCGCGCTGGCGTTGCTGGCGCTGTGGCCGTTGGGCCTGCTGTTCCCGCCGCCGGTGCCCTTGGGCCTGGGGCAGTGGCTGCCGCACCTGCGCAGCCTCGCGATCGATGCGCTGCAGGACACGCCCTGGGCGCTGCAGTGGGACGACGACGCCGTGCAGGACCTGGCCCGCGCGCTGCCACCGGGCCTGGAGGCCATCGCCACCGCGCTGGGCCTGCTGGCACCGTCGCTGCTGGCGCTCTCGGTGGCGCGGCCGGGCTGGCGGCGGCTCTGGCTGGTGCTCGGCGCGGGTCTGCTGGGCGTGCTGACCTCGGGGCTGTCGACGGTGCTGAACTTCGGTCCGCTGCACGGCTGGGCCTGGCTGACCGATGCGACCTGGCCGGGTCTCGCGGTCGGTGGCACGCTCGCTGCGCTGTTCTGTGCGTTGCCGCGCCGCCTGTGCGCGGCGCTGGGACTTGTTTCCCTGAGCGCTCTGATTGCCCTGGTCAGCGAGGCACCGGCCGACCCTTATATGACTCAGAGCCTGCAGGCCTGGGAGCAGGGGCGCTTCGTCAGCATGTACGGCCTGGCGCAATGGATCGGCTGGGTCTGGCCCTTCGCGGCGCTGGCCTGGCTGCTCGGCTACGTCGGCCGGCGCGAGCTGTGAAGCTGAAATTCGGGTTTACCCACATGCCTACAATGAAGCCATGAGTTATTTCCAGCGCCACATCTTCTTCTGCCTGAACCAGCGCGACAACGGAGAGAACAGCTGTGCCCAGCATGGCGCGCAGGCTGGCTTCGACCATTGCAAGAGCCGCGTGAAGAAGCTGGGCCTGGCCGGGCCGGGCGGCGTGCGCGTCAACAAGGCTGGCTGCCTGGACCGCTGCGCCGGCGGGCCGGTGGCGGTGGTGTACCCCGATGCGGTCTGGTACAGCTTCGTCGACAACAGCGACATCGACGAGATCGTCGAGAGCCACCTGAAGAACGGCGAGGTCGTCGAGCGCCTCGTCCTGCCCGCGAACATCGGCAAATAAATGAACGCACAAACCGAAAAGCGCTTGATCGCCGGTCCTGCCGGGATGATCGAGTGCGCCCTCGACAAGCCAGCCGAGGGCACGCCGCCGCGCGGCCTGGCGCTGATCTGTCACCCGAACCCGACCCAGGGCGGCACGATGGACAACAAGGTCGTCCAGACCCTGGCCCGCGCCTTCCTGCAACTCGGCTACCGGACCGCGCGCTTCAACTTCCGCGGCATCGGCAAGTCCGAGGGCGGCTGGGACGAAGGCCGCGGCGAGATCGACGATGCGCTGGCCGTGCTGCAGGCGGTGCGCGAGCCGGGTGAAGCGCTGGTGCTGGCCGGCTTCTCTTTCGGCGGCTACATCGCGTCGCAGGCGGCGCTGCGCATTCCCGGCGATGCCAAAGCCGAGCGCATGGTGCTGGTCGGCCCCGCGGCGAGCCGCTTCGATACCGCGCCGGTGCCGCCGGACACGCTGGTGATCCACGGCGAGGTCGACGACGTCGTGCCGCTGCAGGCGGTGCTGGACTGGGCGCGGCCGCAGTCGTTGCCGGTCGTCGTCGTGCCTGGCGTCGGACATTTCTTCCACGGGCAGCTGCCGCTGCTCAAGAACCTGGTCGTCCGCAACTGGACTCCCGCTTAACCCTTTTTCCCGCAGTCCCCTCCCGAATGAAGAAGCAATTGATCGCCCTGGTCGTGGTTGCCACGGCCGCCCTGAACGTTTCCGCGCAAGCTCCGCAGCCGCCCGAGCTGGCCGCCCGCAACTACATCCTGCTCGACGTCACCGCCAACAAGGTGCTGGCCGAGCGCGACGCCGATGCGCCGCAGGATCCCGCCTCGCTGACCAAGCTGATGACGGCCTACGTGGTCTTCGACGCGCTGAAGCAGAAGCGCCTGACCCTGGAGCAGACGCTGCCCGTTTCCCGGCGCGCATGGGAGGAATCGAGGGGCGGCAGGTCGGGTGAGTCGGTGATGTTCATCGACATGACGATGACCCCGACGGTTGACCAGTTGCTGCGCGGACTGATCGTGCAGTCTGGCGGCGACGCGGCGGTGGCGCTGGCCGAGGGGGTGGGCGGATCGGTCGAGCAGTTTGTCGAGATGATGAACCGCCAGTCTCAGGCCTGGGGCCTGAAGAACACGCATTTCACCAATGTGACCGGCATCACCGACGCCAGCCACAAGAGCAGTGCACGCGACGTCGCGGTCATCGCCACCCACATCATCCAGGACTTCCCGCAGTACTACCCGTACTACTCGCAGAAGGACTTCACCTTCAACAAGATCAAGCAAGGCAACCGCAACGTCCTGCTGACCCGCGATCCCAGCGTCGACGGCATGAAGACCGGCTACACCGAGGCCGCCGGCTATTGCCTCGTCGCCAGCGCCCAGCGCGATTTCCCGAACGGCAAGCGTCGCCTGCTGAGCGTGGTGATGGGCACGGCCTCGAAGGAAGCGCGCGCCAGCGAGAGCCAGAAGCTGCTGAACTGGGGCTACACCGCCTTCGACGCTGTACGCCTGTTCGAGGGCGACAAGGCGGTCAGCACGGTGCCCGTCTGGAAGGGCGCGGAGAAGACGGCCAAGCTCGGCCCCGCCGGCCCGGTCTACGTGGCGGTGCCGCGCGGCGAGGGCGGCAAGTTGCAAACCCAGATGGAGCACACCGATCCGCTGGTCGCTCCGCTGACCAAGGGCCAACGCGTCGGTACGCTGAAGGTCACGACCGCATCGGGCGCGCCGGTTGCCGAGGTGCCCCTGGTGGTGCAGGAACCGGTGGAACTTGCCGGCCTGTTCGGCCGCGCGTGGGATGCCCTGCGCCTCTGGATCAAGTGATCTAATCGACAACGCTTCACAGGAGCCGCGCACGATGACGACGATGAACGCAGCCGTCCTGCCCGATCTGCCCTCGTACCTGAACGGCGCGTACCAGCCGCTGGCCGAGGCCAAGGTGTCGGCGATGGACCGCGGCTTCATCTTCGGCGATGGCTGCTACGAGGTGCTGCCGGTCTACGGCGGCCGGCTGTTCCGCTTCGACGAGCACATGGACCGGCTGGAGCGCAGCCTCGCCAAGCTGCGCATCCCGTGCCCGCTGCTGCGCGCGCAGTGGCTGGAGATCGCACGGCGCCTGATCGCGCAGGTGCAGGCCGAGGACCAACTGGTCTACCTGCAGGTGACCCGCGGCGTGGCGATGCGTGCGCACGTGATGCCGCAGGACATCGAGCCGACCTTGTTCGCCTACGCGGCGCCTTTCGCCGGCGTACCGGCCGAGATGCGGCACCACGGCGTCGCCTGCATCACCGCGCGCGATTTCCGCTGGGAGCGCGGCGACATCAAGAGCATCTCGCTGCTGGGCAATGTGCTGGCGCGCCAGATCTCCGCCGACCAGGGCGCCGCCGAGACGATCATGCTGCGCGACGGCTTCGTCACCGAGGCTTCGTCCTCGAACGTCTGGATCGCCAAGGAAGGCGCGCTACTCGGGCCGCCGAAGAGCGAGCAGGTGCTGGAAGGCATCCGCGTCGAGCTGCTGCGCGAGCTGTGCGAGGAAGTGGGCATCGGCTACAACTTGCGGCCGATCTCGGAAGCCGAGCTGTTCGCTGCTGACGAGATCATGCTCAGCTCCGCCGGCCGCGAGCTCCTGCCGGTGACGACGCTGGACAAGCAGCCCGTGGGTCACGGCGCGCTGCACGGCAAGCCCGGCCCGGTCTACGCGCGGCTGCACGAGGCCTATCAGCGCGCCAAGAAGATCCAACTGACATGAATATCAACAAAAACATCCCGCCCGAAGAATCGCTGATCGAGTACCCATCCAAGTTCCCGATCAAGGTGATGGGCGAGCAGGCGGATGGCTTCGTTGAAGCGATCACGATCGTGGCGCAGATGTTCGATCCGGGCTTCGACGCCTCGACCATCGAGCAGCGCCCCAGCAAGGGCGGCAAGTACCTGGGCCTGACGATCACCGTCACCGCCACCAGCCGCGAGCAGCTCGACGAGCTGTACCGCACGCTGACGACCCACCCGATGGTGAAGGTCGTTCTCTAAGCTAAGAGCTTGTTCCGATGAGCTGGTCCAGCTCCCGAACCTTGTAGGGCGCGGCATCGTCGCCGTTCTTCGCCGCGATGTCGTACCAGTAGCGGGCCAGGCGCAGGTCCTGCGTGACGCCTTCGCCGGTCTCGTACATCGATGCGAGGATGTACTGCGAACCGACGTCACCACCCTTGGCGGCCTCCCGGTACCAGTGCGCGGCCTTCGCCATGTCGTGCTCGACACCGCGTCCCATGAAGTAGTTGGTGGCGACGGCCTCCTGCGCCGTCACGTCGCCATGCTCGGCGGCGCGCAGGTACCAGCTGAACGAGGTCGCCAGGTCGCGCTTGCCGTCCAGGCCCTGTTCATAGAACTGCCCCAGCGCCCACTCCGCGCTGACGAAACCCTTTGCCGCGGCACGCTTCAGCAGGCGCTGGGCCTCGCGCAAGTCCGGCTTCGGCAGCTCGCCGCGGATGTGCATCATCGCGAGGTTGTATTCGCCGACGGGCACGTGCTTGCCAGCCAGCGCGCGGAAGCCCTTGGCCGCGGCGGCGTAGTTGCCGTCCTCGTAGCTCGCCAGGGCGGCGGCGAGCGCGTCGGGCGATGAATAGGCCGGGCCTGCGGCGAGCAGGGCGATCAGGAGCAGTGAAGGCAATCGCATGAGGCGGACGCTAACATTTCGCGCATGATCGTGAAAACTCTGGGTCGTGTGGACTACGCGGCCACCGTTCAGGCGATGCAGGCCTTCACAGCCGAACGCAGCGCCGACGCGCCGGACGAGCTCTGGCTCTGCGAGCATCCGCCCACCTACACGCAAGGCATCGCCGGCAAGGCGGATCACGTGCTGGACGCTGGCGGCATTCCCGTCGTACAGACGAACCGCGGCGGCCAGGTGACCTATCACGGGCCGGGCCAGGTCGTCGCCTATCCGCTGGTGAACCTGCAGCGCCTGGGCTGCTTCGTGCGCGAATACGTCTACCGCCTGGAAACGGCCGTGATCCAGACGCTGGACGGCTATGGCGTCACCGGCCACCGCGTTGCCGGCGCGCCGGGCATCTACGTGCGGCCGCAGGAGCCCGGCTCGCATGCGGCGCTGACCGGCCCCGCCGATCCGCTCGATCCGTTCCGCGGGCTCGGGAAGGTGGCGGCGCTGGGCATCAAGGTCAGCCGGCATTGCACCTACCATGGCCTGGCGCTGAACGTGGCCATGGACCTGGCGCCCTTTCACGGCATCAACCCTTGCGGCTACGCCGGGCTTGAAACGGTCGACCTCGCTACACTCGGGGTTTCTACGGACTGGCCCACAGCGGCCCAGCGCCTCGGGGAGCGTCTTGCGGCGCACCTGACGAGCGCCTGATAACGAGGCCTGCATGGCAACCGAGAACATCACGCACGAAGCAAAGAACGCGGCCGACTACGACGCGACCGCCAAGCAGAAATCGCAGGCCAAGACGGCGCGCATCCCGATCAAGATCGTGCCGGCCGAGACGCTGAAGAAGCCGGACTGGATCCGCGTGAAGGCGGGTTCGCCCTCCACCCGCTTCTACGAGATCAAGCAGATCCTGCGCGAGCACAAGCTGCACACGGTCTGCGAGGAAGCGTCCTGTCCGAACATCGGCGAATGCTTCGGCAAGGGCACGGCGACCTTCATGATCATGGGCGACAAGTGCACGCGCCGCTGCCCGTTCTGCGACGTCGGCCACGGCCGACCGGATCCGCTGGACGTGGACGAGCCGCTGAACCTGGCCAAGACGATCGCCGCGCTGAAGCTGAAGTACGTGGTCATCACCAGCGTCGATCGCGACGACCTGCGCGACGGCGGCGCCGGCCACTTCGCCGAATGCATCAGCAAGGTCCGCGAGCTGAGCCCGCAGACGCAGATCGAGGTGCTGGTGCCGGACTTCCGCGGCCGCATGGACCGCGCGCTGGACATCCTGAAGGCCGCGCCGCCCGATGTGATGAACCACAACCTCGAGACCGCGCCGCGCCTGTACAAGGAAGCCCGCCCGGGCTCCGACTACCAGTTCAGCCTGAACCTGCTGAAGCGCTTCAAGGAAGCCGTGCCCGGCGTGCCGACGAAGAGCGGCATCATGGTCGGTCTCGGCGAGACGGACGAGGAAATCCTGCAGGTGATGCGCGACATGCGCGAGCACGGCATCGACATGCTGACGATCGGCCAGTACCTGGCGCCGTCAGGCCACCATTTGCCGGTGCGTCGCTACGTGCACCCGGACACCTTCAAGATGTTCGAGGCCGAGGCCTACAAGATGGGCTTCACGCACGCGGCCGTCGGTGCGATGGTTCGTTCCAGCTATCACGCGGACCAGCAGGCCCACGCAGCGGGCGTGCCAGCAGTCGCTTGATCGATCAGCCTTCGGCGAGCAGCTTCTCGACCAGGCCGTGCAGGGCCGCGAAGTCGGGCTCGCCGACGTAGCGCTTGACGATCTCGCCGCGCTTGTTGATCAGCACCGTCGTCGGCGTCAGCTGCACGCGGCCGAACTGGCGAGCGATCTCGCCGGTGTTGTCGATCGCTACGCCGAAGGGTAGCTTGCGGCTCTGGGCGTAGCTGGCAACGAAGGCCGGCGGGTCGTAGCTCATCGCCACGCCCAGCGTGTCGAAGCCGCGGTCCTTGAACTTCTCATGGGTGGCGATGATCTGCGGCATCTCGTGCATGCAGGTCTCGCAGCTGGTGGCCCAGAAGTTCACCAGCATCACCTTGCCCTTCCATTGGGAAGAAGCGGCCTTCGCTCCGTCCAGCAGCACGTAGTTCACCGGCGGCGCCATCTCGCGCTTGCCCAGCGTGTCGTAGGCTAGGGCGGCCGCGCCGGCGAGCAGGGCGGCGATGGCGATGGGGACGAGGAGGCGGCGCGTCGGTTTCATGAGCCGGAAGTTTAGTCCGGCAGCGCACATCCTGCTCGCGGGCTTCAAATCCCTCGGGCCATCTCGAACAGCAGCATCGAGGGCAACAATTCCGCCAGATCTCTGCGCGCTATTCGCCCAAGTCCGTCGGCGCTGGCGCTGGAGGGCAGCATGGCCTGATCCCCGTCCAGCACCTCGACGAAGCTGAAGTTCGGCACCTCGCGCAGCACCCCGGCGCGCAGCGTGTCGAGCGCGGGGCCGCGCTGGGCGGTGTCGAACAGGATGCCGTGCGGCAGGCCATCCTGGCAGAACGTGGCGGCTTCCTCGGCCGAAGTGACGAGGTCGATGATCAGCCCCATGTGCGCCACGGCAGCCAGGATCTGCTGCTGCAACTCGCGGCTGCCGGTCACGATCAGCAGGTGGCTGCCGGCCAAAGGCTTCGAATTGCCCGAGTGCTGGTGCGTCTCGAGCGGAAGGGTATTCGGCGCGCCCGCGAGCGCATCGAGATCGGGTTGCGCATCGGAGAAGCCCGGCTCGTCGCTGACCGGGTGGGCGAACTCCAGGATCAGCACGGTGATGCCGTGCTCGTCTTCGCGGACGGGCTGCACGCCCATCGTCAGCGCGGTCTGCTCGACCAGGCGCCAGGCCAGCGAGTTCAGCCCGGCGGATTGCGACGCATCGGCGGCGTACGGATCGTCCGCCATGTCCAGCGCCCGGTTGGCGAAACGGCAGACCAGCCGCGCCTTGACCGGCCAGGGCGTCAGGTCCAGCCGCAGGTCGATCGACGAATGGGTGCCAGCCAGCGCCCAGTCCATCAGCGCATTCAGCAGCGAGAACATCAGCGCGCCGTCGGCGATCACTTCGACGGGCTTCAGCATCTGGCGCACCTGGACGCCACGGGCTTGCGTCTCGCGGCTGCGGTGCGCCAGCACGCCGCGCAGCAGTTGCGTCAGGTGCAAGCGTTCACGTGAGAGCCGCAGCCGGCCGGAGGCGAGCCGTGCCAGCTGCTGGCCGACCATGCCGGCCTCGCGCGCCTGGCTGACGGATTCACGCAGCGCGCGAAGGCTCTGACGGTCGATCTGGCCGGTGTTGATCAGGCTGTGGATGCGCTCCAGCGCGGTGCTCAGCGGCCCGGCGATCTCCGCACCGAGCTGCTGGACGATGTCCGCCCATTGCAGTTGGCCGGAGCCCTGCGCGGCATCGTTCGCCGCCGCGGCAGCGCTGGGAGCAGGGGACGGGGTGGACATTGCGGGAGGAGGAGCTGCAAGAAGTGCGGGATTGGGGATTGATTGCGGCGCGATTTCGCGGTTGCAAGCCATGGTTCCGGCTCGCCCGTGTAGCGTCCATCCCGCGATCGGGTGGAATCATCGTCGCGCGGCTCGATGAGCGGCGGCGCGTGTGATTCTTCACGCCACCCGGGCCGATGCCCGTGGCGTGGCGGTGTCAGCCGACGACGCCCTCGTGCAGCAGCGTGTCGATCTGCTGCGCGTCGCAGCCGATCTCCGCCAGCAGTTCTCGGGTGTGCTCGCCCAGCAGCGGCGGGGCTCGCCGGTAGGCCACGGGCGTCACGGACAGCTTCAGCGGGCTGGCGACTAGGCGCAACTGCTCGGTCAGTGGATGAGGCATCGCCACTGTCATGTCGCGCGACTGAACCTGCGGGTCCGCGAAGGCCTCGGCCAGGTCGTTGATCGCACCGCAGGGGACGTGCGCCGCCTCGAATTGGCCGAGCCAGTCCTGGCGCGGGCGCGTCTTCAGCACGGCGGCGATCTGCGGCACCAGCAAGTCACGGTGGCGGACGCGGTCGGCGTTGCGGGCGAAGCGCGGGTCCTGCGCCCAATCGGGGCGGCCGGCGATTTCGCAGAACTTCGCGAACTGGCCGTCGTTGCCGACCGCCAGGATCAGATACCCGTCGCTGGCCTCGAAGGTCTGGTAGGGCACGATGTTCTGGTGCGCATTGCCCATGCGGCCGGGCGCGCGGCCGGTGCAGAGGTAGTTGGCGCCTAAGTTAGCGAGCATCGCGATCTGGGTGTCCAGCAGGGCCATGTCGATGCGCTGGCCCTGGCCGGTGGCGTCGCGATGCCGTAGGGCAGCGAGGATGGCGACCGCCGAATAGAGGCCGGTGAACAGGTCCGCCACGGCGACGCCGACCTTCTGCGGGCCGCCGCCGGGCAGGTCGTCGCGCTCGCCGGTGACGCTCATCAGGCCGCCGAGGCCCTGCACGGCGTAGTCGTAGCCCGCGCGTTCGCGGTAGGGCCCGGTCTGGCCGAAGCCGGTGATGGAGCAGACGACGAGACCGGGGTTCTCGGCCATCAAGGTCGCGGCGTCGAGCCCGTAGCGCGCCAGGTCGCCGACCTTGAAGTTCTCGACCAACACGTCGGCGCCGCGAGCGAAGCGGCGGATCAGGTCCTGGCCCGCGGGATTCGCGATGTCGATTGCGATCGAGCGCTTGTTGCGATTGGCGCCAAGGTAGTAGGCGGCTTCTGCCGTGTCGGCACCCTGGTCGTCCTTCAGATAGGGCGGCCCCCAACTGCGCGTGTCGTCGCCGTTGCCGGGGCGCTCGACCTTGACGACGTCGGCGCCCAGGTCGGCCAGCGTCTGGGTGCACCAGGGGCCGGCCAGCACGCGGGAGAGATCGAGCACGCGGACGCCGGCGAGAGACATCGGCGGCAGGGGGGTGGAGGGCGGCAGTTGATCGTCGTTCGGCATGGCGGCGATTGTGGAGCAGCCCCCGCGGACGGGCTCTTCGACTTCGATAATGCCGCCATGACGATGAAGCGATGCTGCGTTCTGCTGGTTTCCGTTCTGGGCCTCGGCGCCTGTTCGCCCAGTCTCGACTGGCGCGAGGTGCGCCCCGAAGGCGCGGAAATCCAGGCCATGTTTCCGTGCAAGCCGGAACAGGCGAAGCGGCCGCAGATGGGCCTGGTCCAGTGCAAGGCCGCGGACCTGAGCTTTGCGCTGTCCTGGGCAGAGTTGCAGGAGCCGGCCCAGGTGGAACCCGCCCTGGGGCAGATGCGCCGATCGCTGGCTGAGAAGCTGGGCGCGTCGATCGCAGTGCCGACACAGGCGGTGCAGGTGCCGGGCATGACGCCGAATTCGCAAGCTCTGACCCAGCAGTTGACGGGCGCCAAGGAGCAGGCGCGAGTGGCCGTATTCAGCCATGGCCTGCGTGTTTACCAGGCTGTGATGCTGGGGCAGCGGGCCGCGGGCAACGATGCAGCCTGGAACAGCTTCTTCGGCTCGCTGAAATTCATCGAATCCGGGCGCCCGTGATAATGCGGCCATGCCCGGATTGCTGTTGATTGCCCACGCACCACTTGCCTCCACCATGAAGGCGGTGGCTGAGCACACGTTCCCGAACTGTTCGCCCCAACTGGCCGTGCTCGATGTGACGCCCGCGATGTCGCCGGAGGATGTCGAGCGCGAAGGCCGTGCGCTGATGGCGCAGTCCGCCCACGCCGAGTGGCTGATCCTGACCGACGTGTTCGGCGCCACGCCGAACAACGGCGCGCGCCTGCTGCTGGATCCGCAAGGGCAGCGGCGCCTCGTCAGCGGATTGAATGCGCCAATGCTGTGGCGCTCGCTGTGCTACGGCGACCAGCCGCTGGATGCGCTGGTGGGTCTGGCCGCCGAAGGTGGGCGGGCTGGCGTCGTCGTGGCTGATATTCCCGCTCCTTCCCCGAAACCCGAGTAAGTCGTCTTCATCCATTCATGATCAAGTCCACGCTCACCATCAGCAACAAGCTGGGCCTCCATGCCCGTGCATCCGCGAAACTGACCAAATTGGCCGGCGCGTTCAAGTGCGACGTGTTCATGAGCCGGAACAACCGGCGCGTGAATGCGAAGAGCATCATGGGCGTGATGATGCTGGCGGCGGGCATCGGCTCGCAGGTGGAACTGGAGACCGATGGCGCCGATGAGCAAGCCGCGCAGGATGCGATCACGGCGCTGGTGAATGACAAGTTTGGCGAAGGCCAGTAAAGAAGAAACCGCCCGGGCGCAAGGCCCGGGAACGCGCTGCTAAAGTCGGCGCATGAGCTTCCAGGTCTTCGGCATTCCGGTATCACGGGGCGTGGCCATCGGCCGTGCCGTGCTCGTCAATTCCAGCCGCGTTGACGTCGCCCATTACTTCATCGCCGAGGACCGGATCGAGGCGGAGATCGCCCGCGCGGTGAGTGCTCGCGACGAGGTCGTGCGGGAGCTGGAAACGCTGAAGGCCGATCTGCCCAGCGATGCGCCGCACGAACTGGCGGCCCTGCTCGACGTCCATCTGATGCTGCTGCATGACGACGCGCTCACGGGCGCGACGAAGCAGTGGATCATCGAGCGGCACTACAACGCGGAATGGGCCTTGTCTGCCCAACTCGAAGTGCTGGCCCGACAGTTCGACGAGATGGAGGACGACTATCTGCGCGAGCGCAAGGCCGATCTGGAGCAGGTGGTTGAACGCATCCTCGGCGCCTTGGCCCGCGAGCAGGGGCGCAACCCGGTCGATGCCGCCAGCGTCGTGCAGCGTGATTTCGCCGGGGAGGATCCCTTGCTGCTGGTGGCGGCCGACATCGCGCCAGCGGACATGATGCAGTTCAAGCGCAGCATCTTCCACGGCTTCATCACGGACATCGGCGGCAAGACCTCGCATACGGCGATCGTCGCGCGCAGCATGGATATTCCTGCGGTGGTCGGCACGCGTGAAGCTTCGCGGCTGATCCGACAGGATGACTGGGTGATCATCGATGGCGATGCGGGGGCCGTGATCGTCGATCCCTCACCGATCGTGCTCGAGGAGTACCGCTTCCGCCAGCGTCAGAGTGAGCTGGAGCGCGCCAAGCTGGCGCGGCTGCGTCACAAGCCGGCGCTGACGCTGGACGGCGAGCACATCGAACTGCACGCCAACATCGAGATGCCGGCCGACGCGCCGGCGGCCGTGGAAGCCGGCGCCACCGGTGTCGGGCTGTTCCGCAGCGAGTTCCTGTTCATGAATCGCGATGGCGAACTGCCGAGCGAAGAGGAGCAGTTCGTCGCCTATAAGGCCGCGGTCGAGGCGATGCGCGGCATGCCGGTGACGATCCGTACCGTCGACGTCGGTGCCGACAAGCCGCTCGACCGCATGAGCGCGCACGAACTGCGCCACGAGCACGTGCTCAATCCGGCGATGGGGCTGCGCGCGATCCGCTGGAGCTTGGCCGAGCCCAGCATGTTCCGGCAACAGCTGCGTGCCATCTACCGCGCCAGCGCCTTCGGCAAAGTGCGCCTGCTGATCCCGATGGTGGCGCACCTGAGCGAGATCCGGCAGATCCTCGAGACGATCAAGAAGGTGCAACAGCAGCTGACCGACGCGGGCCATGCGTTCACGAAGGTGGACCTCGGCGTCATGATCGAGATCCCGGCTGCCGCGGTGATGCTGCCGCTACTCCTGCGTCACGTGGACTTCGTGTCGATCGGCACGAACGACCTGATCCAGTACACGCTGGCGATCGACCGCGCAGATGAGTCTGTCGCCCATCTCTACGATCCGTGGCACCCGGCCGTGCTGCAGCTGCTGGCAAGCTCGATCGCTCACGCGCGGGCGGCGGGCAAGTCGGTCAGCGTCTGCGGCGAAATGGCCGGCGATTCGGCCTTTACTTTTCTGTTGCTGGCGATGGGGCTGCGGAGCTTCTCGATGCACCCCTCGCAGATCCCCTCCGTCAAACAGCGCATCCTGCGGGCCGATGCGGGCCGCCTGTCCAGCTATCTGGCGGATGTGCTCGACAGCGATGATCCCCAACGCAGCGCCGAATTCGCCTTTGCTGCGTACCGCACCGAGAGCAAGTTGCAGTAATTTCTGCTGAGGACTTGCTCGTCCCAAAAAACCTGTGCTACAATAGAGGGCTTCGCTACACACAAACCGCCTCGGCGGGTGCGGTGAAGGGAGTAGGGATTTGGTTGGCAGTGGTATGGCTAACCGGCGTTTCTAGTTTGATCGAACGGCTTTTTGAGGTGTTCGAAAGA